>JAKLDG010000009.1 GCA_022703645.1 Patescibacteria group bacterium | reverse complement strand
ACCGATAACGGCAGAGAGTTTTGCGGAACTGACGCACATCCCTATGAACTGTTCTTGCAGCTCAATGATATCGGCCACAGAACCACCCAGGTCAGACATCCGCAAACCAACGGCTTTGTGGAACGATTCAACCGAACCATCAAAGAGGATTTTATTGCAACCGCCTTTCGTAAAAAAATGTATATCAGTGTAGAAGAACTTCAGGAAGACCTTGATGTCTGGCTAGAACACTACAATTTTGAAAGGCCTCACAGGGGATATCGGAATTTGGGGAAAAGACCCTTTGACACGATCAAATCCTTTATTAAAAAATCAGAGAAAAATGTTAGACATCAAGGTTAGTCATACATATATTCAATATATTGAAAGTTTTAAAATGAAATGGGGAATAAATTTGCCTTATAACAATTGTTCAGTGGTTTTTGTTAGCAAGTTCAGATCCTATTAGGTTATTGGAGAAAAGCAGATCCCATTGGAAATGAAACCAAATAACTATTATTTGGGTCTTTAAGTTTTTTTACTGCCTGACTTCATCTTCAAAGAAATTTAAAAACCTAATAGCAGTTAATTGCTGATTGTGGGTCAATCATTAAATATTTACCATAGCTTCTGTAGTGTTTTACTCTAAACAATATTTCGATCTTTTTTGAATTATCAACAAGTTCTCTTTCAAGATAATGTATAACTTCATCAATAGTATTTCCTCTTTCAGGACAATTAATGGAACGAAAAACCTTTATTTCTCCATCATCAAAATAGGCAATATGGCTATAGGAAAATGGCATATCAAATGGTGCAAAATGATAGACATGATGGTTAATAAAAAAAATTCGTCCATTTGAACTGAAAGTGTTGTTGCAAGTATCAGTTAAGTCAAAAATAAAGAATTTACTTGGCCCACCATAATCGCTAATTCCGAATTTTGTCTTGAAAATAGTATCAGGTATTGATTGGTTTAAGATATCTGCAAGAAATAATACTGTTTTGTTGTTTAAATACATAGTGTCTTGATCATACATAATACCAGAACACAGTTGTATTTTCTTTTCGTTAGAAAATTCGAAGGTTGTGTGGCATGAAATAAAAAAAATAAGTGTCATCCAGAAATACCTTCCAATAGTTTTTACTGTCCTCATTATCTTGCATTTTTAATTTCGTCAAATACTTTGATATTCTTATCGTATGCAGTTCTTTCAACATCATACCATAGATTTATCTTTTTTTGCCCTTCTTGGCTAGCTTTGATTGAATGAATAGTATGCTGATTGTTATTATGATCTTCTTCATGAGTCATGATTGACACACAAGCCTCTTTTCTAGTAAGTAGTTGATCTGAGTAATCATTCTTTATGCTTTGCAAACTCTTTCCGGTGTTACCAGAAAATATTGTGATTGTAGCTTCTTTATAATATAGTTTACCAGAATTATCTGTTATATAGGCTGGATTCCCTTTAAACTTAGATTGTTGAGAATCCCATTCTAATCTTTTTCCATCTGCATCATGTGCTTGATGAAGACCTAATAGATTATTGCTGATTTCTTTATTTGTGATTTTGAAATGTACTTTGGTCGGATTTTCTGCGGTGGCCAGAAAATCGCTTTTTGCTGTATTGCTTCCAGAATTATTTATCCAACGAGCCATCCTTCTAAGATCTCTACCGGCGAAAATCCCTACTTTAATAGCTCCATTTTTTGTTTGACGTACATGAACTTTTTGACCAAATATTCCAACAAAATACCTCCCATCTGGATCAACCAACACCACAGGATTCCCCGCGCAATACATAAACGCACTCATACTGGGATACTTATCAGATAGCGGATCCACAGATAGCCAAACACTTACATTCGGATCGTAGTAGCGGGCGCCAAAATACGAATAACCAGTTTCGGGGTCGCGTTCTTTGGCCGAGAAGGTGTAGGGGGTGTAGTAATCGGTGGTGACTCTTTGCTCTATGAAGTTTTCGCCGAAAGGCAAATACTGCAAATGCTGGGTGGGATCTCCATTGGCATCGGTGAGGAAGCTGCTGCTGCCCAGATGATCTGAATGATAGATGTACCAGTTGTTTTCCGTATTGTTCTGGCTGGCGGATTCCTGGACGGATTCCAGATGCGGTTCGTAGCCAATATATTCTGTGTACAGATCAAGACAGGCT
>JAKLDG010000008.1 GCA_022703645.1 Patescibacteria group bacterium | reverse complement strand
GAAATAAATTTTCTAACTTAGTGACTTTCGGTTTTTCTTCGGTTTTGGTTATTGACAAGATAAAATATCCTTGTATTATTTTTGTATGAATAATAACCATTTGGCAATTTTTAAAGGGAAAAAGATTAGAAGAGTAATTTATTTAAACGAATGGTGGTTTTCGGTTGCTGATATATGTGGAGCATTGACTAGTAGTATTGATAGTGGTGCTTATTGGCGAAAATTAAAACAAAGAATGATTGAAGAAAGTAATCAGGTCGTGACATTTTGTCACAAACTGAAATTAGAAGCATCTGATGGAAAAAAATATACCACTGATTGTGCCAATACTGAGGGTATATTTCGTATTATTCAATCTATTCCCTCACCAAAAGCCGAACCGTTCAAACGCTGGTTAGCAAAGGTAGGTTATGAAAGAGTCCAGGAAATTGAGGATCCAGAATTAAATAAAGAGTGGGTACAAATTGTACATATCCTAAAAAGACCAAAGGATCAGTATGTTCCAGAATGGAACTAACTGCGAGTGATGAAAATAATGACTTAGGTATTGTCGTCGAAGATTTTTTAGATGTCTCTTTTGGTTGACATGTATAGGTTTATTTTATATAATAATTTATCACGATGACCAAGCTAAGCAGCCTAAGGTTTCGACCGAACGCTGATCTTGGTCTTTTTTGTTTTTTCATCCAATTGTAAATTTGTTTTGAGTAAGTCGATTCTGACTACTAATTCGTTATATTCGTGAAGTAGTTTTGAATAATGTTTATTTGGGGCCAGAATACGAAGTAATTTGTGGCGATTATGGAGATACTCAACTAAGCAGTGAAAATCACCATCACCGCTGACGATGATAGCCTGTTGGTAATGCTTATAATGAATCATAGTATGAAGGACGAGTTCGGCATCGACGTTTCCCTTGATAATAACTTTATCTTCGACTTTATGCTCTAAAGTGGGTTTAAAGACAAGAATATAACCGCATTCTTGGAGAAAAGTATAAAGTGATTCGTTACCGGCTAGCTGACCAATAAAAAGATAGGCTTTTTTGATGTTATATTTATTGTTTAGATATTGCCTGAATTTACGCCAATCTAATTTCCATCCCTGACTTTTAACACCGAGATTTAAGTTTTGACTGTCGATAAAAGCGTAATTTGTTGGAGATTTATTTTTCATTATTATTTAGTTTAGCAGTTTTTAAATATATCTGAGTAAGAGATTGTAATATTTATTGCTTATAAATATGGAATTATTGCTTTAAAATAAAAAACCCATAGTTTTTCAACTAGTTGTCAGAAAATTAAGATTGCTTCGTCACAGTTGTAACCGTTCCTCGCAATGACGTTAGATGTTGTCCGCAAAGAGTTTTTCGCGGGATTTAAAATAAGAGAGGCCGAGGAGCAGGACAACAAAGGAAAGAAGGAAGGCAATGAGAAGAGAGGTGTAATTTGGCGTGCCATTGCCGAGAATTGTTTGCCTGTAGGCATTAATGATGACAGCCATGGGATTTAACTGAAAAATTATCTTATATTTGGCGGGGACTAGATCAGCGGGATAAATAACCGGGGTGAGATACATCCACAGGAGCAGTCCGAGACTTAGAAGATATTGAATATCTCTATAGATCAAATTTGAGGCAGCGAAGAAAAGTGCCAAACCTAGGGTAAAAATTTGCTGAATAAAAAAGATAGGAATAACCCAGAGAAGATTGAGGTTGACAGGCATGCGGTAGGCAATCATATAAATAATAAGAACTATATTGGCAAAGAGAAAATCAACTATTTTAGCGAGGATTGTGGCAATAACTAAAATACTACGCGGAAAATAGACTTTAGTAATCAAGGAGGAGGAAGAAACGAGGGAGGCCGAGGCGGAGGAAAGAGAATTGGAAAACAAATTCCAGGGAAGGAGGGCGACAAAGAGAAAAATGGAATAAGGAACATTGCCGGCGGCATTCGTTGGAATTCTCATAATAATAGAAAAAGCAAAAGACATGACGAGCATTTGAGCGGTAGGATTTAAAATAACCCAAAAATAGCCAAGAACTGACTGCTTGTAGCGAGTCTTGACTTCCCTGCCCACCATTTGCCAGAGAAGCTCCTGCCACTTTAAGACATCTCTAATTTCTTTGATGAGAGCCAACATGGAAATAGTTTAGCAGATTAATAGATAAGTAGATAAATAGTTGAGTAGATAAATAGATAAATAGTTGAGTAGATGAGTAGATAAGTAGTTTATAATAGATGAATGCACAAAAAAACTAAGATTGTGACGATAGGGGGAGGCACGGGGATGCCAGTTATCAATGAAGCTTTAGTCCTGGGTGGTTTTACTGAAATTAAATCAATTGTAGCCACTTTTGACAACGGAGGTGATACGGGAAGA
>JAKLDG010000007.1 GCA_022703645.1 Patescibacteria group bacterium | reverse complement strand
TTTTATCCATGAATTTTTCTAGGTCAAGATTTTTGGTCATGGGATATTGTAACAAACCCCCTGCCCTTTGGGCATCCCCCTTGAAGAAAGGGGACTTTTTTTGAGGAAATTATAGTTTAAAAATTAATTTGAAAATTAAGGTGGCGAGGAGAACTAGGGAAACAGGAAAAACAACCCTGGCGTAGGGAAAAATGGTCTTGCCACCGTTGCGTTTTTTCAAAAATAAATACAAATGGCTACCGAGAGTCATGGCAATCAGACCAATAAGCTGACCAAAAACAATTTTATCAAGACCTAAAAGACTATTGGTGGTGGCACCGATTTGGTCAGTAAACTGAAAATACAAAAGAGTGGTAGCGAACAACAAAAGAGCAAGGACATGTCCATTTTTGAGCAGTTTAATTTTAATTTTTGGAGCGAGCCAAAAAGCGATAGCGGTATTTAAGGCCGAAATCCAAATGGAAACCAGAAAATCATCAATCCCAAGTTTTTTAGCAATGAGCATCCCCCCACCAACGGTAATAATACAGACAGGACACTGAGCTCCAACTGAGGTTGGAACAATAAACAAAAAACAAATTCCAAGTATTCCAAATATAAAAGTAAGCATAGAGTTATTTTACTAGAAAAACCCCCGATATACATTGGGGGCATATATTTAACCGCAGGTACAACCAGAGCCGTCTTGACAGCCACAACTACAATCAGAACCACAGGTACATTTTTTGTCTTTGGTCATTTGAAGAGTAAATGATTAATTACTACAAGTGTAGTAGTTTATAAGGATTAAGTCAAGGTGTTATTTTATATTGTATTTTTTGGCGAATTTTTTGAAAGCAGGAAGGACCGAATCACCATAAGACTCAAAAAGACGGGCAAAAAGATCTTCAAGAGCTAAAGCAGCAAAATCCGACTTGCTTTGAAGAGCTTGATATTGATAGGTATTGCCCTTTAATTTTCTTTTGATAAGTTTTTTGTCGGCCATTCTTTTTAGAACCGTCATGATGGTGGTATAGGCATGACCATTGTTGACCCTCGCCAAAACCTCAGAAGGTTTGAGAGGGTCCGAACTAGACCAAAGCACTTCCATAATTTTTTGTTCGAGACCACCAAGCATCTTACACTTGGCGGTACTGTGACAGTTGCAATTCATTCGGTTTGAATTGTAACACTAATAATTTTTTGTATTAGGACTTCTTTTTGTCGAGACGATCAAGCTTTAGGGCCTTGACTCCAAAATAGACAACGAGAGCGATGACAATAAAATCGATAAAAGAAGAAATAAAATCTCCATACATAAATTTGACCGTACCGATGGTAAAATAAGCTTCTTTAAGACCGCTGGCCATACCCAAAATTACGCCTAAAATGGGATTGATTAGGTCGGTGATAAAAGCGGTGACAAACTTGGAAACAGCACCGCCGAGAAGGAAACCGACGGCTAAACCAATAACACCTTGCTCACGAATAAAATCTACAAAACCTTTCATATTTATTTTTAATTAATAAAAACTCTCGTTTAAATTATACAAAAAAGACCATCGTGCTTCAATCCCTCTCGGCTTCGCCGCTTCTCCCTTTGACAAGGGAGACACTAATTGATGGTAAAATGTTGTATATGACAAAAACTCAAGAAAACCTCCTCAAAGCTTATGCTGGCGAATCAATGGCCAGAAACAAATACACCACCTTTGCCAAAATGGCGAGAAAGGAAAATATGGAATGGATAGCCAGGGTCTTTGAAGAAACAGCGGATAATGAGCGGGTTCACGCCGAGGAGGAGTTTGAACTCATCACCGATAAAATAAAAATTGTGGGCGATCTTGAGATTGGACCTTTTTCAAAAAGTACAGTGGAAAACTTAAAGATGGCAGCTGAGGGAGAAAAATATGAGTGGACAACGATGTATCCTGATTTTGAAAAAATCGCTATTGAAGAAAATGAAACAGAGGCGATTAGACTCTTTGGAAAATTAAAGGAAGTAGAAAAATTGCACGAAGAAAGATATATCATTATTGCCCGTAAAATGGATGATAAAACACTTTACGATAGTGAAACAGAACTTGAATGGAAGTGTGTCAACTGCGGTTACATACATTTTGGAAAACAACCGCCAATGACTTGTCCTGTTTGCAAAAAAGCCTTTACCTGGTATGAGCCGATGGGACTGGTGAAATAAAACAAAACCCCCTACCCTACGGGCATCCCCCTTGAAGAAGGGGGACTAAAATTTTATTAAAATTTCTGACATTTGGGACAGAAGAAGGTGCCGCGACCACCAATTTTTAGATATTCAATTTTGGTGCCACATTTGAGACATGGCTCCCCTTTTCTTTGATAAACACGAAAGAAAAATTGATTTTGGCCGCTAGTGCCGTCAGGCTTTAGATATTTTTTGTCCCGGGCGGTTGAACCACCAACAGAAACTGACTGACGCATAATGGAAAGCAGAAAACCGTGGAGCTTTAGTACTTTAGAACGAGT
>JAKLDG010000006.1 GCA_022703645.1 Patescibacteria group bacterium | reverse complement strand
CACCCCAATGAAATTGAGACGGTACATCCGGGCTATTTGATCAGTCAGGATACTTTTTATGTGGGCTATTTAAAGGGTGTCGGGAGAATATACCAGCAGACGGTTGTGGATACCTATTCATCAGTTGCTTTTGCCAAAGTCTATACAGCCAAGATTCCTGTAACGGCAGCTGATACGTTGAATGATCGGGTAATTCCGTTCTTTGAACAACAAAACATCCCTGTCTTACGGGTGCTCACAGATCGGGGAACGGAGTATTGCGGTTCACCGGATAGACATCCTTATCAGCTTTATTTGCAGCTCAACGAGATTGAGCATACGAAGACAAAAGTCAGAAGTCCGCAGACCAATGGGATTTGCGAGCGGTTTCATCAGACTATTCTGAATGAGTTTTACCGGATAGCTTTTCGCAAGAAGATTTATAGTGATCTGGAAACCTTGCAAACTGATCTGGATGGCTATATAGTCTTTTACAACAATGAGCGGACGCACCAAGGGAAACGCTGTCAAGGCAATACCCCGATGCAGACTTTCATTGACGGCAAGAGATTTTATGCCGAGAAAAATTTGAATGATTTGGTAGCAGCTTAAAAACCTGCGAACAATCCGGGAGTAAAACTGACTACTGTAAACTCAAGTATAGTCTAGGACACTTTAAGATAGCTGGACAAGTCCGCAATATCCCAAAAACCCTTATCAATTATCTGATTCTCTGCCATAACCTTACCTTGTCACGGGTAAATCCAATAATACTAATCAATACAACACTTTATATATTCTATGTTTAAGACACTATAATGATTCAAGCAACGGGATTATTCCCCATGTACTATCAATAAGGCCTTTCCTCTGTTGCCTATGCTAACAAAGAATTCTGAAGTAAAGGGCTACCATCTTGAACATACTTCAACGGCCCGCCAACATCTATATCGCCCTTCTTGAATGCGTATGCTGATTTAGTAAGATATTCTTCAGCACCGTATCCTTTTCCTTTATACGGATGAATCCTTGCGTAACCTCCCATCTTGTTATGCAAGTCCATATATTTTAGCCTGTTTATCCACTCCGGCACTCTGCCTATAAGATCGTGAAAATGTATCGCACCACGATATTGCTCTTCTCTTGCTCTGATCCAGATGACGCCGTCATTCGGTCTGTTCCAATATCTTGAACCAAAGATTTCTCTGTTTAAAATGTGAATTAACTTATCGTGAATTTTTACAGCAGCCTCAGGGTGTATCATTTCATCCGTAAAGGGATTATCCCTATATGTAAAATGACAAAACCAACTCCACGGCCACTGGCTAACAAAATTTACCCATTCTGTTGGTAGTCCTTTGGATCGATCTTTATAACCGGTCCATTTTTTTGTTTTCTGTCCCATAGCCTATTTTTTCTAAACCTCACTTTTTGATTTTTAGATAATCTCAATTGATGCTTTTTCTCTTCCTGTTCACTTTTTATAATGCGGGATAATGTATCGACTCTATTTGATGCGAGTTCGCTAGCACCAGCATCCGCACTCATACATACACGCGCTTGCTTGCTCGCGCCCTCACTATCGGGCGCGCTAAGCATAGCGCTATTTTGATTTTTACTTGTTTGTAATTTCACTTCCATTGGAAGGAAATTTACTCGAAATGGAAAGGGAGGAACCGGAAAGAATTTGAATTATTTTCTTTCCGGTAAAGGGATGATATGCCACTGCTTACGGGCATTCTGAATTTCTTTTGCAAATGTCTCTTCGGTCATGTCAGAAAAATCTTGATCAATATCACCATTCATATCGAGAGAAACCGCATCATATAATCGCCATATATCCGCTGCTGTGATTTTTTGTTTTGCAGCCATGGATAAGTAGGAGATAAGACCTCCAAAATAAAACTTTATCGCTCTCATTTTCATTTTTACTATTGGTGAGCTTGTAAATGCCTTTTTTATCATGGACATTCTATCTTGCTTTTTCAGTACCTGTGCTTGATGAATTATTTCACTTATCTTGGGTTCAAAAATAATAGATTTATCCAATCTTATGATTTTTTCTAATGCATCATCATCGCCATTTTGAGCCTGTCTGAGAAGATCAACTGGATATATACCGTAAAGACTGAAACAGGGTACCAGCACACGCATAAAAAAAATTAATTCCGGTTTTGGCATATTTTTTATGAATTCTATCCCCTCTTTTTTGGTTGGTTCATTTACAAAATCATTGATGACAAGTTCTTTATACTCTTCAAGCTTTCTTTTGCTGTCTTCAAACATTTTTTGTCTTTCATCCGGCGGTATTTTTCCCAATTCGGCTTTATATTTTTCACCATTCTTTTGCATCTTTCCAGCTTCTTCATTTAACAGCTTAAGAAAATCTGCTTCTTTCGCTGTGTCATCATTAACATTACCCAAAGTGTTGAGTAAAGCCTTACCAATCCTTTTAGGGTTATTATACAGCTTAAGCCATGTCTTTAATGATGGTAATTGATTATTCCGGGTCAAACCGGCCACCGATTCCGATTCAAATCGGCCACCCGATCCGGAGCAAATCGGCCGGGTATT
>JAKLDG010000005.1 GCA_022703645.1 Patescibacteria group bacterium | reverse complement strand
AAAGTAAACCCCTGACTGAAAAGCAGGAGAAGGAACTTAGTGAATTTATTGCTAAGAGAAAACTTGAGATTAAAAAGACAAAAAAACAAGGCACATACACACAACATGTGTTATAAAAAATTGCCGGGATTACAGGTGTGCAAAGCTTCCAGCACTCTCCCGCCCTTTTAACGGGTGACAAGTGAGTAAGCAAAATCCGGCAACTTTTTATACCACCTTCCGTTAGGTGGCATTCCCCACATCAGAGTAGCCGATTAATTACTATCGCTAACGAGAGCGTCACTTCGATTGAAAATTCCGCTAAATTTGAAGCGACTCTATGAAAGGCCGTTTCTTGCAGTGGTACATAATAGTCCGTGCGTCATTCTGGTTGAGATGTAAAAGCCTCAGAAGTTTAGATTCCGAGGCTTGTAGATAATTTCAGTGGTGGCTCGCTAAAGCGAAGACCCCGTTCAGAATAATATTCAGTATCAAAGATACATTTCCTTAGAGTCATTTTAAAAACAAAAACATGATTTATTATGACAACAAGGAAAAAGAAAATGGAATTGGACATTATTAATCACAATGCTGCAGGAATTGATATTGGAAGTCGGTCGCATTTTGTAGCAGTAGGACAATCGTTAGAAGATGTCAAAGAGTTTGGTGTTTATGCAGAAGATTTGACGGCTCTATGTTTATGGCTATTATCTTATGGTATTACATCAGTAGCCATGGAATCAACCGGGGATTATTGGCAAAATCTATATGCCGAACTTATGAAGCATGGTATTGATGTTATATTGTGTAATGGGAAATTCACTAAGCATGCAAAAGGGAAAAAGACCGATGTTAAAGACTGTCAATACATTCAGAAGTTGCACGCATTGGGATTATTGACAAGTAGCTTTTTACCCGATGAGACCACCGAAAAACTACGCACTTACTGTCGACAAAGGAACAATCTGATTTCATCGGCATCTGGAGCATCCCGAAGGATGCAAAAGTTTTTGAAGTTTCTAAATTTCCGTTTAGATGTTGTAGTGAAAGATGTTTGCGGAATTACCGGATTAGCAATAATCGAAGATATTTGCAAAGGGAATCTTGACCCGGAGTCATTATCCAATCATCGTCATTATAATTGCCGCAAATCGAAAGAAGAAATAGCAAAAGCGCTTCATGCCAATAATCGGGAAGATTTCTTATTTGGACTAAAGCAAGAGTTGCAGGCGTATCAATTTTTTCAAAAACAGATTGAGGCTTGTGATAAAGAAATAGCGAAGTTTGTGAATGAAGAACTAAAGAAAACACCAGAAAAGAGTAAACTAAAAACAACCGATAAGCCATATAAAAGACTAAACAAAAATGCTGTATCAATAAAAAATTTCAATCAGGTAGCCTTTAAATATTTTGGTGGGGTTGATTTAATGGCAATCGAAGGATTAAGTCATGCAACAGTGCTTGCCATTATGAGTGAAATTGGTCCAGACGGCTTTAAAAAATTTGACACATCCAAGCATTTTGTTTCATGGGCAAGACTTGCCCCGAATAACAAAATATCCGGAGGCAAAGTGCTCAGCAGTCGAATCCCCAAAGGGAGTAATCGCTTAAAAATAGCACTAAGACAAGCAGCCAATGCAATCGGCAACTTAAAGGATACTCATCTTTCAGATTTCTTTAAAAGAGTTGCATATCGTAAAGGTCGACAAGCTGCGGTAAGTGCAACAGCGCGAAAATTAGGTGTTATCATTTGGACAATGGTTAGTAAAAAAGCACCTTACAGTCCGCCAACTGAATACTTGTTTCTTGATCAGAAAAGAAAGATGGGATTGGCCAAAAGAATTATGAAACAAATGGCTAAATTTGACATCAAACCGGAAGAGATTGGAATTGGTAACTCATTGATTCCCAATTACAATTTTTGACGTTAGTCAGAATTTTAAAAAGACATCTTCGAAACATGGATAAGGATATAAAAAAACAGATAGCAAGGATTGAAAGTATATTTCCAAAAGGATTAGAGGATTTTTATAAAAACTCGGACACTCTATTGATTTATAAAGATTTCCTTAACAGTAAACTTGATTTTCCTGTAGAGTTAACGGGAATTGAGGATTTTAACTGGGAAGAATTTTATGTTTTAGGGCCTGGGAGTAAAAAGGAATATGAACAATTAAAGAAGACTAATCCTTCATACACGGATATTTACGATTTAAAATCAATTGATGATAAATATGAGGAGCATTTCGGATTAATAGCAAATGTGATTCGGAAATCAGATAAAAAGACTTTTCAAATTCCGCTTGGAGACTTAAAAGCAACAGACAAGAAAAACCTGAACTATCAATTGCTGGACGATTATTCAGTTTGGTGTGTAAATTATTAATCAGATTATGAAAAATTTGCGATTAAAAATATTGTTGCTTTTAAGCTTACTTTCAACTGGATTGATTGCTTATTCATGGATACAAAACACATATCAAATTGATTATTTTGCGACTAAAAATCGTCATCTGAGAAACCAGATGATTCAAGAAATAGAAGAGACAAATAATATAGATTCTGTTAAAATTAAAGCTGTTCAAATTGTTGAGAATATTGGACAAAATGCAAATAAGAATAGTAAAAGAGCG
>JAKLDG010000004.1 GCA_022703645.1 Patescibacteria group bacterium | reverse complement strand
GAGCCAGGCTCGACGGTGGTGACCGATGGGTTGAAGTCGTACCCCCCAGCGGTCGGGTCCGACTACGTCCACGGCCCGGTCAACGTCGCCCGCTCTGGCGTGCACGCTCATGTGCTCCTCCCGGGTGTGCATCGGATCGCCAGCCTCGCCCAGCGATGGCTGCTGGGCACCCATCAAGGTGCGGTGGAGGGAGATCCTCTTCAGGCCTACCTCGACGAGTTCGCGTTCCGCTTCAACCGGCGACAGTCAGAGTTCCGCGGACTTCTCTTCCGCCGGCTTCTGGAGCAGGGTGTTCAGGTTGGACCCGTTTCGTACCATTCGCTGGTGGTCAATTCCGTACCCAAGAGCAAGCCACCTCTACCCCCAGGAGGCAGCCACCGGGTTCGGGCGACCTCCCTCACAGCAGCCCTAACCCCGATCCCTCACCCTTGGCGCGCCTACAACGGGTAGTGCCTTCCGCACTCAAATGGATACCCCTTTTCTTTTTTATCAAAGCATATTGAATCCTCATCAAAACTAAAAGTATCAGCAAAATCAGTATTTTGACCATTTTTTGTGTCAGCATCAAAAATACAAAAACACTCATAACCAAAAGATTTAAATAGTCTGTAATTTCTTGTGATTTGAGTTTTTCCCCTACAGTTCACAATTTCTATCCCATCCCTTACAAGATCATAGCCGCAATTTTTGAAGTAATTTGGCAGAGCAAAAAATTCAGTCTCTCCTTCTACTAAGATAATCTTTCTTCCAAAGAATCCTCTTAGTTGATCATAAAAAGTCTTAGATTTATAAAATGGAAGTATTGAATCTGTTTTTGTTTTATTGGGATGCGCATTAAGATCAATGCAAGATTTTGCTAATGTCTCTGACGTATGTTGTTTGGCTTTTGTAATCTTATCCTCTCTGTAAACTTTGACAAATCCTTCCAGATTTTCAATGTCCAAAAATTCAGGTGAATGAGTGGTTATAATTACTTGAACGCCACTTTTAGCAATATCTGATAGATTTATCGATAGCCATCTTTGTGCAATCGGATGGAGGTGCGCTTCGGGTTCCTCGATACCAAGAATAAAGTTCTCGCCCTTAAACGTTTCGGCATATGCCTTTATAAAAGACATAAGTAAAATTTGTTGTTCACCAGTACCAAACTCGGTGAACGAACGGACATCATCACCTTCCATTGCAATGATTTTGAGCGAGTGAAAATAGTTATTTGGATCATAAGCTGATAAATCAATTTCAAGTTTGTGCTCAAAACCATATATATTATTATGAAAAGCCGATTGCAATCTTTCATAAAAATATTTTTATTCTGGTACTGACTGAAAAGTATCTTTTATGTTTATAAAATGCTCATTTAGCCTATCTTTGACTTGCACGCACATAACAGCGTGCATCTTTTTTGCCATCTTACTCAGGACGCTATATTGACTAAAGTAACTTAGTTGTCTACCAATATCGCGGGTTGCGTCAATAAGGATGAACTGGCATTTTTCTCGATCTTCATTTGATAGAAAGATTTTCTTACCACTATTCTCCCGAAAATAATGGAGAATATTTTCCGATTTTCCATCAATATTTTTGTTCGTGGTGAAACTAATTATTTTTGTCGCAGGATTATATTTGTTTCCTTTATAAAAAGGCTCATCAAAAAAGGCGGTAAAAGAAACATTTGGATATTGCTCTTTATTCCTTAAATAATAGTCACTGTCTTGAAAATCAATATAAGTTGGATATTTCTCGCCAAGCAAATAATCTATCGCCTTAAGAAGCTGTGGAAAAACTCAATTACCTAAGCGGCCTCTAAAGCGGCCCCTTGTAATAAGGTCCGCTCTTTACAAATTCTTCGCAGCATGAGTCGAATTGAGGCCATATAAACATGACCGGTACTCGATGTAGGTTTCCGCTCGTAGTCTTTGCTCAACCGTCGGGATCGACCAAGCCAGGCAAAGGTTCGTTCCACGACCCAGCGTCGAGGTAACACTTGAAAACCTTCGCCGGTTTTTTTCTTCTCAACGACTTCCAGTACACAGTCAAATTGCTCTTTGACCCATTGAATAAACTCTTCACCTCTATAACCACCGTCCGCCCAGATTTTTTTGACGGTATCCACGATTGAAAATAAGGCAGTCAAGACTTGGCGAGCCGCATGACCATCGTAGATATTGGCCGCATGAACCAGGGCAACAATAAGATAACCTATTGTATCTACTACAATATGTCGCTTCCGACCCTTAATCAACTTACCCCCGTCGAACCCTGATTCCCGGGCCGATTCCGGTGTCCCCTTAACGGTTTGGCTATCGATAATCCCTGCACTCGGATTCTCATTTCGACCCATTTCTTTTCGGAGTTGCCGATGGATCTCTGTATTGATTTGCTCCATAATATTGTTGTCAACCCATTTGTGATAATAGTAACTTACTAAGGTATAGGGGGGAAAATCTTTAGAAGCTGTGGAAAAACTCAATTACCTAAGCGGCCTCTAAAGCGGCCCCTTGTAATAAGGTCCGCTCTTTACAAATTCTTCGCAGCATGAGTCGAATTGAGGCCATATAAACATGACCGGTACTCGATGTAGGTTTCCGCTCGTAGTCTTTGCTCAACCGTCGGGATCGACC
>JAKLDG010000003.1 GCA_022703645.1 Patescibacteria group bacterium | reverse complement strand
TGGCAAGTACCCCGAACTTAAGACAGCTTGTCTGAAGTAGCTAATTGTTGTCGATATAGGAGTGGTGATGTCTTGAGAGCGGAGTGAATTCGTTCGGTATTGTAGTAGTGAATCTGCTGATACAAGCCCTCCATAAACAAGGACAGCGTTTCAAATCGGGTGACATCTCCCAAATCTTTTTTGAATTCGCTGTAAAAAGATTCCTGATATCCGTTTTGCCACGGGGATGCTTTTGAAGAGAATGATACTTTTATTCCGTACTGTTTAAGTAAATCGAAATAGGCATATGAACGGTATTCACTCCCCTGATCAGAATGCAAATATTGTGGTACGCCTTTGCGATTAATCGCATCTTGAAGCGCACTCAAAATCAACGACTTGTCATGGTTCCCTGAAAACGAAAATCCCACAACTTCACGGTTAAAAAGGTCAATCACCGTACACAAATACCAGTATTTTCCGTGATACCAGAAATACGTAAAATCAGATGCCCAAAGCACGTTGCGCCGAATCGGGCACATTGCTTTTGCCCAGTTTGCGACGTTTAGAGGGTGCTTGCCGAGATCACCCGGTTTGCACGGCCGCCTCACCCTGCGACGGTATGGTTTGATTCCGAACTTCTTCATCACGCGCAAAATACACTTCTTGTTTCGCTTCAAATGAAGCGCCAGACGCTTGTGTCCATACGAAGGATGTTCGCTTAATGCACCCAAAATCTGCTCTTTCAAGCACTGATCCCTGATTCGCATTTTTGACTGATAGTACAGCGAAGAACGTGACACTCCCAGTTCTCGAGCCAGTGCTTTTTTGTTGTCTTTAGACTGCATAATAAGGGTTCTTTTTTTTCGACCGCTCCGACTCAAGGAGAGCTTGTCCCAGCAATCTTTTTAAATCCTCATTTTCCCTCTTTAATTTGTTGATTTGTAGAATATGCGAGGGGGCTTCCGCTTTTGAAGAAAGCCACACATAGATCGTCTTGATACTGACACCATGTTCCCGCGACGCCTCCGCGACCGTGACTCCGTCATTCTTGATCCTGGAAATGATCTGCTGTCTGATATCAGCAGCGATACGGCCTTTGTGACCCATATTTATATTGGTTATGCATATACATTATGCACTCTCTTCAGAATGCGTGTCCAATATATGGGGTACTTGCCACCAAGTATTTAGAAATAAATCGGTAAATAAGTTTTTCTTTGGCACGGTATTTTTCTATTGGTGCGACCTGTTGAAATTTTTCTGGCGTAAACTTTATGTAGTTTGAAGGATTGCTTAATGCTAATTTTTCAACATCCTTGCCTTTGTAAATTTCTTCAAAATCTTTTTGTTTATCGCTCGCAATATATGCTTTATTGTTTCCAGTAACTATGCCTAACGCCCAATCAGCTTGTCCTGCTAATGTGGTGTGGTGAACATTATAAATTTTATCAATTATAGCTGTATCGGCTCCGTTAGCATGTATATCAAAAACAAAATCTTGATTACTTTTCCATTTTGATTGTTTAGCAGTATATGTTTCGTCATCTTTGCGTATTTCTATTTGACTATTTTCTTTTTTGCTTTTTTTCAAGTCAAGTCTAATTACGGGAGTAAAAACATTTTTAAATACCCGATTAAGATAGGAAACTTTTTCAATGTGGGTATTTGTTAAAATAATCTCCCGTATATCCTTATGTGTTTTTACGTTAAGAATTGACTCGGGTAAAATAAATGAAAGTGTTCCGTCATCACGCAATAAATCAATGCTTTTTTTGAGGAAATAAGAAAATGATTCCAAAGATGTTATTTTTGGAAAAGATGTTTTTAAGCGGTCTATGTCTGATTTTGAGAAATGAACGCCCCACGGCGGATTTGTCGCAATTACATCAAAGTCACGAATATTTTCATCATTCAAACTAAATAAATCGTAATTTCCAATTTCAAAAAGAGTATTTTTGCAAACAATATTCGGTGCAAAATTTTGATTTTTATATTTTATCAATATATTTAATCTAGCAATTCTGACTGCTATTTCATCAACATCAACACCATAAATATTTTTTGGATTTTCAATTACATCCGCAAACGCCAATAAAAATTGACCTGTTCCGCAACAGGGATCAAAAATTTTCGAGTCTTTTTTTGCGTAGTCCTTAATTATCTCGTTTACAATCACCTCGGGCGTATAGTATGAACCACTTTGAGATTTTTTCCCTTCAAGCAATAGCGATTGATAAAGGAAGCCTAAAGTGTCGCGCTGTTTCGGGATCGTACAATCTAGTAAAAATGCGTATTCGGATTTTATGTCGCTCTTTTTGATTTCAGATAACCACGCCTTTACTTCTTCGCCGATTTGCTTGTTAGCAAAAACAAGGTTCTTACTAATTAAATCTGTAATTGTAATGCTTGAAAGCATCTTTTCTCTTTGGAGCGAATTTAAACTTAGCAACAAAAGAGAAAGCGAAATGTCGATATTATTGACTGATACAAAATTTATAATTTTAGTTATATCATCAACACCGACTCCTTCTTGTAGATATTCGTCTGGTATAAAAGTTCTTTCGGCTTTAGACTTATTGGCTCTTCCGTTGAGTTTGTTAAGGTCACCGTTTTTGATATTAGCTTTGACGTTTTCTATTTCCTCAATATGAAAATATCTGTTATCCGTTGTGTGTGCCTGCAAATAACCGCACTTAACCCAGTTTCTTACAGTAGCGGTTGAAATACCTAAAAACGAGGCCGCTTTTTCAAGGTCTATGATATTTTTTGCGTTGATTGAAGCGGTTAATTCTTGCATGTTTATACTTTAACTTTATGTATTCATTATATCTGTTTTCCCCTTATAAATAAATCGTTTTCGTAGCGGAGCGGAGAAAACACCTTATTCCCCTCTATAATTAAAGAAAAAGGAATTTGAAAATTTTTTAAAACAATTAGGGCGATAGCCCGAAAAAGAAAAGGAATATTTCAGCTAACGCCTGCACCCAGGCGAAGATGCACGAGCGACTGTTTGCGTTATAATGTTACTCTAACGCAAACTAAGGCGCGAGTGCATTTTGGGTGAGCCGCAGCGAACCGCTTGGGTGCTGTTGTAAGAAGTATTTTTGCTTTAAATGTTTATATTTCTCCTTTTAATTTCCTGTATTCTTTTACAAATGGAAACTGGTCAAGGTAATTTTCCAGATTTGGCTCAGTCGCTTCAGATGGATCGTTGATTTTCTGACGACCAGATAATAGTTCTGGATTTAAAACGTTAATTTGCCACATGCCTTTATCAATAGCTTCTCTGGCATCAAGCGACGATTTTGGAATGATTAAGGCAAAAACCTGCGCTGGCTTACCGCTAGCACGCTCTATTTCTGGTTTATATCGACTTTCAATCATTGCATATCTGTCAGTGTACCAAGTGCCAACTAGTTGAGGGGAAAGACTTCTGTCTGTTTTCCAATTTTGATCACCTTCTGCACGAAAAACTGTGACAAACTCCTGGTCTTTTGCCCATTCATAAAGCTTATTGTATCTAAGTTCTAGTTTCTCGAGTTTTTGCCTTTTACTATCTTCTTCTGGAAAATTTAATTGGTCAGTTTGGCAAGTACCCCGAACTTAAGACAGCTTGTCTGAAGTAGCTAATTGTTGTCGATATAGGAGTGGTGATGTCTTGAG
>JAKLDG010000022.1 GCA_022703645.1 Patescibacteria group bacterium | reverse complement strand
TTTGGTAGCAGCTTAAAAACCTGCGAACAATCCGGGAGTAAAACTGACTACTGTAAACTCAAGTATAGTCTAGGACAGTTGAAATGCTTTTTGAGATTTTATTTGTCTTGTACTCGGCTTGCGGTTCGTGCACTGCAGGATATTGATCCATCCAAGAAAGCTCTTTCCCTATTACCAATTCCTCCATTGTAGCGTGGTGTGTGTTAGTCATTGGTATCAGACGCATTTGAAAGCCGTGTTCTCGCGCCATGGCCTTAACTTCTTCCGCATTGTCATAGGTCAGAACATCAGTATTAACGATTTCAAACACAACAAATAAACGCTTATGGTCAATATTGAACTCTATTTCTTTAAGTTATTCGACTAGAATATTCGCGCCGAAATTCTTCATATACAATTCTTAAAACTTTTTGTCTTTCTTCTTCCTCGTTAAAACCACCAGCTAGATGCATAACATCTTCTTTTGTAATAGACTGGACTTTCATATTTATAAGGTATTTTTTTATTTCTTTAG
>JAKLDG010000021.1 GCA_022703645.1 Patescibacteria group bacterium | reverse complement strand
TTTTTGCACGGGTGGAGAGATTCGAACTCCCATCAACGGTTTTGGAGACCGCTATTCTACCCTTGAACTACACCCGTTTGTTTAAAGCCAGCAATATTCATAAGAATAGTAACTGGCTTTATATATTTATTGAATTAATCAAGAATCTCAGTAACCTGACCAGCACCTACAGTTCTACCACCCTCACGGATAGCGAAACGTAAACCTACATTCAAAGCAATTGCACTTAATAAAGTTACTTCAATAGTTAAGTTATCACCTGGCATTACCATTTCAACTCCAGCTGGTAGAGAAATAGTACCAGTTACGTCAGTAGTTCTAACATAGAACTGTGGACGATAGTTGTTATGGAATGGTGTGTGACGACCACCTTCTTCTTTTTTCAAGATATAAACCTCAGCTTTAAATTTAGCATGTGGTTTAACAGAACCTGGTTTACAAATAACCATTCCTCTTTTAATATCTTCTTTAGCAACACCTCTTAACAAGATACCAGCATTATCTCCAGCCTCACCTCTAT
>JAKLDG010000020.1 GCA_022703645.1 Patescibacteria group bacterium | reverse complement strand
ACCCTTCATTGATGAAAGGAAAAATCATGGATACCGTTGGCTCGATTATTACCATCACTCTGGTTCTTGCGGCAATCTTCATTCCGCAAGCGCTCACCATCTACCTCAGCGACTGGCGCAAGGCCGAACGCGAAGAGTACATTCCAGATGGAAGATGACCAACGCGCGGCAACGGTCCGCACAAGCTAGAAACGGCCTCCATTTTCGGGGGCCGTTTTTGTTTCTGGTGGATCGAAAGCGTTACTCGGAATCCTGGCCCGCCCGGACCGATTCGAACGGCCTACCCCTTGGTTCGAAGCCAAGTGCTCTATCCAGATGAGCTACGGGCGGAAACTGGCAACTACCGGACAGCACCACCGAATCCACGGATTGATTCAGGGCGCTCATCATTGTAGAGCTTCGAATCATCCGGACACCAGGGAAAATTGGCGCGTACAATCGACGGCCACGAACCAGGCCGTCGATTGCGCTGTGCCGCATCGGGGCCACCCGAGAGAAAACAAAAAGGCCACTCCGAAGAATGGCCTG
>JAKLDG010000002.1 GCA_022703645.1 Patescibacteria group bacterium | reverse complement strand
TGAACCAAGCACGAGAGATTATTTGCAATCATTCAGAGCAAGCTCACTTGTCCACTCTTGCACAAAGAAAATCGGGGAGAAAATGTCCACGATAGAATATGAACTTTATCAATTACGAGGATTGAAAGCAAGAGAAATTGAACAGCACGAACTTCTTGACTTACTTCAAAATCCAAACCCAGTAATGAGCGGTAGCCAGTTAATCGAAATAACTTCGATTTATTTGTCATTGCTAGGACAATGCTATTGGTATAAAGCTAGAGGAGCAAACAAACAAGTAATTGAGTTATGGTTGATGAGACCGGACTTGACTACTATCGTGCCAGCCAATGACGGAGGGATTAGCTATTATAAATTTCGCTTAAACGGAAAAGAGATAAAATTTCCGGCGGAAGATGTGATACATTTCAAAGAACCTGACCCACTTTCAGACTATTACGGTTATGGAGCAGTGCAATCAGTAATGGAAGTTATCCGTTCTGATGTCTATGCTAAAAAATGGAATACTAGATTTTTTTACAACTCTGCTAGACCAGACGCTTTGCTGACAAGTGAAAAAGCAATGAACAAAGAGGACAAGGAAGAAATTTTGGAAAAATGGAATGAGAAATATGGTGGTGTAGATAATGCCGGTAAAGTTTCTATTCTCACAAACGGATTGAAATATGAGGCAGTGAGCGTTTCTCAAAAAGATATGGACTTTGCCAATATGAGAATTGCCAACCGAGATGATGTTTTAATGACCCTCGGAGTGAACAAGGCAATTATGGCGATAACTGACGATGTGAACCGAGCCAACGCAGAAGCTGGAGTGTATGCTTTCTTATCGGAAACAATTAGACCAAAAATGGAAAAGCACGTCGATGTCTTGAATCAATTTTTAGTGACAGAATATGGAGACGATTTATTTTTATTGAACATTGACCCAACACCGGACGACAAAGCTTCCCTCGATGACCACTATATCAAAGCCCATAATAAATGGATGACGACCAACGAAATAAGAATGGAGCAAGGCTACGACCCAATAGAGGGAGGAGATTTTATTTATCAACCGCTATCCCTTATGCCTATGGGTATTGAAAATACGAACGACACAGGCGAAGACGATGACGATACGAATAAAGCTATGAAAATTACAAAATCAGGTTTTGCTATTATTAAGATTGGAGGGAACATAACCGCTAAGGAATTTTACACAAGAAGAAAAGAGGAGCAACTAAAAAAGATTTATCGCAAAGCAGTTAGAGGAAGAAAAATGCTAAGACTAAAAGAAGATTTAATTTCCAAAATAACAATCGAAGTAGCAAAATCAATTCAAAATCAAATTAGTAAAAATGCTGTAAAAAAAGAGGAAGAAGATAAAAGAAAAAAAGCTTGGGATATTTTCGACAAGTCTATTATCGGTTGGGAGAAAAAATTTAAGGCAATGGTCAATTCATTATTCCGAGAACAACAAGAGAGAGCCTTAGAGGCTTTGAAAAAATCAAAACTTGGCAAGACTGTTAAAAGTTCTGAATTGGATTTGCTTAATTTCAAAAAAGAGGTTAAAATATTTATAAAGAAATCAACGCCTACTTTCACAAAGATAGTTGAGGAGGCTGGAAATGAAGCGTTGGCACAAGTCGGAGAGAAATCAATTAAAAAAGATTTTGAAATCAGCGACCCGATAACTGCCGAATGGATAGAATTAAAAGCAATGAAATTCGCAGAAGAAGTAAATGAGACGACTATTAAGAAAATCAAAAACACCTTAGCAGACGGCGTATTAAACGGAGAGAGTATTGGCGAATTGGCAAAAAGAATTGAGGAGGTTTATGGATTAAGAATTTTAAGCAGTAGCAAAACTATATCGAGAACAGAGGTGCTATCTGCTAACAATGCAGGAACAGTATTTGGATATAAGCAATCCGGCGTAGTGAAAAAAAAGGAATGGTTGGCAACACAAGACAAAAAAACGAGAGACGGACATAGCCACGCTGACGGACAAGTCGTCAATATTGATAAAAAATTTGAGGTGGGCGATGAAGAATTAGATTATCCGGGAGACCCAAACGGCAGTCCCGAAAATATCATAAATTGTCGTTGCACAATATTACCAGTAATTGAATAATAATAATTATAACAATATGAAACACAAGATTTATGGACTTGGAGAATTAAGTGTAAAAAGCGTTGGCGATGACGGCACTTTTGAGGCTGTCGTTTCCGGTATTAAGACTGACCGCTATGGCGATACTATCAACGCAGAGGGTTGGGAGCTAAAGAATTATAAGAAAAACCCTGTGCTATTATGGGCGCACGACCATTATCAACCAGCAGTCGGCAGAGCATTGAAAGTATGGCAAGAGGGAAAAGAGTTATTGCTAAAAGGCGAATTTGCTCCTACTCCATTTGGTCAAGAGATAAAACTATTATGCGAGCAAGGATTTATTCAAGCATTTTCTGTTGGATTTATGCCTCTTGAATGGCAATTTAATGATAAAGGAGTAGATTTTTTGAAACAAGAATTGCTAGAAGTGTCCTTTGTAAATGTGCCAGCTTATGCGGAAGCACTTATGAAAGGCATTGATAAATTAGAATGTAAAACAGTATCAAGATTTTTAATGGATAAAAAAGCCAATGAATTACCGGTAAATAATTGGAAAGAAATCATAGACGAAGAAAAGAAAGAAATTAAAGAGGAAGAAAAAAAGGAAGAGGAAGAAAAAATAATTTTTACCAAACAAGAATTAGAGGACTTCAAGAAAGACATCGAGCAGAAAGCTGGGAAAGTCCTATCAAAAAAGAATCGTGATTTAATTCAAGCGTGTATTGATTCAATGGACAGTGCAAGCGCGCCGTTAAAAAAATTGTTAGAGGCAACTACGGAAGCCGATGACGAGAAAGACGGCAAAGGCACTGACGGTCGCTCCAAAGAAACAATCGCAGAAAAAGTGTTGAAACTTGAGTATGCCGAAGCTATGAAAATTATTGATAAAGTTGTCGAAGCGCAACTAATAAAATTGCGCAAGACAATAGGAGATAAATAATTAAGTAAAATTTTATTATGAACGAAAAAGAATTGTTAGAACTCATTGGCAAAGCTGTCAATGATGTCGTTGCCGGAAAAATGGACGAAATCAAAACCATTGTTCAAGACCAAACCAAAAAAGACGCTGACCTTAGAAACAAGGATTTGGAACTAGGCGAGAAGTCTTTAATGGATATGAAAAGAACGAAAGCTCCTTTCGTAAAACTTGGTTCTGAAATGGATAAGTTTTGTTCCGATTTGAAAGCAATGATGAGAAACACCAAGTCTGTTTTTAACGAAACAGATGATGACGACGGAGGATTTACAGTGCCGGAAGAACTCGAAGCTTCCATTTTGTCCTATATGGAAGAAGAAGCTATCGTTAGACCAAGAGCGACTGTTATTAAAATGAAATCAAACACTTGGAAGAAAAATAAACTTGACCAGTCAGGTAATTCTTTCGGTGGTGTGACGGTTTCTTGGGTTGGCGAAAGTGGAACGACTACTGATACTCAATTTAAGCTAAAACAAGTTTCTTTGGTAGCAAAGAAAATGCTTATGCTTACTTCTGAATCGAGAGAAATTTTGTCCGATAGCAATATTGACTTTGCAAACTATGTAGTCAATATTTTTGGTCGCGCGGCTGTTTATTTTGAAGATTATGCCTTCCTAAACGGCGACGGCGAGACTCAACCTCTTGGTATTATTGCTGACGAAGATTCGCCAGTTGTGAACCGAGTAGAGGCTAATAAAGTTAGTTATGCTGATGTTATCTCGATGTTTTATTCGCTTAAACCACAGTTCAGAAAGAACGCCATTTGGCTTGGTTCTACAAGCGTGATTGAATATCTTGACGGATTAGTTGATGCAACTACCGGACGACCGATTTGGGCTGACAGCTATAAAGAGGGAACACCTCCAACCTTAAAAGGACGACCTTTCATTGAAACTGAAAAGGTTTCAGAACTTGGAACTAAGGGAGACCTTATCTTTGTAGATTTTAGTTGGTATTATATCGGAGACCGAGAAGGAATTACAGTTGACGCTTCCATTCACGAGAGATTTAGATATGATGAAATCACTGTTCGTCTAGTCAAGAGAACAGACGGAATGATGGCGATGAACGAGGCTGTAGTTTTGTTGGATGTTCCTGAAGTATATTAAGGATTTATGTGCGTGGCTGGGAGTAAAATCCCAGCCATTGGCACAATATTAAAATAATGAAAAAATTGCCACTAATATCAATAATTATTCCAAACCGAGCAACAGAGAAAAACGAATCTTTGAAATCGGTTAAAGAACAGACCTACAATAATATTGAGATAATTGAAATTATTGATAAAGACGCTAAAGGCGCTAGTTGGGCAAGAAATGAGGGATTAAAAAAAGCCAAAGGAGAGTATTTATTTTTTTGTGATAATGACTTAGATTTAGATAAGGATTGTCTAAGTAATTTATACCAAACCTTGCAGGAAAATAAATGGGCTGATTGGGCTTTCGGGAAATTTATTATCGACCGGACAGAATTTAATATCAACAAAGGAGAAATGCCGGAAGATATGGAGAGCAAAGAATTTATTGACTACTTTCACGGAATTAGCACAATGTCATTGATAAGAGCCAGTGCAAAACCAAAATTTAGTCCTGATATGCGAAGATATGATGATTGGGAATTATGGATAAGACTAACTCGAGCCGGACACAAACCAGTTTTTTGCGATAAGATATTGTTCAAAACATTCAACCGACCGGGAGGAATTTCAACCGGCAATGATAGTGAAAAATGGATGAAATATTTATATAAGAAACACCTTAAAAAAATTGCTGATATTATTATCCCCCACCACGACCAGCACGAACTATTGGCAGACTGCTTAAAAACATTAGACAATAAGTTATTTAATATTATCATAATTAGCGGTGGCACATTTTCCGAGAGTTGTAATAAAGGAGCTAGACTGGCAGAAACAGAAAATTTAATTTTCTTGAATGACGATACTATCCCAGTTCACGAATACTTAATGAAAATGGTAAAGGACGATAGCGATATTACCGGCATTGCTCAATACATTCCTGACAGAAAAGTGACTAAATACGGCATAAGCATAAAATTAGAAAACGGAGTAATTGTAAAAAGCCTAGAGGATATTGCCGGATATGAAAGTATGCCTAGTGGATTTTGTTTTAAGGTCAAGAAAGACATTTGGGAAGAATTAGGCGGATTAGATGAAGAATTTATGAATGGTGGCGAAGATGTTGATTTTTTCCTAAGAGCAATGCAGAAAAAAAAGAAATTCGGATATGTCAGAAATGCCATTACTCATTTTTTGAGCAAGAGTGCCGACCGATTCACTTACGCTAGAGAGAATGAGGAATTATTTAATGATAAATGGTTAAAGAAATTAGAAAAAATGGAATTACCGGAGAGAAAAGCCATAGAGGAGATAACTTCCGAGGGAATAATCGCAAAGAGTGATTTCAAATATCAAGGCAAGTTGCAAAAAAAAGGAGAATATGTTAATATCAGAATACAAGATATGCAACTGCTAAAAAGTAAAGGTTGTATATAATAATTAAAAAAATATCTATGAAAGTAATCGCAAAAGAAAATTTTTCATTCCGAGGCACACCAGTTAAAAAAGGCGATGTCGTGGAAATGGAAGAAAGCTCAATCGAGATTGCCGAGAAAAAAGGCTTGATTGAAAAAACAGAGGAAAGAAAAGTGGAAAAAACAGTAATGCAAACCAAGGAAATGAAACCGGTAAAAAATAGAATGATAAAACCGGCGAAAGGTAAAAAGTAATTAAGTAATAATTTAATAATAAAAAAGCTATGGCTACATTTACACACACGCTCCAAGGAGCAACCCCAACGGTTATTGACGCTACTGACAAATTACAATTTGCCAATGGCACATTTGACGGCAAAATAACTGTTGACGAATATAATGATTCAAACCACGTCAAAACCGCCGCTAACGCCGACAAGTCTTCCGCTAATACTCCAAACAATGTTAAGTTTATTTCGCAAGCAGGAGGCACAGGCGGAGACAGTCAAGCTGATTGGGGAGACGGAACAGAAGACCTTGACCAAATTACAACCGCAGAGGCTAATTTGAAAATAAACTTTGCTGACGACGCTTCTGTCATTACCGAGGACGCAATATTTTACGCTTATGACGGCTCAACCCCAGCCACCGCACCAAGTGGGATAAATTTCAAAGCAGCGGAAGTTGGAAACGCTAATTTCACAGACGCAGAGGGTAGTGGTTCAGCCCTAGCATTGGCAGACAATTCCGCAGGAACTTCGCACGACTTCTTTATTGCTTGTTCTGCCAGTCCTTCCAGTGTTGGAGCTAAGACTGGAAAATATCGAATAGAATTGACTTATAGTTAAAAATTAAAAATAACGAGGCTTATGAAGACTCAAATAAATTGGTCGGTTAGTCTATCTAACGGACAAACGCTATACGAGGGCAAAGGCGATTATCAATTAGTTAAAAACGAACTTTCCCCTTGGCAGAAATTACAAAAAAAACTTACGGAAGAAAAGTTGCAGATAACTTCTCTTTCACTTTACACAAACTCGGGACAACGCTGGAATTTGCCTAGTGCAGGCAGAAATCCAAAGTTCCGAGTTTTTGATTTGGCAGAAAAGCCAACCGGCTATAAAATGTTTCGAGCAATGGGAGCTGATGTATGCAACGGACAAATGGAGGAGCAAGAACTTTATACAGTGGCGGAAGCTATTTATGAAAATAAGAAACTTCAAATTTGGGTGTCAGAAAAAAACCCTGAAATATCTTGGAGTGTAATAATTTAAGTAAAAAATATGTTGATAGCCAAAGAACTATTACTAGACAAAAATAATGACATAATATCGTCAAAACTAATTGACTTGCTTTTACGAATAAGATTTAATGGTGGTTATGATTTTGGGCATATTAAATTTGTCAAAAAATTTATAGTTTTTTTAGAAGATGTCTTGACTAACAAAGGTCAAAAATCTTCAAAATTGTCAAGAATAATCCACTGGGCGACCGGCAACTCGACATATTATTTAGATTATGTCAATGGCTCTGACGCTAATGACGGCTCAACTTGGGCTTTAGCTTGGAAGACCATAACATCAGGAGCAACCGCCGCACGAGTTGGAGGAGGAGATATAATTCGTATAGCTAAAAGTCCAGACCCTACCTCGGTTGGAAATGCTGATTGGACAGACCAAGGCTCGACAGTTGTTTTAGATACAGCTGTCAATGCCACAGTTGATTTATGTGAAAGTGGTTGGACAGCTTCCGCTAATATTACAGCAACTGCTTCTACTGATTATGTCAAACAAGGGACTTATGGAGCAAAAATAGTAGTTGGGTCTAGTTTTACAACTGGAATGTTGGCTTACAGAAATTTAGGTGGAGCATTGAATTTATCAGGATATCAACAATTAAGTTTTTGGATAAGGGCTTCCAGCACAACTTTTAATGGCAAAGGAATGACATTAAATTTATGCTCTGATACCGCCGGAACGACAGTAGTAGATAGTTTTGCTATTCCAGATTTATTATATGCTGGTCGTTGGCATTGTATTACTGTTAATAAAGGCTCTGCTTTGGGAAGTAATATAAATAGTATTTCACTAACTTGCACCAGCGACCCAACCACACCGACAATTTATCTTGATAATATTATCGCTTGCAAAGCTGTTGGTTCAGCGGACAGTCTTTCATTGACAAGTCTTATTTCAAAAAATTCCCTTGCTCACGGCGGAGAAGAAGGCTGGTATGCTATTAAAAGTATTGTCGGAGATACTATTACTTTGGATAGAGACCCTACTGCAGAAGTTGCGAATATCGGAAAATATTACGGAACGACTGAAAATGTTGCTACTTACAAAAGAGAAACAATAAAAACAGTTTTTGCTTCAAGCACTACGGCAAAAGTTCAAGAAATTCAAGACAGTGGAGGAAGTATGGCAAATAGACTTGCATTTCAAGGAGGATATGACACATCATCATCAGAACAAAACGGAGAAACTTTTTTTGACGGAACAAATGGAGGAGGATACGGAATTTATTCTGCGTCAGGCAAATATTATATAACTTTGGATAGAATATCTGCTACGAGGTATTATTCTAATTTTTATTTAGACACCCCAGTCGGATTTAAGATTGATGTGCAAGATTCAAGCAATTCTGCTTCTCGAGGATTTTATATTACCAATGGCTATGATTTAGACATAGGCGTTATTGGAAATGTTAATAATACCGGAGATGGTGGATTAGCAATAACGATGATAAATTCAACATTGGATAGTATTTATAATATGAATTATAATTATTCTAATTATACGCAAATAACTGCTCAAAAAGGTTCAGTTGTTGGAACAATAAAAAATGTTAAAGGAAATTTATCAACTACAGTCGGACTGTATATTATTTTAAGAAATTCTAGCATTGGAACGATTGAAGATGTTGCTTATAATACTGGACACGGAGTAATGATTGGAGCAGATTCTGATTCGAGAATTGATGAAATCACGCTTTCTCACGATAATACAAAAAATGGAGTTATCTTTAACAATACGCCTAGTGGTGGCACTGTTGGATTTTTAGAAACAAAAAATAACACACTCGGAGGAATGGCAACTTATGGAACTTTTGCCAATATTGAAACTGCCATTATAAATGAAGCAACTGAATTTGTTGAATTAGCAACTACGCTATTCTATGATGAATATGGCGATAGAATTTACTCACTCAATCACGACGACACTGCCGGAAATTTAGTGGTATTTTTAATGGGCGGTAGAATTTACCACCAAGCCACGACACGGCATACCGCCAGTGGAAAAGCTTGGCAAATTACTACTACTAGAGGAATTCGAAACGCTACTTTTCCAATAAATATGAGAATTGCTAAAGTGGCTTGCAACGCTAATGCCGAAGTGACGGTTTCTGCTTATGTTAAAAAAGACCACGCTACCGATGTCGGTGCGAGAATAGTTTGTAAAGGCAAACAGATTGCCGGAGTGACGACAGATGTTGCCGATGTCAAAGCTAATGATACAGATTGGGAACAATTATCAATTAGCTTCACGCCGACTGTTGCCGGAGTGGTAGAGATTATTTTTGAAGGATATTTTGTAGCAGGAAATAGTAGCGTTTATATTGACGATATAACAATTAGCCAAGCTTAAATTTATGCAAGAATATAAAAAAATTTGGAAAAAGGAAATGGACATTGCCGGAAAATATCGGGCGTATATTGACATTGGCGAGGGAGAAAGTATTATCTTAAAATTTCACGGCGAAGTAGATGACGCAACTGTCAAAAAAGGAGTGGAAAAATTTTTAATCAACCGAGAGGCACAAAAAGAAAAGGATATTGTGGAAGAAATAAAAGAGATTGATAATAAAATTATCGAATTGAGCGACAGAAAAGTTAATCTCGAAATGATTAAAAATAATAATGAGATAATAAAGAAATGAAATGGCTTTACCAACAAAAGAAAACTTGGAGACAATGGATTGGCAACATAAAGGAAAGCCTTTTCTTAATGTCGGAGCAAAATCAGATGTAGATTTGAATGGGTTAGATTATCAAGATAAAGGAACGCCTTTTTGGGGAGTTAGTGCAACAGGCGGAGGAGGAGGAACAACTGATAGTTCAGACAGAAGCATAGAATTATCCGGTAAAGCCTCGACAAATTCAGATAGAGCAATTATTATCACTGGTAAAAATTCTGCAAATTCAGACAGGAGTATTGTGCTAACTGGAAAAGAAAATACTAACTCCGAACGAGCAATAAATATCACTGGAAAAAATATTTCCAACAGCGAAAGAGCATTAGAACTTCAAGGAAAAGAAATATCAAATTCAGACCGAGCAATAAATTTAGCCGGTAAAGATATTACCAATTCAGACCGAGCCGTAGAAGTTCACGGAGAAGATTTATCAAATTCTGATAGAATTATAAATATTCACGGAGAAGATAATAGTTTATCAGAACGAGTGATTGAGTTATCCGGTAAGACCATAGTCAATTCAGAAAGAAGTATTGAGTTATCTGCTAAAAAAATTGAGACGAGCGACAGGGCGATTGAAATTGAGGGAACGCAAAATAATGTCAGCGACCGGAACATTGAATTGAGCGGTATTGAAACTTTATTAGAAACCCGAGCGATAGAATTGACCGGAAAAGAACTTGCCAATACCGAAAAAGCTATTGAGTTGCACGGAGAAAATCAAGCGATAGATAATCGAGACATTGAATTAGTGGGTAAAGAATTTAGCCAATCAGAAAGAGCAATAAACCTTGCCGGACAAAATCAAACAGAAACAGAAACAGAATTTGAATTACACGGAATTGATAATGCTCAAAGCGAAAGAAATATTGATTTGATTGGTTCAATAAAAATTACTGGCGACAGAAATATTGAAGTCAAAGGAATCAACCAAACAAACACTGAAAGAGAAATTGAATTGGAAGGAACAATCAGAGGAGTTGGAGAAAGAATAATTGAAGTAGCTGGAATTGATACTACTCAAACAGAACGAGCCTTTGAAATAACTGGTAAAGAAAGTGCTGATGACGAAAGAAGCATTGAATTAAATGCTGAAAATTTTAGTCAGACAGAAAGAAGTTTAGAGGTTGGCGGTATTGATTCAAAAAATGAGGACAGAGAAATAGAACTTGTTGGAGCAAATACTAAAATAGAGGAACGAATAATAGAACTTAGCGGAATTGATGAAAGTCAAGAAGAAAGATATATTGAATTGAGCGGTAAAAATTCGGCATATTCTCAAAGAACAATAGAAGCCACCGGAGAAAAAACAGCTAACGAAATTCGTCAAATTGAATTGACTGGAAAAATTGATACTACTTCCGAAAGAGGCATTATCTTAGAGGCAGAGGCAGAAACTAACTCGGAAAGAAATATAAATTTACACGGCACAGACCAGTTATTAAGCGAGAGAGCAATCAATATTTTTGGAGCATATCGAGAAACCAGCGAACGAGGAATTGAATTGTCAGGTATAGAAACTTTATCAAATGACAGAAATATTGACATCGTGGGAGCAATAACCGTCAACAGCAATCGAAGCATAGAATTGACAGCTATTGCAAAAAGATTGAAAAGGATTTATACTAGAAAAAACAGCCATTATGGCAGAAAAGTAAATCCTTATTCAAAAAAAACGAAACCTTATTCTGTAAAATTATAAAAATATGTTAAAAGGATATTGTTCAGTTGAAGAAATCGAAAATTACACTCTTACGGAAATTGAGAGTGGATTTGAAACGCAGATTGAAAGCTGGATTGAAACTGCCGAAGCAATTATTGACAGGCGAACCGGCAGAAACTTCATACTTGAAGATGACGCAGAGGACGAAGTCAGATACTTTGACGGCAACGGAAAAGAGGAAATGTATATCGACGAGTGCCTCGAAATTACCTCTGTTGAGATACTTGATACCGACGGAACCATATTATACACCTTGGAGCTAGATACGCATTGCTACGGCTATCCCTACAACAGCCAGCCTATGCGTAAACTGATTGTCGCACCCGGAAACCCCTTAATTTCGGTTTTTAACTCTGGAATCCGAAATATCAAAATAACCGGTCAATTTGGCTACTCGTCAACAGTGCCAAAACAGATAAATTTCGCTACAATGGTTTTAGCCTCCGGCATTATGAATTTTAGCAATCACGCAGACGGAGAAATCAAAAGTGAAAAAATTGGCGACTATTCTGTTTCTTATAAAGATGACCAATGGAAAGATTTTGAATTAGCTAAAGAAATAATTGAAGAATTTACTAAACAAAATGTCGTTTGAATCATTACTAAAAACTGAATTTACTACAAAAAGATTAACCGATATTGCGGATACTTCAAAGAGCGATTATCAAGAATATTTGACCGCCCAAGCAGGTATGCTACAACCTTACGGAGATTTGGAAGAAATTGGCAGTCAAAAAATTGGCAAGATTTTCAAATTATTTTGTCAGCAAATTGATTTGAAAGAAAGCGACAGAATATTATTGGAAGAAGTGGAATATACAGTTCAGTCAATTAAAAATTTCGATTATGGTGCTTTTCCACATATGGAAGTTTTATTGGCTAAATTATAGTTATGAAATACAATATTGAAATAAAAGGATTAAGTAGATTAGTTAGTAAATGGGAAAGCGCGCCGGAGAATATCAAAAAAATGGTAATGGACGCATTGATGAGGTCAGGGTATATGGTTGAAAGAGAGAGCAAATTAAGAACGCCAGTCAGAACAGGCAGACTAAGAACCAGTATCAGCGTTTCAAGTTCCTTGGCATTAAGAGCCGAACCACACGTCGTAATTAGTCCGCACACTACCTATGCCACCTTTGTTCACGAGGGAACAAGATTTATGAAAGCTAGACCATTTATGATGTTAGGATATAACAAGGCAAAAAATGCCATTAAAAATGAAATGAAACAAGTTTTAAGTAAAGTAGTAAAAGAATTAAAATGAAAGGTTATTCTATTTTCACGCCATTGATAAAAAATATGCTCGAGGCTCTTGAAGAACAAGACAATGTTTTGCTTTTTTCTGAAGTTAGATATGGACATAAAAAAGAATTTACCGGTTTTCCAACGGCAGAATTTTATAAAAAAGCTGGCGGTGGCAGAGTGGCAGACACTCACTCAAACGAGCGGACTTGGAGCTATACTTTGTTATTGATTTATGAATTTACCGGCAACAAAACACGAGCCGAAGCAGAGACAATTTTGGACACGGCAGTTGATATGGTAAATGAGGCTTTTGACAAGAATTCCGACCTTTCCGGCAACTGTATGAAAGTAGATGTTGCAGAAGAAAATTTTTATGATATAATGTTAGAAGAACCTTTTATCTTCGCAGAATTTACGATAACCATTCACGATTTTGTCGATAGAGCCTAGTGCCGATTTTCCCTAGTTGGGAAATACCCTAGTTGGGTTTTTCCCGAGTATAAGTAATAAATAAGATTAAGTAATAAATAATTAAATACTATGCCAAAGAAAAAATATCAAAATATCTCGGAGCAGGAATTGATTTTACCGGGTATTGGAATGGTAAAGTCGAAAGCCATTATTGAAACGGAAAAAGAAATAAGCAATCCAAATTTTGTGCAAATTATTAAAGAGAAAAAGAAAGAGGAAGTTAAAAAATTAGATAATAAATTAAGTTAAAAATATGAACTATAAAGCAGACTCCGCTTACTTCGCTATCGGCAAACAAGCCGATGCAACAACCGCAGTAATTCCAAGTATTTTTGTTCCTATCTTGGAAGAAGATTTAAGTAGTGATTTGAAAAATGAACGAGTGGAACAGATTGTCGGGATTGACTGGAAATCGAATTTGATTTTACAAGGTCAACGAACTCACGGCGGAAAAGTTAAATTTTACGCAGACCCGACCAATGCCGGATATTTTCTCAATATGGCTTTGGCTCTTGGAACAGAGAGTGGAGACGCTGACGGATACACGCACCCATTTACAGTTGATGATAGTGCTTATTACACTATTGAAATTGTCAAAGGAAATGCCGTGCATAGATTTGTCGGTTGCCAAGTAAATAAATTGTCAATGTCTTTTGATAAAGGCTATTTAGTCTTTGAGGCTGACATTGTGGCAAAAGCCAAATTTAACGCTGGAACTCTTTTGACCGCTTTAACAGGAGCAGGAATGACTAGCGTAGAATTTAATGAGGAATATGACCCTGAACCTTGTTATGGATTAGTTGCTGGCGATGTAATTCAAGTTTGGGAAGACGGAGTGGCTACTGATGTGACCATAGCAACTATTGTGTCGGGAAATAAGTCAATCACTTGTGCGTCAACCACTATCACAGCAACCGCCGGAGCATTGATAACTTTGAAACCACTGACTGCCAGTTATGCTACTTTGAAAAGACCTTTCAAATTTGGGCAAATGTTAGTCGGTTTAGGAGCAAACGAAACAGAGGCAACCGCTAATGTCGCTAGTTTAGCCTTAGCAACGCCAGTAGATGATTTGAAGCTAGAAATTAGCCGTGAAATGGTTTTAAGGCACGCTTCGGGAAGTAATGACCCAGTTATCCTTCCGGGAGTTCCTGACGCAAGTTTGACGATAAAGAAGTTATTTGAAAGAGCAGAGGACGCGCGCCAATACAATGATATTGCCAAAAAAGCCTGCACAATTCTATTCACTGGCGACATTGTAAGAACTGGTGGAGATTATTGCAGTCTGACTATCAAGCTATACAATATCAAGCCAAGCAAGTTGGAAAACAAGAACACCATCGGCGAATATGTATTTGACGAAACTGAATTTTTTGTGGAATACGACAATAGCGAGGCGATTGCTCTTGATATAACCCTAGTCAACGGAGTATCAACTTATTAAATAATTAAATAAAAAAGATTATGCCAAACCAATATAAAAGACCCACTAAAATCTTTGAATTACCCTCCGGTAAAAAAGTTGAGATTATCACTTATTTTTCAAAATCTGAAATTGAAGAATTTAGAATGAAAATGTTAGGAGATAAGAAAATCAACGGAGAAAAAATCTTGCAAATGAAAGAGGGAGGAACAGGCGAGGAAATATTTGCAGGAATGGAATTTGATTTTAGTGCATTGACGGAAGCCAATAACTTTGCTAGAGAAACCGCTATCAAAAAATTGATTGACATTGACGGAACGGAATATGAGGCGAGCATAGAAGCAATTAAAGATTTTATAGAGGAAGCCGACGGAACTGCGCTAGATTTAGAAATCAATCAACTGAATAAAAAAAAACTGACGGAAAGCAATTAGTTGACGCATTAGCATTTCCCGGCAAAGGTAAAAGTTTATCCCCGGAATACGCAAGATACATAATATGCAGGCGAATGGGCTGGGATTTTTATACCTACAATGCCCAGCCTGCATTTTTTATAGAAGAAATTGTAGATTGTATGCAGGCGGAGGATAAAGCAGAACTAATTAAACAAGCGAAAGATAATCAAAAATAATATGGCTGAACAAACTCAATTAGATGTGATATTAAGACTAAAAGACGAGATGTCCGGCGGACTAAAATCTGCCAATAGCACTCTTAGTAATTTAGGCTCGGGCTTTGCTAATCTTGGTCAAAAAGTAGCCGTTGGCATTGGCGCTTCTGTCGCTGGAATCACTGCTTTAGGCGTTGCCGGAGTAAAATCAGCCGCCGATTTTGAACAGACAAAAATCGCAATGACCACGATGACAGGCAGTGCGGAGGAAGCAGGAAATATTTTGAAAAATATCTCAAAATTCGCTGCTGAAACGCCTTTTGAATTTCCTGAATTAGCCACCACCACAAAACAGTTAATGGCTTTTGGAATGACTGGCAATGAAGCAGTGGACGGAATGAAAATGCTTGGCGATATTTCTGCCGGATTAAATGTGCCGATTGGAGATTTAGGATATTTACTTGGAACACTCAAAACACAAGGACGAGCAATGACGATTGATATTCGTCAATTTGCTATGCGTGGACTTCCAATTTATGAGGCTTTGTCTTCCACTATGGGAGTGTCAGTCGAGAAAGTAAATGAATTAGTGACGGCAGGAAAAGTTGGCTATCCCGAAGTGCAAAAAGCTTTGCAAAGTATGACTGATGAGGGCGGAAAATTTCACGGAATGATGGCGCAACAAGCCAAGTCATTATCCGGTTTATGGTCAACGCTTAAAGATAATACTTCAATGGCTTTGAGAGAAATTGTCGGTATCAGTCAAGAGGGAGTAGTCCGAGAGGGAAGTATTTTTGATATTTTAAGAACTACCGCTAGTAATTTTATCGTTTGGATAGACGCTAATAAGGAAAATATTATAAACTTTTTTACCAATGTTGTCAATGCTATTCAGAACTTTGCTCAATTAGCTTGGACTTATATTGAGCCAGTTTATAATTTATTGAAAGAATTTTTTAGTGATGTAGAAAATAGAAAAGCAGTAATGGTTGCTGTGCTGGCTGTTTTGACTGGCGCATTTGTCGCTTGGGGAATATCAGTTGTAATTGCAATGGCTCCAGTCACTTTGGCAATCCTCGCTATTGGAACGATAGTCTTTTTATTGGCAAAAGCTTGGAATGAAAACTGGGGAGGTATGCAAGATAAATTGAAAGCAGTCTTTCAAGCAATGGTAAATTTTTATGAGCAATATGTAATTCCATTATTTCAAGAATTAAAAAAGAGAAGTGATGAGGCATTAAAATTTTGGAAAGAAAATTGGGAAAATGTTAAGACATTTTTTGCCGGTATTTGGCAAGCCATAGTTGGCGTATTTCAAGTTGCTTGGGCTTTATTTTCTGGCGTATTCAAAATAGCCATAGATATTTTTACTGGTAATTGGAAAAAGGCTTGGGAAGACGCAAAAACAATGTTTGAAAATATTTTTAAGGGGATTTACAATTTCGGCGCCGGAATTTTCAAGAGCATTGTTTCCGCTATTACAGTTATGATAAATGCGGTCATCAATCAGCTTAATAAATTGATTGAGAAAATGAATAAAGTGCCGGGAGTAGATATTGGAAAAATAGGCAATGTGTCTTCCGCAGTGTCAGATTTACCAACCTTAGCAGTCGGAACAAATTATGTGCCGAGAGATACTATGGCAATTTTACACGAGGGAGAGGCAGTTGTGCCAAAAAAATATAATCCCAACGCAGGAGGAATGACTGGCGGAGGAAAAAATATCACGATTCAAATTTCGGGAGATAATTATTTTAGTAATGATTTAGATATAGAAAATTTAATTGATAAAATCAAAATATCCCTGTCGCGCGAACAAGAAAAAGCGGATTGGGGAATAGCGTAATTTTATGGAAATACTTTTTAATGGTTTGAACTTGAATGATGCAGTCAATTATTTCGTTGAAACCAGCGACCACGAAAACACCGCCAAGCCGGATATAAATGTCCAAAAAATTGCTCGCACAAACGAGAGTCTTTTTTTACGCCGAAATTATGGGATTAGAACAATAAAAATGACTGTGATTATCAAAGATACGACAAGAGAATTATTAGACACAAGAATAGACGATTTCAAACAAACGATTGAATCCGAAGAAAAAAACTTGGACATTGAGTATGCTAGTGATACTCGACGATATATTTGTAGTGGATTTGTGGAAAAAGTGGAACGATACTTAAAATGGGCAAGAATAGAGGTTAAATTTGAGTGCTACAAGGCTTTTGGCGAAGACACCACTAGCACAACGGAATCTTTTGCCGGTAAAACGACCAGCCCTTACACAGACGACATTGAGATAGAGGGAACAGCGCCAGCCCAGCCGGATATTCAGATAACGATAAATTCATTGACTGCATCGTCAACAAAGTTTATGCAATTAAAAAATTTGAACACTTTGGATTATGTGAAAATAACCTTAGACGATTGGACAGCTGATGATGTGATTATTATTTCCATAAAAAACAAAACTGTATCGAGAAATGGAACGATTATTGAGTATTTAGGAATTATGCCAATTTGGTATCCGGGAGATAATAATTGGGAATATACTGACGATTTTGACGCAAGAAATGTGGATATAGTTTTTAGTTATAAGAAAAAATATTTGTAAATTATGAAACGCTATAAATACGATGTCTATGAAAATGACGGCACTTATATCACGACTTGGAATGATGTTATCAGCGAGCCAAATTTTTCGATGAGCTTAAATTCGGGATTGAGTGAAATGACAGTGCAACTGGCAAGATTGGCAGATGACTTTGGAGAGTCGGACGACATCGCTTTTCGCAATCAAGTTATTGTTAGATGTTTTGACAAAGACAATAATGACGGACAAATTATTTATAATGGATTTATTTCGACATATACACCAGGAGTTGACGGAAATAATGAAATAATTGAAGTAATTTTATTGGGGTATGTCAAAGAACTTTCACAGATAGAATTATTGGACAATGGCAGTGGAATAAATGACAGCCCAACTTTGGGAAATACGAGAGTAGTTTATACCGGACAAGAACCCGGCGATATTTTGAAAGACATTATTGATAAATACAATGATATTGACGGAGTAGTTGGAAAAATAAATTACAGTTTGACAAGTATCCAAGATACCGCAATAACTATCGACTACGAATTTAATACAATTATGATAATGGACGCTATCAATAAATTAGTAGAAATGTGTCCGGCAGACTGGTATTGGTATTTAGATGAGAATAATATTATAAATTTGAAACAATTTGCGGAAGAACCAGAACACGTTTTTTTTGTCGGGAAAGACATTGAACAATTAAAACCAAGTAAGAGGGTGGAAAATATTAAAAATGTGTGTTATGTTATAGGAAAGGAAGTTGCTGGGGAAAATTTGTTTAGAGTATATGACCGCTCAGCTTCGATAGCCAGTTATGGCAGGAGTGCAGTTTTTATCACAGACAACCGCTTGACTGATGTTGATACTATGCAGAAATTCGCTGACGCTCAACTTGATTTGAATGATGAGCCGGAAGTTAGAACGCAAGCGAATATCCTTGACAATAATAATGAAGAATCGGAAAAAGGTTATGACATAGAAACAGTTAAACCGGGTAATATTGCTAAAATATTGAACTATTTATCAAAAAAGACTTATACTCTTTGGGGGCAAGCATTATGGGGAGTGGATAAATGGGGATATGATATTGCGAATGTGACGGCAACGAATACTTATATTTCAAAAGTAAGTTATACACCGGAAAAAATATCATTAGAATTAAGTTCGAGATTGCCATTTTTTACAAGAAGTGTTAATGAATTAAGACGGAGACTGGATTTAGTTTCAACCGAAAAAAATCCTGACGCTCCAACAGCATAAATATGGAAATAAGATGTCCAATAACAGATGAAGTGATTTTAAGAATAACCCCGAATGGGATTGTTCAGCGTGTAAATTATCGAGAGGTTTGGTTCAATTTATCTGACGGCTCAAAAATGAGAATGGCTTTGAGTAAAAGTGCAGTTGATAATTTGAAAGAATCGCAAGTTGACAGATTATTCGAGGCAATAAAAAAACAAAGAACAGATAAAATAAAAGGAAAAGTTTTGGATAAAAAAGTTAGAGAAAGACAATTAGAAAGAATAGATAAGACTGCCATAACCCGAGTAGAATCAAAACTAGGAGTAATAATTGATAAACTTAAAAAATATGATAAATAAGTCTTACACTTTCACAAACAACACCACTATTGACCCCGAGGAAGTCAATCAAAATTTTGACGATATGCTGGATTTAATTGCTGGCGCACACCACAGCGACGAGGACGGAACTTTGATTGCTCCGGCAGATATTCACGCTGATTGGGGACTACTTCCAAAAGGTGGAATCATTATGTGGAACGGAACGATTGCTACAATTCCGGCTGGATATAGCTTTTGCAATGGCTCAAATGGAACGATTGATATGAGAAATAAATTTGCACTTTGTCCGGGGCAAGATACCGGTGGAACTTATGACACAGCAGACACCGGAGGAGAAGCTAATCACACTTTATCGGCAACTGAAATGCCGGTGCATACGCATACGCAAAATGCTCATAATCACACGCAAAACGCTCATAACCATAGTCAAAACCCCCACAACCATACGCAAGAGTCGCATAAACATCACGGAGGAGATAATGAGGTGGTTGACGGAAGTGGAACAACTGTCGCTGATAATAATGCGGATGACGATTATGATGTAAGTAGTGCAACCCCAGCAATCAACAATACAACCGCTACCAACATTGCCACAACCGCTACAAACCAAGCCACAACTGCTACCAATAATAATGCCGGCAGTGGAGGCGCTCATAATAATATGCCACCATACAGAGCGACCGTGTTTATTCAAAAGGTATAATTTTTTAAGATAACAATATGAAAAAGAAATTGACATTGAAAGAAAAAAGAAAAAGATTTGCTCCACTTCGAGCGTGGGAAGATTATCAACACGCCGTTTGGTTTTTACTCGGAGCAATCACTTTGCTAATTTCAATAATCGCAATGAAAATTTTATTTGGTTAATTATTAAAATTTTGAATATGAAAATATTAGAGTCAGCGTCAAAAATGGTTTTTCTGTTAATAACAATAACTGCGTGCGTGGGATTTTTTATCGGGGTATTAAGCGAAAATAATTTTATGATTTTGGCTGGCTCTGCGTTTACATTTTACTTTGCGAACAAAGGAGAAAACAAGCCGTATGCTGGAAAATGAAATACATAACAATAAAACTAGATGAGGTATTTAATAACTTTTGGGTAAAAATTTTAGCCCTTATCCCTCCGTGTTTTTTTAATTTGGAGGATAGGGAAAGTATTATGCTAATAGCACTGTTGGGAATTATGACAATCGATTGTGTGTTAGGAGTAATGGTAGCAAAATATGTAGAGTATAATTTTAGCTGGCATTTATTGGCAAAAAAATTCAGCAAAAAATTTCTACTTTATTTTTTTACTTTGACTGCTTCGTTAATCTTATCAAAAGCCTACACCTTTGTTGGGTGGTGGCTATATGTGATAGGCTCTTTGATAACATTTTCAGAATTTGGCAGTATGATGAAGAAAGCCAAAAAATTAGGCTTACCGGTAAAGAGCGATATAATAACTATAATAAATTGCAAGCTCGATGATATGATAAAAACATTTTTAGAAATTCCAAAGAGAAAAAAGTAGTTCCTTAAAAAGAGAGGTGAATTATGGAAAAAATACTTACTTTGACAATGTGTGTTTTAGTCAATGGGTGGATTATTTCCGAAAAACTTTATTATTGCATTATCGGAAGAAAGGAGGTAAAATGATATGCGATTATTGTAGGAGTGATGTGCAAGTTTGGTATCGGGTGCGGAGTTTATCTCTTTGCTGGTCTTGTAAAGAAAAGGAGGAAGCCATTGAAAAATCAAAAAATACCGCAGAGGAAAGACAGAAAAAGAGAGAGGCGGAGCAAAGACCGGAGTAGCCACAGCGAAAGGAAAAAAAGGCACATTCAACTAAGTGCCGAACTCAATCAACTGGCTTGGGATATTGTGAAACTACTACCGAAAAAAGACCGCTCCGACGAAGGGATAAAATTCATTTGTCCCGATTGCAAAAAACCGCACTGCAAAAACGCTCACGCCGACACCGAGTATTGTGAAACCTGTTATTGGGGAAGTCGCAATGCTTGCGGAAAAACAGTTAAAGGTCTAAAAAAATGCAACAACTGCCTGAAAGGAGAAGAAAATGCCATACCAAAACCCGATAAAACAATGCCCGATATGCAACGCCATAATGGGAGAGGAACAAGGCGACGACAATTTCCTATACAACACTTGTCAGCCCTGTAAACTCAAAATTCGTATTTTTCATAAACCCCCCAGCAATACCGAAGAACTTGATGTCCGAGGCATTGCATAAATTAAGCGGAGGCAAAGCCCTCCGCACTCTTTCCTAAAATAGAAAAATCTATTTTAAGAAAGGGGTGCGCGCTAGGATAATACATAACCGAATGCGTAGTAATTATTAAAAAAATAAGCATACGAGTAAAATTTCAACAATAGACAAAATCATTTTGATTATTGTCATAGTCGTAGTTTTTCTATTCTTTGTCGGAGTGTATAAGGCGATAGCATTTTTGACAAGTATAGAACTCGAAGAAAGGTGCTGGTCAAGAAATGAGAAAAGATTAAATTGTAATATAGAAAAAACTTATGATAAAAATTGAAAATCAATTAGACAAAAAATGGTCGAAATATTATTTAGGGAAAGTTAAAACGAGTAGCTTCAATTTATTTGCTTGCCATTTATTTTGCTGGACTTATATGTATTCAGTGAAAATGGGAAAGCAAATCAGCCCTGCGGTAGTTGATAAAATGTTTATGGATAAAGGCGGATATTCCGGCGATATGATTATATCAGAAAAAGCGTCAGAAATTTTAGGCTTAAAATATTTTGGTAGAGAATATAATATCAACAAACCGCCAGCTTGGTCGCCGTCAATTAAAGAAGTTGATTTTTCTATCAAAGGCGGAAAGCAACAGCACTTCGTAATAAGAATAAATGATAAAACCGGCAAGTATATTCTTGACCCTTATCAAGGAGTAAAAAGAGCGATAAATTATTACGAGAAAAAAGTTGGCGCACCAAATTGGGAGACAAAGCATTTTAGTTATCGTTTGGCTAAAGTTGCTTGACAATAATTGCAGATAAGATAGAATTAAAGTAATCTTTTTCATTGGATTGGGAGAAAGCACCTGCAAAGGTGTTTTTTCTTATATAAAAAAATAAAGTCGAATAAAAAGAACAGTTTTACGGTATCGTTTTTTCCCTTTGTTAAGCGTTTTTGAGCAGTTATCCACAGTTAGACCTTTTCTATCTCTTTACAAAAGACAAAAAGTATTCTAGTATGTAAATGTCAGAGAGAAAACAGCCGGGCAAAAGTAATACATAACCCGATAGCTCAATCTCAAAGACAAAAAATAAATAACTAATAATAAGCCAATGAAAAAAACATTTACAAAAGAAGAAAAAAAAGAGTATTTCAAAAGCCTTAGAGAACAATGGCAAGCTAGTAAAAAATTAGCAGACAACGACGAAACAGCCAAAGCATTACATCGAGAAGCAGGAAGCAATTACAGTTATTATAGTTTTTATTTCACACTACTAGCAATGAGAGAACAAAATTTAGAGGGTATCCCTTATGTAGATTGCAAGACATTCAATAAATGGAAAGAGGCAGGCTTCAAAGTTATCAAAGGAGAAAAATCAAAAGTGAAAGGATTGACTTGGATACACCCAGTCAATAAAGAGGGAGAAGAATTGGAAGATATGATTTATCCGAAAACCTATCACTTGTTTCACAAGACACAAGTTGAAGAATTAGTTAAATAATAATTAAAAATAAAAAAATGAACGAAGAAAAAAAAATTGAAACAAGCAGAGACGGAAAAATAATTTATGAGGTTGATTATTTTTCAAAAGATAAAAATTTAACCAAAGTAGAATTGAATTTTGAATCCAGCACAAGCAGAGCAAGAGTGTTCAATATTTCGTTAAAATTAGCTTCACTAGATTGGACAGACCCAATAATTGAAATAGTAGAGCAACAGATAGAGGAAAGAATTAGAGAAATTGAAGAAGGAGAATATTATAATGTTGTAAGCAAGAAAAAATCAGGAACAACTTGGTCAAAAGTTTTGAAAGCGAGAGATAAAAAAAGAGCAAAAATGTTGATTGAAAAAAGTTATGAAGGAAGTGAGGTTGTAGAAGTTAAAAAATATGTAGAGAAAAAATAATCATTAAAAAATAGAAAGGAGGTGGAGAAGATGATAGTTCAAAAATGCATAGACTACAATAAAAAACAACTACGAAAATGGCACGAGGCAGTTGAAAAATGGAAAGAAGAAAGACATCCGCACAATATTATTCCACAGATTGCATTTTATTGCTTTTGGAATAATCGAGGCGAGGAAAGGAAAGATGGTTGGGTTGCCGAATGGGAGAATGGAGCATTTTGGGGGAGAACAAGGCAAGAGGCAATTCAAAAAGCAGTGAAGTGGTATAAATAAACCAATGAAAACGATAATAATTAAAAGCTAAGGGTGAGTAGCCCAAAAAAATGAAAACAAAAATAAAAATAGCACTAGCAATTATTGGTATAGCTTTGCTTCCAATAATACCCAGCGAGATACACCAAATTTTGACCGCTACGAAGAAAGTAATCATAATCAACCCCATTACACCAGTTAGAGCCGAAACGACCAGCCTACCCCCTGCCACGATTGATATTTGCACCTTAAAAGATGTGATTTGCGAACACGAAGCCCAAAAATACGAATTTGAGGCGGAAGTGTCAGCTTACAACGCAGAGGAGGCTCAAACAGACGATAGCCCTTTCATTATGGCGAACAATCAAAAAGTCCACGAAAAAGCAGTTGCTAATAATTGCCTGCCATTCGGGACAAAAATTGAGATTGAGGGAATGGGAGAGTATATCGTATCAGATAGAATGAATACTCGTTATGGTTGCCAAAATTTCGATGTATTTATGTGGGATAAAAACGAAGCACTTGCTTTCGGTAGGCAAGCAAAAAATTACCGGATAATTCAATAATAAAAAAACAATGAAATTGATAACAAAAGAAATTGAAAAGAGATTTGAAGAAATAGGAAACCAAGACGGAAAAGGAACAGACGCAATCGTAATAGTAAAATTTTTCAACCCTTGCGGAGCCGGAACTTGGTTAGCTACTGAAATTGACCAATACCGAATGGAAAAAAATGGAGAGTATAAAGCAGTGATAACATTAGCAGAAAAAGAGCAACTGATAAAAGAGGGTTGGAGAATGGACGACATCATATTTTTTGGAGTTGCTGAAATTACAGACAAAGAGTGGGGGAGTTTTAGTTTGAAAGAATTGCAAGAATTAAAATTGCCGTTCGGTTTAGGAATTGAGAGAGATTTGTATTGCGGAGAAAAGACATTAAGAGAATTTAATTACAAACCATAAGACTATGAGCAATTTAACAGCAGACCAAAAAAGAACATTGAGCGAAAAGAAAATAGGAACTTATTTTGGAAAAAACGATAAAGAAAAAAGCGTAGAACTAATTTTTAAGTTAATTTACGGTAGCCTGATTGATGAGCGCATTACTGGATTATCAGCCGAAGAAATTGTGCTGGTAGCAGTCGGAGCAGTCAAACAGTTTGCCGATAATGAGAATGTAAAAATATGACCGGATGCATTTATATTTGTTTTTCTGATTTATCAGAGGACAAACAAGACGAAATAATTGAGATTGCTAAGGACGAAATAGAAAGTGAAACGACACAAGAGGAAGCAGACAATCTCAATATGAGTTTAGAAGATTTAATCAATGAGAGAGTTGAGAAAAAATTGCTTAACTTCTCACACGAGGGTAGATTTGTATTTAATTATTAAGATAAAAAAAATGACACGAGAACAATTTTTAGAGTATTTTAGAAGTGATAAATTTCAAGAGGAAATGTCAGCCGATGACTGCTTGGAAATCTTTATGGGAAGTCTTAAAGGTTCAAGCGATATTACGAAAGAAAATATCAAAGAATTAGCTAGCACATATAATGTTGATATTGAAAAAGTGATGAAAAAAGATAGCACTGAATTGACAGACGCACTAATGGAAATTGAAATGGACGAATACGATGAAGTCGTAAATTGCCTAGAAACTTATATGGGAGTAGCTTCACTAATAAAGCAACAAGGTGCGTGCCTTATTGGCTGGACAGACGGATTAGGAACGCATTATGATATTTTATTTTCTTTGCCACGATGCAGACAAGGAATGGTGCAAGGAGGTTTGAAATGGGACGATTTATTTGTGAGTATTATGCGGATTGGCGCTTTCGGCTTTGATGTCGAAAATGAAAATACGCATTTTGGATATTACGCAGAAAAACTTGGTATCGGCAGTCGAAACGAGACTGCTGAAAAGGTCGGCGAGTTTATAAACGGCGTAAAGAAAGAATTAAATAGTTTAAGAAAAAAAGAATGATAGAACAAGATAAATGGTATTCACTCACAGAGGTTGTGGCAAAGAATTTTTTGCCAATGTTAAAGAGTGAATATTTGATAAAAAAGTGGATTGATTCCGGCAATCTGAAAGGAATAAAAATTGGTAGAGGTAAAGGCACAAGATATTCAATGAAAGGCACTTGGATTATACGATTTATAGCCAAGTGGGAAGCTGGGGATTTTCATTAAATTTGTATCACTTTACAAAAGACAGAAAACAATTTATAATGTAAAAGTAATTAAATAAGTCTAAAAACAATGAAAAAGACAAAAAAACCAACCAAGAAAAAGGTTGTAAAAAAAATTTCAAAAAAGCAGGTTGTAAGTAAAGAACTGGTAGTCGCAGAGCCAAAATTGGCAATGTCGAACTCTTTTGTTTCTGAACGGCAACTTGCTTTTATGTTGGGTAGAACACCAGCTAATCATATCTACAAAAGACCAGCCAAAGGAGGCGGAGAATGGGAATATGTGACCGGAACTTATGTCACGAAAGTTCTCAATTATGTTTTTGGTTGGTCGTGGGATTTTCAAATTATCGACAAAGGCAGAGAGGGAAATTTAGTATGGGTGCAAGGTCGTTTGACTATCCGAGACAAAGACGGAAATGTAAGAATAATCAAAGAGCAGTTTGGTAGAGCAGATATGAAATTCAAACGAGGCAGTCAAGAGGCTTTGGACTATGGGAATGATTTGAAATCCGCCTCAACAGACGCACTAAAAAAATGTGCTTCGCAACTCGGTATCGCTTCTGATGTTTATGGCAAAAATGAATTCAAAGACATCGGCGCAAAAAAGATAACCGAAGATATGGTTAGTCCAACAGTCAAACAAACCAAAGAGCCGGAAATAACTTATGAGCCTATCAAAGAAGTAAAACCAAAACAGACAACCCTTGATAAAGTTAAGTTCGTGCTTCATAAGCTAGGAGCAAAAACAGAACAAGAGGCGTTAGAGTTATTTCAGAAAAAAACTAGCATAAAATGGACATCATTCAAAGATATTTCGGAAAAAAGAGCAGAGATAGGACTAAAAACTTTGTTAAATTCTTAATAAACAAAAAATGAAACCAACAAAATTGATTGAACTTTACAATAAAAAAATTGTAATTGAATTTTACGAGGACAAGCATTGGTATATCCGAACAGACATTGGCAGAATAATTACATCTGTGAGCGGAGTGACAGGCTTAGTCGGCAGTCCGGACATTTTAATGGCTTGGGCGATAAAACTAACTCGAAACCACTTGATTGATATTATCGAGAGCGGAAACCTTATTAGAACAGACGATATTTATACCGCTTGCGGACTTTACAGAGAAAAGAGAGACACCGCAGGAAATATCGGCACCGCAGTCCATAATTGGATAGATTGCTACATCAAGAGCAAAATATCCAAAGGCAAAGAAATTAAATTGCCAACCGATGAGAAAATTTTGAACGGCGTGATTGCTTTCAAAACTTGGGAGAGTGAGAATAAGGTTAAATTTATTCAGAGTGAAAAAATAGTGTATATGGCTTGGTATGAAAGCAAATTTTTCTGTGAAACAGGCGAACGAGATTATATCACATTGCCACAATATTTGAAGCTTACCAAGAAACAACAGAAAGATTTTGACCTCGCCATAGACTATGTTGGAACGCTAGACCTTAAAGCTATTGTCAATGGGAAAATGACATTAGTTGACCATAAGACCGGCAATTATTTATCTGATACAGTGCCATTTCAAGTTTCCGCTTATCTCGAGGCAGACAGAATGGAAACTGGCACAGATTATGAAGAAAGAATGATATTACATATCAAAAAAGACACCGGAGATTTTAAGGTCGTTAATCTCGGTATGGAAAATCACGACAAAGATTTCCAAGCATTCAAAGGGTTGTTAATTGCTAAAAACAGATTGAAAGAGAAAGGAGGTGGGAAAAAATAAAAAAAAGAGACTGGGATATCGTGTTTGAAATAATTTATTTAATATCAAAAACAATGGAACAAAATGACAAAAAATTAGAGGAAATAAAAAAAGATACTAAGGCAATGACAACCAAGGTATCAAAAATGACAATTTCCAATGAAAAAGAAGTAATGCAAGCTACCGAGTTATTATCGCAAGTCAAAGCTCGTGCAAAAAGGATTGAGGAAATTCGTTTGAATTACACCAAGCCTTTGAATGAAACTTTGAAAAAGATAAACGCAGACTTCAAAGGAGCGTTAAAACCTTATGACGAAATGGAGGCGCAAATTAAAAGAGCGATAATAAATTATCGTGCAGAAATTGAGAAAAAAAGACGAGAAGAAGAAATGCGTTTGCAAGAGGAGGCGAGAAAAAAAGCGATTGAGGAGGCTAAGAAAAATAAGATTAGCCAAAAAAAGGCACTTGAAAATATGGTAGTGCCAACAGTAGAAAAACAAGAAACGACAATCCAAAGCAAAAGCGGAATGGTTAAAACTCGTATGGTGACAAAATTCAAAGTGGTCGATTTGAATAAAGTTCCAAAAAAATATTGGGTTATTGACGAAAGTTTAATCCGCGCCGATGTTCGTTCCGGCTTGATGAAAATTGACGGAGTAGAAATTTATCAAGAGGAAGAATTAAGCGTTTACTAATTTATTCCAGAAAATTTGCGTGGAGAATATCAAAACCCAAAAGAAATAATTATTAAACTATTAAAAAAATGAGTAAAAGAACAGAAATAAGAGACATTATTATCGGAGAAGAATATACCGATAAAATGAATAACAAAAAAACATCGTGGACGAGAATTGGAACTGCTTTTGTCAGATACGAAGATGACGGAACAGTTGGAAGTATTGGAATGAAATTTAAGTGCTATCCGGCACACGGCGAAGACCCAGTAGCTTTTCCACCAAAACCAAAAGAGGAAAGAGCGCAGAGAAATTATAGTGAGCAACCAGCGCCGAAAGAGGAAATTCCGACAATCAATGTTGAAGATGACGAGGAAGTTCCAGTCGGTGGAGTGCCTTTTTAATAAACTAATAAAAACCAATGGACAAAGAATTTCAAGAAAAATCTGTTGACCAAGCATTCGCCGAACTACTTGAAAAAATAAGTAGCGAAGATTTGAAACAGATTAAATTACCAAAAGAAGTTTTGAGCCAAATTCAATTACTGACTAAAATAAGAGAGGAATTAGAGCCGTCAAAAATAGATAGTTATTTAGTGCCTCACTTAATAAACCGGCAAGCAATGATAGCAGGTTCAAAATATTTGATTAGTCGTCATTTGGCGATAATGAAAGCCTCCCAGAGTTATGCTTTTGTTTATCGAAAATTCAAGACGGCTAGTGAGTGGAACAAAACCAAAGAAAGATTAGGCATAGGCAAAAGCAAACAACCAACAGTTAATGAAATCGAGGGAGAGATAGAGCAAGATTTAGTCAATGTCAGAAAGACAGAAATAGCCTATCAAACTGCCGGAGATAAATTGGAGTGCTTGCTTACTTGGTGTCAAGATATGATAATGATTATTCAAAACAAAATCAGAAATGCCGATACCGACCAACGAAGCACTTATGCCAGTAATAACCCACAGATACAGCGATAATTAGCTCATTTACAAAAAGGCAAAAGTATAATAAACTATAAGTGGTGATTGCAGTTAAAAGTCCGTAATTCTAAGCAATCACCCTTGTAGAATTACGGGCTTTTGTTTAATAACAAACCAATGAAAGAGAAACTAAAAAAAGACGAGGTTGGTTTTACCCAAGTCAAAAACACTATTTTGGCTGATAAAAACCTAAGCCTGAAAGCCAAAGGCTTATACGGACTAATTTATTCTAAACCGGAAAATTGGGACTTCGCAGTAGAAAGATTAGCGAAAGAGAGTAGAGATAATTTTGACGGAACTAACAACGCAGTCAAAGAACTAGAAACTTTTGGCTATCTCGAAAGAGTGAAACGACCGGACGGCAGAAAAGATTGGCATATCCATATTGAGCCAACTCGGGAAAAACCCAAGTTGGGAAAAACCCAAGTAGGGAAAATCCAGACTATAAGTAATAAAGAAAAAAGAGTAATAAAGAAAAAGAAAGTAATAAATAATTCCGAAACTGGCGTTTCGGTAGTGGATAAAGAAATTATTGACCAAAACAGTCCAATAGAAAAACAGATAGCAGAGATTATTTTCAGATTTAAGAACTTGAATCCAATTTATAAGACTTGGTTTACTCGTAATCCAGTGAGAGAAAAGTGTAGAACATTATTGGAAGAATTTGGATTTATCAAAATAGTCAACGCCATAAATTTTGCGGAAAAGATTATTGCTGATAAATATGCGCCAACCATAACCACCCCTGCGGAATTAGAAAGTAAATGGGGAAAGCTACAAGCCTATTACTTAAAAATTAAAGAACAAAAACCAACCGGAAAAAATTATGACAATGAATAAAATTACCGGACGAGAAAAAGTGATACTCGTTCGTGGGGGAATAGAAATTTGGACAAACGAAACAAAAGCCGAGAGATTTCAAAGAGATTGGGAGGCTGGGCTAAAAGGAGCAGTGGGCTTTGAGGGCAGAACACTCAACACAGCGGACATTATGGGAGTATTTTATCCCGAGGACATTGAAGATATGGCACGGCGAAAAAATAGGCAATGGCAATGCAAATATGGCAACTGGCACGATTGGGGAGAGAAATGTCAATGCTTGCCAATCGAGGAGCAAGAATATCAAAAAAAGAGAAAAGAGGCGATTGCCAAATGCGGAAAATGTAAAGACGGATGGGTGCAAGGCGAAAATGGAATGAGAGTTTGTGAGTGTATTAAAAATATAATAAAATAAGATTATGAAATATAAATTTATGGGGAATGAAAACGACCCATTAACAAAAAAATGGGGAATAAAAAAAGGAAATGTATATACAATATACTTTTCTCAGATGCTTCCCTATCCAATAATAACAATAAACACAGGAAAAAAAATGCACTTATGCCCATATGCATCTAAAAAAGTTTTTAATGATAATTGGCAAGAAACTAATAATTAAATAAAAAAAACCAATGAACAAAGTAGAAAGGTGTCCGCATTGCGGACAAGTCATAAGCAAAAGGAAGATAACTTTATTAAAGGATATGGTCGAAGCCTTGAAAGATATTTATAAGTGGTGCGCCATAAATAATACGCACGAATTTACGAGAAAAGACATTAAGCACTTATTGAAAACGGATAATCAAATTGCAAGATTTGGCGACTGGGTGTATTTTGGTGGTATAATTTATAAAAAAGAAAAAGGAATTTGGGGAATAAATATGCAACGAGCAAACGACTTTTTGAAAGGCAAGATTGTTATTCACACAGTTGCGATAAAAAATCCTTTGAATGGAGAAGTAGAATTATCAGAGTATAAAAAAATCTGGCAAGTCAAAGGACTAGAAACATTTTTAGACGAGCAAGGCATTTTCATACCGGAATATGTTAATCAAAATAAGTTAAATTTATGAGCCAATGGAATGAGATAAGAGAAAAAAACATAAATGACATTGATATTCACGAGAAAGAAAAAGAGATAAGTTTTTACGCAGGGTATGACGACCAAGGCAGTATTTATGTTTATATGAAAATAGAGTTATTAGTTAAATACTTAAAAGATAAAAAAATAATATAAAATTATGAGCAATTTATGTCATTGTGCGAAGGTTAGTCAATTATTAAAATGGCGCAGAGGAATTTTAGAGGGAAAAAGTAAATATTATCCTAAAAACTTGACACCACTTGTCGCCGGAATGGTGCAGAATGATGATATCGCTAAAACAATTTTAGCAAGTCATTATCAAAAAAGAAGAGAGGAATATAACAAAGAAGAATCGACAGAGTTTGTTAAATAATTATTAAATTAAAAAAAATGGACAAAGAATACAAGGAAAAAATAATCGAAATAAGAAATGAAGTAAAATCATTTCACGGCGTAGAATATAAATTGATTTTAGTCGGTGTCGATAATGGGGAAAACAAAGAAACTTTCCCTAGCGATAAAAATGATTTGCAATGGTGGAATGTGGAATATACGGACAAGAGTAAAAAATTGGCAAAGTATGCTTTCAAAGGTTGCTTATATTTTGATACGAGATTTATGACTGGCTATCGCTTAATGGATAAATACCACCAATCGGAACTAGAGGCAATGCGTATGATAAATTACATTATGTCAGACTATTTCAAAGCTCGAATAAAATGGCTCGGCAAAGAAATTAGTTTTTTCTTATATGTGATGTATAAAACCGGGCTAAGGCAATTATGGTTTAATGTTAAAAAATTATTTCAAAAAAATGAAAAGAAAGCCTTTGAAGAAATTAGGAAAGATAGGGATAGCAAACCTACAAGCGAACAAAAAACTGAATAAGCTTTATGAAGATTTAGGCATAAATTATTGCGAAATAGGATTGCCGGGTTGTCAAGGTTATCCGCTAAACTTCTGCCACCGGCACGAAAGGACATATTATAAAGGCGATGTCGATTTATTATCCAACTACAAGCAAACTGTCATCGCCTGTCAAGATAATTGCCACAGAAAGATAGACCAAGACAAAAAATTAAGAGAAAAAGTGTTTATGGAATTGAGGGGAATTGAGTGATTTGACATCTTTTAGTATGTGTAGTAAAATAGTAATATAATTAAAGTAAAAAATTATGCAAAACGAAAGTCAACAACCTAGGAAAGAGCAGACCGGCAATACCATTTTAGGACGGTCTGTTTTTGCAGATAGAATGACAATTATTAAAAAGAATAAAAAAAATACTTTTTCAATTCAGATATGGGTTGAGGCGTTGAAGTCGTGGCTGGTGTTTGATAATTTTAAGAGCAGAAAAAGAGCCAAAGAATTTTTAGCCGATGAAGAAGAAACAAAAGAGCGCGAGGCATTTATTGAAAGGCAGATTAAGAAACAAAAAAAATGAGTAATGTATCACGAGGAAATTATTATTTGAATAAGACAATAGAGTTTTTAGAGGAGGAAGGATACAGAGTTGCCAAACTGGAAAGACTGAATGGATTATTTATCAAAGACAAAAAAACTGGTCAAAGTAGAATGTTATGGCAAAAGAAAGATATTTGGGGAAGTGATTGTATGGCAATGAATGATAAGCACCTCGTTTTTGTTCAAGTGAAAGGTGGGGATATGTCATTAAAAAAAGAAGCCATAGTCAATTTTGATAATTTAATAGTTCCGCCGAATGTAGAAAAATGGATTGTTATATGGCGACCAAGAGTAAAAGTGCCAGAAATAATAACCGTAAAATAAAAAAATGGAAATCAAAACAATGATAAAAGAATTAAATGAGTGCAGATTAAAATTAGAAATCTTTGTTTGTCAATTAAAGCTAGAACAATATCAAAAAGAATTAAATAGTTTAATCATAGAAAAACTGTATGAGGTGGTATAAATATTTTGTCAGCTTTCTAGGTTCAAAAGAAAAAAAGATAGGCAGAGTTTATGGACACGGCATTTATGTTATCAATAGGAAACTATCAACGCCAAAAGGAATAATTGAAATGCAAAAAGAGATAGAGAAAAGTGCGGAGATAAAAAATGTAGTGATTTTATTTTTTCAAAAGGTATGAATAAAATATTAGAGATTGGTTATATTTTATGCCCTGTATTTTTGTTAATTATTATATTGATTTTATTATGTATAGATTAGAATATCACGGCGGGTTTGAATCTGCCCACCAACTTACAAACGCATATGAGGAAAAATGCAATGCTTCAATTCACGGACATAATTGGAAGGTAAAAATTGTTATTGAAACAGAAAAACTTTCAAAAAGGAATATGGTTATAGATTTTTCAGAACTAAAAGATGTGCTTAATGCTTTTGACCATAAAAATTTGAATTTAGTGATAGCGCCAATAGAACCAACGGCGGAAAATCTTGCTCAACTTATTCACGGAGGAGTTGTGCAAAGATTGAAAAAATATTTTGATATTAAACCAAGAGTTGCAATAACTTTATGGGAAACAGATAAGTCATCAATAACTTACTATGAAAATTCGCCTAGCGTTGACCGCCAAGACGAAGCGACCATAGACAAAGAAAATGAATTTTGATTGGCACAAAACATTTAGTCTACTCAAGAGTATATTAAGAATTTTAGGGCTAATTTTGCTTTTAGAAAGCCTAATTATTGCTGTATTGCTTTTGATAAGTGCGGAAATAATTGGAATAATTGAAGAATTATGATGAAGATAAACGAGATTTTTTATTCAATACAAGGCGAGGGAATATCAGCCGGAAAGCCTAGATTGTTTATTCGTTTGAGTGGTTGCAATTTAAGGTGCAATTTTTGCGATACGAAATACCATATCAAAGGCAGAGAGATAAATAAAACCGACCAAAAACTTTTAGAGAAATATGACGAGTGGTGTATTACCGGCGGAGAGCCACTATTGCAACAGCAAGCCATTATGGATTTGATTGACCGATACAGTCCTTACAAAGTAGAAATTGAAACGAATGGCACAATTATCCCCGAACCAAGAATTTTTAGTCATATCAATCAATGGAACATATCGCCAAAAGAAAAAAGATTTCAACCAAAACAATGCAACCCTGAACCAGTATTTTTGACAGACTCAATGCTTAGTGAAAAAAATACCATAGTAAAATTTGTCTATTCAGATTTAGCTTCAAGAAAATTTATAAAAGAAACGATTAAGAAATACAATGTGCCGGATAAATGTGTTTGGATTATGCCGGAGGGACAGACTAAAAAAGAGCAAGAACAAAAAGCAAAACAAGTATGGTCGTGGTGTTTGCTTATGGGATATAATTTCAGTCCAAGATTGCAAGTTAATTTATTTAACAAGAAAAAAGGGATATGATTATTTTATTAGAGGCATATTTAGTAGGATTTATTTTAGGCGGAGTATTTGCGTTTTTAAGATTACCAATTCCGGCGCCGACCAATTTGGCAGGCATACTAGGAATTGTAGGAATTTTTATTGGTTATTTAATTTTTAAGCACTAATTATGGAAAAAATAGACAAAGCAGTCCAAGAAATAATTACTTGTCTTGGAGAGAATTGCAAAAGAGAGGGATTAGTAAAAACCCCAGAACGAGTGAGAAAAGCCTATGCCAAAATATTTGAAGGCTATAAACAAAAACCGGAAGACATTTTGACAACTTTCACGAACGAGGACAATGAGCAAATGGTTATTTTGAGGGACATTGAATTTTATTCAACTTGCGAACACCACTTATTGCCATTTTTTGGCAAAGCACATATCGCTTATATTCCAAGAAAAAAGATAGTTGGAATATCAAAATTAGCAAGAATTTTAGACATTTATGCTAGGCGTATGCAAAATCAAGAGAGAATAACCCAGCAAGTTTCAAAAGCGATAGAAAAAGCCTTAAAACCAAAAGGCGTGGCAGTGGTATTAGAGGCGGAGCATTTATGTATGAGAGCAAGAGGAGTAGAAAAGCAAAACTCTGTTATGATAACTTCAAAATTGACCGGCTTATTTAGAAACAATGAGGCAACTCGAGTAGAATTTTTTAATTTAATAAAAAAATGAAACCAGCCATAGTCATTGACATTGACGGAGTTATTTTACGGAACAGAGTTGAGATAATCCCAAACACTAAAAATGCCATTGATAGACTTCGAGAAAAATACCGGATAATCTTGCACACTTCAAGATACCAATGCGACCGGAAACGAACAATGGCGACCTTGAGAGAATACGGAATTAAATATGACAGAATAGTATTTGGCAAACCTATCGGGGAGTTTTACATAGACGACAAAGCTTTAATTTTTAAGGATTGGAAAACAATATGCAAGAAATTATCTTAATGAGTGGAGGAATAGATAGTTTAATCGCTTGGTATTATCTAGGCAAGCCAACCGCTTATTATGTTCCGCTACTCACTCACTACACCGAAAAAGAATTGCTTACTTTTGAAAGATTATCGAGAATTGATAAAGAAATAAAAGACAGCCTAATTATTGAGGCAGATTTTCCACTAGGAAAATTTGAGATTGGAGATAAAGCCAATATACCCGGGAGAAATTTATTTTTAGCTTTACTCGGCGCACAATACGCAAAAAATGTTTATATTATCGGAATAAACGGCGATGATGTGCCGGATAAAAATATTCGGGCTTTTATGAAAATGAGCGAGGTTATATCGGAAATAACCGGCGAAAAAATATCAATCCGTTCGCCATTTTGGGCTTATTCAAAAAGTGAAATAATAAAATGGTTTTTAGAAACCGACAAAGTAAAATTATCATTACCGGATAGAATAAAATTATTAAAAACTAGCGTGTCTTGTTATAGTGAAGATGAGGGACAATGCGGAGAATGTCCAAGTTGTTTTAGGAAATGGATTGCTTTAGAATATAATCACATAAACACGAGAGATATTTTTCTAAAAAATCCAGCTACTACAAAAACCGCGCAAGAGTATTGGAAAAGAGTTTTAGATAAAAAATTTAATTCAAAAAAAAGATATGAAGAAACAAGAACAGTCCTACAAAGGTATTTTGGTAAGTGTAATGAAGAAAGACCAAGCAGATTGGGGAAGATTGGTTGCTCAATTAGAATCCGAGTTCGAGAAGAATAATTGGAAAGTTTATCAATTCAACGAATCTTATAATCGGGAAAAATATTTGCAATTAGTTTCTAAAATAAAAGACAAAGGCAAAGTGGTTTGTCTTGATTTAGATTGTGGAATAGATTATAAAGATAGAGAAGTCTATGGATTTTTCCACCGACACCCAATATTATTGAACCCTGAAAAATATCCTGAATTTAAGAATGTAAAAATGGCTTTTGCTCAAACACCAAAAGTAGATAAAATGATAAAAAAAGCTTTTGAGATAGAAAGCACAGAAATAGGCTTACCCCTTGAAATATACCCCGAGGCAGGAGTATTAAGAAAGACTAGACCATTCAGCGTAGTATATAATCATCGCATAGACGACCCAGCAAAACGATTAGACCTCTTCGTGCAATTATCCAAAGCCTTGCCAAGTCATTTCAGTTTTTATTGTTTTGGAGGAGAAAAAGCTAAACCTTTTGTCAAAGGCACAAAGATACAAGTATTGGATATTGATGACCGGCAAGAATATTTGGAACAATTAAGAAAAATGCAATTTGTATTTTCAATGAGTGAATTAGAGTTTTTTTCCTATTCAACCATTGACGCAATAATGAGCGGTTGCATTCCAGTATTAAGAAAATCGACTTATGAGCATATCCCAAGCTATGGGAAAGTAAATACATTTCAAGAGGCAGTCAATTACATAAAAAAAACATCAGAAAGTTCAGCCAGTTTCGCCATAGCCAGTTCAGCCGTAAACCATATCCAAGGAAAGTTCGAGATAATATATTCGCCAACTAATATAATTAAGAAAATAGAAAAATGCGTGTTTGCCTAGCAGGATTTGAAAAAATGGATTATGTCTTAAAGCACAAACCAAAAAATGTGCTGGTTTCTTATTTATATTTGAAAGATGATAGAGAGAAATTAAAATTATTGAAAGAAAGTGTAGAATTTATCATTTTAGATTCGGGCGCCGCTTCAATTATCGGTGCAGAATTATCCGGCACAAAAGATAGTAAGAAAGCTACTATCAAACAAGGCAGTGAAAAAATCAAAGAACAGTTTGGCGGAAACTATGATAACTACTTTGAAAATTACAAAAAATTTGTTTCTGAAAATCTTGATGTATTAAGTGCGGTAGTAGAGCTAGATATTATTGATGTGGTTGGAGAAGAAAAAGCTATGAGGTGGAGAGATGAAATGTATGCTATCGCCAAAGAAAAAATGATTGCGGTATATCACGGCAACAAAGAAGAAAACTTTGAGGAGATGTGCAAAAAATATCCCTATGTCGGAATAGTGCATAGTTCAAGCAAAGGAACGAATCAGTCATTATTTAATATAGCCAAAAAACATAAGACAAAAATTCACGGCTTTGCTATGACCAAAGAGCAAGAAATGAGAATGTATCCATATTATTCAGTGGACTCAACCTCGTGGCTCGCCGGTGCAAGATTTGGAGCGACTTTCTATTTTCGCCAAAATAAACTAGAAGCCTATGGTAAAGACGAAAAAGAGAAAATGAGAAAGTTCTTAAAGCCAAAGGTAGAGAGTGCTAAGATAGATTATGACAAATTTATTAAAGATGAAATAAAGGAAGTCAATGAGTGGAATGCTTTGCAATGGATAACTTTTGGAGAGTATATTGATAAACATAGTAAGAAGTATTGGAGTGAAACAGGCTCAACGAAAGGAACGGATAATTTACCGAAAGAATATAGAGGGAAAATACACTTAATTTGCAGAGATAACCCAGAAATTGAGATGAAAAGAAAGATAAGATTAAAAAACGCAATGAGCGGAAATATGTTTAATTTTAAGAATGGGCAATATCTTAATCCGACTAGACAAATGTATTGTAATAATTGCTATGTCGCCGAGAATTGTCCACTATACCAAGAACCCCAAGAGGGACAAAAAATAATGTGCGGTTTTAATACGATATTTGATAAAGTGCTAGACGCTGATAAATTAGATATGAGGGACGAGGAAACTGTAATGAATACAGTCAATAAACTTGCAACTGTCCTTGCTCAAAAAATATCTCGTGGGGTTATGTTTGAACAACTTGACGGCGGACTTCAAGACAAAACCCTTGCCGGACAGATTGCCATTTTAAGCGAGATATTAAATTCAGGAAGAAAAGCTATGGTTAATAATAATTTTATACAAAACAACTATTATGGACTTGCCACAGACGCAAGAGAGCAACTCGACGAAAGACAGCAAAAACTTCTTGCTGACGCTATCCAAACGATTGCCGTCAATGGAGAAGAAAGACCTACTCGGGTTAGCATTCTGCCTAAAATTTCCGCAGTTTAGAGAAAAGCCTTGCACAGACTTTGAAGAGTTTGCTTATGGCTATCTTGGTATTGGTGAAGACATTTATCCCGAAGTGATGAAAGAGGGAAAAGAGATTGTAAATAAAATGTGGGATAGTGGAATTAAAGAGATTATTTTATACTGGGGAATTGGCTCGGGAAAATCAACTCTTGCAACTATCTTAACGGCGTATGTAATGCACATACTTTTATGCTTAAAAAATCCGCACGAATATCTTGGCTTAATGAATGACAAACCTATCGCTGTTGTCAATATGGGAGTGAGTGCATTTCAAGCAAAGAATGTTGTATTTACCGGATTGAGTAATTTAATAAATAATTGTGCTTGGTTTCAAAACTTTGACTTCGAGGCATTATCAGGAGAGATAAGATTTTTCAAAGTGCCTCGCTTTTCAAAACGACTAGACCCACAAAAAGCCAATCTCGTAATTTATTGTGGAAACTCAAAAGAAACTATGCCAGTTGGTATGAATGTTTATAGTTGGATAGTGGACGAGTTTGCTTTCTTTTTAGACACAGAGGAAAAATCAAATGCAAAGGAAGTCAGAGATATGTTAAAAAATCGTCAGACATCTCGCTTTGGATTAAGGAGCGGGCTAACTTGCACAATATCTTCGGCACGATATTCCAATGACGCAATGGATTCAATTTATGCTAATAAAAAAAATGACCCCGATAGTCATTGCTCTTTGAAAAAAACTTGGGAGGCAAAAGACCCAAAGAAAATGAGTAAGGAAACTTTTAATTTCGTGGCTCAATATGACGACAATGGAAAGCCAGTAGAGATTTGGGAAAATATCCCAATGGATTTTTATAAAGCCAGCCAAGAGAACGCTGAAAAATTTATGAGAGATTTTGGTTGTAAGCCAAGCCTTGCTCTTGAACCATTTGACAGAGATGCGCAAGTAGTGGTTAGAAATGTTAATTTTGAAAGAGAAGACCCATTGACACCGGAGGGAAAATTCAAAGACTGGTTTGTATGTCAAGATTCCGAATGGCGGTATGCTCATATTGACCTTGCTTTGAAAAAAGACTCTTGCGGTATTGCAGTTGGCAGACCAGACGGCTTTATTGAACTTGACGGCGAAGAAAGACCAAGAGTATTTATAGATTTGATTATGAGAATAACCGCACCAGAGGGAGGAGAAATAATGTTTAGTGATGTCCGACAAGTTTTATATTCAATGATAGAGAGAAAATTCAAAATAAATTATGTGACTTTTGACGGCTGGCAATCGGCTGATAGTATTCAGATATTAAACAAGCGAGGCATAGAGGCAGAACTATTATCTGTTGACCGAGATACTAAAGCCTATGACACACTCAAAGCATTGCTACACTTAAAAGGCATTGATTATTACCGATACACCATAACTGACGGCAAAGGCGAGAAGATAAATATTTTTGAGAAAGAGTATATGTCTTTGGAATCAATAAAAGCTAAAAAAGTTGACCACCCTGACGGAGGGAGCAAAGATGTTTCTGACGCAGTTGCCGGTATGGTTTGGAATGTGGTTGAGAAAGGCGACCAGAAACCGACATTTGATTGACATAGAATCGTTATAGTTGTAAAATATAATTAGATAAATAACTTTTACACAAAATGAATATATTAAAAAAAGTTAGACAATTTTTTCATCAAGCAAAATTCTTTCTAGGCTCGTCTTGGATAACCGGCGTAGAAGTGCCTGAACCAAGCACGAGAGATTATTTGCAATCATTCAGAGCAAGCTCACTTGTCCACTCTTGCACAAAGAAAATCGGGG
>JAKLDG010000019.1 GCA_022703645.1 Patescibacteria group bacterium | reverse complement strand
GGCTTTGTAAATGGGAGTCTGGCGTTGACCTACTTTCGCGAGCGGAAGCTCACTATCATCGGCGCGTTGCTGTTTCACGGTCCTGTTCGGGAAGGGAAGGGGTGGGTCCGAAACGCTATGGTCGCCAAGCGTAACTTGTTCGTTTGGTGCTTTTGGCATCAAACGCAAAACTGGAGGAAGGTTGTTGTTGTGACTGCGCTATGAGTTGCTGCAGTATTACAAGGTTATAGGATCAAGCCGTACGGGCAATTAGTATCAGTTAGCTTAACGCATTACTGCGCTTCCACACCTGACCTATCAACGTCGTGGTCTTCGACGACCCTTTAAGGAGTTCAAGACTCCGGGATATCTCATCTTAAGGCGAGTTTCACGCTTAGATGCTTTCAGCGTTTATCTCTTCCGAACATAGCTACCCGGCGATACGACTGGCGTCATAACCGGTACACCAGAGGTTCGTCCACTCCGGTCCTCTCGTACTAGGAGCAGCCCCCTTCAAATATCCAGCGCCCACGGCAGATAGGGACCAAACTGTCTCACGACGTTTTA
>JAKLDG010000018.1 GCA_022703645.1 Patescibacteria group bacterium | reverse complement strand
GCGCGATATTTTGCAGGTCATTGCCAGCAAAAAAGAGGCTAATGAGCTGGCCCAAATGAATGCACTCCGGTAATGCCGGATTCTCGGGAGTCTGGAAGGCTGGCAGATTTATTCTGCCGGCATGGGACGAAAGTCCCTCTTTTTTTATGCTAAAAAGTTTGGTAATGTGTATTTATGCAAACAAAAAGATATAACCGGCTTAATGAAGCTGAACCAATTGAATATGTAAGAGGTTTTACAGAGTTTTTGGATTGCAAAATTGATTTGTCAAAAAAGCCTTTAATTCCAAGACTAGAAACCGAATTCTGGGTAGGCGAGGAAATTGAAAAATTGAAAAATTCATTGAAAATTGTAAATTGTAAATTGAAAATTCTCGACGTATTCTGTGGCTCTGGGTGTATTGGGGCGGCAATTTTGAAACATATCAAAAATTCTCGTGTCACTTTTAGCGACATTGATATATCATCTGTATCATCTCTAATTCGCGCGAATAAGAGAAGGTGTGTTGTGGTAAAGTCTGATGTGTTTGATAATTTTAGTAAAAATAAAAAATTTGATGTTATTTTTGCTAATCCGCCCT
>JAKLDG010000017.1 GCA_022703645.1 Patescibacteria group bacterium | reverse complement strand
TGCCAAGTATCAAAATCTTGACAATATTTACGCTCATCTTGACGAAATTGGTGAAAATATTAGAGAAAAATTAATCAAAGACAAAAACAATGCCTATTTATCGCAAAAATTAGCTACCTTAGTTTCTAATATTCCTCTAAAATTTAAATTTAAATCCGCCCGCCTCAATCAAGACAAATTTCTCGGCCTCCTTTCTCTTTTTGAGCAGTACCACTTTAAATCTCTTTCCTCCCGCCTCAAACGAAAACTTAATTTCGACCAAAATACCAAACCAATTAAACAAGATGTTAACTCAAATCAAACTACTTTGTTTTAGTCTCCCTTGTCAAAGGGAGAAGCGGCGAAGCCGAGAGGGATTGAAATAATTTTGCTATCATAACTCATGCGTATTGCTCTAGTTCAGGATTATCTCAAAGAATATGGTGGCGCCGAAGCAGTTTTTGAGACATTAACCGATATTTTTCCCGATGCCGATATTTACACCACGCTCTATTGTCCTAAATTTTTTGGTCCCCACAAGGAGCGTCTTGAAAAAAAATGGGGGACTCGAGTCCATCAGTCATTTTTTAAATATATTCCCTTTGCTTACAAAATTATTTC
>JAKLDG010000016.1 GCA_022703645.1 Patescibacteria group bacterium | reverse complement strand
AAATCATTTACTCGATCCATAAGAAAACTATCATCGTGCTCGCTTTCGCCCATCTTCACAGAAAACCTGAATATTGGGTTGATAGAAAGAAATAGATTCCTAAACCTGATCAAAAGTCCATTCTTTCTAACTGCAAAAAAGCAGTTATGCCAGTTCTTTAATTATTGCATTAACAATGATAATCCAGGGTGAGATGCTGCAGTGTCCGCCCTGCATTTCTTGATTTTAAGAAGACATCAAAACAGAAAGGGCAAACACGGGGGTTTGCCCCTACAGAAAAATGCTTGCTTCACGGGCAGGCGTAGTTGCGGATGACGGACTCGGCTGCCGGATGCTTTTTTGTAAGCCGTTCCTAACTGCGTTTGCCGAAATATTCTCTTTGCAAAACCGGAGCGGAAGAAAATGGGGTCGGTGCTTGACTTTGTGACTCAGGCATTTTTGGCGTCATAGGGGCAGGTCAACAGGTTCCGAAAATCATCATAAATCCTATGATAACTTCTCTATCGGCAAATTATGGCCCATTAAGGAATAGGTTCGGTAGGGACAGATTGCTTAATTAATATAAATTTAGCAATAATTAGTTGCCATATTATCATAAATAAGGAAATAGA
>JAKLDG010000015.1 GCA_022703645.1 Patescibacteria group bacterium | reverse complement strand
CGGGGTCGTTACGAGAGCCAGCGAGTTCCCGTTTTTAGGGGGTGCGTGATGGAGATCGAGGTTATTATAAAGTGTTCCGGTCTCGTGGAAACAGAGGACGTTATGCGGGCCTTGGGCGCTTTGAGAGGTGCCCCGAAGAATATCACAATTACGACCACGCCGGTGAAGAAGAAGAGAACAAAGGCAAAGCCGATGCTGAGGTATACGATATGATTATATACTTGTTTCCCTCTCTCTCTCTCTCTCTCTCTCTCTCTCGTACTCAGTACTCTGAGTATACTCAGAGTACTCTTTTCTTTTTAGGGGTGATAGTGTGAAAAAAATGGAGTATAAGCGCACATCCATTAATATTGAAAAGAACCTCTATTTACTTGCCGTTGATGAAGGCATCGAGTTTACAGCGTTTTTTAATCGGTGCCTTGCATTGTTTTTTGATGTGCCTGAGGACCCTCGTCTAAATCTGGTCAAGGAAAAATCTGAGTACAGTATACTCAGACTTAAGGAAAAATATCAAAAAGAGATTATCGGAATTATCAAAGAGCATGAATCACAATCCAGCATCAGAGATCAGAATGCAGCAAAAGAAGCTGAGCTGGTGCAATTTGGTGACTACCTA
>JAKLDG010000014.1 GCA_022703645.1 Patescibacteria group bacterium | reverse complement strand
ATATTTTATGCAAACATCTAAGGGATAATTTAAACTATATTTTCCTGCCGCTTCAGCCATGCCTTTATATCCTTGATCAGGGGTTTCTTGAACTCCTCAGGCGCCAGGATTACGATATTAGGAATCCATGATTTGAGGATATTTATAATGGCCTCGTACTGACCCACCCGAAATGAAACAACAAGCGACCCGTCCGACCTCTCCTCTTTGATCTCCTGGGTTGGAAACATCTTCCGCCGTCTAAAATAATGGCTGACCCTGGCATTGATAAGAACCGTAACCTCCAGATTCATATTGTCTGTAAACCAGATATCGGTGGCCGGTTTGACCCGGAATAATCACTTCACAAAGTGATAGGATCAACAAGTGATTAATTGTGAAACTTACCATCTGCAATACGTACCAAGTGGGTGTTTGATAGATCAATAGATACTGGTCATTATCTATCTGTTATTCTTGATGAATTAAGAAAAGGAGGCAGAAATGCCACATATAAAGAATGCAGTACAGAAAGCAATTTTATCATCCCAAAGTATCTTATCACCCGCCGTTAAGACCCTTGAGCTAGTCGAAATAGTCTTTATAATGCTCCGGAATTACGTCCTTGTTCACCTGAAAAAGCTCG
>JAKLDG010000013.1 GCA_022703645.1 Patescibacteria group bacterium | reverse complement strand
TTATTCCCCCACTTTTGTAACCAACAACAGGACAACCGTAACTTTGGGCTTCAACGGAAACCATGCCAAAATCTTCATTGTCGGAGCAAAATAGATAAGCTGAAGCCTGTGAAAATAATTTAGCTTTTTCCTCCTGAGTAACTTCTCCTAAAAATTTGATGGTGGAACCTGAAATCTTTCGAAGCTCTGATTCAAAACCGGCAAAATCACGACCGAAAATTTTTAGAGGAGCTTTTAATTGATTACAAGCCTCAATGGCAATATCGTAGCGCTTGGCCCGAGCCAAACGACCACCGGTGAGATAAAAGGACTTGCCTTTTTGGGCGCCGGTAAGCGTCGCCCCTACAATTTCAATCCCTCTCGGCTTCGCCGCTTCTCCCTTTGACAAGGGAGACACTGTAGGTAAATCAATTGGTGGGTTGATGACAATGGCATCGCGGCGATAAAATTTTTTGATGCGGGCGGCGGTAGTAGCTGAGTTGGCAATAAACTCATCAACATTCTCCGCATATTTAAAATCGAGAAGACGAAGAAAATGATTGGCAATTTTGGCTATAAAATTAAATACCGGATATTTTTTTAGATCCCGGGCAGTGGGTAGACCGTAAAGATAGCGAGGAGGAGTGTGACAATAGCAAATTAATTTGGCAGATTTTTTATTAAGGGCGT
>JAKLDG010000012.1 GCA_022703645.1 Patescibacteria group bacterium | reverse complement strand
TCGATACCTGGTGTGTCTAAATTTGAATGACCTTGAAGCCGAGAAGCAAAAAGACCATAGGTGAGAAGCTCCTCACGAGAAATAATTTTTTTTTGGGCAAGAACCACATAAAGAGCCGGACAAAGATGACCAGCGGAAAGAATAAAATGGTCTTTGTTAAAGTTAAATAAATCACTATTATAGAGAGCAATCAAAATATCGATTGAAGAAAGAGAACCACCGATATGACCAAATTCCGCGTGATTGATCATCTCTAAAATATCAAGGCGAAGGGAACGGGATAGAGAAGAAAGAGGATGAGCAGAACTTTTGGGCAAGAACATATAATGAGTATAACCCATTACAATCCCTCTCGGCTACGCCGCTTCTCCCTTTGACAAGGGAGACTCTGTAGGAAATGTGGTAAAGTAACGGTACAAATGGAAGAACTGGTAAATAAATACCAAAAAAGCTTAGCCGCGTTTATTAGAAAAAAAATTGGGGACGAAGATGTGGTTGAGGAACTAACTCAAGATATTTTAATGGCCGCTTATCAGGCTCTACCAACTTTTAATAAAAAAAGTAGTGAATTTTCTTTTATTTGCGGGATTGCGAAACATAAAATTACGGATTATTACCGAAAGAAAAAACTTAAAACGGTCTTATTTTCGGTCAATCCGATCATTGAAGAAATAGCCCAGGATGCCCTAACTCCAGAAAGAGACGTCCTGAAAAATGAACTTAAAGAAGAAATAAAAAAAACCATGACTGAACTGAGAGAAGATTATGAAAAAATTCTACGACTCAAGTATATAGA
>JAKLDG010000011.1 GCA_022703645.1 Patescibacteria group bacterium | reverse complement strand
TAAACGGGTACCACAAGGATGTTTCTTTCCCAAAAAAAATGGGACTAAAGGTTGAATACCAGCAGAAATAAAAAGAGTGGTGGGGTCGTTTTCTGGGATAAGAGAGGCGGAGGGAATTTCGGTATGACCTTTGGAGACAAAAAAGTTGACAAAAATGTCTTTTAACTGCCTGGCATTCATAGTGGAATTATAGCAAGAATTCCAATCTCCCCCTACCCCCTCTTTGACAAGAGGGGGAAATAGAATTTAAAATAAAATCTCCCTTGTCAAAGGGAGAAGCGGCGCAGCCGAGAGGGATTGGATTTTATTTTTTAAACATTTTCCTGGGTTTAGATATAGTTGGTTTTGGGGTCGTATCAGCAATAAGGAGGTTTTGAGGGATAACAACATCTTTCTTTTTATTTTTAATTATTTTTTTTCTGGGGACATCGGGAGTTATAAAAGATTCAATTATTTTTTCTGATTTTGGTTTTAAATTATTAATAAATTTTTCAATTTGTTTTTTTAATTTTAAAAAAACATCTTCACGGTTGTTTTTATAAATAACAATAGCTACAAGGGCGGCAATAACTAAGCCGATAATTAAGCCAAAGATAAAGCTACTGTTTTGATGGCAATCGCAATCTTTATTGTTACAGCAAGTCATAAATTAATTTTTTTCTTTTTTGTCTTTATTGAAAAAAGAATTAAAAATAGAAAAACCGTTTCTAAAACCCATTAAAAATTCAGAAAAAGAGGAAACAGGTTGAGAAACTGAAGAAATAATTTTATTGGTTTCAGTAACTGTTACCCTTAGCTCTTTTATCAATT
>JAKLDG010000010.1 GCA_022703645.1 Patescibacteria group bacterium | reverse complement strand
AACAGCCTCCTGCCCCTGTCAGAATGCGTAATTTGTGTTGTGATTTGCTCTCTAATTCTTATCTTTGACGTATTGATAACAGCCATACTGTTGTACAAAGTCAGAATCGGTTTGTTGTGATTTGCTCTCTAATTCTTATCTTTGACGTATTGATAACAGCTGCCCAGTTGCTAACACACGGTCATCAGCAAGTTGTGATTTGGGATCAATCGGAAAAGTTGAGGGGAGAAAAATAATTTTTTACTTTGCATAAAAAAAGTATGCAAAATAAAAATGAAATAACCTTGGCAAGTTTTGTCCTACCTACAGGAGTATTAGATTATTTTACAATCACCAAAGTCATGAAATCAGCATCAGGGCTAATGATTTATTTGGATGAAAACAATTTGATTCCTCAAGAATATATTAAAGACAAGGTGATATCTAAAGGCTTTTACGAGGAGAGCAGTATTCAGGATTTTCCGATAAGAGGGAAAGCAGTTTATCTCTATATAAGGCGAAGGCGTTGGTTTAACGAAACTAAAGGAGAATACATTTGTAGAGATTGGAATCTGGTAGCTAAAGGAACCCGCATGACGCAAGAATTTGCGTCTTTTTTAAAAGCAATTGCTCGATAGCAACCCAATAAGTGCTAAAAGTTTGGGCAAATACTTCCAAATAAACGGGGATTTATTAGAAGAACAATACCGAGACCATCTGAGTAATTTTCATCAGTGGGATCAATTGGGACACGCCTGTGATTGGATATTATTTGAGAATAATATAGGAACGAGCATAAGCATCGATGAAACGTCTTTAACTCAGGGTGAACTATATACGGTACTTACCAATAAAGAAGCGAAAGGTCGTAAAGGAGCTATAATCGCAATGATAAAAGGTACCAATAGTGAACGCATAAGAAAAATACTGGAAAAGATTCCATTGAAAAAAAGAAAGATGGTTAAAGAAATAACACTGGATATGGCGCCTACAATGGAAAAAATAGCTAGGTACACTTTTCCTGATGCCAACCTTGTAACAGATCGCTTTCATGTTCAAAAACTCGCTTATGAAGCAGTCCAAGAACTACGTATTAAGCATCGTTGGGAGGCAATAGAACTTGAAAACAATGCAATTGAACTTGGAAGACAAGTGCAACAAAAATATTTTCCTGCTACTTTTGAAAATGGGGATACCTTAAAACAATTACTGGCAAGGAGCCGCTATTTATTATTCAAGCCCGAAACAAAATGGACACCTGTACAACGACAACGGGCGGAGATATTATTTGCTAAATACCCTGACATTGAAGAAGCATATAACTTGTCAATGGAATTAGGTCACATTTATCATACAACTAAAGATAAAGGCGTCGCTTTTACAAGATTAGCCAAATGGTATGATAAGGTCGAAAAATCAGGGTTTAAAACATTCAATATTATTGCAAAATCAATACAAGAACATTATCTGACTATTTTAAATTTCTTTGATAACAGAAGCTCCAATGCTTCTGCAGAATCTTTCAATGCTAAAATAAAAGCTTTCAGAGCATCTTTCAGAGGAGTAAGAAATGTTTCATTTTTCCTTTTCAGATTATCAAATATTTATGCTTAAAAAAATAACTCCTCAACTTTTCCGATTGATCCAGTTTTTTAAAGAAATAAACGAGACAGTCAATGCACAACCAATCACGGAACATTTCTTTTTACATGTCAGGGAGGAAAAAATAGAAGAAATTGTTTTTGAAAAATCCTTTTTCGACCTGGTTTATTTCGATGCTTTTGCACCTGCTGTATGCCCGGAGCTATGGTCGTCAGCGATTTTTGACAAGATCTGCCAGTCCATGAAAACAGGAGGTTTTTTGGTTACCTATTCCTGTAAGGGCGATGTGAAAAGAGCATTAAAATCCGCCGGTTTCAGTATCGAAAAACTGCCCGGCCCTCCGGGAAAAAGAGAGTTCATAAGGGCATTGAAATGATACGCTTATTAGTATACTACCCGGAATAGCTGAAAAACTTC
>JAKLDG010000001.1:272296-867473 GCA_022703645.1 Patescibacteria group bacterium | reverse complement strand
GGAATAATATCACCTGGATGCTGGGAATGATCATTCACTCCACCACCGTTAATTTCAGAATCATTTGCCCACATAAAGTCATAAGGGTTCTTAACAGATCCGGTTGCATGACAAATGGGAGTTTGATTTTCACATTGGTTTGAACAAAAATCATTATTTTTTTTATTGCCATCATCACATTGCTCCCCAGTTTCAACCACTCCATTACCGCAAACCGGTTTAGGAGGAGTTTGGCTGATATTTACCGTTACTGTCGCTGTAGCGCAGGAAGCATCATTATCACAAACTTTATAGACAAATGTATCCGTTCCAGAATAACCTAAGTTTGGTTTATAGGTGGTTTTACCTGTCAGAGGATCAATACCTGTGATAGTGCCATTAGTTGGGTTTACCGTAACAACCACAGATGCAGGAACGAGTGTTCCATCGGGGTCGGAATCATTAGCCAAAACATCAACATCCACTGAAACATCCATATTTGTACTTACTGAGTCTGCATTTGCTATCGGCGGAAGATCGGCTGCAATATCTACCGTCACAGTTGCCGTAGAGCAAAGTCCTCCATTATCACATACTTTATATTGGAAAGTATCCGTACCAGAGAAACCAGAGCTAGGAGTATAAGTGATCTTGCCGGTCAATAGGTCTATACTGGTTATTGAACCATTGGTAGGAGGTAGAGTAACTGCAACACTGGATATAACAAGGGTTCCATCTGGGTCAGAGTCATTGGATAGAACATCTATCACCACTGGATCATCTTGGTTTGTATTGGCCGCATCATTATTTGCTAACGGTGGAAGATTCACTGGTGGAATTGCTGTGCAATCATTTAAATCAATGGTACCGTCACCATTTACATCTGTTATCGGAATAATATCACCTGGATGCTGGGAATGATCATTCACTCCACCACCGTTAATTTCAGAATCATTTGCCCACATAAAGTCATAAGGGTTCTTAACAGATCCGGTTGCATGACAAATGGGAGTTTGATTTTCACATTGGTTTGAACAAAAATCGGTATTACTATTATTCCCATCATCGCATTGTTCTCCAGGATCGATTGATCCATTACCGCAGAGATTTTTGGCAAAAGAATTTTGGAATACATAAACGGTTTTTTCTTCTTGATCAACATCTTTTGCTTCCCTACCTTGGACTGTTAAATCAATTGAATGTAGAACCGGAATGTCTGCAGAAATACTGGCTAAATATACCTTGATCTGAAAATTGCCTGATGACACCGGTAATTGGTTAATATTTTTATTTAATTCAACAATATTATTTGTGCAATCACCGCAGTTTCCTCCTGCCATTCTCCATTTTGCACCGTCATAATAGTACCAGTGTTGGTTATCTGTCGTTACTTGATAAGAAATTTTGGTGCCATTTAGTTTTTGTACGTTTTCCTTAAAACCTAAAATTCGGCTATTATTTGGAATTTCTAACGGCTTTAATAAAATAATATCAGCCTGGTAATTTCCGTTTATCAACTTCGCCCCGCTGTTATCTAATGAGATTTTTGTAACATCATAAGTAAAGTCCAACGGATTTTGAAAGGAAATTGTGTAATGACTGACTTGTTTGGTTACTTTAATAACTTTAACAAAGGCCGGTAATAGAATTAAAATAAGCATAACCAAAAGGACTGGGAGAAAAACTAATTTAAGATTAAGGTTTTTCTTTTTTTGCATATTATATTTTTTAATTAAGAAATATTTCTTTGAAACTTGCGAATGGCAAAATAACCAATCAAGACCACCACCAATGAAATCAACGTCATTATCAAAAATGCGCTAACTAATTGCTGTCTGGTGCTTTCAAATAATACGTTCGTCGGAGCACCCACGCTAACCATACCAATAATAAGACCATTAATATCACGCACCGGTTCAAAGGAATTGTAATAGATCTGCCCCAACCGATCAGCAGAAACACTATAGCTTTCACCTTTTTCTAAAACATTTTTTACTACTGCCTGATCTGTTTCTTTCGATCCAATCCATCTTGAGATACCATTAACCGTTTCAATAGTGGTTGCCGCTATTTTTGATCCTGTATAAATAGTAACATCTAACCCCGTCTGTTTTTTGGAGAAATCAACAAAAGCATTGTCAAATTTATATCCCACCTCAACTGCTCCGACGATATTGCCATTGGATAAAACTGGAGCCAAACCCCTGGCGTTCATAACATAGGCTAATACCCCTGGATCCGCGCTAAATGACTGGATATGTTTCTTATTGTTCAATACATATGCTAGAATTGGATCTTCACTGTAAACCTTACCAATATTTCGTGGATCATTTAGATCCTGTAAAATTTTCCTATTGGCATCGAATATCCTCAATGTATCTAGCTGTGAACTTCCTGAATATTGCGCTATCCTTTCAAAAATTTTATCAGAGTCACCTAACTCAATACTAATAGCAATTCTCTCATCATTGGCGATATTTCTGGCCAGTGCTAGGGCATTATTTGATCTTTCGATCATAATAAGTTTTTGCGTCTGCGCACCTTGAGACATTAATTGAAGATTGTTTTTTTCGACTGTTCCAAAAATTAGAATTGTAAAAACGAGCGAACCCAGAGCTGAAACTACAATCGCCGCCGTTAGGAAAACTACAAAGGTTCGCAAAAATACTCTCAGCTTAATAAAATTCCAAGCCCAAATTGCCAGGAAGAAAAAGCCAAAAAAGTATGCGATTAGTATTAGACCCCAGGTAACACCGTATTCGATTTTCAGCTGGTGCAAAAATACAATATTGAAATCTGGTAGCCGGTAGAAAAACGTAAATAATGTTCCAAGAAGCAAAAATACATAACCGATTAAAGGATAAAGATTTTGTTTATCAACCTTTTTACTTCCTTTTTCCTGAAAGTATCTTTTCACCTGAATTGGCATGGTTGATAAGATGAAAATAAAAGCGCCTAAAATCAATAAAGCTGGAGTATAGGGTCTATAGAGGATATAGCAGAATACCGCAAGAATTATATAAACAAAAAAACAGATTGCCAAAATAAGATTCTCTTTTTTTATTCGTAAACTTTTTCCAAAAACAGCTGCAACTGGAGTCGTGGTAAACCTTGGTTCTTTCTTATTCTTGGAATTCTTATTATTTATAAGATTTTCTTGTAATCTTTCAAAAAATCCAGCGGGTTTTAATTTATTTTTTTTCAAAGGGGCGCGGCTCGTAACCTCTTTTAATTTCAAATCTTTAGGTTTTTCATTGAATTTTTCTGGATCACGTCCCAAATGTGATAGTATCGGTTCTTCCAAAACACCGCGGAAAATACAATAAAAAGCAATAAATTCTACCAACAATGCTACCAAACCAACCTGCGAAAATTTTCTTTCCAAAATTAAAAGAAAAAAAGATAAAGCAAGCGCAAAAAAACCTGTCGCTCTCCATACTGTTCGCAACCTTTTCTCGAAACGAAACGTCAGCGCAAAAAGAGAAGCTGCTGAAATACTTACAAGAATCGCGAATGCGGATACGATAAAGTAAAAAAACTCCAGCCAAAATTGGTTCATATTTTTTTGTTTATTTGTTTGATATATATTACTTAATCAAATTATATATCTTTCTATATATAGTACAAGGCATATTTTATTATAAGAAAAATAAAATTTTTATTGAAAAAAAAGATAGATTATGTTAAAATTAAAAAGTTAAAAATTTCTTGATGGGGGTCGGTAGCTCAGTTGGTTAGAGCATCTGCCTTTTAAGCAGAGGGTCGAGGGTTCGAGTCCCTCCCGACCCATTACTATCATTGGAGAGCCCATCATCTGGTGGGTTTTTCCTGTTATTAGAGCTATTTTTGGGTTCGTTTTTGATTGTCTTTATATTCTCAACTTGTGGTGCGAACCGAAATACAATATTAACATCAATTTTCCCTGAATTTTCGGTAACTTCTATCCTTTCAACCAAGAGATTAACTATCTGGTTTTTCTGAACAACATTCATTTTGCTTAAATCTTTTCTAAACTTATCTGAAAATCTTTGGAGAGTATCGGAAGCAATTTCTAAAGCCGTCAAGGCTCTTATCTGCCCTTCTATTGATTTGGCTTCCTTGTTATTGACGGTTATTACATCTCTGAACCTTTTTTCCAGTTTGTCCTTTTCTACTTCCGAGTGTTTTCCCTCATAGTAATCATCATACAATTTAGCAATCTTATCTTCATTAAGAGAAATGATTTGCTTGCAGTCCTCTTGCTTTTTTAATAATCTTATTAGTTCCTTTTTATGATATTTACTCCTCTCATATATTTCATAAAATTTCTTTGGGTCGTTTATAAATCTTTCTATTTCACCCCAAACAAACCCATCAATTTCGCTTACTGGCATCTCAAGGTTTTTATGTACCTTTTCGCCATTTACATCATAAATGGCCTGCCTTCTATAGCTAAATCCGCCTTTGGTGCGAGGAACTCCCACAAAATGCCTTCCAGTCAATTTATCAACAATTTTACGGCTTAATAGATAAAAATTATTACCGCCACCCTTTTTGCCTTTGGTCTCTTTTATTTCATTTATGAGATGTTGAGCTTGTCTAAAAAGCGTTTTGTTTACTATTGGAGGAACTTTAACCAAGACCTCTTCAATGTCATCTGGGTCATCACTATCGTGATACTCCTTTATTTTTTCACCCATATAAACAGTATTGGAAAGCATAGTGCTAATAGAATAAGCATACCACTTGGTTTTTTTGGTTTTAGCCGGGCTTGTTTTGCCTTTGGGAACTTTTTTATCATTCATCAATCTTGCTATCTCTTCATAGTTTTTGCCATCATAAACGAACCATTCAAACATTTGTAAAATCCATTTAGCTTCCTCGGAAATTATTTTTAGAGTTGTCCCTTTTCCACTGGCATTTTTTACTCTTTCATAGCCATAAGGGACACCTGTACTAGTCCAATTCCCAGCTTTGGCCGAAGTTCTGATTCCTTCCATAGAACGAGCCCTAATCAGCTCTCTTTCAAATTGAGCCAAGGCTCCAAATATTTGGAATATCAGAGTGCCGATAGCACCCGAGAAATCTATATTTTCCTTAATAGAACAAAAACTCACCTTATATTTCTTCATTTTTTCAAATGTAGATAGAAGGTGAGTCAAATTTCTGCTTAATCTGTCAATTTTCCAAACGAGAACAAGGTCAAATTCCCCATCTTTTACATAATCCATCATTCTTTCAAATTCAGGCCTTTTTAGGTCAGCTCCACTTTGACCTTCATCAATAAAAATCCAGTCTTCTTTGGTTACCCAATTGTTATTTTCGGCTCTGTGTTTGGTTTCTTTTTCTAGTGCGTCTTTTTGCATCTCTACACTGTAGCCATGCTTAAATTGCTCATCAGTAGAACATCTAATATACCAAGCCACCCTAATGGGTTTATCTTTATTAGAACTATCTTTTTTTATCTTATATTTTCTTTTCATATGAGTGATTTGATTACATTATAATCAATCACTCTGAACTTGGCAAGTAGATATACGAACTTTAATATAGTAAAGTTTTTTTACTATCAGAGGAACTTCCAAAAATCAGCTCAATCTCTGAAGAAAGGAACTTCCATAACTATTCCTTCTTGTTTTTGAGAGACTTTTTGTTTGTTTTATTCTTTTTAGAATCTAATGTAATACCACCCGACTCTAACTTATCGTCTTGATAAACTTCTGGCAGAAACCTCATAAAATATCTGGCCAATGCTTCGTCTATTTCTCTTGCATCAGTTTCATTTGGCATAGTATACCTTGCTGTTAAAACTATTTGTCTTGTCCTTTTTCCTTTTGGCGGGATAGTAAGTGTTTTTGTTTTTTCTTTAGAATTAAAATAGGCGACACTTTTGGAATGTCTTTTTGTTTTTTTATTTATATTATTTTTATTTGTCGTCGCCATTGTGATTTTAGGGTAAAAAAAATAGAGGTATAACTTTATCTCTATAGTTTTTTGATTAGTTGTATTTTTGGCGTGCTTCTTGTGCCTCTTTGATACAAAAAAGATTATTAAAGGTACTTATTCTATCATTTTACTGCTATTAAAACAGAATTTTGGGTAAAAAAAAGAAGGGTCTTACAGGTGTAGATTCCCTTCAGGCTACTTTTATCTTCGCCTTTGCATTTAATTGTTCTTATAACTTCATTATATATCAACAAATTGCGTTTGTCAATGACTTTTTGGCTGAATTTTTATCAAAATAGCTTAATGAACCCGATAAATCTTTAAAAAAATATTGATTTTATTATTTTGCAGAATAACCTCTAAACCGCATGCATTTTTCTAAATCATTTTTAAGTAATTCTCAAAACAATATTGAAAATTTTCACGCCCACAGGAGATAGCCAACCAAAAATACATAAACCCCGAAATTTTTAATAGTTTGTTCGCCACCTTAACCTATAACCCAAGGTACAGAGAAACTAGAGAACACAAAATAATAAAAAGTGTAAGAAAAAAATGCATTTTCTTATTAATGTCAATTAAGGGTTCAATCTGTAAGACAAGGTTCAAAGAGACAAGAAAACGCAAAATAGTAATAGATAAAAGATAAAAGCGTAGCAAAAAGCAAAAGTAAAGGAACTAACCAATTAAATATCTATTAACTATAGTCTTAATTTCCGCTATCATAGTAATAAGCGATATAGCACAGGAACTAAAATAATCATATGAAAAACATCAATCCCTATGGCTATGATAGCAAAGTTCCTTTCTGGAAAGAGGTAGGTGGAAAAGAGTTCGCCCTTCATTATAATGGGATAAAAATGACGGCTGGGACAGAAGTTGGGGCGCTCACTTTTCACACCATATATGCCGAAAGTAAAATAAAAATCACTGACAGTTCAGGTGAAAAAGAAAAAATAATCAAAGAATATCCGATAGAGAAGATGGGAGAAGCAAAAAAAGACTTTAAAAAGCTAATCAAGCAGAAATCACAAGGCAAGGAACTAAAAAGTAAAGAACCAAATTTACAGGAACTTCCAAAAATCTATAATAAAAACAATTTTATGCTGGTTGCTCAAATGAATGAATCTTTGGCTATATATGATTTAAGAGGAAAACAGCCAAAAGAAGTAATGCAATTCCCCAACAACCAATACAAGAAAGCGAGGATAGAGTTATTAAAATTAGAAATAGATAGTAAACAAAGTTTACACTAATACTATGGAACAAGACCAACAAGAACAAAACAACAGCTATATAGACCCTAGATATGGGACAGAACCTTATGAAAAGACAAGGTATGTTCTTCAGGTAATGTCTACCTTGGGAATAAATTTAGTAGATTTAGAAGCAAAGCCGCCAGAAATAATAAAAACTTTCTCCTCTAACCAGCTAGAAGAAGCAAAAGAAGAAATGCATAGATTAAGTAATGAAGATGATGAAGCCAAGAGAAAAATCAAGGAACTTGTAGTAAATTAGTAAACCAAAAAACAGGAACTTCGCGACCTGTTTTTTGGTTGATTTTTAGCTGATTTTTTGTTATATTGTAGTTATAAAATAATCATCATTATGGATAAAGAACATGCACTTGAAAAAATGCGAATAATTAAAGGAGATTAATATGTTTGTGAATCTTAAAAAAGATTGGGATAAATATAGCAATAAGGAACTCAATGTATTAATTAGAGCGCTAGATTTTTTATGGAGAAAAAGATATAAACAATTCTTGGTGACCATCTGTTTTGTTGGTGTTTTTTTAATAATTTATAGTGAACAAATTATAAAATATTTTTTTCCTGAAATAAGTAATATAACCATAAATGACAAGTTTTCAGCTATATTTGTTTGGATTACTGCAGTTATTGTTTTTTGGTATTCAAAGGAAACTTTTGATTTGAAAGATATAACAAGAAAAAGTTTAGATTATGAAAGAGCTCCTTTTGTAGTTTTAAATTATGAAAAAGACACGGGCTTGTTTTACTTTAAAAATATTGGCAGAGGAATAGCAAAAAATGTTTATATGGACAAAATAGTTATCCCTGAAGGTGAAAACTCTTTTCTCATTGCACCACATAAAACCTTTATAGAACCAAAGGGTGGGCATACCCATTTTGCATTAAAGTGGGATTGTAGCATAGCCAAGGGAATGAAATGTGAAGACGATGGAAACAAAATGATGGAAATATTATTAGAAAGACAAAAAGAAATATTAATAACTATTCATTACGAAAATATTAGTGGGCAAAGATACTACACAAAAATGACCTTTAAGCAACTTGATGATAGTAATGATGTTTTGGCCTGTGGATTAGAAAGATAATAATAAGCATAATATTATGATAGAGATAGAAAAGATTGTTTTGACATCATCTTTAACAATTATTGGCGGAATTGTAGTTTATGTTGTTGGCTTGATTATTAATGAATTTTATATAAAACCATATATTGAATATAAAAAAGCTATCGGAGAGATTGATGAAGAAATGATGTTTTTCAGCAATGTTTATACTAATCCAATTATGCCAATAACAACACCATTTGGTAACGAAGAAGTGATTTCGTTTTACAAACATGCCTCCAAACAATTAAGACGAGTTGCTAGTAAATTTTCTTCGGTGTATAAAGCTGCCAGATGTAAAAAACTTTTCAAAATCATTAATGAAGGAGACAAAAACAAAGTTATTGGTAATTTAATATCATTGTCCAACTCTCTTTTTTATTCAGTAGGAGATAGGCATATTACAACGCAAAATCATGATAAGGCAGTAGAGATTAGAAAAATACTTAATATTTAAAATTATGCTACACCTAAACCAACAACCCACCCTTAAAGATTTGCAAAAATATGTTCTGGATATGGAAAATGAGCGTGGTTTTTCAAAAGATGTTTTAAATAATTGTCTGATGTTAGGAGAGGAGGTTGGGGAACTTTTCAAAGCAATCCGAAAGCATGGGAATATCAACAAAATTGATTTAAATTCAAAGTTTGGTTCAGTTGAAGAGGAACTTGCCGATACCCTAATATTTATATGTGCGATAGCTAATAAGTTTGATATTGATTTAGAAAAAGCATTTAGGGATAAAGAAGAAATAAATAATAAAAGAAGCTGGAAATGATTAAAACTATAATTTTAGATTTAGGTGGAGTTTTTTTGAACAGAGGAATCTGGAAATTTTGGGATTATGCAGGAGATAGGTTTGGTATAGGGTTTGAAAAGGCGAAAGACTCTTTCTTAAAATATTACAAAGAATATTTTTCTGGTAAAATTTCAGAGGAAATGTTTTGGAAAGACTACTTATCTGAAATTGGGATAAAAGAAGATTGGCGAAAATTAAAAGAGATTCTTTTGGATTTCTTTGAGCCTAATGAAGGTATGATAGAGCTTTGCAAAGAATTAAGAACAAATGGAATAAAATTAATTTTATTGTCAGACCAAACAAGAGAGTGGTGGCCATTTCTGAATGACAAGTTTAAAATTGATTCTTATTTTGATAGCACGATTGTTTCGGCTTTAGTTGGGGTACACAAGCCAGACCCCAAAATTTATCAGATGGCAGTTGAGGTAAGTGGAATGAAACCAGAAGAATGTATTTTTGTTGATGACCTAGAACATAATCTTGAACCAGCAGAGAAAATAGGCATGAAGACAATATTTTTTAAAGACCCCAAACAATTAAGAGGCGATTTAATAAGAATAGGATTAATCAATTAGGAAGGAGCAACATGCAGAAAACAATTTTAGTTGATGCGTGGGAAACATTGGTAAACGAAAATGGTTTATTTGATGAAATGCATAACTTGTTGGAAGATTATCTAAATAAAAAGATAGTTCTGACAAATGCAAATGATGAAGAATTTAAAAAGCTTGGTTTTGATAAAATTCCTTATGAAATTTTTACCTTAAAGCATAATCCTGAAAAATCAGAACCAGAATATTACAAAACTTTATTGAAACATTTTAATTTGGAGCCTCAAGATGTTATTTATTTTGAACACAGTCCAGACGCAGTCAAGAGTGCTCAATCCATTGGAATCAATACTTATTTTTATGATAAAGACAAGAGGGATTTAATAGATTTAAAGAAGTTTATCAATAGTAACTTATAATGATATGTACAACAAAAAGAATATTTTTAAAGCTGATTGTTTATCGGTATGGAGTGAAAATTATGGCTGGGTTATGATTCCATTATCAATTCTGACAGCAGGGTCATTAGTTCTGCCTTCGGCCTGTGATGATAGTTTTGGTTGTATAGATAGATTTCATATTCCAACAACCATAACATTTGAACAACAACCCAGTAGTGGATTGGCAACCTCCAATGACTCATACAGAATGATGCCTATTATTGTAAATAATGTTACCAGTACAACCACATCAGGCTATATGCCAACAGATTTTGATAGCTCTATCAAATAGTTCTCACTTTATACTTGTCAAGTATTTTTTTAAAAATTATAGAAAAATTTTTTGATTGACCAATTTTTATTTCCAAATTTTCCCCAGACACAGAAGGGTCTAATGTGGGTGAAGTCAAATAAAAAAAGAATTTTTTTTGAAACACCCCCCGAGGTACTTTTTGGGGCATTGGCCTTGTATGAGTAGAAACTTTTTTAAACTATTTTTCGGATTTTGTTCGGTATTTTTAGAAACTTTATGGACTATTCAGCCCATCTTTAAATATTGTCCCAAAAACAACTATATATTGGACGGTGTTTTTTAGGAACTTCAACAGAAGAAAAAATTATTAAATTTTAGAGGGGTTTTTGGGACAAGATAACAAAACTATTTATGAATCACACTAAAATCAAAAATATCTTTTTTTATCCCTAATTTCTTTAGTAAAATACGAGCTTTCTTTTCTCCCCCTACATAATCAAAAACTTTTTTGATATTTATATCAAACCTTTCTTTATTGTCTGTTGTAAAAAGTAATTTCAGAAGCCTGTCTATATCCTTCTTTGATGGTTTTTTGAATCCCAAACTCATCAATCGTATGCATGAAAAGATTTGAAAAGGATGTTCTTTATTCAAAGCATTAACGCGAATTTGTTTATTTTTTAAGTCTTTGGCTGCTTGTGGGGTTGTAATTACTTTGTCAGCCCAATCTTCAGAAAGAATATCCTTTAATTCTAAAGCAAAACTGCCTATAGTAAAATTCGCTTTTCCTTTTATTTGTTTTTTTATATCTTGGTCTCCATCTGAATGTATATCCAGAACCACATAATCTTGAATTGCTTTTGGTTTTTTTATTTTGGATTTTTTTAATACTATTTCATTTTTTTTCTTGGTTTTTCCATATATGAATCCTTTTTTTATCAGATTGCTCACAAAACCCTGTCTATTGCCGACAAATGCAATATCAAAATCCCGCGATGGCAGAATCTTCTTGAAATACTGATAATACAAAGCATTTCTGACCATTCCGCCAACTAGATAAACTTTTTTATCTTTGGGAATAGAATCTACAACCTCTTTCGATATCCCTCTCACTTTTGGATTTTGAAGAAAAATGGGAAGTTCTTTTTTATTTTTATCCATAATAATGTTTTATTTTTTATTATAGCACATAACTATTTGTATCAATAAAAAAACGATATCTCGGCATGAAATATCGTTTTTAAAAGAGTCGTCCATGAATAAAGGTTATGAGAAAAATTTGCAGAGCCTTCGCCACCAGTTTTCTTTCTTGGTTTTTTTTGGGTGATTTTTAATAAATTCTTCCGACCATTCCAGTATCTTTACTGCCAGTATTTCAGGAGAATGGTTTTTTAGGTCATCGTCTGGTAAACATTCAACAAAAAACCATATATCTCCTTCTGGCAAGAAAAAGTCGGAATCTGGGTTTTCAATCAGTGCTTTGGCGGCTGTTGCGGAAATGTCTGGGATAGACTGCTGAATCTGTCTGATATGCTCGTGGTATATGGCACGTATAACCTTTACGGTATCCACGGCTCTGTCTTCCTTTTGTTCATCCATCGTCTGTCGCACTATGAATCTGCAACAATTTGTCTCAACCATTTCATTAATATCGTCAGCCACTTTCGTCATTTGCTATCACTCCTTTTTGAGTTTTTTTTTATTGTACGAAATATTATTCATTAAAATATTATCAGAAACACTTCCATTATAGCATACTTTTTGAGATTTGTCAACAATACTTTGTGTTATTTAAGCCGTTTTTTTATTTTATTAGATGCAGGCTATCGTAAAATTAAAATTTTTTGAAATAAAAAAGGAATCCAATTGAAGGATTCCTCCGAAAACACATGTTGCGTTGTTTTTGAAAAATCAGGAAGGAAACTGGCCTGTATCGCAGAGGTGCATATGTATATCTTCTTGCTTCCGCATGTATTCATCAGCCTCTTCCATTATTACTCTCTCTTGCTCGGACAGATAGTCTTTGTTATGAAGATAGTTGCTTATCTGCCCTGCTGATTGATAATCTATCTCTAACTCCTTTTCTCCCCGTTTCGCTTTGAGGAGAATTTTTCTGGCCTTCTCGCTCAACTCGCTCAACTTCTGATATTTTATTGCCATGAATAGCCACCCCTCTTCTGTGAGATTTTAATCTTGTTGAAGCACCTTCACATCCAGCTCGGTATAGGTGATTTTCAGCTCCGAACAACCGAGTTCTTCGCCGATTACCTGTATCAATTCTTCAAACCACTTCTTCCAGTGCCTTTTGTTTGTTTGGACGAAGGGGTCTATCTCGGCAGAAATCACGGCGGCCTTGTACTGCGTACACGCAGGCATGTCGCAATAAAAGCCACCACGCAGAAAACTTATTTGCTGAATCTGAAGCGGAATAAAGCAATAGTTGGCACATCCAACCGCTTTCTTGTAATACTTGTCCAGAATAATTTCTACTTTATCTGCAATATTGCTTACCGACGGGGCTACAACGATAACGGAACCCCTTATTGTCTTTTTTGATACTGTGGTCGCTGCTTTGTATGGCATTTTATCCTCCTCGGATACAGGCGAAATATCGCCCAAGATTTTTAACAAAGAAATTTTATCATAAAGACTCACCTCGTGAGCAAGTTCTTGTAGAATTGTTAAGGTATATTCATAAGATATTTTTGATGTAATCAGTATACCACAAAACGCTATGATTGTCAAGAAAAATATGTATTTTAAGCCATTTTATGCTCATATATAATTCTGCACCGTTGATTTCGGAACCTTCAATTCCTCTGCTATTTTTCGGATTGATAATCCTTCTGATTTTAGTTGAAATAATTTTTGAATATCTATAGGAACTTTTGGACGGCCGAGAGTTTTACCTTTTGCTCTGGCCTTATTCAAACCATCAAGAACCCTACTCCTTATCAGTTCTCTTTCATATTCGGCAAACCCAGCTATTATTGTAAAAAACATTTTTCCTTCGGGAGTAGTTGTATCGGTTGCATTATGCAGACTGACAAAATCTACGCCAACCGCTCTAAATGTTTCCAATGATTCTAGTAATTGCCGAGTTGACCTTGAAAATCTATCCCAGCGTGCCACGGCACAAACATGGAATTTGCGTCGTCTTGCATCATCCATTAGCTCTTTTAAGGCTTTTCTGTCCTGTTTTGAACCGCTTTCAGCATAGTCTTGATATATTTTGTAGACTTCCCAACCACGATTGGCGACATACTCTTTCAGTGGCAGTATTTGAGTGTCTAAATCCTGTCCCTTGTCGGTACTGCAACGAACATAAATTGCTACTTTTTTCATTTTTACTCCTTTCTAAAAAATTAATTGTATGGTAAAATGCAATCAGATATACTAAAAATAACCCAGTAGTTATTGGGTTATCACATATTCGCAGTTTTTATAATAGTTATCTAATCTTTCCTGTGTTGTGTTGACTACTTTGGTTCGCCATATACGACCAACCCTGATTTTCTCAATCCTGCCAAACACAGGAATGTAAATGTAAGCAATCCAATCGGATTTATTGAATTGGAGAGAGCGAAAAATTTGCGGGAATTTTGACTCCTCGCTCGCCCCGAAGGCGGGCGGGGCGAGCGAGAATTGAAGCTGTAAAATCATAAGGTTCCAAGAAATTCCAAATGATGTTTTTATTTGAAATCAGGCGGTTCGTTCCAATTTTTTCCACAAATTGCGAAATCTCGGGGAGAGATACCGCTGGGCTGATATTTTTGGCTTTCTCAAGTGTTTTAATATAATCTATCGTAGGTTCGATCCAGCCGCTCATCCGCTTTTGCCCAAGAATTTGTTTTTCGTCCTTAAGGGCGATTTTTTGATTGACGAGACTTTCTTTTTTTATTTTGTAAGTTTCCTCGTCAAGCATGTTATCAAGATAAAGTTCTAAAAGTTTGTCCATTTTATCTTGAGTAGAAATAAGTTTTTTGTTGATCTCTTGGACAAAAGCGTTTGATGATTGGGCTTCTTTCTTTTTTTCTTGTTCTAAGTAATTTAACATCGGCTCGGCCCAATCGTCAGGCAAAGCAATTGTTTTAATCTTTTCTATGATTCTATTTTGCAGATCTTTTTCTTGGATATACGGCTCGGAGCATTTTCCGTGCTTTCTGGTGCATCGGTAGTATCTGTAAAGCCCGCCATGGCCACGAGCCCATTGAGCGGTATACATTGAGCCACAAGAGCACCTGAAAAGCCCGCAGAAAGGAAAATTGTGGTTGCCCCTGACTCCTCGCCTTGGTCTGCTCTTGTTTTGTAGAACTTCCTGAACCTTTGAAAACAATTGCTTTGAGATGAGCGGCTGGTATTTTCCCTCGTATGCCTCGCCATCCCAATTCATTATTCCGCAGTAGAGAGCATTAGTTAAAAGATAGTTTGTCGCATGATTGGATTTTCTTTTCCCGCTCTTGCTTTTAATCCCAAATTCTATCATGCGATCAGAGATAGTTTCGTAAGTGTATTTGCCTGTGGCAAATTCTTCAAAAATAATTTTGATTTTTTCCGCTTTCTTTTTGTCGGGAACAATGTTTCTAAGTCGGTGGTCATAAATATAGCCAAAAGGTTTTTGCCCTGGCCATTCGCCTCGACGCAGTTTTGCTCTATTGCCTCGTCTTACATTTTCCGCGAGATTATCTACATAGTATTTTGCGTTAGACAGAGAAATGGACAAAAAGAATTTGCCCGAAGGATTATTTTCAAAAGCAAAGGTAGGGAATTTTAAGCTGGCAATTCTACCCATATCCAAAAGATAGATTATTTTTCCGCCATCGACAGAATTTCTTGATAATCTGTCGGGAGCCCAGCTTAAAATTCCAATTCTTCCATTGCTATTCTCCAGCTTAGAGAGCATTTCATTGAAAACAGGGCGACCGGGTATTTTTGCGGTTCTTTTTTCTACAAATGTTTCAGTTATCTCTACATTTTCCCTTTGGGCAAATTCTTTTAATTCGGTCATTTGAGCTTCAAGAGAAAGAACCTGACGATCTTCTTCATCGGTGCTTTTTCTAATGTAGAGATACCATTGATCGGGTGGTAGTTGTTTTTGTTTGTCCATGGTCATTTTGATTATATTTATTTCGCTTGTGGAAAAAATTGGAGTGAGCTAATGCTCACGATAGCTCCGCTATCACGAACCGCCTGATTTCAAATAAAAACATCATTTGGAATTTCTTGGAACCTTATGATTTTACAGCTTCAATTCTCGCTCGCCCCGCCCGCCTTCGGGGCGAGCGAGGAGTCAAAATTCCCGCAAATTTTTCGCTCTCTCCAATTCAATGGGCTTTAATTGAAAATGCGCGAACCTTTTTCAAATCTAAAAACTGAATTTCTGAATTGCATTTTGGGCGGAGCAATTCTGGGTGGGGGGCAGAATGCTCCGCCCAAAAACCCCGAATCCGAATTTTCCGCTCAATTTTCCGCCGCCACTTCTTGCGAGCCAATCCCATTGGCTCGCTATTTTGAAATTTGATTTTTTCATGCTTGCCCCACCCTCCCGTGCGCGCATGATGAGGACTCCCAAATATCCATGTATCATTATAATGCAACATTGTCTAATAATGCAACAACATTTATAATGATAATAATTATATGTCAAAAATAGCATCACAATTAGGAAAAAATCTAAAAAAAATAAGAACAAAAAAGAAATTATCACAAGGAACGATTGCGAGAAAACTAAAAGTTCATCGTTCTTTTATTAGTGGAATTGAAAATGGCAAGAGAAATCTCACTCTTTCTACCATTGAGAAATTAGCTGAAGCTATCGGAACAAAAGTAGACCAACTATTAAAATAGAAAAATGATAATAAGAAAAATATAATTTTATTAAGGAATATAAATTCAAGGTTTTTATATTTAGAGGGGCGCAGCGGAGCTGCGAGATGAAGGACTATTTAAGGGGAAAGAAAAGAGCGCCCTGCTGGACGCTCTTTTATAATTATCAATTGGCTAATTTGATTTTTTCTTATCTTGCTCTATTTCATTTTCAGTTTTATTTTTAGCATCTTTTGCCAAATCAATAAAAACATCTATATCGCCCATACCACGAGTAAATGCGTTTCTTGGATAAGAATCGTCCCAGCCCGCGAGTCCAGATCTATATTTAAACTCATTTTGTTCCTCATATTCTATAAGCGACTTGTCTATGCCCGATCTAAATGAATTATAGGTCCTGAATTGTTTTTCGCCCATTCCATCCTTAATAAATTCATCCATATCACTGAACCCAGAGTCTTCAAAGAAATGGCGATTACATGATCTATGAAGGTCAAAGATCGATCTATGAATGCGCGATCGTTCATTAATCTCCTTATTTATTTCATCCCTATTCTCGCGCTGTGATAATTTTTCTAAAGAATCTAGTAGCTCATTTTCGTAGCCAAGAAGGGCTGTGGGTGACAATGAACGACCCCTAGTATATATGCTATCTAACTCAAATACTGGCATAGATTTTAAAAACAGTTTCTTATCATTATCGTCAAGTAATCCCTTTTTTTTCAAAGAATGGAATATATCAAGTGCTATAATCCTAGAGAAAAACATATGAGAGTCTCTTATGCCTATGTCTATGGCTATTTTCCAAGAAAGACCTCCTCTCGCCGGATCTAATTCCATTTCTGCTCTTACCATATCCTTCCAAAATCCGGGTCTCAAAACATCAAAATCACCCCCCTCCAATATTAAATTTTCAACTCTTTCAGTAATGTCATCGAATTTTTCTAATCTTTGCTTAAGAATATCATAAGTCTCTATCTTGTTTTCAAATACCATGGAAGATTCAGGATTATCAAGCTCACTGTATTTACCTTTCCTTTTACTGTTTACCCATTCATTAATTTTCGTTGCTTTTTCTTGAGCATCTTCCTTGGACAATTCAAGAGCGGCTTTATTTACAAAACCACCGCCCTCAACATTTTCAAATCGTGGTTGTTGATCTTCTGGTAAATCCTCGACTTTCTTATACTCTGGTTTACTTGGATCAAATTTTTCTGTCATAAAATTTTGGTTTATTTATTAGTTACATATTATGCAAAAACAGAGCAAAATACAATGATATTCTCATGCCAACTTTTATGTTATAATAAAATCATGGAAAACAAAAATCCAAAATTTGATGAGAAAAAGTTCAAAACGGTACGAGAAAATGCCGAAGAAATGTACAAAAACATTGGCAAAATTAAATGCCCTTATTTAGATGATTTTGTGCATTTTAATAATGAAGGTTTTGAACACCTGCTTTTCAAATCTTGGAATCGTGGTAGATCCGAAGTGGAACAATACAATCGATTGAGACTATTACATTTAGTTCCTGAAATTATTACGAAGTCACACACCCTACAAGAATACGACGAGAGAAATATGTTAGTTCGTCAGAAAGTAAATTCTCGCTGGGAGAAAAGAGCAAAGTTGGTTCGGTATTATGTTTTTGTAGCTATTATAAAAGAAGTGAGAATCAAAGTGGTTGTAAAAGAAATTGAAGGCGGAGTTAAATTCTTTTATAGCATGTACCCGTCATGGATAGAGTTTGTTGATGCCAACGGAAACAAGAAAAGAAAACTAAGCTCTACTGATTTTGAAGAATAAAAAAACCAGAAAGAATCTGGTAGCACTCGTCTGCAGTTTAACATTTGACCGCGAGAGAGCCAAAGCCCTCACGAATGCTAAATACATAATAGCACAGTTTGCCGGCAAAGTCAATATTCGTTTATTAAGCCAAAATTTTGAGTGCAATATTAGGGTTTAGCCGGCTAAATAAATGACTTTTCCACAGAGAAAAATCACTTTTATTTTCCTAAATTATTTACTTTTTCCTGTCGTTCTGATATATTTAAAATGGATAAAAATGAAAATGATTAAAATAAAATTTAGAAAACCAAAAGGATCTGAATATAAAGAATTTGCGAGAGTAGAAAATTCAGAAGCCAAACAATACATGTCCGTTTTTACACCCAGTGAATGTACGATGCTTTGTGTTGGAAAGGCATCAGAAAAAGATCTTGCAGAATCAGCAAAAACGAGAAAATTTCTAATAGCTACGATTAATAATAAAATAGTTGGCACCATGAGATATTATCTTAAAGAGAATGGTATTCTTTGGATAAGTATGATTCAAGTGTTGCCAAAATATCAAAAAATAGGAGTTGGAAGCGGGTTACTTTCTGAAATAGAAAAAAGAGCAAAACGATTAGGAATAGATGCAATCGCGCTAGAAGCTCAGAAAAAGGCTGATTGGGCAATTAAATTTTATAAAGCTAATAACTATAAAATTTTAAATATAAAAGAATTAAATAAAAAACCATTTGTGGGGACACTTTTAAAGCCACCCGTAACACATACATATATTTTTGGGAAAGTCTTAAAAAATACATAGGTAAAAATCAAAATTTCAAAATAGCCGCAATTTCCTAAATTGCGGCAAGAAGCGGCGGCGGAAAATTGAGCGGAAAATTCGGATTCGGGGTTTTTGGGCGGAGCATTCTGCCCCCCACCCAGAATTGCTCCGCCCAAAATGCAATTCAGAAATTCAGTTTTTAGATTTGAAAAAGGTTCGCGCATTTTCAATTAAAGCCCATTAATTAAATAAACGACGACTAATTTCGTTGTTTTTTTATTAAACTAATAATGTATAATAAAAAGAATAATAAACATCAAAAATATGAAAATAAAATTCATGGGAGCTACCGGCAGAGTAACAGGTTCTTGCTACCTTATCGAATCTGAAGGAACAAGGATTATTATTGACTGCGGTTTGTTTCAGGGTAGCGCGGCTGACCGAGGAAAAAACATGGAACCTTTTGCTTTTGATGCCAAAACTATTGATGCCGTTATCGCTACACACTCGCATATTGACCACATTGGGAGAATCCCAAAATTAATCAGAAGCGGATTTAACGGACCAATTTATTCGACTGATCCAGTAAAAGATCTCGGAATGATATTTTTGAATGACACTTTCAAACTAATGCGCGATGAGTCCAGACGCGATCCCGAGAGGATGATTTGGGATGAAGATGACCTGAACAAAGCGCTTTATTTATGGCAAGGAACTGATTATCACAAACCGTTCAAAGTTGGTAATATGCTTTTGGAATTTCTGGATGCGGGGCATATCCTCGGATCTTCAATGTTAAAAGTTTTCGCTGAAGGAAAAACCGTTATTTTTTCTGGTGACCTTGGTAACCCTCCTGCCCCAATAGTTGAAGACCCGGAAAAAATTGATCAAGCAGACTATATCATCATTGAGTCAACTTATGGCAATAGAGTACATGAAAAATCAGAAAAAAGGATGGGGGAACTTGAAAAGGTTCTTGATGAAGTGGAAGAGAAAAAAGGAGTACTGCTCATTCCCGCTTTCGCGCTGGAAAAAACCCAGGAATTACTTTATGAACTGAACGAACTTGCAAACCAAGGGAGAATCGGCAAGATAAATTTTTTTATTGACAGTCCATTAGCAACCAAAGCTACTGAAATATATGCCAAGTACCCAAGGTATTTTGACAATGCCGCAAGAGAAACCATCAAAACTGATCATGATATATTCAATTTTCCGGGGCTGATAGTCACAAGAACCGCACAGCAATCAAAGACTATTGAGAGAGAAAGAAAACCAAAAGTAATTATCGCCGGATCCGGAATGAGTACGGGAGGAAGAATTCTTGGTCATGAACAGTTATACCTGCCAGATCCGAATAATATCATTCTTTTTATCGGTTATCAGGTAAAAGGTACTTTGGGGCGAAGAATAAAAGACGGAGAGCCAGTTGTGCGTATTATGGGTAAGGAGGTAGAAGTGAGGGCTCAAATCCGCGAGATATCCGCTTACTCATCTCATGCTGACCAGCCAAAGTTAATAAATTGGATAAAAAATATTCTGGAAAAAAAGAATATGCCAAAAACTGTTTTTGTAACCCATGGTGAGCCGGAAGCAAGTAGTGAATTTGCGAAAAAGCTAAAAGAAGAGCTGGGTGTTAATGCATATATCCCAAAGGAAAATGAGGAAATAACACTTTAATTTAATCAAGAATATTGCACAAATCAGAATAATATAATATAATATTGATATGAAAAAAATCAGTTTAGCATTAGTGTTTCTGACACTATTTTCTCTTTTATTTATACCAACGAATAAGGTCTTTGCTGCGCAAGAAAAACAATCCTACTTATTAAAAAGTCGTGATTTTGCTTTGACCGAAGATGTTTTTAACGAAACTGGTGTGGCTAGTTTTGAAAAAATTAATGAACTTGGTATTTATGAAATTAATGCGACGGCCGACCAAGTAAACATCCTATCAAAAAATATCGCGACGGTTTATATCGAAAAAAACCAGAAAGTGAAGATTTCAGAAGCCCCTAATGATCCTGGATATTCACTGCAAACATATCTGCAAAGTTCAAATATAATAAACGCATGGAACACTTCGACTGGTTCACAATCAATCATTGTTGCCGTTGTAGACACTGGTGTGAACTACAACCATGAAGACCTGCGAAATATGATGTGGGCCAATTCGCAAGGTTTTCATGGGTATGATTTTGTAAATAACGACAATGATCCGATGGATGATAATCTGCATGGAACTGCTGTTGCAGGAGTGGTCGCAGCGCAAAAAAATAATGGATTGGGTATTGCTGGAATTGCCAATGTAAAAATTATGGCAGTAAAAGCCGTTCCCGCCTCTGGTGAAGGTGATGTGGTAGATCTTGCTCGCGGGCTTACTTATGCAGCCGATAATGGCGCCAGGGTTGCCAATGTTAGTTTGGGCTTAATGGAAGAAAGTACAACTCTGGATAATGCCGTAGCCTATGCAAAAAACAAAGGTTGCTTAGTGGTGGCTGCTACAGGAAATAGCCACAGAGTCTTGGTAGATAATCCGGCTCGTAATCCTGATGCTATTGGCGTCGGTGCGCTTGATGCGAATGGTTATAAAGCATCCTACGCAAACTATGGTGATGGTATTGGACTTGTTGCTTTAGGAGACAATATTTATACAACCAGCTGGATTGTTTCAAACCAAATTAACCACTATCAATATCTAACTGGAACTTCTTTTGCAACCCCACAGGTAACAGCTACTGCGGCACTTCTATTATCCAAAGATCCATCTTTAACGACAGAACAAGTTAAAAAAAGAATTTTATCAAGTGCCAAGAAAATTCCATCTATGTCTGGTGCCTTTTATACTATGACTCTTGGATATGGAAAACTCGACGCTTATAGCGCTCTAAACTATGATACTATCGCTCCGTCTCTCAATATTTCTTCTTTTTATAAAGCAGGAAATGGCAGTTACAGCATAAATGGTGCGGCTATCGATGACACAGATGGAAACGATATTTTGCCAAACGTCACCAGTAGTAATATCTCTACCGTTCGATATCAAATTGATGGCGGCAGCAAATGGTATGTTTTAAATAGCGACCCAAAACAATCATTTAATGTTGGCATAAAAACTGATAACTTGGAAGCTGGCGATCATACAATAACCTTCGAGGTTTATGACACTTCAGGAAACAGAACGGTAAAGACATTAAACACTCGTGATGCTTCTGCTCTTCCAAGTACTTTGATATCACAAAACCCAAGTGATTATGAATATCAGCTAATAAGCCAAAGCCCATACCCAAATATTTCTGCGGGACAAAAAACTACTATGAGTATTGCCTATTTAAACACGGGTAGTGCTACTTGGACCAAGCAGAGCGTACACCTTGCCTCAACTCATCCAATGGACAGAAATAGTATTTTTACTGACACTTCTTGGCTTTCAAGCAACCGCATTGCGATGCAGGAAGATGTCGTGGCCCATGGAGAAATAGCACATTTTAATTTTACTTTTAGCGCCCCGACTGGAATTAGCGGTCAATACAATGAATATTTTAATCTTGTTGCTGAAGGAATTAGCTGGATGAATGACATTGGTCTTTATTGGAAAGTGACAATTGAAAAACAGTCTTATCATGCATCTTATATTGGTCAAAGCCCTTATATAATAATGAATAGAGGAGATCAAATTGTCTTCTGGGTTGAATATCAAAACACCGGCGGAATAACTTGGGATTCATCAGTTGTTAAATTAGGTACCGCCAACCCATTAGATCGTACAAGCAGTTTCTACAACCCCATTTCTGGATCAGGATGGCTATCCCCGAATAGAATCATTATGAGTAGTAACTCTATTGTTCCCGGACAAAATGTGAGGTTTAATTTTTCGGTAAAGGCTCCAAACGCAGCCGGGGTTTATAATGAATATTTCCGTCCGGTTGCTGATGGATTTAACTGGATGGAAGATAATGGGCTTTATTGGAATATCATAGTTAAGTAAACGAAAAAGCGCCTTACGGCGCTTTTTCGTTTACTTACCTTTTGCCAAAACTATTGCCCAAACACTTTTTGCTCCATTTATTTTTAAAACCTTGGCGCATTCTTCCAGCGTTGCTCCGGTTGTCGTGATATCATCAACCAATAAAATATTTTTATTCTGTATTGTCCGTAGGGATTGATAGCTATCAATCCCTACATTATTAATCTCAAATACATCTTTTAAATTCTCCAATCTTCTATCTCTATCTAATTCCATTTGCGGAGTTGTATATTTATTACGTACTAGGATTTTCTTCTCAATTTTAATATTTGATTTTTTCGCAATAACTTTGCCTAAAACCTCAGATTGATTAAACCCTCTCCATGCTTTTCTTTTTTTATGCAATGGCACCGGTACAACCATGTCAAATTTTAATTCATGATTCATAATTCCTAATTCATAATTTAATTTTCCATTTATAATTTTCCCTAATATCTCCCCTATATCAAAAACAAAGCTATATTTATATTGGTGAATCGCTTCTTTGAGGACTCCTTCGTTAAAATTCGCGCAAATAAAAATCCCATCAAGCGCAAAATCTTTTTTGCACCTGTCACAAAATTCTCCGTATGAAGTAGATCTTCTGCACTCCGAACAAAAGGGCTGTTTTATAATATCAATAGTTTTGAGACACTGCTGACAAATCCAAGACCCCTCTGCACCGCAACCAAGACAACAACAGGGGAATAAGAGATCAAACAAAAAGTTTCTTAAGATAATATAAATATCTTTTAGCATAAAACTATTCTAACATATTTTACAAAAGGGCTTATTTATGCTAAATTATATATAGCAAAAAATACCTTAAAAAAGGAGTAAAACATCATGACAAAAATTGCAGTTATTACACTAAAAAGACCAGACGAACCCAAAAATGAAACCAACAAAAAAATTATCGAAAGTATTGACAGCACATTTAACCCAATAGGATCCGGCGGGTATGCGGTTAAATACGATGGAGAGAAAAAAAGATTTATCTTTATTCAATGCGACTGCGCGCCAGCCAAACGTTTTGTCGCATACTTAAAAGAAAGCGCTATTGAGTGCCAGTTCGAAATTTTGGGAGAAATCGCCTTAGCGCTTGCAAAATCAGATGTACCTTTTTCTGTAGATACAAAAGAGGTTGAAGTCGAATTTGCATCCTAAATTGTTCATTTTTTAGTAAATTTAAAAGGGACCTCTAAAAGGCCCTTTTTTGATTCATTGCTTTTTTGTTTTCTATTGTTCTATGTAATATATCCCAATTCGGATATTTCTGTTCGTACTAATATTCCCGATTCCAGTTCCTGTATAGAAATATTTTAGTACATCCTGATAACTCTTACCCTCCGCTGCCAAGCCTCTCGCGCCACGACCAGACATACCAACGCCATGACCCAACATTGGGTATCCAGCAGACCATGGATCAGGCACAGAAACTAACCACGGATAGTCACTCTGTTTTGATCCCCAAACTTCAGAAATCGAGCGGGTTCTCCCATCACTTTGCGTATAGTAGGGAGTTAAAACTGGATTACCATTATAAGTCACTACTTGCCCAGCTGTATCAGATACTGCTCTTGGAATATTTACAGCGCGGGCTGAGAAATTGTAACCCTGATAAATCTGATCATCGCCATTACCATTGCGCGAGTTTTTGAGAGTAATAAAATCATCCGGCCATCTGCCACCCCTTTGCAAGTGATAATAAATGTAGCTGCGCTCCGCAATAACTGCTGCCTTAATATATTCATAGGGACCGCTTTCGAGAGGTTCAGAAACACCTTTGAGGTAATCTTCAATATTTAGATCATCAATAACCCAAAGCCGACTATTTTTTGTGCTATAACGTACTTCTATAGCCCCCTTGAATTTATTATCATTTATCGAAGTATTCCATGCTGGTCTGTCAGAATAGTTATCAAGAGTCAAAATGGTTTGTGCTGCCCATGGGACAACTCTCACCCAACCATCCGCAAGTATAGTTTGACCTTTATAATTAAAATAATGTTTTCCATCTTTATAAAATGCGTCTATATAATCACCAGCACCACCTTCAGCTAATTTTACTTCGGGTCCATTTACTACGATAAATGGACCACTGGCTGAAATTCTTACCGTTTGCGTACCTGCGGGAATACTAGTTAGCGTTCCGGTTGTAGGAGTATTTGTCGTAACTTGAGTATCTTGTTGAGTTGATTTATTTACTGTAAATTGCCAATAAATTCCTATGTCATTAAACCATGAAACACCATCTCGCACGAGAGTAAAATACTCCTTATAGACACCCGGTGTACCCGGAGCTGTAATACTAAAACTAAAGCGAGTCGTATTACCAGGGTAAACAATATTATCATTCAAAGAAATGCGATTAGATGAAATAAACGCGCTGGTTCTATCACGTGGGTTATTTGTAGCTAAACGCACAGGAGATAAAGAATTTTTTTCCCAATTTGTATCTCCGGTATTTTTCAGATCTATCCAAACCTGAACAGTATCGCCGGTATTTAAAGTTAGATGAGGACTTTGTGAAACATATGCAAAAGCATCTCCTATCTTAGGTGTAGCAGGCAAACTGACAACTGGTGGATTTGTGATTGAAATATTTATTGGTATAACAACCCCAAACCAAGCAATATTTTCAGCAACGAGTTTGAATTTTTCTATATAGTTACCAACATCTTTACTTGAATTAATCGTGAAATTGAAATTTGCTATTCCTCCCGGCGCAACCTCCGTTTCTGCAAAAGCAATTCTGTTTGTACTCAACCAATTAGTATCAGCAAAGGTACTCACCCGATCCATTGGTTCAAACGTCCCAAGTCTGACTACGCCTTTTTTCCAAGTAGCAGCTCCGTTATTTTTCACCTTTATGTTTACATTTGTACCAATGCCCTTTGCAACGCTTATATCGTTGCCTTTATCGATTAATTGCATTGCATAGGGATCGGATGATGTTGAACTAGATGAAGTTGGAACCGCTGGAGCAGAAATATTAATCGCCCAATAAAGCCCGATATCACTCATCCAACCAACTCCATCGGCAACAAAGCCAAAATATTCTTTGAAACTTCCGGCCTGGTTTGGCGCAGTTGCTGTAAACTGAAATCGCGCATTTTCTCCCGGAGCAACTTTAGTTTGCTGCATTTCAATACGATTGGCTGATTTCCAAGAAGAATCGGCAAATATACTTGCTCGATCCGCAACTCTCAATGTACCCAGGCGAAGAGTGTCTTTGTACCAATTGGTCTTGCCAGTATTTTTTATCTCAATAAACACTTCTTTTTTATCTCCGGTAACCATATCAAGATACGGACTTTGAGTAATAATTTGATAACTATAATCAGAAATATTTTTGCTATAAACTTTTTGTTCAGTAGTACTTATCAGCTGCCCACTTGGAGCTTGGTTTACAAGACCAAAAGAAACTTCAAGATCAGAACCACCTTCAAGTAATGGGTTGGCTGTTAATTTAAAACTCTCTCTGTAATTACCGGCTGTTGAGGGGGCAGTTATTTGAAAAGAGATTCTGCCAATGCTCCCAGCTGTTACTGGAAGCTGGTCAAATGTTCCAACACTTGATCCGGATTCCCAATCCCCAGAAGTATAATAGGAACTACTATTGCCAAACTTGGTTACTAATTTTAACCCCGTATTACTTTGCCAGTTCTCGCTTCCGACATTTTTGAATTCCACCCAAACTGTTCCTTTCTGACCTGGCTGTAAAACCAAATCGGCGCTTTTTGCATTAAACTTTGCCCTGTATTGCGGCATCACAATATTAAAAGTCGTTGAGAAATTTCCACCCGCAATAAGCGCGCCATCAATCGTTGCGCTAAAAGCTTGGTTTACCGTTGAAGTGGTTGTTGGAGCAGAAACATCTACGCTAATAGCTACCGTTTCTCCGGGTTCGATACTCCTACCTGAATTCGCAAGATTTGCTACAACAGAACCGCCATTACTGACAATATTAATACGATGTGAACCACCTCTTAATATCGGTGCATTTCCATTGTTTTTTATACTGACATTGAACTTGCTGGTATCACCGCCAAAGATCTTTGTACCACCATCAGCGGAAATGAATTGCGCGTTTACTTGTTTTGATGGATAAGTAGCTAATTTGGTCTTTGCTCGATTTTTTATATCTGTAATTTTGGTATAAATATTTGTTCCCGGGCAAAGAGTGGCATTGAGGTCTCTGTGACCAACAACTGTAGAAATCGTTTTGTCTTTCAGATAAACCATTCCGGTAGGATCAATTCCATTTTGAAAAGATTTATAGGCAATTAGATCTGCAAGCGCTTGTGTCTGCTGTTCCGTAAATTCACGTGTTGTATAATCACCCATTACCGATATACCAATAGTACCATAGTTATAACCGGTAGTATGACCAGCCACTACAGAACCTCCGCCAGTTCTACCCTCATAAATATTCCCATTAAAATCAATGACATAATTGTAACCGATATCACCCCAACCATTACTTACCGCGTGTCCATAATAAATATTACGCATTAAGCTCGCCTGGTCAATTATACCCGAACCCGCGTCCCCAGCCGTATGATGAATGATAAACGCTTTTACTTCGCTATATTCCGGAGTCCAATTCATATAGCTTTCATTTGCTCCCCAAGCTGATCTGGAAATTATTTTTGGACCCAAACCGGCGCTATCCGCTGAAATTTTAGTAATAAGTGGCGCAGCAGAAGCGTCAAAGATACTTAAAGATATAGAGAAATTTTTTCCAATATCTTGCGCATCAAATACTGCTTTATATTGAAGGTAGCTATCTTTGTTTGCATTGAACACATCCCCATAATAAAAATTTGCGTTAGGGGTATTATCCGGGCCCATATCACTTTCGGGGGTTATAATTTGCCAGTCGCTTAAAGAACTTTCTGTTTTACCTGATCTTAAATATATCTGTGGGTTATATATATCTTTATTCCAAGAACTTGCAACCCCAGTAAAAGCAAAATCGCTCTTAGATATTTTGGAAATATATTCTGTACTACTTACTATAAACGAATACTCAATTTTCTGGTTGGGGATATTCTGTGGATCACTTTGCGCTTTTGCTGGAACACTAACCAAGCTCGCGCTAAATATGAGAGAGATAAGAATAAAAATATAAGCTATTTTGTTTCTCAATTTCATGATTATATTATACTATTTGTATCTATAAATGTAAAATCAAATACTTATTTTCATGACAAGTATTATAACATGGTTATAATAAAAAATAGGAATTGCGTTTTTCATTTGATGTACTATAATAAAGACAAATAAATATAAAAAATAATCAAGAAAAAATCTATACCAAATTATATAGTAGGATTTTTTCTTAAAAGGAGGAATTCATGAAGTGCTTGTAGAAAAATCTTTTTTCCAAAAAGATTTTGCGGAAAGCACGGAGTGAATTATGACGTATGAGTAAAAGTGAAATTGAAAAATTTTTTTCTGATGATGATGATTTTTTAGGATTTGGCAGAAACACACATCTTGTAGCAAGCGATGATGACACAGATGTTGAAGAACCGGAAGGCCAATTATCAATCGATATGTACCAAACCGATAATGATGTGGTTATCAAAGCTCCTGTCGCCGGTGTCGACCCAGAGGATCTAGAAATAAATGTTAATGAAGATTCCGTCTATATTAGAGGAAAAAGACACGAGGACCGCAAAGAAGTTGGTGACGACTATGTAATACGTGAATGCTACTGGGGATCTTTTGCAAGGAGTCAACCGCTTCCTGTTGCTGTATTAGCTGACAAAGCTGATGCTTCAATTAACAAAAAGGGGGTTTTGACCATCCGCATTCCAAAGGCAGTAAAGAATAAAGGAAAGACCATCAAGGTAAAGGCGGAATAACTTTTTAAGAAGAAATAAAAATAAAATACCAAATAAATGAAAGCTACAAAATACATAGTTTTTTTGAGTGTTCTTTTGGTTATATTCGGTTCAGGATTGAGTTGCGGGAAAAAAACCACTACTACAACACCAGACAACGGAACGACTCTAGTAGAAAATACTGATACTGGCGCTACAAATAGTTTGGTTATTTGGGGGGTTTTTGATAGTAGTGATACCTGGCAGCCAATAATTAAGAGTTTCAATAAACAAAAAGGTTACACAGACACGAAAATTACATACGTAATGAAAGATTACGCGGATTATGAATCAATGCTTATTGATGCCATTGCTTCGGACAATGGACCCGATATATTCTATGTGAGTAATAGCTGGATTGGAAAACATAAAGCAAAGATGGTCCCAGCAAAAGACACTATTATTTCTGTTGATGACTACCAAAAGAAATTCTTTCCAGCAGCTTATGAAGACTTTGTTTTAGACAAAAATATTTATGCATTTCCTTTATATAGTGACAGCTTAGCGCTTTTCTATAATTCAAGAATGTTTAATAAGGCCTCTATTGTCGAAGCGCCCGCAACTTGGGATGATGTCATAAAAGACGCTGAAATCCTAACTCACCCAATAGTTAATTATGACAAAAAAGGCCGCGTGACAAGCACAGTAACCCAACAAGCAGACGCAGGCATAGCAATGGGTTTGACAAGTAATATTTCCCGTTCTCAGGATATAGTATTGGCTTTGATGCTACAGACTGGAACAATTATGAATTCAGAAGATAAAAGAACTTTTACTTTCAATCAATTCCAGAAACAATCTGGAACAGAAGAAATAAAACATCCGGGAGCGAGTGCCTTAGATTTCTATACAGCTTTTGCAAATGGTAATGAAAACAACAAATGGTCATCTGACTTTCCGTCAAATATCGAGGCTTTTGCTAATAGCAAAGTAGCGATGATGATAGGATACTCATATATGATACCGCAAATAAAAAAGATCAACCCAGATATTAGTCTTAAAGTTGCTCCATTTCCTCAGATAACGGGTGCCCCAAGTAATATCACATTAGCAAATTATTGGGGTTGGGCGGTTTCTCGTAATTCTAAAAATCAAGGATTGGCTTGGTCTTTTATGAAATTTGTTTCTGACCCAGCAAATATAACGCAGTATCTCACCGCAACCAAAAAACCATCCCCACTTATTAGCATCAGCGGTGGAAGTGATAAAGTTTTTGAGACACAAAAGGAATATGCTAAGACTTTTTATAAGGGTAATGGTGAAGCGTTTGATAAAATAATCATTGATATGATTGACTCTGTTACAAAGTATGGGGAAAGTTCTCAAAGCGCGCTGGACACTGCTGTCAGCCGAGGCAATGATATGCTGAAAAAATATTATTAGAATAATCAATGGCTACTAATCTTGATTTTAATAGTATCGTCTCTGGAACAAGCCTGACCGATATTAATTTCAGTACAAATTTTCTTGGCTCGCTTTATTCTGTTACTTATTGGCTGACTTTGCTTGCCTGTCTTATATCATTTATGGTTGCTACCTTGATGTATATTAGCAGCAGTGGCAATCCAGATAAAATTAAAAAAGCGCGTAAATATGTAGAAGCAGGCATTACCTCATTAATAGTGGTGGTAGGAGCAAGAGTTTTTTTTGGACTACTGAGTGGAGTTCAAGAAAAAGCCTCGGGGCAAACCAGTTCAGCAGCAATTTTTACTTTTGCTGGTAAGACTATGGGAGATATATTATCACTGGGACTTGAATTTGGATTTGTGCTGGTTGCGCTACTGATCGCTTGGGGTGGAATCAATTATCTTTTTTCCACAGGCAATCCGGATAAAATTAAAAAAGCCACCGCCATGATTACTTATGCCTTGCTTGGGCTGGTAGTCCTGATACTGTTTTACGCTTTATCACAGTTTATTATCAATTTTATCGGTTATAATAATGCTAATATCAATCCAGCAAGCAACCCCAGCGCAGTAGAACAACTTCAAATAAATACCCCTGGCTCAACCACAACAAGCCCTTGAACCTAACGAATATACGAATGGTGTTTTATAAAGATATTGCAAAAAAAGCAATTTATAATAAAATAAAACCAAAGGTCGAAAACCATGAGAAAAGAAAACAAGAAATCAAAAAATATAACAAATAAAAATAATAATTTAGCCCCATTATTTATTGGGGATAATAAGGAGATTTTATGTCAAAACGAATTAAATTAATTAGCACAAGCATCTCTGCGTCTGCAATACTTTTTGCAAGCAATAAAGCCTTAGCAGTTGAAGGATTTGTTGAGGAGGGGGGCTTAGCGAATTTTGTAAACACCGCTCTTAATGTGCTGTTGGGCGCCGCAGGCTTTGTCGCAGTTATTTATGTAATTATGGGTGGCTTTAATTATGTTACCTCTGCTGGTAATCCGGAAAAGGTAGCGACAGCGAATAAGACTATTGCTTATGCGATTATTGGTGTAGTAATTATTGCCTTAGCTTTCGCTCTAAAGTCATTCGTAATGTCTAAGTTGGGAATTACTGGCGCAGGAGAAGGAACGGATTTTTTGACCCAATAACAAGTATTTAACTAAAAAATCCCTCCTTTTGGAGGGATTTTTATTTGAGAACTATTTTACTGCTTTCGCTAATTTTGATTTTTTGCGTGCTGCATTATTACGATGAACCACTCCAACCTTACAGCTTTTATCAATTATCTGATAGGCCTTTGAAACTAATTCTAGGAGACCTTTCTTGTCCATTCCTTTTTCAACCGCGTCCTCCACTGCTCGGATCGCTTTCTTCATTTTGGATTTATAAGACAAGTTTTGGGCTCTCTTTTTTGCTGATTTTTTGATGTCTTTTATAGACGCCTTTAAGTTTGCCATTTTTATTATTTAGGTTATTTTTTCTATTACTGAATAATTTTAACATAAAAAACGAATTGTATCAATGTTTTTCAAGATAAGTCTACTCTTTAATACTTATAACTTACCTGCTTACCGCTTATTTGCATTTGTTGTATAATAAAAAAATGTCAAAGAAAGAAAAAAAACGAGCCTTCTGTGAAGAGTGCGGGTTGTCGGCAAACCATCATTTTCATACATGGACAGAGTCTATAATTGAGGCAACGCTGCCAAATATCCTACCAAAAGGATTTGAGAATCTGGTTGGATCTGTATTTGAATCACTCCTGTCACTGCTCAAGGTTGTACGATATGAAAAAAACTTCGAACCCGAATTATTACCCCTTAAATCAAGGGTTTTGTTGGAAGAGGCAAAAAGTCGGGGCTTGAACGCAGCGCTGCAAAAAGGACCCTATGGATATACTGGAAACATAAAATTAAGAACGGATTGGGAAAAGAATTTCACATTCCGTTGGCTTCCATTAACCAATTCTTCAAAGTTCAATATCGATGATAAAAACCAAGTAAAAAGAGTTTTAAAAAAGGAAGGTTTTCCGTATGTACAGGGAAAGAGTTTTTGGTTTTTCCAAAAGCGAAGAGCTAATCTATTTGCGAAAGAAGCTGGTTTTCCTCTCGTTGTGAAACCCAGATCAGGATCTGTGGCGCGTCATGTGGCAACAAACATAAAATCTCTTGATGAGCTAGAAAAGGCCATCCACAGCGTCAATAAATACTCATCTAGGTTTATCGTAGAAAAATATATTCCTGACTCTTGGGTTTATAGGGCTACTGTAGTTGGGAACCAAGTATTTTGCGTAAAACAAATTCCCGCAAATATCGTTGGTGATGGGGTTTCAACCATTGAAGAATTGGTCGAGAAAAAGAATACTGACCCAAAAAGAGATATTGGCACAAAAACCGATCGGCTTTATCATGATATTAAGTACAGCGTTAACCCAAATTTAATTCTAAAAAGGGGCGGCATTGTTTACCTACAGAAAGATCCTTTTATGAAATTCGGAGGCGAACTGGAGGAAGTTACGGGAACGATTCATCCCGATAATCTAAAGTTGTTTCGCGATATTGCAAAGCACCTCGATTTAAAACTGGTTGGCATGGATTTTATCGCAAAAGATATCAGTATTCCTTGGAATGAGCAGCCTTGTGCCATTTTGGAATTAAATAGTTTGCCATGCATAGAGCTACATCATTTCCCAACAAAAGGAACCCCAAAGAATGTAGCAGGGGCTTTACTAGAAGAAACAATAAAAGAATATAAATGAGTAACTATTTAATTTTTTTGGCTCTTTTATGTCTGATTATGGTTGGTTTTCTCATCCTCTATATTTTAGTTCTTATTGACCAACTAATGGGACATACATTACCAACAAGCTTAAAAGCAACTGAAAAGATAATTGAGGTTATCAAAGAGATAAACCCGGACGCAACTAATTTTTATGATCTTGGATGTGCGCGTGGAAGATTTGCATTAGCTATTAAAAAACAACTTCCAAGCATTGAAGTTGTTGCAATCGATAATAGCAGGCTGCGGATATTTTTTGCGAAAATTCGCGCTTTAATTTTGCACCGTAAAATCAAATTTATAAAAAACGATATATTTAAACAAAACCTTTCCGAAGTAGATGTGCTTTATTCTTATCTCTGGTATGATTGGTTGCCCCCACTAGAAGAAAAATTGAAAAAAGAATTAAAAAAAGGATCTGTTGTAATAACCAACACATCCTGCTTCCCAAATTGGAACCCCATCCAAACAATAATTCTTAATCCTCAAAAACCAGATTTCGAAAAACTATTTGTCTATATAAAATAAAGAACGAGCCACCGGCTCGCCCCTACATTATAACTTTAAAACTTTCAACTTTATAACTATTTATTCTCTTCTTCCACCATTTCTCCTTCTTTGACCTCTTGAATAACCAGATGATGATCGGCACCAGCTGTTTTTATACGTACTGTAACCTCTTTGTTCTTCTCATGATTTACATAGATTTGAGTTAAAATACTAAAAAGCGTCGTTGCAATCCAATAAAAAACCAAGCCGGCAGGAACACTCAGCGCCAGAAAAATCGTCATTACTGGAAATATATATAACATTTGTTTTGTCATAGCAGCTTCTGGCCCAGCGTTTTTTGAATTATTAGACGGAGTTGTCATAACCCCAAGTATATATTGCCCTATACCAGCGATTATCGGTAATACATATTTTTCTGGACGTGATAAATCTAGGAATCCAAGAAACATTGGACTAATTTTTTCTGGAAGATGGATAAAACTATAAACCATGACTGGGTTTATTTTTGTTAACCCCTCGCGTAAAACCCGATAGAGCGCAAAAAGTATCGGCAGTTGAATTAATACTGGAAGACAGCTTGAAAAGGGGCTTATGCCATTTTGCTTATAGAAGTCCATCTGAGCTTTTGCTAGAGCTTGCTGATCGGTTTTGTGGGTCTCTTTTAGTTTATTTAGCTCCGGGGCTAATGTTTTCATCTTGCGTTGCGCCCTCGATGCTTTAAGACCGAATGGCAAAACTATCAAGCGAATGATTACCGTAATCACAATAATAACCAGACCGAGGTCGTGGCCTGGCATAATATCATACAAAAATAGCAGGAGATTTAATAATGGTCTTACTAAAACCTCATTCCATAAAAAAGACATGCTTCATTTTTAATATTATTTTAATTCATCAATTCCACCCTTACTCCAAGGATTGCAACGTAATATCCTCCAGTTTGCTAAAAAAAATCCTTTAAAAAAACCATATTTTTCAAAAGCTTGTTTACTATACTCTGAACAGGTCGGGTAAAATCTGCAATAACCTTGCGGGAAACAGTGTTTCAACCATCCATGATCAGGGGAAAGTGTTTTTTGATAAACACTAATAGCTATTATAGCAAACTTTCTTGGAATTTTATGTACTTTTCTTAAAAACTGCATCTTATCTGATTATCCCTGCTTTTTTTGCCAGCAAAAGAAATTCTTTTTCAAGTTCTTGGTAATTACTGTCTTCTGAGCCTTTTTTTAATACCAATGAAATCCATACTCCCGAAATAAGCCTGCCTTGGTTGAGTCTAATTATTTCGCGCAACTGACGTTTCTTTTTATTTCTTTCCACGGCTTTTGGTAATATTTTATTACTGACGACTATACCAACTCGAAAATCTTTAGCGTCTTTAACAACTAAAACACGCAAAGCAAAAAAGGTTCCAAAAAACACCTTTCCTTTTTTATATACCAAGTCAAATTCTTTATTCGTTCGAATGCTTTTGGAAGCCTTCATAAAAAACATTTTTATTTTTTATCACTGACAGAGATTCTCTTTCTACCTTTAGCGCGCCTCGCGGATAAAGTTTTTCTTCCATCTTTCGTTTTCATTCTTTTACGAAAACCGTGTACTTTTAGGCTTTTTTTCTTTTGTGGCGCTTTTGTTCCTTTTTTCATTTCTTTTGAAATTTAGTATTAGATGATTTTTTACTCTACTAAGTATAAATTTTTAAGAATGTCTTGTCAACAGGCTGTGGATTTTTTATAAAAGCTGTGAATTGTATATTGTAATCTGTGTATAACTTATGTTACTATGGAATTAATCATTTAGATTTTTTGTTAAAAAATTTTAGGATGGACATCGAAAAACTCTGGTCAACTTGTTTGGGTGAACTTGAGGTCTTATTATCAAAGGCCAATTTTACCACGTGGTTTAAAGAAACTGCCATTATTAATATTAAAGATGACACAGTTGTAATTGGAACACCCAATGCATTTACTAAAGACTGGCTACAAAAGAAATTTCACCAAGAAATTCTCTCTACTCTCAACCATCATGTTGGTGATGTAAAGAAAATCGAATACATACTGCATAGCCAAGGATCAAAAGGCATGGCACATACTACTGCCCCAAGGAAAGAAGGGTTGGCTGACAACATTAATAATGGATACAAAGAAACTAATAGTATCGATTATGGCGAAAAACCAATTACCACCGAAATTGGACAGCTAAACCCAAAATATTGCTTTGATAGTTTTGTTGTTGGGGAATCAAACCGCCTTGCCCATGCGGCTGCTCTGGCTGTTTCCAAAAACCCTGGCGTGACATACAACCCATTATTTATTTATGGAGGGGTTGGCCTAGGAAAAACACACCTAATGCAGGCAATAGGAAACGAGATCCACAGAAAGGATAAGAAAAAAAAGATTATTTACACCACTTCGGAAAAATTTACTAATGAATTTATTTCTCTAATAAAAAAAGGCAAAGCGGAACAATTCAAAAATAATTATCGCGGTGCTGACGTATTATTAATTGATGACATCCAATTCTTAGCCGGTAAGGAATCTACACAAGAAGAGTTCTTCCATACATTCAATGACCTCCATAGCACATCAAAGCAAATTGTCATGACCTCCGATAGACCCCCAAAAGCAATAGCTGCGCTGGAAGCTCGTCTTGTCTCACGTTTTGAGTGGGGGATGTTGGCAGATATCAATCCGCCCGATATTGAAACTAGGATTGCTATATTGCAAAACAAAGCTGCGGAGAAATCACAAGACATTGATGACGAAATCATTAATTATATCGCAAAAAATATCCAAAATAATATACGCGAACTGGAGGGAGCGCTAAACAGAATCTTGGCTCATTCGGAACTAAATAATAAAACTCTTTCCTTAGATGATGTAAAAGGAATATTGTGCGGGTCTTCTTTTAATGATAAGCAAAGGAATGTTTCACCTAAGGATCTTTTAAGACAAGTGGCTGATTTCTATGATATTTCGGTTGATGAGATATTGGGACAAAAAAGAAACAAGGAATTAGTTTATCCGCGCCAAATTCTTGCATATCTACTGCGGGAAGAGCTACATCTTTCTTTTCCTAAAATAGGCAAAGAATTAGGAGGTAAGGACCACACAACAATAATGCATGCTTGCAGCAAAATTAGCCAGGAGCTTTCATCTAATGATATAATCAAACATGAAATTAATAGTATAAAAGAAAGATTTTTTAGATAAACATATTTTCAACAGCCATTGTGGAAAAGTGCATAAATCATGTGGATAGATTGTTTATAAAAAATCAAAATGGTGGATAAAAAAACTCTTGCCAAAAATCTAAAGTTTTTTATCAACATACTTCCACTACTTTTCACCAATAAAAATCAAAACAAAAAATATTTCTCAACAATTAAACACCCAAACAAAAAGACCTTTAAATAGAATTTTTTAAAACTTACTAACAATATCCACAAACACTAATACTACTATTACTAATTAAATTTAATTAATATAATTAATAATAATTAAAGGTCTTAATAACAAAAAGAGGAATTTATGAAAGTAACTTGCGTACAAGAAAATTTAAATAAAGCATTAATTCACAGTTCCAGAATAATTTCAGTTAGAAGCTCATTGCCTATTTTAGATAATATTTTAGTTTCAACTGATCAAGGAAGATTAAAAATTTCTGCTACAGACCTTGAATTAGGTATTAATTATTGGATTGGTGCAAAAATAGAAAAAGACGGTTCAATTGCAATACCATCTAGATTAATAACTGAATTTATTTCTAATATCAAAGAAGATAAAATTAATATTAGTGTCGATAATAATAATGTTTTAATTGAAGGTGAAAAATATAATGCGACAATAAAAGGTGTTAATGCGGAAGATTTTCCATCAATCCCAGATATCAGTGAAGAATATACTTTTACAGTAACATCACGAGATTTAATGAACGCGATTAATCAAGTAGCCTTTGCGGCCGCAGCTGATAATACCCGACCAATACTTTCTGGAATATTTTTTAAAATTGAGAAAGATATTTTAAAAATTGTCGCGACAGATAGTTATAGATTAGCGGAAGAGAAGGTTAAAATTACAAAAAATGAGAAGACGAATAAGAGTTTTATTGTCCCAACAAGAACGATTAACGAAGTAGGTAAGATATTAAAAGATGCAGGAGAAAAAGTAGATATTTCTTATGATGAAAATCAAATACTTTTCAATTTTGGATCAATTCATCTTGTCTCAAGACTTATTGATGGCCAATATCCAAATTATGAACAGATTATACCAGCTGAATTTGAGAATGAAGTAATTGTTGATAAACAGGAATTGTTCAATGTTTGTAAAGTAGCAAGTCTTTTTGCAAGAGAATCAGCGAATAGTATAAAAGTCAATGTCTCTTTTGAAAAAGGCAAAGAAAAAGACGAGAAAGGAATTCTTTCTATCATCGGTCAAGGGGTTCAGGTTGGTGAAAGTGTTAGCAAAATACCAGTAAAAAGTAAGGGAAAAGAAATCGAGGTGTCTTTTAATGCTAAATATATTCTTGACGTATTATCTGCAATACCTGAAAAAAATGTCGAAATTAAATTCAGTGGTGCAAATAGCGCGGGGTTAATAAAAGGTGAGGGGAAGAATGATTATCTTTATATAATAATGCCGTTGAGGAATTAAACAACAAAGCAAAAAATCAAAAAAACAATGGATAGAATCGGAAAACTCACAAAAAGTGTTTTGGTTGGAAAAAACTTAAACAGAGCCGCCCAAGCGGCTCTTGTTTGTCATGAAGCAGAAAAGGCTTTAGAGGGGTTATTTGATAAAGATTTTTTAAAACAGGTTAAAATAATATCCTCTCGCGATGATTGTTTGTATTTAAGTACAACAGGTAGTGTTTATTCACAGGAGGTTAATTTAAGAGAGAAAGATATTTTAGACGCAATAAATAAATTACTTCAAAATAAGTCAATAACAAGGATTCGTTTCAAGAGCAAAGCTAAGGAATATTAATATCCAATGTGAACAAAGTCGCCCATATAATCACTCTGCCAAAGATCTCTCATTCCTCTAAATACCTCATAGCGCGAATATTTTTCGTCAGCAAGACCAGGGCTTTTTTGACCGTTTGAAAGCGTTTCTTGACCATGGAAATAGTCAACGTCTTCTTTCCGGAAAGTACCCATTATCGTAGGGAAAAGGTTGGGGTCATTTGTTCTCGTCGGTTCATCTATTCGCAGCATATCTTCAATGAGTCGCCGTATATTTATTTGTGCCCAGGAAGTTAAAAGTTGCGGCATCTCTTCTTCTGCTCTACACCATTGAGTTGTTGGACCACCGGCAATAAAGCTCGGGTCTCCAGGGCACGTCATCTGCATTTCTATTTTCGAAAATCCAAATACTAAAGTGTAGACAAACATGGCGGCAGCTATATAGAGACCTATCGGACCCATGGTAGCGGCAAATGATCCTGCGCTAACTGATCCTGCGGCAACACTAGCGGCGATTTGTGTCATAGCCAGATAAGCAACACCAACACCAATTGCAGCTGACAATGTTCCGGGTGGCACCCCAAGCTCAGCATCTGCCTTCATCAGTGCCTTACCAAAAAGTAATTGAACAGCAACGAGGAGAAATTGTGTCGGAGACATGTTTCCAGCTGCAAATTGCTTATAGTTTGAAATAAGCGACCCTGTTGTCCCCGAAGGAAGACCAATTTGTTTGTCTATTAATCCATATACCTGACCCTGTATAGTGTCTTTACTAAAACCAGGGGTGCTAAATTTCCCAGTAGTAAGATAGCTAAAGAGATTTTTTGCTGTGTCTGGGGGTAGTTCAATACCGAGCTTTTTGGATAAACCTTGGTCAACAAAACTGAAGACAGTATTTTGGATACCTTCTCTGCTGGCAAAACTTTCCTTGAGCTTATTAATATCACGAGTTTCAGTGAACGAATTAAGCGCATCCATAATGTAGGCGTTGTTGGTTATGTCTGGTCCCAATACACCCGTAGTACTTATCGCATAATTAATACCACAAGCCAAAAGCATATTATTTCTATCTTTATCATTGCCGCTAAACATTGCAGCAGTAAACCCGGGTAGTATTGGGGTAACACCGCGTACTTTAAACGTAGCCATTAATTGCGCATCCATATAACCATTGATCATATTTTTCCGCGCAATAGATTTTATATTAACAGAGTGGTCTAAAATATATTGATTCTCGGCGTTTTTATATTCTTTTAGGTCATTTGGCAAAAGTGGGATACCATTTTTTTCTATATAATCTTGTGTAAAGTCATCTCTCATTTTTGATTCTTCACTTGCAGTAAGTTTGCTGCGCAGCCCCATTGCGGCGGCAACATCCTCATAATTTAATTGGAATCCCGCAGGTATTATCTGGGAGTTATGCCCCTCCTCGTCCAGTTGTGTGTTTGCGCGGTTTACCATGTTTGTGATACTCATGGCGGTAAAGATCTTCATGTCGCCTTTTTTCAGATTTTCTAGATCTTTGTCTGGTAATTGGATTCCAGGCACTATCACGTCTCCCTCAGTAACCTCCCCGGTATCAGGGTTTATTATGTCTTGTTTAACTGCTGTAGTATTCTCAATAAAACCTTTGAGCGTAGTGTTCAAAATTAATTGTCCGCAGCGGCTTCTGTTATTTTTTACAAAATTAACCATCTCTTCTTCCGATAGGTCCTTACTTCCTATTGGGCAGCTGTCTGCTGCATCTGTTTTTATCTCGGCATCGCCAAAATAAAAACCCGGGTTTAAAATATCGGTCGGTATATAATATTGGAAAAGAGTCAAAAGTTCATTTAGTCCAGTGTCTTTTTCACCGAATATTTTTTCAGATAATCCGCGCAGTCCCTGAGCGAGAAGTATCGATGGCGCCTCATTGGGATATTTAATGAGGTTTTCAATTGTTCCTGTCGTAAAGCCAGCCTTATCATCGAGATCAAAGCCACTTACTGATTGTAAAGAAGCAAAAAGCGTGGCTTGTTTTTCTTTATCTTTCCTTAATGATTTTGGATCTTTGAGTGTTTCATAAACATTTGTTAGCAGGTTGGCGTAACTCATTATTTTTTGAGTTTTCGGATCATTCTGGTCTCCCATTCCTCCGCTTACTAGCGAAGCCGCAAGACCGGTAAGAAATCCGGGTTTAGCGACTTGAGTGAACGCGGATTTTCTCACTAGCTCAATATAGTCAGTAATACTAATTTCTTTTTGTAGTAGCGCTTTAGTTGGAGTTGTGCTTCCTCTTGGCGTTTCAACGTTTAATATTTCCAATAGATTATCTACCGTTGTGGATCGCGAAATATTTGTGGTCTGACTCCAATAAGGAGAATTAATATCTTTTCTAAAAACAGAATTTTTCAAAAAAGTTCTTAAGTTGGCTTCCGACTCGCTGTAATTGGTATTAATTCGAAATGCTGCGGCAAATTTGGCGACACCATTAGCTTCCATTATCGCTTCGAGTGAAGAGTCTTTGGAAAATGTTCCTGGTATCAGACCGAGTGTTTGTTCTATTTTCTTTTGAGCGAGATTATCGGTAAACTCTCCTTTTATTTGGTCTATTCCTGCGCCGAATTTGGTTCCTTCAAAAACAGAACCCAAACCAACCAATATTCCCATTTCTTTTTCTGACATAGATGTCATAAGGACTTTGGTAAAAAGGGTTTCAGGATTTTTTATACCGTAAACAACATCTTCTGGTGATAAACCATGCCGGTTCAAAACATCTTGAACATTTTCCGGTAGAAATTGTTTGACCGCTGCGCTAGTTGCTTTGTGTGTTGCGTATGCAGTTTGAACTCTGTGTGTGTAGTCTGTAATACTAATCTCTCCCTTAAAAAGTTTCAATGTTGTTTCGGGTTTCAAGCTGAAATATGAATCGTCTGCCAAGAAAGCATTATAGGCTGATGATTGTTTTCCTTCGCTTGTCGTAAAATCAAAGTCTTTTATTGCTTTCAGGTTTTGGAATTGACCGTCAGTAATCTGGAAGGCTGCCAAGAGATTTTTTTCTGCTGATGTCATCCAGCTGGCAGTATTGGCTACCAGGGTTTTTCTCCATGTGTCCCAAGTAAGACCAGCTGGCAGGGTTTCTGGCGCATTCATCAATGCGGCAATATTGAGTTTTACATCTTGAAGTGTACTGCCAGCAAACCATCCGCTTTTCAATTTTTTTCCAGGGTCAAGCCTGCTTTCAATTGTCATTTCTCCCCATGCGTCACTACCGTTGCCCTGTGAAAGAATTCCAGTTATCTTATCTTTATTTGCCTCCAACATATCCTTTGTTTTTGTACCACCGTTTGCCAAATCAGTGGCAAATTCCAATACCGAATCCTGGCTAATACCAAGTTTTTCCATGGTGCTGATAGTTTCGTCATCAAATAGCTTACCATAAATAAAAGTCTTAACCTCATTTTGAGAGTATTTCTTATAAACAATATTCTTGAATTTCTTCAAGGTCATTTTCCCCTGGAAAAGTTGCGCTGTTGTTCCGACTGGAATTTTCAATTGTTCGTCCAGCGTTTTAGCGACGATATAAGCAGGCGAATTTAATGCAAAGCCATTTTTTTGTAGAGATTTTACTGTGTTTTGTGTCGTATCTTCCAGATCAAATCCAAATTTTTGTAACATGGCATTTTCAGAATCCTTCATTGTTTGTGCATCATATTTAGCCATGTTTTTCATCAGGTTGTCGTTGTTGAGGCGCGCGATATTTTCGACTACCTGAGTCAAATTCGCGCCCGATAGCCAGCCTTGCGGGAGATCGGGGTTAGGATGAATCTCATTTAATGTTTCCTCAATTTTTGTTTGTCCGAGGTTTTCGGATGTATTATCAGATATTGTAGCTTGGGAGTATACGTGCATATACTCAGCAAGCTTTTCTTTTCCGCTCGCCTCAAGAATACCAGAGATACAACTATCTATAGTTCCTGTCTCATCATTTTGGATGGTGCAATCAGCGCCTGGATCGTCAATCAAACCGTCTGTTGTTCCCTCAGGCAGATCCATTCCCTCATCCATTGTCTTCGCTCCAAGCTTTAGAGCAACCCCTATATAATCGCCCTTTAAGAGGCTTTGTATGTCATCATAACCAATTCCATATCCACCGATATTTAAATTTAATTCTTTTGAAATTATATCTCGGCCTTCTCCTTCAAGATGGCTTTTGCCAACTATAGCAGCATATTCATTTGGGGTTAAAGCTTCAACAAAAAGATCATATGTTGAACCCTCATCAATTCCTAACTTTGCGTCGGTATTTTTGAAAATCGAACGGAACCATTCTTCGCTTGTTGCGCTGATTGGCAGTTGGGTTTGGATTTCTTCATAGCTATTATCTGGAGCGAAATATTTGTATAGCGTCTCTTCCCCACCAAGGTTATATATTAGTTCCGATAATTCAGTGCCGACAAAAATCCCACTTGGCATTTCGAGTATCTCCTCTATTTTTGCAGCTCCAATACCCGAACTATCAAATAAACTACCCTGTGCTTTAGTTGTCGCCGAAGGACTCACTTCTGGTTCAGGAATGTAATCAATAGGATATTCTTCTTCACTATTTGTTGCTTGGTTTGCCAATGAACCGCTCGGCAATTCCAATGAAGACTCTAATTTACTCGCGCCAATTTTTATGATTTGATTTGAGGGGTCGTTGAGAATATCTTTTATATTTAGATCGGAACATTTTATTCCAAGAGATTCGCTTTTCTTTCTCTTGGTTGCCATTTCTTCGGCGGTGCTATTATCTCTTAGCGCGTTTGCCTGCTCCATGGCTTCTTGATCCTGCAGAACCGCAATACTATTTTCATACATTTTAATTTGGCTGCTGGCATCCTGCCCCATTATTTTTTTTAGTTCCTCAATTTTCTTATTACTAGCATCTATTTGGGTTTCAAGAAATTGCATCCGAGATAGCGCCCGTGATTTGTAGTTATTATTTTGCTTGTAATCTGCATCTTCAATTTTATTTTCTCCGACAGTATAAAAAACATCTGACCCGCTGTCCGTTCTGAATATTTTTGATACTGAGTTATTTGGTAATCCAAGCAACTGGTTCAATGGGTCCTCTGTAATTACCGTGAATAAATCCGAATTGCCAAATGTCCATTTTCCATCAGTTAACTTTCCTCCTAATAATATTAAATTAGCAGCAAAATTCGCCATTTCTAACTGGCTTTGTTTTTTTTCTTCAGTATAGTCATTAAATAATTGTTTCTTGTAGATTTCATATTTATTCAGTGCTCTATTGAAACCATCGAGATTTGCCTGAATTTCTGAGGCATTTTCGCCATCGATTCCTTCCTCAATATTTTTGGCGAGAGTAATCTGAAGAGCATCTATGCTACTGGGGCTGGACAGACTGACCGCGCTTCTTACCCATGAAATCTTTTCCAGTCGTGAAGTATAATCACTTAGGTTATCTTTTTCTTCTTGTGTGGTTTTTTCTCCTTTGTCTCTGATAATCTTTATTTTTTTCTCAAGATCCGTGATATTGTCCAAAACATCACTGATGCGCAGGAAGGTTAGTTCTCCAAGCTGTTTGTCTTTATATTCAGTTAACCACATTCTTATTTCTTGTCTTTCTTCCTCGATATCAGTTAGTCTTTTCGCCACCTCATCAACCCCAATATCATGAAAAGTTTGAAAATCCGACCTTCCATTTTCTGGGAACAATCTTGCGGCGCTACCTTCTGGGATATCAAAAGCCTCATCTTGTTGGTTTTGCTGGGTATTACTTGTTTGCATTAGGTAACAATCATTTTCAGAAGAAATAAGATTTGCGTTTCGGTTAAACATTCCTCCGCACCGACCAAATATATTATCACTACTGACTTTTTTTATTTCTCCGACAGTATTGTGGTTTTTATAATTCGATACTTTTGCTTGGATAATAACTCTGCCAATTTTTTCTTTATATTGAATAGGGGACTCTTCTTTATCCAAGAGTTTTTGAGTGTCGCCATCATCTATTGGTAAGCTCAAAATAGCATCTATTTGCCCCGGATCATTAGCAAAAATACTATTAAAACTATCACCACCAATTTTTTCCTTGATAGAGTCAATGTTGTTGCCAGCAAATGTACCACCTGCAAGATTAAGAGTTTGTTCTACAATAACTTGCCCAATGTAAGCAAAGATCGTATCGTTTGCGCTCATATAGTTTAGTGAGCCAATTCTTATCCCTAGATTTTTTTCAATTTTTCTCTTGCCGACACTTTCAAGTATCTCCGCAGAGGTATTTCCACTTAAAGATAGCGCTTCTATTTTCATTCTTTGGGCAATCGTTTCCCTTCCTATGTTGCTGGTTATTTCTTCAGGATTATCTATGTTAAGAGCGCTTTCGGGTATATCAAGGCAGCTTGAAACTAGATTTCCTCCCAGATTAGAAAAGAATTTTTCTGATGAAGAATTATCTTGAATTGGATCAATTTTTATTCCAAGTTCTTCGCCAAGAGCCACAATACCAATAGTTTTCACAGCATCATTCAGATTACTGCCACGGATGTCGTATTGAGAGAAATCGTAGCCGGTGTTTTCTGCGATTGTTGAATATAGTTCGCTCAAGGCTTGATTTTCAAAAAGCGTTCCAAATGTGTTTCCAGTGCTGCTGTTCGATGTTCCGAAAGCATCAGACTTACCAAGTTTTGTTGATTGGTCAACAACCATAATATCAACTGGCGGGCGAGGTTCTGTTTTACTCATCTTCTTTATAACTCTTTTTTTGTAGAGTCTTCTTTCAGCATAGTCAATTCCTGATATATCAAAAGCCTGTCCCTCGAAATGGGCGCTGACAACTTCCTCCGCATCTTCTGGCTCATACCATTCTCGGTCAAACTTTCTTTTATTGCTGTCGTACTGGCTTTTTATTCTCCTAACCTTAATCTTTCTGTATCCTGCTCCACCGAGATTTCTTGGGGTAACAAGATAATTTAAAGCTTGGACTACTCGAATATCAACCTCATTATTTCTAATATAAGCCAGGTCTGCTGCCGGTATTACTAACTTTGCGGTTGATCCTATGGAAGCTATAACCGTTAGGCGCCCGATATCTTTATCAATTTCTTCTATTTCGTTTTTATATTTTGTCTTTTCGCTTTCGCTGAGGCTGTTTTTCCATACTTGAACTTTTGTTTTCAAAGCTGTAATGCCTGCTGGGCTCTGATCGTCAGCCGTATTAAGGGCTAAAATAGTAGATTGTAAATCTTGAGTCGTTTCATCAATAACCTGTTCATCTAGATTCACCTCATTGCTTGGTATGTTACTTGTTCCGTCTTCTTTAATGTCAATGCCTGTTTCATCAACATCGCTTTCTGATTCTGCATAAACTGTTGAAGGAAGGTTGATGGGAACAGCGTTTTGTATTCCTTTAACAGTACTAATTTTAGTCATCAACCCTTCGGAAATATCATTAACAGCTTCTCTTTTCATATCTTGATCACCTGTGTAAGCTTGGACAATATGTAGGGCAGATCGCTGAGTTGGGTTATTGAGATCAGCTTTCTGTGGCGCAGTCTGTCCGGTTGATCCATTATTGATGCTGCTTATAATTGCAAAGAATATAATGGCAGTCATGCCAAAAATCAGAAGTATAAGAAAGGATATAACTTTAATTGAGGTCGATATTGTCTTACCTGCTTTACTGTATATTTTCTTCAGTTGCTCTCCAGCGATCGGGACTTTTTCAGCCGTTTCTAGTGCTTTTGTTCCTGCCGTTCCGGCTACTGCTGTAGCAGCTGCTTTGGCTGCGGCTCTTCCCATTGCTTCCTCATCTTCGGGGGTTGTTGCGCCTTCCATTGCTGCTTTCCCAGCGGCCTTTGCACCTTTTGCATAATCTTGTACATCGCCAGCTGGTCCTCCTCCGGCTTTTCCTGCCGCCCCGCCAACTGCTTTCCCTGCATTACCACCAATTGCACCACCAGCCCTTCCCCCCGCAGATCCACTCGAAGCAATTCCCCCAGTTGGGCTATTCGCTGTTTTGCCGACTGTTGGTATGCCGGTATTTGCGCCAGAAGAACCACTCGCTTGTTTTTGGAGTGCGTTTGATGACGCAGCTTTTTCAGCTTCAGGAGTTTTTGATGTCTGGCTTTTGTTTTGGTTTTCTTCTTTTTCAGGCATGAACAAAAAATTATAAATAAATAAAATATATTTTTATACGCAAAAATAGATAGACGCACTTGTCCATATTCATTGTATCCAAAAACCCGGCACAATGTAAGTAGCTTTTTAGCGTTTTTTTAATAAAATTTATTTTTTTTAAACGAGAAAAATGTTGCTATATTTAGCCAAATATAATATAATTGGTTCGATAGCTTTTTACTTATTTATTTTTTTGTGGAAAAGGTTATTAAAAAAGCAGCAGTTTTAAAAAATAAATTAAAAAAAAGGGGGAAGGAAATGAAAAGGATTTGCGGGTTTGTTTTTCTGTTTGCTTTCTTTTTTGGGGTTTACGCCATGGCCGAAAAAGACAACAAAGATTACGTCAGTAAAAGTGGCGCTATGGTAAACAAGGAGTGTTCTGGCTCGTGGGAAAGTTCGTGGTCATGTCGGTACTATCTTCGAAACGTAACACAAAAATCAAGAAAACAGATATTTAGTATTTCCGGTGAAAGCGTTCCAAGATCAGAAGTTACATGGGATCCGGGCGGACGCTATATCGCCATAGCAGGATCGGAAAATTCTCGGGAAGCATATCTTTTTCTCTATGATTTGAAAACCGGCAGCGGGAAGATAGTGGATACATTCAACAATAATGATCCTGTGGTAGACAACACCATTGGATTTATTTCCGAGAAATATCTTTCGAAAGCGAAAGAAAAATCATTCGTTCCTTATCCGGGTTTTGTTCGTTTTTCTGATGGATTGCTTACCTATTTTCACTTATCACTAATGGGTGAAGCTGATTGTGAGAGCGGGTGGAAAGCGACAAAATTCCAAATAAATCTTGCAACTGGAAAGAAAGTATCTTGGAAAGAAAGAGAACATACGGTTCGCGCGGATATTGCGATAGAAAACTGTCCGTAAGAAAAAAATCCAAAAAGGAGAAAGTGAAATGAAAAGAATTATTTTGTTTGCTGTGGTGCTGTCGATTATTTTTGGAGGGATTGCAAGAGCCACAAACTCTTCTTATCCCTCACCGGACGGGAAGAAAAAAGCTGTTCACAACTGCAAAGAAGCTTATGAAAAGAGTGTATGCGCTGCCAATAATACTATTCAATATAAGACTGTCTGTACTTTTCATATGAAGATGAATGGGCAAAGTTATCTTATAACCGATGGATATTTCTTTGACAAAAAAAAGGAATATGCGAAGTACCACACCCTGTTTATTGGTAAACCAGTATGGTCAGCTGACAGTAGATATTTTGTCTTTCTGAAAGTCGGGACTCCACTCCATGACTCAAATGTAACTTTGTATGACACTGAAAAAGGAGGAGTATTCGGAAAGAGCATTATCTCTCCCGGCAGTCATGAGGGATTTTGTGCTCCTGATAAAAAAGGTGATGTGTCATATAATCCCGAGGGAAAGATTTTTATGCACAAAAACTCTTTCTCTATATGCATTCAAGACTACCAATCTGGGGTCGATGGCGGCTTTAGCGATGGCGCAAACACAACGTTTTATGACGCGATTATGTATGAGTTCTCATTTGAAGGAAGACAGATTTCGAAGCGTGCGATCAAGGTATTCGAAAAGGTTGAGTATGCGTCAGAATATGATTCAGAAGGGAATTGAGTAACAAAGTTTTTTTAAATCAAAATTTTAGGGAGTCCTCACGGGCTCTCTATTATTTCATGAATAGGGTAATAATTGCGATATTTAGCCAAATATGGTATTATTATTTTATAGCTTTTTATTACATTTTCTTTTTCAAAAAGAAAATTCAAAAATAAAGCAGTAGTTTTAAAAAACCAGAGAAAAGAGGAGACTGACTATGAAAAAAACTGTTGCGATAATGTTCTTTATATTTGCATTGATGTTGAGATCAACTGATGTGCAGGCTGCAAAAAAAATATCTGAGTTTCTATCTCCCAATGGGATGTGGATGGTCGCGGTTTTCTGTGAGCCGAGTGACTACTGTTATATTGGCGTAAAAGAACTTGCAGTCAAAAATAGCAAATTTAAAGTTGCTGCAAAGTTCAAAAAGGATAGCCGTTTTATAATCCAAAGCACAGCGAATATTTTATGGTCACCCAATGGTAAGAATTTTATTTTTGATGGTCTCGATAGCAATGATGATCTTATGACAACAATTATTGTTATCTATAATATTGGAGCCAAGAAGATTAAAACGATCGAGAATAGTAATATCGACACATTGCCTATACTTAAGGGTAAATTTTTTTCATACAAAGTGATTGATCAAATCGTGGATAATAGCAGAAAGTGCCCTAATCAAGTTTTGTACAAAGGAAGAAATGTGGTAAGAGATTTCTCGGGAAATCTTATTAAGCAAACCCCTTATGAGAGATGTGGAGAGGGGGCTGGTTGAAAAATTAAATTTACAGTTCAATAGGATAGGGAGCCGCAATTCGACTCCCTATTTTTTATTCACAGGCCTGCGCTCGGAGATATACATTTCTTTTGATATCAAAGGCCTTAACCTTACTTCTAGTTGTAATTCTTACACTTCCACCTCCAGGGTCACTACCACCTGATTCAATGATCCTTGCTGAACCATCAGTGTTTGTTGAAATAAATATTACAACGTGTCCAGGAGAAACAATTAGATCACCAGTTTTTAGCTCCTTGGGACCGGATAATCTACGTAAAAGTGAGTTACCTGGCAATGTTGCTGTAGTATTACACCACAACCCTCTTTTGTTTTCTGGGAATATTCCTGAATCCCTATATACTCTACTTACAAAACCAGAGCAATCAATTCCCAAAGAGCCCACCCCTTCGCGACCATTCGAATTTGTTCCGCAATGTCCATTTGGTGAACCAGTAGGTTTGCCTTGGCTATATGGTATCCCAATATATTTTTGAGCTTCGGACATTATTCTTTCACTGCATTTTCCGGAAACAAGTGGTCCGATAGGGCCATCAGCAAGTGCTCCTGCGATTGCAACACACTGACCTTTACTAGTAAGATTTGCATAATTAGTTTTCATTTCATTACCAGCCTTCACTGCGGCTGTGCAGAGGTCTTTTTGGGTGGCAGAATATGTCGATGATCCGGGTTTTAAATAACATCCTCCATTATAATGATAAATATATGCGCAATAAGCTAATTGAATTCCCGTAGCACCTTTACAATCTTTAAAACCTTGTAGGTCTGGGTATCCCATTGTTTCAGAGAAATACCTTGCGCCAGCATATAAAGATCTTTCAGGATCAAACCTTGCGTCATTAGAAGGTGGTGGTTTGTCGGTATAAATAGTTCCGAATGGCCAAGTCTTGCCTTGTGGGTCAGTACCACCATGGAATTCAACCCATTTTCTGTTTTGTGCAGTGCTTGTCAAAAATTGTCCCAGTCCTGTAGCGGAAGAAGGGTTATATGCATTTGGTTTCCAGCCCGACTCTACCTGAATAATAGAAATTAATAATGCTTGGTCGCCCCCAAAATATTTATCAGACGCGTCTTTTATCCAGCCTGGAAGATTTGGGTCATTAATGTAGCGAGATGTATTAATTAATCCTGTGCTACTGCAGCTTGATGTGTTTCCACCATCATAAATATATGCACCAGCGGCTGCATCCGGTGGCGCGCCAAAAGCTTCTTTTGATGCTCCGCAGAGAGCATCTTTCGCTTCTTGTGAATTACCCGTCAAAACGACATTGAAGAGAAAACTTTTTACACCAGAACAAGGCCCGCCGGAGCGGGAAAGTATTGATAATAAAAAAGCCAACAGCATTACTATAATAGCAATGTATAAAATTGCCGGCAGTAAACAACAGAACAGGCCGCTTTTTGCATTATCATTCATGAGATTTAATATAATATCAATTATTTAAATTTGCGATAGGAGTTGAGAAAATTCCCGTGTCACCAATTAAATAAACATTTGAAACATCATTAATTATTCCGGTGATTGTCTCAGGCAATCCTTCTTGATTGATTTGGATTGTGATTTTTTCACCGGTTGTTTTAATTTTTACTAACTCCTTATTGTCTGTTACGGCAATTACTGTATCATCTGATAACCAAGTGCAGTTCGTTATTTTTGCTTCTGCTCCAGTATCAAGCAGCGCGGAACCGGCCTCTTTTTCAAAATCATAAATACTCAATTTTGCTCCGGAATTAAATATGATCTTGCTAGCTGACGGTGAAAACAATGCTCCGTAAGATATATTGTCAGTTGAAAGTTTTGCATTACTTCCGCTTGTTGATCCAGAAGGAGTTTCAATATTGGTATTTGGGTCGATCTCGGTTTTAGTTTCGAAATTATAGGCGAAGACGTTCGTTTCTCCGCCAGGATTATCTGCAAATATTGCTATTCTTACCCCATCTGAAGACCAGATTACGTCCGGATCAAATTGAATGGTTTTGATATCAACGATATTTTGGTAGTTAGTACCGTCGATATTTGCTATCGCCAGTGTTTTTTTGGTTCCATTATTATAATAGTATGCAATCTTGGTGCCGTCAGGTTTGAATGTAATGTTTTTTATATCTGGGCTAAGAGGTTTAACGTTTACATTTACTACATCTTTTCGGTCAAGATCAATCACCCAATTCATTTCCGTTCCTTCGCCGTATTGTTCCTGAAAAGGAAGTAATGAGCCATTATTTTGTTCAGAATTTTTGATTCTTACAGCTGCTTGTCGATATGTTTTGGACCATGTGATTTTTTTGATATCAGGCAATGAATCCGCCAATATAACTGTTTTTTTATCATCGGAGTTATAATTATACTCCTTAATTGATGTCCATTGTTCGCCTTTTTCCAGATAAATAATAGTTCCCAATTCAGTATTAATAATTGGGCTCATTATATTCTGTTCAAGTACGGGGCTGAAAGTCAAAAACTGTGAGAGATTATAATTCACACTGCTGGATCCTTTTACATTAAGTGTTTGTTTCAAGGTTGAGTAGCCATCTTTCGAAATAGATACGGAGTAGGTTCCTTTTTTAAGATTTAGGACTAATTTACCGTTTTTGGCAGCGGCATTGGCAGATCCGGGTATTGAGATATTAGCTTCAGGCGGATTTACGTTAATAGTTACAGAATATTTTTTTGTATTTAAATACAATAAATATCCTGCAATAGCGAGCGCGACAACCACAACGGCTATTATTATACCAATGATCATTTTTTTGTTGCCTGAGCCTTCGCCGCTGGATCTTGAGCTGGCCATTCTTTTATTGAAAGCGTCGATACTAGAGGCTTCTTTTGGCGGTATTGGTGTGCTTGTTGGTGCTGATGTTTGTGCCGGATTATAATAAAAAGAACTGCTTTCAGATGCAGGTTTTGGAGAACTTGCAGTACCATTCAAAAGATCATCAATATTTTCTGCCGGTTTGGGGTCTGTGGATAAGTTTCGTACTGGTGTGTTAATTTCTGGCGATACCGGGATATTTGGGGGAGTATCACCTGATAAACCAGTTTGGTTTGTTTTTATTTCATCTTCCATTTTTCCTCCTTTTTGTAAGCGAAATCTATGTCGCTATTTTTTGTATTTTTATATATAAATCAGGTATATAAAGCCATTTTTCTTTTTTTAACACCAAAGCAAAGAAAGACGGCAACTCTCTTTTGCCAAATTATAACACAAATATTTAGAATATTGTACAATGATTATTCTTGACTTTTTCATATTTCTGTGATACAATGATCTAATTTTGAAAAATCAGTTAGATGGTTTTTCGAAATAAAAACAAACACACATATGACAACCAACACATTACAATTTGCGCTTAACGAGAATAAAAGAATTAAAGATCTTGCTGACAGTATCGGAAATCTTACCAAGATGAAAAAAATGTCAGATCTTTCAACGCTGCGTCCAGAAGACATCCTTGTACTTTTTCAGCAAGGTAAACTGAAAGAAAAAGACACGATGTTTTGGCTTGGTGTATTAGCGCTCAATGCTGAGGAAAAAGCCAAGAAACATGAGATGTTGGCTACAATGGATGAACTGACTCAAGTATATAACCGTAGAGCATTTATTGATAATATTTCCAAAGAATTGGCACGGTTGCGAGCGAAACATTTGCAAATCGAACAATTACTTTCTGAACCGATTACATTAACTATTATGATGGTAGACATTGATCACTTCAAACATGTTAATGATAGATATGGTCACTTGGCAGGAGATATGGTTTTGCGCGGTGTTGCCGGTACGCTAAAAAATCAAGTCCGCGAAACAGATTCAGTATTCAGATTTGGTGGCGAGGAATTCGTGATATTGCTTCCTGATACCCCAAAAGAATTAGGCGTTGAAGCAGCAAAAAGAATCATTAAAGCAATTGAAAATAATAAGTTCACGATTAATAAAAGAACTGGAAAAGAAGTGCGCGTAACAGCAAGTATCGGTGTTCACTCTGTAGAGGGACGCGATATAGCAAACGTCAGAGTTACTGATATGCTGATACCAAAAGTTATAGCCAAGGCTGATGAAGCGCTTTACTTCGCAAAAGAAAATGGCAGAAATCAAGTTGTTCTATGGAACAAAGCAATGAAAAAATAATAAACAATTAAACAATAAATCAAATGAGGGAACTCTGAAATTAATCGGGGTTCCCTTTTGAATTTTGAAAATTTGGATTTGTTTGGGATTTGTGATTTAGGATTTGGGATTTTCATATCAAATGGTCTCTTGTCTTTTATTGCACAGTAAGTATAATAAATATTGAAAGGCAAAAGGGACAAGAATGTAACCTTATTTTTGCTATATTTGTGTATAAAAAACAAACACACAATGAATTTTCAAAAAAAAGGAGGAAAAAATAAAAGGGTGTTTTTGATACTGACAGTACTTTTTGTATTGTCTTTTTTTATATCCCTGATCATCCCTTTAAAAGCAAGTGCCGCGGAGCTAGCGCCGATTTCTCTCAATGACCCAGGAACACTGGAATATTATTCAGGCTATGGCATCAATGATGTAACTGACGATAATCTTACCGCAGTAAACACTGCAATAATAGCTGCGCAAGATGTTAAAAAAGCAAATTTAACTACGGACGAAGCACAAAATGTTGTTGATGAGATAATAAAAAGCAGCGAGGAGTCGGTACCGCCGATATCGGTTAATGATAATCCTGGAACTCTTGAGTACTATGAGAATAATGGAATTACTGGTGTAACAGAAGAAAACCTTAGGGCTGTTAATACTGCAGTAATAGCAGCGCAAGATGTTAAAAAATCAAACTTAACCAAGGCCGAAGTCCAGGCAGCAGCTAAAACTGCGGCAGTCAAAGGCGGTTCGTCAAGTAGTTCCGGCGATGCTTCCAAATGTCCTGATGATGTTTCTGGAATGGATTTTATGGGTTTGATGAAAGACTTTAAACAATTGCCAAAGAATATGTTTTGTAAATTTTTTGATATTTTCTTATTCCCACCGCGCTTACTTGTTAATAATTTCCTAACTACTGATAGAATGTCAAATTCTTTAACCCTGCCAACTAATATTGCAGCCGGTAATTTTGTGATTGAGATGTGGACGATAATTCGCAATATTATAAATGTTCTATTTATGTTGGCTTTTATGATAATGGCTCTACTGAATGTGTTAAATACTTTGGGCTTAGGATCGGTCTTGGGTCAAAAACTTGAAAGCTGGCAGGTAAAGAAAATGATACCGGCAATGATTGGTGCAGTAGTGTTGGTTAATTTCAGCTTGTCTATTTGTAATCTTTTTGTTGACGCTTCGAATTACCTTGTCGGTCTATTTTTACAAAGTTCCGGATCTGGTGGTATTGCTGAGGGCATAGACCCAATATTTAATGGCGGTTTTTCCGCATTTATGGTACTTGACGGCGTCGCTTTAGCTGCAGTGGTAGTAAAGGTTATCGCGATCTGGGCATTTACTATAGTCTTGTTATATACTTGGATGATTTTGTGGGTGAGGAAAATAATAGTACAACTTCTCTTCATTTTTTCTGCTACGCCGTATATAGCAAATGTTATTCCTTTCAAACAAGTTACTGATCTCGTGGGAAAATGGACGGGATATTTCGTGCAATGGGTTTTTATGGGCCCTCTCGTGGCATTGTTTCTATATATTAGTGCAAAGGCGATTAGCATTACCGGCGATGTTGTGCCGACTATCGATCTCGGTATCGACCCAAATGGTATTGAAAAAGGAAACTACAATCTTACACAATTAATATTAGCAATTATTGTAATTTATATTGGTATTACTATGACAATGAAGATGTCAAAAGAGGCAGCTACCGTAGTGGATAAAGGAATCAGCGCAGCGACCGGTGGGAAGGTGAAGGGTATGGGAGATGTTCAAAAATGGGCGGGAAGTCAGGTAAAAAGAGGATCCGAGACAAGATTAAAAGAAGCGGCAAAAAGAACAGATGAAGACAACAAAACAATGCGTCAAAAAATTGGTTCTGGTTATGCAAGAGCCGTGTTAGGAGCAAAGGAAATTCCGAAAAGATATGAAGAGCCGCGAGCTGCCCGTGCAAAGGCTGCCGAAATGGATTGGGACAAATATAAACAAAACAACCTTACTGGCCCAGCATTTAACGATAAAATGTTCGCTGAAGCAAAGAATAGAGGGAATTATCAACCTCGCGCCTTAAGTAATGCTATACTTGATCCAAAATTAACTAAGATCGAACACGCAGCATCATTAAAAGTATTGCAAGATAAAGCAAAGGGGATAGGTGTTATGAGCGATCAGGAGCAAATGACCGCAATTAAAGAACTAGAAAAACTACGTGGTCAAGGAATCGATCCAGAAGGAAAACTACCTATATGGAGTAACTTTAAGAATTATAGGGAGCTCACAGGGAAGAAACCAACGGTAGACAATTATTTCAAGGACGAAGCGGCTATAATGAGCTTGAGCGAAAACCCAGACATTATTAAAGAGTTAGATTTAAACAAGTTTAGTCAAGAAAATAAAAACGCCGTTAGCAAGGTTTTAGAAGGGAAAAGGAATGAAATGAAAGCAAAAATGAAGGAGGTTGGGAATTTAGGAGCATTAGAAGACGATGATTTAACAGATTTATTGAACAAGATAGAAAAAAATGAGGATATAAAAAGTTATTTTGGTAATAATGAAACAGATGCAAAAAATTTCCGTCAAAAACTCGCTATAACAGATGAAGCAATTTCACATGGGAAGATTATGGGATTAGAAAGAAAACTGACCGGCGCAATTAAGAATAGCAATGTTCAAAGAATGCGCGCAGAAATAAATGACCCCTCATTAATGATGGCATATGGTGGTGATGAAGAAAAGTATTACGAATATTTAGAATCATTTGCCAACTCAATAGAGGGGGCTTCTCCAGAGAAGGCGTTTGAACTTGGAAAACAATTTTATCCCGATATAGCTTTGGTAGATAAAACGAAACCAGAAGAAATTAAGGCGAGCGGTGAAAGAATGAAATTATATGCAAATGAGATGAAGGAAGTGCTAAATTGGCGCAGACCCGATTCTCAGGGTGGTAGCGAGTCAGATAGGAAAAAATTTAAATATGCATTAAAAAAGAAAAGTTCAAATCTATAAATTGAGGCTAAATCTATGCCAGATCAATATAAAGTTCCACAAAACCTGGATGTCGAAGATAAAATTATTGGGCCTTTCACGCTCAAGCAATTCGGTTTTTTGGTTGGTGGAGTTCTGCTGATTTATGTTCTTTACACAATTCTAATGCCGATGTTTGGTTTAATGGTTGTTATGATTGTTGATGCCCCGGTAGCCGTTCTGACTATTGCGATAGTTTTTGTGAAGATTAACGAAAGACCATTCCTTACTTTTTTGGCATTTCTACTTGGATTTGTGAAAAATCCAAAAACGATGAAATGGCAGAAAGCTTCAAAACTCAAAGACTTTGGAACTATGGTGAAGGCAAGTAGTGAGGAAAAGGAAAAACAGAAAGAAATGGCAAAACTTGCGCGAAGCGGTGTGGTAAGATCGCGATTGAATGAATTGGCATTAACATTGGATACAAAAGGTTGGAATGCGGAATCGAACGAAACAGAAGGTAGAGTTGCCTCTCCAGGGGTAGTGCAATCGGCATTGAGAGAAAATGTGAAAGCGGATACGAATCTAACAGAGTTACCTTTGGATTAATAAGAATTTGCAATTGCGTAAAAAGATAAGTGTTGTATAATAAAAAAAAATTTCAAACAAAAACAAAATGGCAGTTCAAGAACAAAAACAAAAGGGACAGGTAGAAACTGCTCCCGCAAAACCCGGTTCGACTCAATATTATATTGATATAGATCATTTTGAGGAGGGCATTCTCGTAATGAAGGATGGAAGTATGCGTATGGTACTTTCCACTTCTGCTGTTAACTTTGAATTAAAATCAGAGCTGGAAAGAAACGGAATTATTTACGGTTTCCAATCATTCTTGAATTCTCTCGACTTTCCTATTCAAATAGTAGTCCAATCGCGCAAACTTGATCTTGAAGGATATCTGGATGGATTAGCAGAAAATTCCAAAAAAATTAGTAACGAATTACTAAAAATTCAAATTCGCGACTATATTATATTTGTGCAAAATATAATACAGCAGACAAATATTATGCAAAAAAGATTCTACGTTGTTATCCCGCACTATCCGAATGCTTTCAAAAAAGTAGGAGCGGTCGGAAGGAGTTCTTCTGCAGGAAAAGGAGCTATTGCAGTTGGGAGTTTTGCTGATGAAAAAAAATATCTGATTCAAAAAGCTGAAACAGTAGCAATGGGTCTGCAAGGAGTTGGGGTGCGCGCAATTCAGCTTGATACGCAGGAATTGATTGAACTATTTTATGGTGTTTATAATCCCGATCAGAGTACGGCGCAAAAATTAGTTGACGCATCACAATTTGAAACAGAGGTGATTGAAAAAATGCCGAAAGAAATGAATATCTAGATGGGGAAGAATTTAGAATACAGAATCTGGAATTTAGAATAACGAATAAAGGATTTAGAATGGATATAGAAAAAGAGAAGATTAAAAATTTTACAGATTTAAGAACTTGGCAGGAAGCGCATAAATTAGTTTTAATGATTTATAATGCCACAAAGGATTTCCCAAAAGATGAGATGTATGGTTTAACAAGCCAAATTCGAAGAGCAGCTGTTTCAATATCTTCAAACATAGCTGAAGGATTCACAAGATATTCATATAAAGAAAAAATTCAGTTTTATTATATCGCTAGCGGTTCCGTAACTGAAGTCCAAAACCAAATAATAGCAGGAAAGGACATTGGTTATCTAAATCAAGAAGTATTTACAAATTTATATAGTAAAAGTATAGATGTTCACAAATTATTAAATAGTTTAATAAGAGGATCAAGAAACCATTCCTAATTCGTTATTCTAGATTCTAAATACTAAATTCTATTCTATGGATGATGCAAAAAAAATAATTGATTCAATATTGGCACCGGCGACAAATAATCCGCCGGTCAATACTGGTATGGCAAATCCAACTGCCACGGCTCAGCCGATGCAGCCTGTTCAAATAAATACAACTTCAGTGGGCGCGCCTGCTCAGGTTCAAACTGAGCCATCCCCAGTAGCAGCTGCTCCACAAAAAAAAGGTTTTTCTCTTTTTGGTTCAAGAACTATGTCAATAGATATTGGAAAACAAAAAGAAGAGGAAAGGTTGAAAAAAGAAGCGGCGAAACGTGAAGAAGAAGCTCGAAGAACCTATGAAAAAGGTCTTGCTTCAATCCGCGACCTGATAGCTCCATCTTCTGTGCAGATTACTCCCAACTATATAGTTATCAACGATCTTTTTATTCGAACGTTATTTATTTTTAATTATCCAAGATATATTTTCCCAAACTGGCTCTCTCCTTTAATCAATATTGATCAGACGATGGATATTGGGATGTTTATTTATCCGCGTGATACAAAAGGAGTTTTGGATACACTGCGCAAACGTTCCGGTCAAGTACAGGCGGCTCTTCAAAATGAGGCGGAAAAAGGATTGGTTCGTAATCCGGAATTGGAAGGAGCTTACCAGGATATTGAAGAATTGCGTGACAGATTGACTCGTGGCGAGGAGAAACTTTTCCAATTTGCAATTTATATTACTATCTACTCTAAAACTTTGGATGAGTTGGATATGTTGTCAAGCCGTATCGAATCCCAATTAGGCGGTTCATTGATTTACTCAAAACGCGCTGGTTTTCAGATGAGTGAAGGTTTCCGCTCAACAATACCTTTGGGAAGTGATCTTTTGGATGTTGCCAGAAATATGAATACTGGCGCACTTTCTACTGCTTTCCCATTCGCTTCAATGGATCTGACTAGTAATGAAGGAATTATGTATGGAATCAATCGTCATAATAATAGTTTGATAATATTTGACCGATTTAGTCTCGAAAATGCCAATGCGGTAGTATTCGCAAAATCCGGCGGAGGGAAATCATATTCAGTAAAACTCGAAGCTTTGCGCTATATGATGACCGGGGCAGAAATCATTATTATTGATCCAGAAAACGAGTATAAAAATCTTTGTAAGGTTGTGGGAGGTTCGTTTCTCAACATGAGTCTTTCTTCTGATGACCGTATTAATCCTTTTGATTTAACAAAATTACCCGATAATGCAACCGAAGCTGAAGCAGAAGACAATATCCGGAATGCCCTAATTACTTTAAAGGGTTTATTCAACCTGCTTTTAGGCTCCATGAACCCAGAAGAGGATGCGATTGTAGAAAAAGCATTAGCTGATGTTTATACAAGCAAGGGGATTAGCAAAGATCCACAAAGCCAAAAAAATCCGCCGCCATTGATGTCGGATTTTCACGAGGTTTTGAAGAAGATTCCTCAGGCTGATTCTATTGTAAAAAGATTAGACCGTTATGTTACCGGTACTTTCTCCAATTTCTTCAACCAGCCCACTAATATTAATATGAATAATCCTTTCGTGGTGTTCAATATTCGGGATCTTGAAGCCTCTTTTCGACCAATTGCCATGTATATGGTATTGGATTTTATTTGGTCCAAGATCAAACATGAGAAAAAGAAACGCTTATTAATAGTTGACGAAGCATGGACAATGATGGAGCATGAGGATGCTGCCAGATTTATTTTCTCAATTGCCAAAAGAGCTCGTAAATATTATTGCGGTCTTACCACTATTGCGCAGGATGTCGAGGACTTTCTGGGAAATAAATATGGCAAAGCTATTATAACCAACTCATCGCTCCAATTGCTCTTGCGTCAGTCGCCAGCCTCCATTGAAGCTGTAACAAAAACTTTTAATCTTACTCAAGCTGAAGCAGCGCTGCTACTTGAATCAGGTGTTGGCGAAGGCCTTTTCTTCGCGGGATTGAACCATGTCGCAATAAAAATCATTGCTTCCTATACTGAAGACCAAATTGTCACAACCTCGCCAAAACAGCAAATCGAACAAGCTGCTGCAGCTGGAACCACTTTGGAACAAACGGAAAAGACATAAAAAATAGTTCCAGAATTATGATCGCTATTTTTATTGATTAGCCCCACATATCTATGCGGGGCTTAAAAAATCCTATCTATTTTGCTTATTTTTTGATTTTGAGGTAAAATATGAGTATTATGAGTCGTTAAATATTTATGAATATGTTTTTATAAATAAATAAACCTATGGTAGATCAAGACTTAGTAGATTACATAAAAAAGTATCGCACACAATTTGACATGGATCAATTAAGAAAAGGGCTCATGGACCAAGGTGTTGAATATCGTGATATCAAGGAAGCGCTTGATTTTATTGATCAGGAAAAAAGAGAAAAAATAGCCGAAATTATCAAAGGTGATGATATTTTTGGTGAGGAAGAAGAAAAAACACTTCATAAAAGAAATATCATGAAAGAAGTCCGAGGAATGGTTGAAGGTGTTGGTGATAAAATAGGAGAGGGAGGTTATAAAGAAAAGATTTCCGGGGCTTGGGATAGTGTATCTTCATCGTTAGGAGTAAAAAGAGATGACAAAACGCTGTATTTCGATGCTATTCGCTACGGTGCTATATCCTTCCTATTTTTGACTCTAATTGAAAGCATTTTTCGTTACTTGGGAGGTAGAATTGTCATACCACAATTAGTTACTCAATTCAAAGATTTCTGGTATGCAAATTTCCCGGACATTTTCCTTTCAAAGATATTTACCTTTGATTTTTTATTGGGGATGGCTTGGAGTATGGTTGTTGGTGGAGTTCTTTCATTTATCTTCGTAAAATTTTTGGCAAAAATTTGGCCATTTAAACTGTGGCATAAATTAAATAAAAAGGTTTTTGCGTTGTTTTTGATTTTTGAATTGATTTTTGGTTTTGTTTTTGCGGTATCTTTTTCGGAAATAACTTTCAAACATATATTAGGATATCTGGTTGTCTTTGTCGGGATAGTATTGGCATCTTACCTATCCAGTAGTTACTTTGCCACCAATATGGAAAGAAAACACGAGGAGAGGATAAGGGAAATCATCAAGTAAATTCAAAATTTAAATTTTGCTCTATGAAGAAGTTAAAAGAATTAGTTCGTAAATATACTCCGAAGTTTATTTTTTCTCTTTATTATTTTTTATGGTCAGCTCTTGCTGCAACGATATTTCGTTTTCCCGCCAAAGAACTACTCGTGATCGGTGTTACTGGTACAAATGGCAAAACTACCACGGTAAATGTCATAGCCCATGTTTTGCAAAGCAATGGTATCCGTACTGGCATGCTTTCAACTGCCAATTTTAAAATTGGAAACAAAGAATGGGTAAATAAATCAAAGAACACTATGCTAGGACGTCTATCTCTCCAAAAGATGTTGCGTCGCATGGTGAAAGATGGCTGCAAGGTTGCGGTAGTGGAAGTTTCTTCCGAAGGAATCGCATCACATAGAACCTATGGTATTGATTTTGATATTCTTGTTTTTACCAATCTTACACCCGAACATATAGAAGCTCACGGAAGTTTTGAAAATTATAAAAAAGCGAAACAGAGAATTTTTGCAAAACTCGCAAAAAGTAAGAGAAAAAAACTTATCGGTTTTGATGCGAATCAATTGCGCAAAACGATTATCGCAAATATTGATGACAAACACGCAGAAGATTTCTTAAGATTTGATGCAGAACAAAAAATTGGTTTCGGTATAGAAAAAGACAGTTCTTTATTTGCGCAGAATATTATCAAGGCTGATATACCAACCCAAAGTAAAGAAGGGATTAGATTTAATCTGAATTATGGGGAAGACAGGTTAAAAATTGAATCAAAAATTTTAGGAGCCATTAATACATATAATCTTCTTGCTGGCGCATCTGTTGCGATGATTTTTGGAATATCCGCAGAAAAACTAAAAGCATCGCTTGAAAGTTTTTCTGGAGTTGCTGGTAGGCTTGATAGAATAAAAAGCAGTAAGGGTTATGATGTGATAATCGATTATGCCTTAACTCCGGACTCACTTCAGGAGTTATATAAAATAATCCGTGAGATTTATACCGGCAAAATAATTGCTGTATTTGGTTCCTGTGGAGGCGGAAGAGATAAAAAGAAAAGGCCGTTAATGGGCCAGATCGTTTCTGGATATGCTGATTATTCAATACTGACAAATGAAGACCCATATTTTGAAGATCCGTATGAAATAGTTCATGACATCGAGCAAGGATTTAAAAATAATGATAAGATCGAGAAAATGGATTACGAGATAATTTTAAACCGTGAACAAGCAATTGAGAAGGCGCTGCTAATGGTACAAAAAGAAGGTGATGTACTAGTAATAACCGGAAAAGGTTCCGAAACCGGTATGAATATTGCTGGCAAGATACAACCTTTCAATGATAAAGAAATAGTCATGAAATACATCAAATAGCAAATTTTCAATTCTCAATTTTGCAATTTTCAATAAATTTTCAATGATTTAATTTTCAAACATTGAGACATTGCGTCATTGATTGAAAATTGAAAACTGAAGATTGTAAATTTTTTAATCAACTTTTATGCGTAAAAAACGTTTTTTATTAATAGACTCTAATGCCTTAGTGCACAGATCATTCCATGCTCTTCCTCCACTTCGAACAAAAGAAGGGCTAAATATTGGCGCTGTTTATGGTTTTACTTCAACACTGCTCAAAGCTGTCGAAGATATAAAACCGGATTATATTGCGGCGACTTTTGATATGGCGGCGCCTACCTTTCGTCACGAAGAGTATAAAGAATACAAGGCAACGCGTGTCAAAGCGCCTGATGAGCTCTATGAACAAATTCCTTATGCCAAAGAAGTTTTGGGCGCTCTAAATATTCCAATTTATGCAGTTGCTGGATTTGAGGCAGATGACCTGATCGGCACACTTTGCAAAAGAATTGATGACAAAAAATTAAACATCGATACATATATTGTTACCGGTGATATGGACACGCTTCAACTCGTTGATGATAATACACGTGTTTATACTTTAAAGAAGGGTATTAAAGATACCATTATTTATGATACTGATCTTGTCGAACAAAAATATGGTTTTGGACCCGATAGGGTTATTGATTACAAAGCTTTGCGGGGCGATCCATCGGATAATATTCCGGGTGTAAAAGGAATAGGCGAGAAGACAGCGACGGATTTGATAATTAAATATAAAACGCTCGATGGAATTTACGAGGCAATAAATGATAACGTTTTTTCTTTTAGCAATAGTGTAAAAGATAAACTTATCATGGACAAAGAAAACGCGTACATGTCAAAGAGACTGGCAACTATAGAATTAAACGTTCCAATCAAGGTTGAGATTGAAGATTGCTGTACTTATGATTTTGACAAAGCAAAAGCAATCGCAACTTTCCAAAAATTTGAATTCCGATCTTTGATGGGGAGGTTGTTGAAACTAATTGATGGCGTGAATAAAGAAAATAATAAAACAAAAAATCAACAAAACAAAGAATCGGATGTGAATTATATTTTAGTAAATACCCAAGAATCTTTCGATGATTTTTATGATGAATTAGTGAAGCAAAAAGAATTTGCTTTTGATACGGAAACATCTTTTTTGGGAGCAATGGAGTCAGAACTAGTTGGGCTATCTTTTTCATGGAAAGCAAATACTGCATATTATATTCCAGTGGGACATATTGCCGTAGGGACAGAAAATATTCTGCCCGTACAATTAGAAAAGAAATTCGTTCTTGAAAAACTAAAAACCATTTTTGAAAATGAAAAAATTAGAAAAATTGGCCAGAACCTCAAATACGATCTGCTTGTCATGAAAAAATCTGGAGTTGATGTTGAGGGGGTATATTTCGATACCATGATTGCTTCTTATATTATCAATCCAATCGGCCGTGGCCATTCACTCGATGTTTTAGCTTTCTCCGAGTTCGGTCACGAAAACATGAAGATTTCTGAATTAATCGGAACGGGTAGTAAACAAAAATCATTTGCTGAAGTTAGTGTCGAAGATGCATGCAAGTATTCAGGAGAAGATGCTGATATTACTTGGAGACTCTATGAAGTTTTTAAGAAAAGATTAGGAGAAATAAAAAAGACCGAAGAATTATTTTACACAGTAGAAATGCCATTGGTAAAAATTCTTACCAACATGGAATTTTGGGGAGTAAAAATTGATGATAAATTCCTAAATAAATTATCCCGAAAAGTTCAAACTCAAATAGACGATCTTTCAAAGAAGATTATTAAATTGGCAGGAGAAGATTTTAATATTAGTTCAACTCAGCAATTAGCAGAAATTTTATATAAGAAATTAGGAATTAGTACGCAGGATGTGAAGAAAACAAAAACTGGCATGTCCACTGCAGCTGATTCGCTCGAGAAACTTCGCGATGTGCATCCGATTATAAAATTAATTATGGAATATCGCGAGTTAACAAAACTTCAAAGCACATACATTGAAGCTTTACCAAAATTGATAAATGAATTTGATGGCAGGGTTCATACGTCATACAACCAAACAATTACTTCCACCGGTCGCCTATCTTCATCCGATCCAAATCTACAAAATATTCCAATTCGTACCGAGATTGGAGCGGAAATCCGCAAAGCATTTATTGCTGAAAAGGGAAAGAAATTTCTCATCTTTGATTATTCGCAAATAGAGTTGCGCGTGGTTGCTTCGGTATCAAACGATAAAAAAATGTTGGATGCATTTAATACAGGCCGCGATATTCATACAGAAACTGCATCAGCTATTTTTGATGTTGAGGCAGAAAAAGTTGATAAAGATATGCGCAGAGTTGCAAAAGTTGTAAACTTTGGAATTATCTATGGAATATCTTCATACGGACTATCTCAGGCGGTAGAAAAAACTCCAGCGGAGGCGGGGAGATTTATCGAAGAATATTTCCGCGAATATCCATCTATTAAAAAATATATGGATGACACGGTTGTCTTTGCAGAAAAAGAAGGTTATGTCGAAACGCTCCTTGGTCGTCGTCGTTATATTCCCGATATATTATCGGGCGTTGCGCAAATCAAACGCGCCGCAGAGCGCATGGCGATAAATATGCCAATCCAAGGAACGGCAGCTGACATTATGAAACTTGCGATGATTGAAATTGATAAACAAATTCTATCGAAGAACAAAGATATAAAAATGATTTTGCAAGTGCATGATGAATTGGTATTTGAACTTCCCGAGTTGGAAATTGAAAATTGGAAATTGAAAATTAAAAAAATTATGCAAAATGTTTTTGTTCTCAAGTGCCCTTTAATTGTAGAAGGCAAAGAAGCAGATAATTGGGGAGAGAAATAATTACATACAAATTTTAGCAATCAGTAGATCAATTGCTAATTCCGGTTCCTTTTCTCCGGTTTTCATTTCAAAATCCGTCTGGCATATTTTGTGATAAATTTCTTTGATTTTATTCATATCAAAACCCCGAGATTGTGAAGTAGTTTTTTTATAAACAAATGGGTGCATACCGGTTTCTTTAATCACATCGCCTTCTCTCAACTTTTGTGCTTGCGCTAATTTTACCAGCAATAGATTCCTAAAATGAAAAGTGATCATGCCAAGAATGGAAATCGGATTTTCTCCTGTCTCGACAAGATGTTTAATAATTTTCTGTGATTCCTTCAAATCCTTTTTTGCTAATGCATCTGTCAGGTCAAATACTCCCTTGTTAACATTTGCCTTAACTAGATTGAGCACATCGTCAGCGGTAATTTCTTTTTCTTGGAATTTATATGCAAAAAGTTTTTTGATTTCATTATCAATCTGTCTTGTGTTTGGTCCGACGAGAGTTGCAAGTGTGTTAATAGCGCGTGAATCCATTTTGTATTCGCTGGACCTTATTTTTTGTTGGATATATTTCGCAATATCAAATTCTGATATTTTTTTAAATTCGAAAATATTTTTTGCTCTTAAGCTTTTGATGATTTCATCGATATCCTTATTCTTAGTTTTTTTATCGCCCAGATTTCTATTTTCATAAATAAAAAAAACAGATGTGTCCGGAACTTTCTTGATTAATTCAATAAATTTTTTGCGGTCATCTTTTTTTAATTCCGTTAATATCCCCTCGAGAATTATCATTTTCTTTTCACTTAGAAATGGTGCTGAAACTACATCATTCATAATTCCATCGAGATCAATATTTTCATTATTATAAACAGAAATATTTAGGTCACCATATTTTTTTATGAAACCTTGTTTAAAAAAATTTAATTTTTCACGGGCAAGATAGTCATCTTCGCCGTGAATGAGAAAGACTGAATTCAATTTTATAATTTTTAATTTTTTAATTTTTAAATAAACGGGGAAAATCTTAATTTTTAAAAATTCGAATTTAAAATTTATTTATAAAATTAAAAATTCAAAAATCAAAAATTAGAACAATCTGTTTAACTTGCGCAAAACTTTGTATAAAAAATACCACTTTTTTGAAATCACAATATCATATGTGCCTGGATAATCAAACTGCTGACCGCCAAAACCTTTTTTAAATCGTGTTACGCCTGACCACCTATGTTTTGGTGAATCATCAGGAGCAATACCCCAGAAATCATAGTATTCATATTCGCCTACTTTCGCATCCTTTATCGCTTCCCATTGAAGTAGATAGGGGGCCATGACATTACGGTACTCGTTTGCTGAAGCACCGTGTAGATAGGAAACAGTGTTGCCAAAAAAAGAAACAATATTTGCGGCAATATACCTTCCTTCATATTTTGCCAAATACAAACGGATAATCTTATTTGTACCTAAGACTTCAAGTAATTTCTTGTAATGCTCGAGAGAGTGCGCTCCGAATTTATCACGAGCAGAAGTTTGCTTCATAATATTGTAAAAAATTTGAGCTTTTTCAGGATCAGTAGTTACTTCGATTCCAACCCCTTTTTTTATTGCAAGGTTAATATTGTAGCGAGTTTTTTGTTTCATTTCAGAGAGGAGAGCATCTTCACTCTTGGCCAAATCGAGAATCAGAGTGTTTGCAGGATTAAGATTTATTGTCTTCACCAAATTGGGCATTGAGCATTGAGTATTGGGTATTTCCAGTGGTTCAATTCGTATAAATATTGCTGATTCTTTTTTTGCAAGCTCGGTCGCTTTTTTGATAAAATCTGAATTTAGCTCACGCGGTCCGCGCGGGCAATATAAATAAGACATTCCCTTTGGCAGAGGGTTTTTTATGAGAAGCGCATCATCAACCCAAAAAGTTTTATTACCCAAAGTCTTTTCGAATTCTTCCCAGGATTTCGATTGCAATAAATTAGTCAGTTCCATGAGAGAATTATAGCATTTTTTTCTTAAAAATAAAACCGTTCCTTAAGTGTACAGGAACGGTTGGTGTTATTGAAGAGTTTTCAGCTTTTTATAGCAGGATCTTCTTCAAGAAAACGACCCTGCTCATCTCTAAACTTTTTGCCCCCATATACCCAATTATAAATAATTAAATAACAATGAATTTTGGGATTAGTTGGGGGTATGCCGTTTTTTATATACCATACATGGAACATTTCCAATGCGGATACATCTGCCAATGATTTATTAATGTCTTGTGCCGCCTTTTCAATATCCTCAGCTTTCTTTCCTGTGATAAGCAAGCGCGATGGTCTTTCATCTTGGTCTTGGTTGGATCCAGTAATGGCTGCCACTATTCTTCCTAACTCTTTGGGGTTGTTTAGGATATCCTTAGCAGCGCATCTGAGTGTGTCTTTATTATGCATTAGTATATACCTCTTGAAATGGATTTAGGTTATTCGTCAGACACAGCTCTTTTTTAAAGGTGCTTGCGATATTCACCTTCCTTCTCTCTTTTATTTACTAATCTCACTTTAACATCTTATTAGTATTAATTCAATATGAAAAAATAGCAATTTCTGGGGAAAAAAATAACACTCCGGATTGCGAAGTGTTTTTTGTTTAATCAGGTCTTGTTACACGCCTAATTTTCGGGGGTAGTACAGGTGATGAGGTAGAGTGTTTTATCAATTTTCTTTTGGTCGATCTGTGTTGCAAAAATTCCTTTGGAAATCAGATGTACTATTAGTTCCAAACTGTTCTTCGGGTCGGTTATGTGACCTTGTACAAAAACGCTGGTCGCCTCACCTTTTTTGATCATTTTTACGATGGACGCTATTTTCTCGGATAAATAGTTCGGTTTCTCAGTGTTTTCCATATGATCGGTATTTATCCAAGTTCCTTCTTCTGGCAAGCGTATTGCATCCAATTCAACCACCATCCTTTTCTAGACAAGTTTTATTTTTTAACTATCTTTCTAAAAGTACTATATGTTATAATATTAGCATACTATTCATAATAAATCAATAATTAGCCAAAAAATGCGAATATTAGCCATTGAGACATCTTGCGATGAAACATCAGCCGCTGTGTATGATACTGCAGAAGGTTTGTTATCAAATGTTGTGGCAAGTCAGATTGATATTCATAAAAAAACCGGTGGTGTTGTCCCAGAGGTTGCGAGCCGCGCTCATGTGGAACAGATTTTACCTGTTTTAGACGAGGCTTTACAAAAAGCAAAGACTAGTCTTAAAAAAATCGATTATATTGCAGTTACTCATGCGCCAGGATTAATTGGATCATTGCTTGTTGGAGTAAATACCGCAAAGATGGTTTCGGCAGTGCTTGATAAGCCGATTCTACCAATGAATCATCTGGAGGGGCATATTTACGCCAATTTCATAGACAGGAACAAAAACTTTAAGTTTCCTGCGGTTGTTTTGCTGGTATCTGGCGGTCATACCTCGCTAATTCTCATGAAAGATCATGGAAAATATAAATATCTAGGCGAAACGCTCGATGATGCAGCGGGAGAAGCTTTTGACAAAGTAGCTCGGGTGCTGGAACTGCCATATCCAGGCGGTCCTAATATTTCAGCCGAAGCTGAGCGTTATCGCAGACAAATTTCCAATTTCCAATTTCCAATTTCCAATGAAGTAGTGGCTTCGCCACAACATAAAGAATTAGGGAGTGGAAAATTTTTCCCGAGATCAATGATGGACTCGAAAGACTTCAACTTCTCTTTTTCCGGGCTAAAGACTTCCGTCCTTTATAAATGGCAAGATTTTATAAAAAATAATTCTAAACCCTCTACCCTAAACGCTATACCCTTATTCTGTTATGAATTTGAAGAAGCGGTGGTAGATATTTTAACAACAAAAACCATAAAAGCTGCGGAAAAATATAAAGCAAAAACAGTTTCTATTTGCGGAGGGGTTGCAGCCAATAAAAGGTTAAGAGAAGAAATTGGGGTAAGGGTTAAAAATAAATTCAAAAAAGTTTCTTTTTGTGTTCCGCCGATAGAGTACTGTGGTGACAATGCGGCGATGATTGCTGCTTGCGCGGCATACCAGTTGAAAAATAAGAAAAACAAAAAATCTTTCAATCTTGATTTTGAAGTAATGTCGAATAAAGAATTATAATTTTTGTAAACAAAAAGCGCACTTTTTAGGTGCGCTGAATTTAGTTTTTATGTCGGGACAACCTCTTTCTTTAGTGCTTTTCTTATTCTTGAAACAACTCGAGAAATAAAACCTTGTTTATTTCTTAAAGCTTGCGTCATATCAATCGCATAAATAGCAACAATAATTTTTTTATAACTTTCTGAACCATCTGGGTTGCTGGATAGATAAGCTGCATGCTCTTTAAACTCTATACTTTCGATAAGTGCGGGGACTGGAGATAGCGATTCGCAAACTTCCCGTTGCAATCCCACGGAAACCGCAATGGTTTCTTGCATAGTTTGAGCTTCAATGATTATTTGGCAGGCATTTCCTTGTCTTAAAATATTTAATATTCCCGTGCTAATTTCACTAAAGTAACTATCCGCCATATCCCCAAAACATAATACGTTAAATGTGATTACCCCAACTGGTATTCCTACATACTTGGTGCTTTCACCTTCATTTTGCATGATAGTTATCCTCCGAGGTATTTTTTAAAACAACGTTTTATGGTATTATACTAAGAGTTTATTATAAAAGTAATAAAAAAACAATAATGAAAGAACTTGCCAAAGCATACAACCCGAAAGATGTTGAAGAAAAAATATATAAAGCATGGGAAGAAAGCGGATATTTTACACCAAAAATTGATGCGAATAAAAAACCATACACTATAATTCTTCCACCTCCGAATGCGAATGCGAACCTGCACGCGGGGCATATGATGTATGTTATTCAGGACTTTCTTATTCGTTGGAAAAGAATGGCAGGTTTCTCTGCGCTGTGGCTTCCGGGAGCGGATCACGCAGGGTTTGAAACGCAAGTTGTGTATGAAAGAAAATTAAAAGAAGAAGGCAAGAGCCGCTTTGATTTTACGCGAGAACAACTTTACAAAGATATAATGGATTTTGTTTTGAACAATAAATCTAATATGACATCACAGTTGCGGAAGGCAGGTTTTTCGCTTGATTGGACTCGTGAGAAATTTACTCTTGATCCAGATATTATCTCTAGGGTTTATAAAACATTTAAGAAATTAAATGATGATGGGTTGCTTTATCGCGACAGCAGGCTTGTTAATTATTGTACTACGCATGGTACGGGGTTTTCCGATCTAGAAGTACAGCACGAAGAACAAGAATGCGGCCTTTATTATATTAAGTGTAAAGTGAAAGACTCAGATAAGTATATTACGGTGGCTACAACACGTCCGGAAACCATTCCAGGGGACACTGGCATCGCTGTAAACCCCAAAGATGAAAGATACAAAGATCTGGTCGGTAAAACTGTTCTAAACCCATTTAATGAAAGAGAAATGCCTATTGTAGCTGATGATTTTGTTGATTTAGCGTTTGGTACAGGTGCGGTAAAGCTTACTCCTGCGCATGATGAGAATGATTTTGAAGCTGGTAAACGTCATGGAATGCCTCTCATTCAAGTAATCGGGTTTAATGGAAAAATGACAAAAGAAGCGGGGGGACTTGAAGGATTAAATGTTAAACAAGCTAGGGAAAAGATAATGGAGATACTAGAACAGCGAGGATTGGTAGAAAAAACAGAAAAATACAAAAATGTTATCGGAAAATGTTATAAATGTGGGACTGTGATCGAACCACTTCCGCTTTCGCAGTGGTATATCAAGATGAAAGGTCTCGCAGAAAAAGCTATAAAGGTTGTTAAAAATGGAGAAGTGAAAATTATTCCTGAAAACTATGAAAAGGTTTATTATAACTGGTTGGATAACATTTATGATTGGAATATTTCCCGACAAATAGTATGGGGAATACGAATTCCTGCGTGGCAATGCAAAAATTGCGGGCAGTGGTTGATTACCGAAGGTGAAACACCCGAAAAATGTAAATGCGGTTCAACTAATCTTGAACAGGATCAAGATAGCTTTGATACCTGGTTTTCTTCGGGGCAATGGCCTTTTGTTACCCTTGGTTATCCGGAAAATGAAGATTTCAAATATTTTTATCCGACATCAGTAATGGAAACTGGATATGATATTCTTTTCTTTTGGGTTGCTAGAATGATAATGTTAGGGGTTTATATGACCGGTAAAATTCCTTTTGAAACAGTATACCTGCATGGAATGGTACGCGATACGGCTGGAAAGAAGATGAGTAAATCAAAAGGGAATGTTGTGAACCCAATGGATTTAATCGAACAATATGGGGCAGATGCAATGAGGTTCTCTTTGATTTATCAGGTTACTGGGACACAAGATCTTCGCGTTGCCGAAGATACATTAAAGATGGCAAAAACATTTATGAATAAAATTTGGAATGCAACGCGTTTTGTTCAAATGAAACTCGGGGATTATGAACAAAAGGGGGAATTAAATTTTACTGAAAATACTGATGCAGATAAAGAGATTAAATCAAAGCTTGAAGAAATAAAAAAGACCTATAATGAAGATTTAGAAAAATATCGCTTTGGCCAAGCAGCCGAATCAATCTATCATTTCTTTTGGCATGAATTCTGTGATATTTACATTGAAAAAGCAAAAAATCAAATTCCCTATCCATTGCCAGAAAATCCAGATGAAAAATTGATAAAAGAAGCGCGAGATAATCTATTGTATATTCTAAAAGAATCTCTAATTATGCTTCATCCGATTATTCCATTTATTACTGAAGAGATTTATCAGATACTACCGATTGAGAATAAAAAAGAATTTTTGATGATAGAGGACTGGATTAAATAATTTAAAAGAAAAAATTCCGATAAAAATCGGAATTTTTTCTTTTACTAAGTAGCTGGGGTGAGAATCGAACTCACGACCTCAGGCTTATGAGTCCTGCGCTCTAACCAACTGAGCTACCCAGCCAAATTCGGGGGGGAGGATTCGAACCTCCGACCTTCGGGTTATGAGCCCGACGAGCTACCGGACTGCTCTACCCCCGGTTGCGTTGCAATTTGTTTCGTTAGCTTTCATAAAAATTTATTAAAATTTTTCTTACAGCCACTTCACAATTGCTCCTTTTACGAAAGAATCCTGCTAAATATTTTAAAGGTGTAGATTCTTTCGTGCTAATATTTATTAATTTCCTACTTGCGTTGGATTTGAAAGATTTTGGATTGTTGCCGTAATATCATTTTTATCTGTGAAGAAAAATTCAAACCATTTTAAGGGATTTGGTTTTTTGTCCTGTGTTTCTTGGAACTTTTTTTGTTCAGCGATTAGTTTTTCCCTTTCAGGGTCAGTTCGAGGAAGGGCATATACTCTTTCGCCTTCTTTCTGGTATCCTAGTTTTTCCCTCAAAACCTTCTCTGCATAAGCGTTTGTACTATAATACAATATTTTGCTCTGTTGATCAAGGTTATCTTGCGATAGCCTATTTATTTCATTAATATTATCTTGGCTCTGTTTGTTAATATTATAATTTTTATAAATAATCCCAAGCAATGAATACAATACCAACCCAATCATAATTACTGTCCCAAATATGACTTTTGTTAACCTATTTTGTTTTTTTAGAAATCTTAAAATTTCTTGCATAATACTTTTTTGTTTAAATGCGCGTGGATGGACTTGAACCATCGACCCCCACCTTATAAGGGTGGTGCTCTAACCACTGAGCTACACGCGCGCACGTCGCGATTCGCAAAATACAATACTTAAAAAGGCATTTAGCAATGCTATTAAATATATTAACAAAAAGTGATGGAAAAATCAATTATGGAGTTAAAAATGAATTTTGCGTAATAAACTTCTGAATATCCTCAACTTTTGCATGTGGTAATTCGTATTTAATAAAGTTGCGGAAAGTAGGTGTGTCTATCTCAAAACCTGAACCATTAATACCGAGAAAAATATTTGTTGCAGTGATGGCGGTTTCGATATTTTTTTCTATAAAAGGCCTTCTTTTTGAAATACCAAAGAAAAGCGCGGCCGCTTTAGCATTTTTGTCGCGAAAAATATCATTATTGCGTATATAATTCATGAGTTTCTTTAAAACCAATGAATTTGATACGCCGTGTGTTCCGTGAAGTTCATCAATAATTTGATTGTGAATATATAATACTTCCTGTGGAGATAGGTAATTCATAAATAATGATTATTAATTTTGGATCTTATTCAGAGACCTTTTCCAGGTCTTTTTTATATCTTCGGATAAATTCATCGATTCTTAATGCCCTTTCTTCTTCGAGCTTGAAATTCACTACTGGCTCAATAATAAACCTGCGATTTTTTGCATCAACGCTGACGAAAACATTATCACCAATGTCGATCGACATAGATTTTAAAACTTTTTTTGGGATTGTAACTGCGGCAGAAGAACCAACTTTAATTATTTTGTTTGACATAGCTATTGGTTTAGTATTATTTTTTCTTATTTAAACGATAATAAATTTTCAATTTTCAGTTCTCAATTTTCATTGTGGGTATCGCTTCGCGATTATATTTGGGATATTGGATTATTGAAATATTGATTGAAAATTGTAAATTGTAAAATTGAAAATTTCATTGTTATTATAATATCATTCTAACCTTTTTACTTGCAAGAGCTTTTTTGCAAAAATAAAAACGTTCCGAATTGTAAAAATTCGGAACGCAAATTTCGTAATTAATGTAATTATCTATCGAGCCACACAACAGTACTTTTGTGGCCATTAGCATCTTCACACCAATACGACATATTATTTTTTTCCTTAATAATGAATGTGTCTTTCCACGTTGGTTTTGTCGGGTCATTGAAGGATTCAACGAGCCGCTTTTTCTTCTTGTCGTTGTCTTGCGCGAAAAGCTTTAAGCAACTGCTCGGTTTATTGCCCATAGCTATGATGCGTACTTTTCCATTAACGACAGAATGGTCTTCAACAAAATCAGTAAAAAACGGTGAAGAAAAGTCGGGTTGTTTCAGCGTGACGTTTTCGTCTTTTTCTGATGGTGATATCGAACTTTCTTGTGCGTGATCTTTCATTTCTAATAGAACAGGAATGTAATTATGCAGTATTACTAGGAGAAAAAATGACCCTAGTATCAAAATCAAAGTGCCAATTCGTATTTTTGTTTTCTCGTTCATTTCTATAATCTCCTATCAAGTTTTTTCCCTTCCAGCTGGAAGGTTGGTTGCAAAAAAAATTTCAAAGTACAAAAAACCTTTAGTATTATTAATAATATCACAAAAAAATGGCTTTGTCAAGCAACTTTATTGACAAATCATTATTTTTGATGTATAATAATATGATTAGAAATATATATTTGATATTTTATCAAATTTTGGCTATAATAACGTAAGATAAGCAAATAAGTAATAAGCAGTTAAGTTGCTAAGTTAATTGTATGATGATAAAAAAAGAGTTAAGTCCAAAACAACAAGCGATCGAATTAATCAAAGCGTCAAATAACTTCTTAATTCTTACGCATGTTAGACCTGATGGGGATGCTCTCTCCTCTTCCTTAGCTTTCAAAGCAGTATTGGAAAAAATGGGCAAACGCGTTGATTTAGTAGTTAGCGACCCAATAAGCGAAGACTTCAATTTTTTGCCAGGCATAAATACCATTGAAGATGATATTAGTGTCAATCGCGATCTTGTGATTAGCATCAAAAACACTCACGGTACAGTTGGTAAAATTACATATAATAAGAGAAATGATAAGGTTGTAGACCTTGTCGTCAGTCCACTCGAGGGAGAAATCAGACAAGATGATATATCGCTTAATTTTGGTAAATTTAATTACGATGTTTTGGTGGCTCTTGATTCTACGGATTTTGATAGGATCGGAAGTGTTTATGCGGAAAACAGGAGTGCTTTACAAAATATTCCAGTTATAAATATTGATCACCATGTTACTAATAGTAATTTTGGCGATATAAATGTAGTAGATGTCTCTGCAACTTCAACTTGTGAACTAATTTTTTCATTTATTGAATCTCTTGATAAGAGCTTTATAGAATCAGAGGTTGCCACATTATTACTTGCAGGGATAATCAGTGATACTGATAGATTTCAGAATGGAAATACAACTCCAAAATCATTAACAGTTGCGGCGCAATTAATTGCAACTGGGGCAAGACGTACCGAAATTATTACTAATGTTTTCAAAACGCATCCAGTTTCCACATTGAAACTTTGGGGTAAAATCTTATCGAATGTAAAAGAAGATAGGCAAGCAAAAATTGTTTGGTCTACTGTTTCGTATAGGGAAATAGAAGAAGCCGGATCAAATGAGGGCGAGACTAGTGGGGTTTTAAACGAATTACTCTCAACTGCGCCAGATGCAAATGTTATACTTTTGATTGCTGAAAGAAGCCCGGGATTTATCGCGGTTTCGATGAGAACAAATTCTGATAAAGTACTACTCGATAAAATTGCATTATCATTTGGCGGTGGCGGACATAGACAAGCTGCGGGATTCAAAATTGAAAATAGCACTGTAGAGAATGCTGAAAGGGTAGTAATTTCAAGAATAAAAGAATACTTACTTGGTCCGAAAGATCGTTCAAATAATGTACAGAAAAAAACCGTACTAGTTGATAACAATAAAACGAACGGATCTTTTGTTTTTGACCGCAGGCATGACGATCCAAAACCAAAGCCAGTAGTTGAGAACAATCCAAAAATCGAGCCGGAGATCGCAAGAGAAATTCGTGAAGATTTGAAGAAAAGAAATATAGTTAGTGATGATGACCTGTATGCACCTGCGTTAGCTGATTTTCAGATTGATACACCAAAAATAGTTGACGACAAAACATCTATTCTTTCAAAAATAGTTTCAGAAAAAGGGAAGAAAAAAGATGATTCGCTTGATTTTGCAAAAATGGAAGCGGATCTGAAACAAAAAAACGGAACTGCTGTTCCAGATCCTGTGATGGATGATTATGATGAAGATTACGAATAATTTTTTATTAAGTTTGACTAAAACGTAAATCTGTGCTATAATGGATACAATATTAAAAAGGTCTCAAGAATTTTATAATAAATAAATAAGCTTTTATGTTGACTACAGAAGAAAAGAAAAAAGCGATAAAAAAGGTTGTTAGCGATGAAAAGAACACTGGCTCTGCTAATGTCCAAATCTCTCTATTAACAGAGAAGATTTTGAAATTAAACGATCATCTAAAGAAAAACATCCATGATTTCTCTTCAAAAAGAGGATTGCTGAAAAATGTCGGACAAAGAAGAAAATTATTGAAATACTTAAAGAACTCTGACCCGAAGAAATACGAAGAAGTTCTAGCAAAACTAGGGCTACGTAAATAAATTACAATTTTTGAATTTTTAATTTTGTAATTTTTAAATAAATATATATTAATAATCTTTAGTGTACGTTGAATGACGGAAATAGAGATTGGAACCAATAGATTTGATCTCAATCCCTATATCTGTCACCTGCCTATCGGCGGGTAAAAATGTACTCTCGAAGAAAAAAGGAGCTCTTGTTTTAATATTAAAAAACAGGAGAAATTTATGAAAAAGATAGAGAAATTCGCTATTGATTTTGCTGGACGCAAAATCGAAGTTGAAACAGGACGCTTGGCGCATCAAACCAATGCCGCTGTTACTGTTCGCTATGGTGATACTGAGGTTCTTGCAACCGTAGTCTCTCCAAAGCAAAAAAGAGAAGGGATGGATTATTTCCCATTAACAGTTGATTATGAAGAAAGATTTTATGCGGCTGGAAAGATTTCAGGTTCTAGATTTATAAAAAGAGAAGGCAGACCATCAGAAGAAGCGATTCTAACATCTCGTATGATTGATCGTCCACTTCGCCCACTATTTCCAAAAGGATATATGTTCGATGTTCAGGTTGTTGTGACCGTGCTTTCGTACGATCAGGAAAATGGTACAAAATTTCCAGCATTACTAGCTGCTTCAATAGCATTAAGTATTTCTGATATTCCATGGAATGGACCCCTTGGTTTAGCTCAAATCGGGTTAATAAATGGTGAATTAGTTTTAAATCCTAGTGAACCGCAGCTTGCAAATTCTGATCTTGATTTAGTAGTTGTTTCATCGGACAAAAAGGTTGTTATGATTGAGGCTGGTGGCAAACAAGTTCCGCAAGAAAAAGTTGTTGAAGCAATTGAGCTCGCTCATAACAGTATTCAACCAATTATTGCTTTTCAAAAAGATATTATTAGCAAAATCGGTTTAGCAAAAAGAGAATTCGATGACGAATATGATGCTGCGCTTTATGAAGAAGTTAAAACCAAATATGCAGCAGATCTTGCTACCCTATTTACTTTGAAAGAAAAACTAGAAAGAGAATCTCTGTTCAATGCAACAGTTAAAAAAATTAAAGAGGATTATGTAAATAAGCAAGAGTCTTCCTATGCTGCTGCAATGAATGAAAATGTAAAAGCGAAAAAAGCTGCAGAATATTTCGACTTGGCTTTTCGTGAGATAATGAGAAAAAATATCATGGAAAAGGGCGAAAGAGTTGATGGGAGAGCTCTCAATGAAGTTCGTTCTATTTCTGGTGAAGTTGCGGTTTTGCCTCGTGTTCACGGCTCCGCGATATTTAATCGTGGTTACACTCAGATTTTAAATGTTGTTACTCTTGGTTCAACCGGAATGAAACAAATTCTAGACACTATGGAAGAAGATGACACCAAAAAAAGATATATGCATCACTACAATTTCCCACCTTACTCTACTGGTGAGGCTCGTCCATCTCGTTCACCTGGAAGACGTGAAATTGGTCATGGTGCACTAGCAGAAAAAGCATTATTCAATGTACTTCCAACTGAAGAAAGTTTTCCATATACAATGAGATTGGTTTCCGAATGTATGTCTTCCGACGGTTCTACATCAATGGGTTCAACTTGTGCATCTACTTTATCTTTAATGGACGCTGGTGTACCAATTATTGCGCCAGTTTCTGGTATTGCGATGGGGATTATTACCGATGAAAATGATAATTATAAAGTTTTGACTGATATCGCTGGTACGGAAGATCACAATGGCGATATGGATTTCAAAATTGCAGGCTCTGTGAACGGTATTACGGCAATTCAACTTGATGTAAAAAATCTTGGGCTTACAATCCCAATGATTAAAGATACTTTCACACAAGGTTTTCAGGGAAGGATGTTTATTCTTGAGCAAATGTTGAAAGCTATTGATAAACCAAGAGCGGATCTGTCTCCATTTGCGCCACGCATTGAAACTATTATGATAAATCCAGATAAGATTCGTGATGTTATCGGACCTGGGGGCAAAGTTATTAACAAAATTATTGATGATACTGGTGTTGAGATTGATATCGAACAGGATGGTAGGGTCAATATCTGCGCTGTAAATAAAGAAGCTATCGAAAAAGCCAAAGCAATTATCGAAGGCCTAACTGCAGATCCAGAAGTTGGAAAAATTTACAAAGGGAAAGTAATTAAGATTATGGATTTTGGTGCTTTTGTAGAAATCATGCCGGGTAAAGAAGGCTTGGTACATATTTCTGAAATATCAGATTCACGTGTAGACAAAGTTACTGATGTTTTGAAAGAAGGACAAGAAGTTACCGTTGTTCTAAAAGAGATTGATAGCATGGGAAGACTTAATTTATCAATGAAACGTGTAGGAAAATGAATTGAATCTAGAATATAAATATTCTTAGAATAGTTCTATGGAAAATGGTAATAAACAAATTATAAAAGTTGGGATTGGGGTTATGATTGTCAAGGATGGCAAAGTTCTACTTGGAAAAAGAAAAGGATCTCATGGAGATGGAGAATATGCTTTTCCAGGAGGACATTTCGAATATGGAGAGTCTTTTGAAAATAGTATTTTGAGAGAGGTAGCGGAGGAATGTGGAATCAAAATTAAAAATCTCAGATTTCAAATGGTTTCAAATTTTAAAAACTATATGCCAAAACATTATGTGCATATAGGCTTTCTTGCTGATTGGGAAAGCGGAGATCCGCAATTATTGGAGCCTGAAAAATGCGAAGGTTGGATTTGGTATGATATTGATGATCTGCCATCACCATTATTCGGTACAGCGCCAATAGCGATAGAAAGTTATAAAACAGGAAGAGTATATTTTGATGCGTAAAAACAATTAATCAATAAAACAAGAAAGCAAAAAAACAACACTAAATTAAATAATTAAAAAATTAAGTTTGACTTAGAAATTAAAAATTAGAATTTAAAACATTATTTAAAAATTATAAAATTAAAAATTGTACTAAAAAATTTATGGAAAGAAAAAATCAAAACAGAACGAGCGGACAACAACAAAATTCTCCGCAAACAAGTTCTAAAGCGCAGCCATTGAGAGCTTACCACGCAGGTGGTGGCAGTGCACCTCAAAATGGTTCAAGACCGCAAGGTCAAGGTGGTCAAAAAAGACCCCAAAGATATAATAAAAATAAATATGATGGTTCTGGTTCAGCGAGCCAAAAAAGCGTTCGTTCGGTTCATGGAATCACCACGCGTCCGCAAGGACAAGGTATGGTACGCAAAAGCTCTTATATGCCAAAACGTGCCAAGCTGAAAATCATTCCTCTTGGGGGATTTGATGAAATTGGTAAAAACATGATGGTTTTCGAATACGATGACCCACTCTTGCCTGACGGGGGTGACATTTTTATAGTTGATATGGGATTTGCATTTCCGGAAGATGATATGTATGGTATTGATTATGTTATACCAGACATTACTTATCTTGAAGACAAAAGACATAAAATAAGAGGATTGGTAATTACTCACGGACATGAAGATCACGTTGGTGGTATTCCCTATCTTCTGCCAAGAATTGATATGCCAATATTTGCTACGAAATTAACAGCGGGGATGATTGAAAGAAAACTTTCTGAGCATCCCCTACTTCGTAACAAAAAAGTTGGTGTCATAGATCCAGATGAAACATTAAGATTGGGCGTATTCCGCATAGAACCTTTTCGGGTTACACACTCAATACCAGATGCTGTCGGGTTTATAATTCATACTCCATATGGAGCAATCGTTCATACGGGTGATTTCAAAATTGATCCGACTCCAATTGATGGTAAGGTCACTGACCTACCAAAACTGGAAAGAACCGCGCAAACCAACGGTGGAATATTAATGTTGATTTCAGATAGTACCAATGCGGAGGAGCCAGGTTATACGCTCTCTGAAAAAATCATTGGCGAATCTTTTGAAAAAGCTTTCAATGTTGCTCGCGGAAGAATTATTATTGCTACTTTCTCATCTTTGATTGCCAGGGTTCAACAAATGATATGGGCGGCAGAAAAATTTGGACGCAAAGTTGCAATCTCTGGACGCAGCATGCAAAACAATATTGAAGTAGCTATGAAGCTCGGTTATCTTAGAATCCCAGATGGGCTTTTGATTGAGATTAAAGACATGAAAAAATATCCTGATGATAGGATAGTTATTATTAGTACGGGTTCCCAAGGTGAACCATCCTCTGCTCTTGCGCGTATGGCTGCTGGTGAACATCAGCAAATTGAATTGAAAAAAGGTGATACGGTTCTCATCTCATCAAAACCAATACCAGGAAATGAAAGATCGGTCACAAACACGATTGACGATCTGCTTCGTCTTGGAGCAAATGTTATTTATGATAAAAATATGCGTGTGCATGTTTCAGGCCATGGTTGCCGTGAAGAATTATCTAAAATGATTCAAGTATGTCGACCGCGTTATTTTCTGCCGGAACATGGTGAATATCATCACATGGTAGCGCATAAAAATCTTGCAATAGCAAATGGCGTTAGAGACGATAACGCATTCGTTATCGAAGACGGAATGATTATTGAAATTGATGAAAATGGCGCTAGGGTTGCAAACCGCAGAGTTCAAACGGGATTAGTAATGGTTGATGGTTTGGGTGTTGGTGATATTGGCAATATTGTATTGCGAGATCGTCAGGCTATGGCGCAAGACGGAATATTCGTATTAATAGTTACAGTGGATCGACAAAAAGGTGAAATGGTTTCTTCACCTGATATTATTTCGCGTGGATTCGTCTATATGCGAGAATCTGAAAAATTAATTCATGGCGCCCGGTCCGAAATAAAAAGGATTTTTTCACACCATCATGGCAAGGATCCATTCAATTGGAAGGCGATAAAAGATGTTCTGAAAGAAGAAATTGGCACTTACCTTTACAAAAATACCAAAAGAAGGCCGATGGTTATACCAGTCGTGATAGAGGTCTAAACAATTAAGCAAAAAAGCAATAAAACAATTGATTAAAGTGCAAAATTTAGCTATAATGCAATGGATTTTTAAAATAATATAAATAATAGTTAATAACTAAAAAAGGAGTAAAGATGTTACAAAATTTTATCTATGGTGCAGCAGGGATCGCATTATTGGGGATTATTGCAGGACTCATTCTCTATTTTGTGCTTGCAAAGCAAGATGCAGGAAACGAAAAAATGAAAGAAATTGCAGGCGCGATTCATTCTGGAGCAATGGCATTCCTAAAAAAAGAATATAGCTATCTAAGTGTGTTTATTATTGCGGTTGCTGTATTACTTTTCTTTTTTGTAGCGCATAAAACAGCATACGCGTTTTTAGTTGGAGCGATTTTTTCAATAACAGCTGGATTTATCGGAATGAAAGCGGCTACTCGAGCAAATGTTCGAACAGCGCAGGCTGCTCATAAGTTTGGGCAAGGTAAAGCATTACTTACAGCTTATGCTGGTGGCGCGATTATGGGTTTAGCTGTAGCATCTTTAGGTTTACTTGGGATCTCTTTGTTTTACTATTTATATATTGCTCGTGGTGGAAATTTTGCTGATGCAGAAACTATCACCGGCTTTGCATTCGGCGCAACCTCTATTGCATTATTTGCCCGTGTTGGTGGTGGTATATATACGAAGGCTGCCGATGTTGGGGCTGATCTTGTCGGTAAAGTTGAAGCTGGAATCCCAGAAGACGATCCACGCAATCCTGCAGTTATCGCTGATAATGTCGGGGACAATGTAGGAGATGTAGCAGGAATGGGAGCGGACATTTTTGAATCTTATGTCGATGCGATGATTGCAACGCTCGTTATCGGTGCAACTAGCGCGATATTCGTAGACATGAGAACTGAAGCTATAACATTACCAATTATTTTATCTGCAGTTGGGTTATTTTCATCTTTTATTGGTATTGCTTCAATGTTAGTTTTAAAATCTATTAGTTCTCAAGCAGCGCTTCGTTATACAACATACTTTGCAGCCGCAGTATTTTTGCCAGTTTCTTATTATATAATCAGTGTTTACTATTCTGCTATTGGCAATCCATTAAATCTATTTATTGCAGTTACCTCCGGTTTGGTTGCTGGAATTCTCATTGGTCTTGTTACGGAATACTATACTTCGAGTAAGCCTGTGAAAAAGATTGCTGAAGCTTCACAGACGGGTCCTGGAACAAATGTTATTATGGGCTTAGCAGTTGGGATGGAATCAACAATTTTACCAATTCTAATTATTGCTCTTGCTATCGCAGTAGCTTCAGGCGTTGCTGGATTATATGGCATCGGACTGGCAGCTGTAGGAATGTTGGCAACCGTTGGCGTCACTATGACGGTAGATGCTTATGGTCCAATTGCTGACAATGCAGGAGGAATTACGGAGATGGCGGGATTAGGTGAAGAAACTCGTGCAGTAACTGATTCGCTTGATTCAATCGGAAATACTACCGCAGCTATTGGTAAGGGATTTGGTATCGGATCCGCGGTTTTGACTGTGGTGGCTTTGTTCGCGGCATTTGGCGCGGCGACAAAACTTGATGTTATTGATATTAGCCAGCCAAGAGTTATTATCGGAATGTTGATTGGTGGTATTTTACCTTTCTTCCTTTCTGCCGCTACTATGAAAGCAGTTGGAAGAGCAGCTAACACAATGATAAAAGAAGTCCGAAGACAATTCAAAGAAATTCCAGGGCTGATGGAAGGAACTGCAAAACCTGATAGCGCAAAATGCGTTAGTATTTCTACTGGCGCAGCTCTCAAAGAAATGATTATTCCAGGATTAGTCGCAGTTTTGTCTCCGATTCTAGTTGGAAAACTTCTTGGAGCGCAAGCTCTCGGAGGTTTACTTGGCGGCGCGATTGTTGTCGGAGCTTTAATGTCATTCTTTATGGCAAATGCAGGCGGCGCTTGGGATAACGCGAAAAAATATATTGAAAAAGGAAATCTAGGCGGTAAAGGATCTGATACTCACAAAGCAGCAGTAGTGGGTGATACGGTTGGCGACCCATTCAAAGATACATCCGGACCTTCTGTTAGTATCTTAATTAAATTGCTTGGTGTGGTTTCATTGGTAATTGCATTGATACTTTAAGGAAAATATTAAAAAGGAACCCCCAATCGAGGGGTTCCTTTTTTGTTGATATTTAATTTACATGTGTTATGATATTTACAGCGAGTGATTCGTATGATTTTTTGTATTTAACTTACTTGCTTACAAACTTACTATTTACATCTTACCAAAAATGGCAAAAAGACGCACAGCTTCCCGCAAATCGAACGGAAGAAAAACAAAAAATAAGGAAAATGGTAAAAATTCTCGAAGCAGAAAGAAAGATAATCTGGACGCTTTTGAATTTTCCATTAGTCCTGAAACTGCTATGGAGATTACAGCTATCGGGTTACTTCTAGTGGGAATACTTTGTTTCTTAAGTATATTCGGTGTTTTCGGTATTGCCGGAACTGCAGTTAATACGATTTTGCATCAAATCTTTGGTTGGATGGTGCCGGTTACTGCACTGTCTTTTATGGTTTTAGGATTTTTAAGATTTTATCCTGATAAATTTAAAATTGGTCCGGCTACCTATCTTGGGTTTGTAATGTTCAATGTTTTCCTACCATCAATTATTCACATTTTTATTGATGCCGATAAAGCATATGAAACAGCGCTTGACGGAGCCGGTGGAGGAATGATCGGCTATTTTATTGGTACCATCCTCAAAAATTCCGTATCATTTACCGGCGCTTTTATAATTCTTTTAGCATTTCTTATTATTTCAATATTAGTACTTTTCAATACAAGTTTTCGTCGCCTTCAGGATAAAATTGAAACTGATGCGGCATATAGGGCAATTGGAGATGGTTCTATTAATTCTAGAAAAATTGGAAATATTAAAATTAATATGCCAGATTCAGGAATGAAAGACAAAGTCAGTGGTAAATTGAAAATAAACCTGCCTATGGGAATGTCATCAAAAAATCAAGAAAATAAGAAAACAACAAATCAAGAGGAAAATAAAAAAGAAGAAACAACCGAACATAAACAAGTGCAAGATTTTGATTGGAAATTTCCATCACTCGATCTTCTTGAGGAATCAAAATACTCAGTTGATTCAGGAAATGTTACTGGTAACGCAGAAATTATTGCGAAGACTCTTTCCCAATTTGGGATAATGGTAACAATGCAAGATGTAAATGTCGGTCCAACATTCACGCAATATACTCTTAAGCCACATGAAGGAACAAAATTATCAAAAATTACAACACTCCAAGACGATCTAGCTTTAGCGCTAGCGACTCATCCAATTCGTATCGAAGCTCCAATACCAGGGAAATCTCTTGTCGGTGTAGAAATTCCAAATAAAAAAGTGGCGATAGTTCGTCTCAAAGAAATTTTGGAATCAGGAGAATACCGCAGCGGTGTGGATCGTGGTAATCTGGTTTTTGCGCTTGGCAAAGATGTATCAGGCAAACCTGCTGTTAGTGACCTTTCAAAAGCACCGCATATGTTAATAGCGGGAGCCACCGGTTCTGGTAAATCAGTTTGTGTAAATGCGATTCTGGCGAGCTTTCTTTATCATTATTCGCCAAAGGAATTGAAACTAATAATGGTAGATCCAAAAAGAGTGGAAATGACAGGATATAACGGCATCGCGCATCTTTTGACTCCTGTAATTACCGATCCGGATAAAACTATCAATGCTTTTCGCTGGGCAGTTTCTGAAATGGAAAATCGCTACAAAGTGTTATCCGAAAGCGGAGCGAGAGATATTGCTGGGTATAATAAAAAATTAGGAAAAGACGAAGAGAAGATGCCTTACATTGTTTTGGTTGTAGATGAATTAGCGGATGTGATGTTAACTGCAGGACAGGAAATGGAAGGATTGATTGTGAGAATCGCGCAAATGGCAAGAGCAGTTGGATTGCATCTAATTCTTGCAACACAAAGACCTTCTGTAAATGTTGTTACTGGTTTAATTAAAGCCAATATTCCTACTCGTGTTGCCTTTCGTGTCGCTAGCCAGATAGATAGTCGTACGATTCTTGATATGGCTGGAGCAGAACGTCTTATTGGAAAAGGAGATATGCTGCTGATGGCAGGAGATGGGCAAAAGCCAAAACGTATCCAAGGAGTATTTCTTGAAGACCGCGAAATTCAAACAATACTTGATGATATAAGAAGCCAGCATGAGCCGGAATATAATGAAGATGTAATCAAACCACATAAAGCTCCGGGCACTGGCAGTGGAGGAGTTCCCGGTGGAGCTGGTGGTGATATTGATGATGATATGTATCAAGAAGCATATGATGAAGTAGTGAAGAGCGGCAAAGCATCTGCTTCATTACTACAACGCCGCTTGAGAGTTGGTTATGCGCGCGCAGCACGATTGCTTGATTTACTTGAAGATCAAGGAGTAATCGGACCAGCTGATGGCGCAAGACCTCGTGAAATATTAGTTAGTCGCGATGATGGTGGAACTGCTGGGATCTATGAGGATGATTGGGGAGAAGACAAAGAAGAAATTTAAATAAAAAAATAGGGGCTAGCCCCTATTTTTTTAAAATCAATTATTTCAGAAAATATCCAATAAAACCTGAAATTGCTACAACACCCAAACCCATTAAGATCTTATATCCAAATTCCTTTTTTCCTTGCATGAAGGAGTAAATAGTTTTTGCTAGCATATTAGTTGCGTTTACGGCGGCGAAAGTTAATAGTGCTGACTTAAACGTAATAGCTTTTCCAGCTAATTCCGCAAGGTTGATGAGGATTGCATCAAGTCCGGCAAAAGCACCAATCATTGAGCTGATTAAAAATCCTGATTGTCCAAAGAATGCTAACGCGGTTTTCGTTACAACACGTACTACTATTAATAGAACCGCGAATTTTAGAGCTGGCATAAGAGAAAATATCTTTTCTTCCTTTTTTGCTTCATGTTTACTATCTCCTTTATTCGTACTTTTTCTCGTAAGAAAATATACACCAGTAAGCAAGGAAGCCAAGCCGATAATAATTATCGTCGGAAATAAATAAAAAGTAAGTTTTGCGTTGAGTGGTGTAACAAGAAGAAAAACCTGCGTCATACTTGCTGCGTTGGCAAATAGTGCTGCTCCAACTAATCGATCTAATTTTGAATTAGCATGGCTCTTTACTGCTAAGGATTGGATTGCTGAGGTGGAAGAAACTACGCCAGCTGCGGTACTAGCAATAACTAGACTTTGTTTTTTACTCATAAGACGTCCAAGAATGTATCCTATTACATCTATTCCTGTGATTAAAGCTACAATAAACCATAGTCTGTAAGGATTTAATATTTCCATTTTTGCAAATATACCCAAGCTCAAGTTTGCTGAATCCAATAAAGCGTTTATTCCTGGTATATCAGTGATAAAAAATGCTTTATTTGGTAAGAAAGGCAAGATTACTAAGGCGATAATCGCATAACTGATAAAAGATTCAACTTCTTTGTGCGATATTCCAAGTGCAAATTTTTGCGTTTTAATTTTTATAGAAAGAATCAAAAGAATCATTACAAAAATAGCAATTGTGAGTTGCGTTGAAAGAATATTTGTTACAAGGAAAAAGCCAATTAAGAATGTAAAAACAGCAGATATCTCGGTCGTTAAGCCCGTTCTTCCAGTTATCGAAGTTCCTACAAAATAATAAACTACAACTAATGCGCACATAGTTCCCGCTATGAGTAAAAATATATTCGGTAGGTTCTGGTCAAGGATTAGACCCGACAGAGCACCAAGAAGAGCGATTAATGAATATGTTCTTATGCCTCCAACACTGCCGACATGCTTAATATTGTCCTTGCTTTGGCTTGACTCTCTCTCGAGTCCTATTAATCCACCAAAGACTACCGCGAGTAAAAGTTTTATAGGTAATGAAAAAATCATTTTTTATGTTTATTTATATTCAATATTTAAAATTATAGCAGATGTTTGAACAATATCAACAACTTGTGGTAAAATATATTTATGGCAGATTCATCTTTTGATATTGTCTCTCAATTCGACCGTCAGGAATTGGTAAATGCACTCGATCAAACCAAGCGAGAACTTGGTTATCGTTATGATTTTAATAATTCGCCGTATGAAATGAACCTTGAAAAAGAAGAGCTGGTTATTCAGGCAGAAGATGATTATAAGATGAAAGCAATCACAGATTTGATACTCGCAAAACTAATCGCCAGAAAACTTGATACAAGGGTTTTAGATATGTCAGGAGAAAATGAAAGAGCGGGTGGAAATACAGTTAGAAAAAAAATCAAATTGGTTGCGGGGCTCAATCAGGAAAAAGCCAAGGAGATTTCCAAATACATTAATACAGGTTTTAAAAAAGTTAAGGCTTCTATCCAAGGCGAAGAAATCCGCGTTAGTTCCACTTCGCGCGATACTTTACAGGAGGTATTAGCAGGATTAAAAGCTAAAGATTTTGGTGTCCCACTTCAATTTACGAATTATAAATAAAAATATTTCTTAAGTTATAAACAAAAACAAAACTAAGTTCATTCTTTGATTAAAAAAAGAATGAGAGAAAGGATTAAAAATGAACCCTTTTTTACAAAGTGATTTTCAAAGTAATTTGAATAAACTGAACGACGTTGGAGCATACAACAATTTCCAAGATAGTAGCGGGTTAACGGCTGTGGCAGGTGTGTTTGGAATAATGGCGGGTGCCTATATGGTTTTAGTGATTCTGACGATTATCGCATTGTATGTTTTATCAGCTCTATCGCTATATAAGATATCTAAAAAAACTAATATCGGGACACCCTGGTTTGCCTGGGTACCAATTCTAAATTCTATTTTGATGTTAAATATTGCCGGTCTCTCTGGTTGGTATTTGTTCTTAGTACTTATTCCAATGTTCGTTCCTATTCTGGGGTGGATAGCTGGGGTTTTAATGATGGTTTATGTTTGGATGAGATTTGCGGTTGCTTGTAAAAAACCGGATTATCTTGGGCTTTTTGCCGTTGTACCACCACTTTCAATTCTTCTGTTATTGTATTTTGCTTATAGTAATGAACTAAAATTAAAATAATATTAATTTTAAGTTAGTAATTGGGGGTAAAAAATGGCACATGGTAAATTTGAATTTAAAGGTGATGGGATATCTTTTCTGTGGCTATGTATATGGACAGGTTTTTTGTGTTTTATTACTATTGGTATATATTCGCCTTGGGCATATTGTGAAATTGAAAAATGGAAAGCGAAGAATACCTACATTGATGGTAAACAGCTAGTATTCAAAGGTACAGGCGGTGGGATATTCGGTACATGGTTGCTGATATTTTTCCTGTCTTTTATAACCTTGGGTATCTATATGCCTTGGGGCATGTGTCGTATTATTAGGTGGAAAACAAATAATCTATATTATGCTGATACAGGGGATGTTGAAAAAAATTGATTAGCTTTCAAAAATACCAGAACCATACTTTCGATATAAAAACGGTCGCTTTATTGGCGGTCGTTTTTTTATTAATATATTTAACTTGAAAATGCATTTTAATTCATTTATTATCAAGGATATAAAGCAAGATGATATATTTATAATTAATAATACTAACAAATGAAAAAAAAGACCTCTCCAAAATTAAAATTTATAAAAAGTTTCATACCGAAAAAGAAGAAAGAGAAACAAAAAATCATTGGCATTGAAAATGTTCTGCAAATATTGAAAGCCAAGAGAGCTTTTGTTGTTATTTCTATCGTTGCTGTTATACTTGTATCTCTATCTATGTATTACCCGGTCTTTTTAAAAACAAAAGCTGAAATTGTAATAAATAAAGTTACAGCTGGTAACCTTGAGAATAAATAGAATATATAACACATAAAAAGAGGTCTCAAAAATGAGGCTTCTTTTTTTTGCTTTAATCTGGTAAATTAGAAATATAATAAAAAATTAGGGGGGCAATAGGAGGTTTTTATGTCAGGCAAAAAAGACGAAAAAAAAGAAAACGAATCCGTTGAATCTAGAAACGATAAAGAAATGGGGGCAAAGCAAAAAGCAGTTCGCCTCGCTCTTGATCAGATTGAAAAACAATTTGGTACTGGGTCTATAATGAAATTAGGTGAAGTAAATAAGGTAGATCTTGATGTTATTCCTACTGGTTCGCTATCCCTTGATTTAGCACTTGGTGTTGGTGGAATTCCAAGAGGAAGAATTATAGAAATATTCGGGCCGGAATCTTCTGGCAAAACTACATTGTCTTTGCATATAGTGGCTGAAGCGCAGAAAAAAGGTGGGATCGCAGCTTTCGTTGATGCCGAGCATGCGCTCGATCCAGAATATGCAAAAAGAATAGGAGTAAATATTGATGATCTTCTTGTTTCTCAACCGGATACAGGTGAGCAAGCCTTAGAGATTACCGAAACTCTAGTTCGTTCCAATGCCGTAGATATTATAGTCGTAGATTCTGTAGCCGCTCTCACCCCTCGTGCTGAAATAGAAGGAGAGATGGGAGATAGCCATATGGGTCTTCAAGCAAGATTAATGTCGCAAGCTTTACGAAAAATTACAGGGGCAGTTGCGCGCAGCAATACGATCGTGATTTTTATCAACCAAATTCGTATGAAGATCGGTGTAATGTTTGGAAATCCAGAAACAACAACCGGTGGAAATGCTTTGAAATTTTATGCATCTGTCCGTATGGATATTCGCAGAAAAGAACAAATCAAAGATGGAGAGAATATTATTGGTAATCATGTAGCAGTAAAAGTTGTTAAAAACAAGGTTGCCCCACCATTTCGCACCGCAGAATTCGATATTATGTACAATGAAGGAATCAGCAAAGAAGGAGATCTGGTGGAATTAGGAGTAAAGATGGGGATTATTGGTAAGGCCGGAGCTTGGTTTGATTATGGAGAGACAAAACTTGGACAGGGGAAAGAAAGCGTAAAGCAACTTTTGAAAGAAGATAAAAAGTTAGCAAAAGAAATTGAAAAGAAAATTTTAGCAGCAGAAAAAATATAAATGCTTATCACAAAAATTGAAGTTCAGAAAAAAAGAAAAGATCGTTACAATATTTTTATTGATGATGAATTTCGATTTGGGTTGGATGAAGGAACATTCATAAAACTTGATCTTAGAAAAGGAATCGAGATTACGCAAGAGGAGATTGAGAAAATTGAAAATGAAGAAGTGAATGCAAAAGCATTTAATGCAGCAGCGAATTTTTTGAAAATTCGTGAGAGAAGCAAAAAAGAAATTCGTGATAAATTAAAAACAAAGGAATATTTAGAAAATGTCATAGAAAAAGTTTTGGAAAAATTAGAACGACTTGATATTGTAAATGATAAAAGATTTGCGGAAATGTTTGTTCGCGATAGAATGAAGTTAAAACCAAAAGGGAAAAAGGTTTTAAAAATGGAACTAATGCAAAAGGGAATCGATCGAAATACGATAGACGAAGTCTTAGGTGATATGCTGGGCGGCGAAAATGAAATTGAGCTTGCCAAAAAAGTTTTGGAAAAAGCTGAGAAAAAATATTCAGGATCTGAGGAAAATATTAAGCGTGATAAAATCGTCAAATACATGCTTGCAAGAGGATTTAAATATGAGATGATTATTAGCTTATTATCTTGTTAACTTGTTAAGAAAAGAATAAAACAAGATAATAAACTAGCAAGATAGCAAAATTCTAATACCATAATAAATATTTAAATAAAAATAAAACATAATTATGAAAAAAAAGTATTTTAGTCGCACCAAAATAGTTGCTACCATCGGACCTGCATCGGGCAGTAGAAAAGTATTATCGCAAATGATAGATGCTGGACTTGATATCGCACGCTTTAATTTCTCACACGCGCAATATGATATTACAAAAAAGTGGCTGGAAGATATTCGTGCTTTAGCAAAGAAGAAAAAAAGAAAAGTAGAAATATTACAAGACTTACAGGGGCCTAGAATTCGTACTGGTGCTGATGTGCCAAAAAGAGGAATAGCTCTAAAAAAGGGTTCAAAGATTAATATAGGGTTTGGTAAATACAAAAAAGGATTTCTACCTATTGATTATAAAAATCTAGTAAATGATATTGATATTGGGACTTTTATTTTTCTCTCCGATGGAGTGATTGAATTGGAAGTTATAGAAAAAGAAAAAAATAAAGCTTTGGTTAAAGTCTTAGTTGGTGGGGTTGTTTACGCCAGAAAAGGTGTTAATATACCAAACGCTCATCTAAAAATTTCGCCAATTACAGAAAAAGATAAAGAGGATATAAAATGGGGCTTAAAAAATAAAGTTGACTACATTGCATTATCCTTTGTAAAAGGTCCTGAAGATATTGTCTATCTTCGATCATTGGTAAAAAATAAAAAAATTAAATTAATCGCAAAGATTGAAAGACCTCAAGCATTAAAAAACTTACGTAGAATTCTAAAAGTTTCAGATGGGGTGATGGTAGCCAGGGGAGACCTAGGAATTGAGATAAGATTAGAAAAAGTCCCTGCGGCGCAAAGGAAGATAGTGCATATGGTCCACAAAAAACGTAAAATAGTTATTATTGCAACTCAAATGATGGAATCAATGCTAAACAATCCTCATCCGACAAGGGCGGAAGTTTCCGATATTGATACCGCAGTTTTAGAGAAAGCAAGTGGAGTGATGCTTTCCGAAGAGACGGCAATGGGCAAATATCCAGTTGAAGCGATAAAAATAATGGAAAAAATTTGCCAGCAAGCCGAAAAAGAATAATGGCCTTATAAAGCCATATTGACTAAATATTGAGATTATGATAGAATGAATAAGTTGTTTTATTTAATGATATTTAGTTCATTAAGAATTTGCAGGGGGTGTGGCTAGGACTGCTATTGGTTAAATCGTATACATCCGGATTCGTGCGAATTTCCTGAGGTTTGAGAGCCCTCGCGAAATTGACGAATTTTCGTTTATAAATACGATTATACTCTGTAGCATTCAGCCCCCCTCTTACAAATGCAGCGAGAATACCATAACTATTTTACTAGTAAAAGCTGTGTTTATAAGAGGGTAAAAAGAAGAAAAATAAAAATAGGAGGTGGTTATATAGAAAAAAATGACTTTAGTATGACGATTTTGCGTTTGAAAAAAATTTAAAGCGAGGGCTCTCAATGAAGCATGTGAAAAGTGCAGAAAGTTCAGCATCTCCAGTAGATCCCATGGTCATGACAGTAGGCCTGCCGGAAGACGAGAAAATGGAAAATTTTGTCGAAAAAGCGGTCGAAGTTAATAGTGCTATCGTATCCGCACTGAAGACCGGTGTGAGCAGTCTCTACGGCGATAAGCCTGCCAAGAAAGACTGGCGCAAAGATCTTCGGCGCGAATGCAAGGTGCTTGATCCGTCAGGAGAATTGTTCAGGACTCTTTCAAAGGCTGTTGGGATGGGAACAGTTAGTTTCCCGGAAGTCAGCCATAAAGTGCAGTGAAAACTAAAACTGCTCCGAATTCAACAAAACGCCGGACTCAAATGGGTCCGGCCGTTTTTATTATAATCGTTTTATAGTAAAATGATTATACTGGAAGGTTCGCATAGCGGCCTAGTGCGCCATCTTGGAAAGGTGGTTTGTTCGAAAGAGCATCAAGGGTTCGAATCCCTTACCTTCCGTTTATTTTTCCCTCCTTAACGAATCTGTCAAAATATGGTATACTTTGCTTAGCAAAAATTGCTTCGCAATTTTTGGAGAGGTGGCCGAGTGGCTGAAGGCGACGGTTTGCTAAACCGTTATACGGGTGAAAACCCGTATCGGGAGTTCGAATCTCCCCTTCTCCGTTTTGACAAATAGCTAAATTAGTAGTATTTTATAGGTACTAAAAATAAAAATAAAAAAGGAGGGTATCATGGCAAAAAAAGATAGTTGTTGTATGCTAGAGGCTACAGGGGTGGGTATAGCATTAGGTCTATTTATGGGCGGGTTTCACCTTTTGTGGGTGATTTTAGTAGCTCTAGGTGTTGCGCAAGCAATCTATGATTGGATTTTGTCTTTACATTTCATCTCACTAAGTTATTCGATTGGCAGTTTTGAATTTTGGACAGCATTGGAGTTAATCGTGTTTACTGCCATTGTTGGTTTTATTGGCGGGTATATTTTTGCATCGATCTGGAATTACTGCATGAAGAAGAAATAATTGAAAATAGGAAAGCGGTCTGGCAAAATGCCAGACCGCTTTTATTTTTACTTAAAAAATGCTATAATAAGGTTGATATAATTAATAACTAAATATGGAAAAGAAATCTTTTACTGCAGAAGAAGCATTGTCTATTGGTGAGCAACTTGGTATCACTTGGGACAAATTTGACGTTGAACAATTTCGCATGGGGCTTGATGTTGAAATTGAACACGGTACAATTGAACCTCATACAAACGTAACTGGTGATGACTCGGTCATGACTGGGAAAATTGCTCTCGCCCATCTTAATGAATTTGCGGATTACTATACAAGATTGGAAAAAATGGAAAAAGAAGCAGACCAATTTTGGGGCAAGAAAGAGTAATAATTTTTTATAATGGATCAAGTTGATGAGGTAAAAAAGAGAGTTGATGTGGTGGATCTGATCTCGTCATATTTAACTTTGAAAAAAGCCGGCAGAAATTACCGCGCTTGCTGTCCTTTTCACAAAGAAAAAACAGCATCTTTCATGGTAAGTGGTGAAAAGCAGATTTGGTATTGTTTTGGGTGCAATCAAGGTGGTGATGTTATCTCCTTTATCGAAAAGATCGAAGGATTAGATTTTCCTGCAGCATTAAATCTGCTTGCCGATAGAGCGGGAGTAGTGTTAGAAAAAACTAGATTTGAAAACAAAGGCGTTAAAGATCGGAATTTCCAGATGGTTGAAATGGCGCAAAATTTTTTCTCTTATATTTTAAATGAACACAATGCTGGATTAGAGGCAAAGCAGTATTTAACCGAAAAAAGAAAACTTTCACTAATAACTTTAAAGGAATTTTCCTTGGGTTATGCACCAACTGGTCCACTACTGCTTAATGATTTTTTAGTAAAGAAAGGATATAAGCAGGAAGAGTTGATGAAGATGGGGCTGATCACAAAAAACTCATATGGCAAAGTAACTGATAAATTTCGTGAAAGAATTATTTTTCCAATACGTAATACTCAGGGAAAGACGGTTGGTTTTGGTGGCAGGATTTTTAAAGCTCCAAAAGATGAGCGTTTTACCCCTCCAAAGTATCTCAATTCTCCGCAGAGCGATCTTTATGATAAAAGCTCAATCGTATACGGGCTTTATGAGGCAAAGGATACAATCCGCGAAAGTGATCTTGTTATTATTGTTGAGGGATATATGGACGTAATTTCTTCGCATCAAGCGGGCGTCAAGAATGTGGTTGCTTCTTCTGGTACCGCATTAACTAGTGAACAAGTAAGAATATTATCACGTTATACAAAAAATATTGCTTTTGCTTTTGATACAGATGAAGCGGGGCTTTTGGCGACAAAAAGAGCTTTTGAACTAACAAAATTTGAGGATATTAATATTAAAGCTATAGTTATAGAAGGAGCAAAAGATCCGGATGAATTAATTCAAAAAGATAAAAACGAATGGATAAAAATTAGCAAATCACCCGTTCCTATTTTGGATTTTTATTATAATAGTTTACTGAAACAAAATAATGGTGCTAAAAGTACAGAAGATAAGAAAAACATTTCAAAAGAATTTCTCCCAATTATAAGAAGTATTGCAAATGATGTTGAAAAAGCACATTGGATAAAAAAAATTAGTTCAGATATGAATGTGAATGAAAAATTTATTATTGATGCTCTTGATAAAATAAAAGTTGCAGGTGAAACACAAAGGAAGGTGGAGACAAAACAGGGGGATAGTTCCGTAAAACTAAAAATATCAAAAGAATTATTATTGTTAATTTTTTTAACTCTTTATCCAAAAAAAATTAGCGATTTCTTTAATAAGGTTAAAGCAGAAGATTTAGAGGAAGAAAATAGTAAAAAGCTTTACAATATTCTAAATGAGTGGCAAAATAAGGGTGCGAAATTACGTGAAGAAATTGACTTTCAATACATAAAAAACAAAATGAAACTAAGCCGAGAAGAGCAGGTTGACTTTGATTTGCTTTTCTTTTTGGCTCTAAGTTTTTTTGATGGAGTAGATGAGAAAGATATTACTTTAGATATTGATCTTTTAATAAGAGATGTGTTAAAAAATAAGAAAGAGAAAAGACAAAGAGAAATAGAATTGGAACTTGCACAAATAGATAAAGTAAAGGATAAAGAAAAAATAAAAAAACTTTTACGCGAACTACAAAGTTTAATTTAATATAATCATATTATTAAAATTTTTACATGGTCAAAAAGAAAATAGTTAGTGATAACTCTCAGCAAAAGAAAAAAGAAAAAGTAAACCCCGAGATTGAGGCTTTGATAGAGAAAGGAAAAGGGCAAGGTTTTTTAACTCAAGATGATATTTTGAGTGTTATCCCTGATGCTGAAGGTGATGTAGAAAAATTTGATGAAATTTATTCCATTATGTTGGAAGAGGGTATTGAAGTAATGGAGAGTGGGGACGAAGAAAGCCTTGATGATGAAAGGCTTAGTGAAGAAAATATCTTGGAAGAAATAAAAAAGCAGGAAGCGACACTCGCTGATATTTCTACCGACTCTGTTCGTATGTACTTGCGTGAAATCGGCCGCATTCAACTTTTAACAACGGAGGATGAAATTGAGTTAGCAAAAAAAGTAGAGAAGGGCGATGAAAGAGCAAAAGAAAGATTGATTGAAGCAAACCTTCGTTTGGTTGTTTCAATTGCAAAGAAATTTGTCGGTCGCGGTCTTCCTCTTCTTGATCTAATTCAAGAAGGAAATTTTGGTTTAATGAAAGCAGTAGAGAAATTTGATTACAAGCGTGGTTATAAATTTTCAACTTACGCGACTTGGTGGATTCGCCAAGCGATTACGCGCTCTATTGCGGATCAGGCTCGCACAATTCGTATTCCGGTGCATATGGTTGAAACGATTAATAAACTAAATCGAGTCCAAAGGCAGCTTTCGCAGGAATTACAGCGTGATCCGACACCAGAGGAAATTGCAGCTGAAATGAATATGGAAATAGAAAAAGTTCAACATGTTTTAAAAATTTCTCAAGGTACAATTTCACTTGAAACTACTGTCGGCGAAGAAGAAGATTCGCACCTTTCAGATTTTGTTCCAGATGATAAAAATATTGCACCGGATGAAGCGGCAACGCATCAATTGCTTCGTGAACAATTACGCGGAGTTATAAAATCACTCTACCCAAGAGAACAAAAAATTCTAAAGATGAGGTTTGGTTTGGAAGATGGTAAGAGCCATACTTTGGAAGAAGTGGGGCGTGAATTTGGTGTTACCCGTGAGCGTATTCGTCAGATTGAAGCAAAGGCGCTTCTCAAACTTAGAAGAAACCGCGAAAGTAAGAAGTTGAAAGAATATTTAAAATAAGGTATAATATTACAGATAATGTACCAAACTCAGAGGTAGCTCAATGGTGGAGCAACCGGCTGTTAACCGGTAGGTTGTGGGTTCGACCCCCACCCTCTGACAGGGACGGTGGGGTGATTTCCGACCCATCCCTGTCAGGGGCCTTTAAATATAGTTAGTTGTAAGTTAACATTGCATTTGTAGAGAGTTCGACTCAGGGGTAGCTCAATGGTGGAGCAATCGGCTGTGAAAACATAAAACGCAGCCCTCGTTGGAAACAGCGAGGTGAACTTCTCGGGATAACGGTGAAGGCTAAACCCGCCTTGGGTGGGCATGCTAATACCGTGGGAACTCCGCTTTGGCGGAGAGCGCCGTAGAGACTAGATACCGAGATGCCTAAATTCTATTTTTAGAACACGGCAAAGATATAGTCCACGCTTTAGCGAAAGCTAGGGATTAAGTGTAACCGATAGGTTGTGGGTTCGACCCCCACCCCCTGAGTCGAGCTCTTTACTCTGTAGTTTTAACTACCGGGGATGGGTCAATGTAACCGTTACCTGAAACAGATCTCGTTTTCAAAATGAAAAAATTAGTTAATACAAAAGAAAAAACCCCTACAAATCAACGAATATATTCAGTTGATGTTTTAAGGGGTTTTTTAATGCTTTGGGGTACAGTTGGCCTATCTTTAATTTTCACGAAATATGCGGAACTTACCCAAAGCTCTTTTTGGTTAAATATCAATAACAGTTTATCAACCCATGCTGATTGGGTTGGGCTTCATCTTTATGACTTGGTTTTTCCAGGTTTTATTTTTGTAATGGGAGTTGTAATTCCTGTTGTTATTGATAAAAGAAAAGATAAAGGTGATAAGTTTTGGCAAATTATCCTTTCAATTCTTAAAAGAACTTTACTTTTAATCTTAATTGGTTGGTTTCTTAATGGTGTTATGAGATTGGAAGGCTGGGAAAGTTTCCGCATCTTAGGAGTTTTGCAAAAGATTGGTATTACCTATTTTGTAGTTTCAATTTTGGTCTTATTTCTAAGAACTCGTTATCTAGCAATCTTAGCGGTTCTATTTTTTGCTCTTTATTGGTGGTTTCTAACTTTTGCCAATACTCCAGGGTTTGGAGCTGGAATTCTTACACCCGAAGGAAATTTTATCTATTATATTGATCGTATTTTCCTATTACCTAACCAATTGCTTTATAAAGGGTTGGGAGATCCGGAAGGAATATTATCAACTATCTCAACTATATCTTTGGGGCTCATGGGAGTTTTAATTGGAAGGTTATTGCAGATGAAACTTAAGATTGAAACTGCTGGCTATATTAAAGCGGGAATATTGTTTTTAATTGGAATAATCCTTTTATCTGCAGCCTATATTTGGGCACCATATTTACCTTTTATTAAAAAAATTTGGACTAGTTCATATATTTTAGCTAGCGCTGGTTGGATGACTTTTGCACTTTCATTTCTGTATTTAATTTTAGATGTTTGGAAAATCAGATTCTGGGCATATCCTCTTGCGGTTGTTGGTTTCAACCCGCTCTTTATGTATGTGACAATTGCGATAATAGATTTTGACGGAATCGCTAGATTTTTTGTTGGAGGCTTGCAACCAATATATATTGCTGCTTTCCCACTCATCCTTGCTATTGCTGCTTTTGGGGTTAAGTGGTTTATTCTGGCTTATATGTATCAAAAGAAAATCCATATAAAAATTTGAGATGAAAAAGATAAAAGAAATATTTGAAAAATTAAACCTTAAGCGAACACTGCTTGATTTACTGTCAATTGCCGTTGTTCTTGGAATTCTTTTTGCTCTTATTGGGTTACAAAAATGGGCACAGGGGGTTGATAATAATGAAATTGATTTTGGCAAAATGGGACCAGTGAGAATTATCAATATGGGGAGCGGGAAGTATCTTTCAGCAAATCAAAGCATTACAAGTGGTACCCCGACCAGTCAATTTTCAATGGATGAGATACATAATCAAGTCTGGCAAATAGAACAACAAGGCGAGGGTTGGGAAATAAAAATAGTTAATACAAATTATTGTTTGGAAATTGATGAGGCCTCCCGATCAGATGGAGCGATAGCTCAACTATGGGATTGTGTTGGTGCCCCACAACAACTTTGGAATATTGAAAAATTAGATAAAGGCGTGTATGAATTACACCCTTCTTATAATAATAAATGCCTTGAGATTGGTGATTCATCACCTGACGAAGGAGCGGCTGCTCAACAATGGAGTTGTGCTGAAGTGATGGGGCAGAGATGGGAAATATTCTCGGCTCTGTACTAATTTAATCAAAACAAATCTAATAGAATTAGAGATTATGCCAGCTTAAGGTAAATACTGTGTTGTATGTGCTTGGATTATATTTTTGATATTCCCATGGTCTGTAAGATATTATTTGAATCCAGTTAGCATTTTCGCTATCTAGAATCTCAAATGCCCACTGATCTTCACCAAAGTCACCGACTAAACCAGTAGTTGCGGCAAAATGAGTGTGGTCCAACATTCTTACTCTATCTGATAATGAGAATTCAGGGTCTCCAAATACATAACCGCCATCTCCAGGATTTGGTAATCTTACAATTACAATGTCTCCAGCTTTAATATTATTCAAACTTGAATGGGGATTAGAACCTTTATCATAAAAATAATAATTCCGATCAGCAACAATGTTGACACATGTATACCAAATAATATTTCCGTAAGGGTCAGGAGATTCAAATTCAATTTTGCTATACCCATCTTTAATCACATCAAAAGTATATGTAACATCATCGGTGTTCCGTGTATATTTTAATATAGAATTGTCATATTTTAGACTGCTAATGTAATAAGGAACATTAAGTACTAATCGATCGCCTTTTTTTAACTTGTATGTGGTAATACTTCTATTACTTATTACGGCATCGTTATTTGTAGGGGTTAGCACATTGACCCCATTAATTTCTTCTCGATTCAAAAGTTGATTTGAATACGGAATATCGTTTGAATCGAGAACTTTTATCTCCCAATAAATGCCAATATCTTTCATCCATGTTACACCTTCTACAACTGGGGTGACATATTCTCTATAAACACCGGGTGCTTGGGGAGCCCTGAGATTAAATGTGAATCTAGTGTTCCAGCCCGGCTTTATCCCATCGGTATATATGCTAGCGGGTCTATTTACAGAAAGCCAATAACCACACCCTACGCATGATGATGGGATATAATAATTAAAATCACTTTGGTAATCCTTGCCTCTAGATTGAGGGTCATATTTAGAGCCAGTCCCGAGATTAACAAAGCCGGTAGACGGATCGTCTATGCTTCTGGGAATGCCGGAATACCAAGTTTGTGTTCCCGTATTTTTTACTTCAATCCAAACAGTTCTGATTTCTCCTGGTTGCATTGTAATGATTTCCGATGGTTGCTGATCGACCAATTCATAATCATAAGCCTTTACCACTGGTTTCTTTGTAGTAGCATTGACACTATAAATTGGAACAAATATGATGCTAGCAAAAAAGGCTATAAACATTAGTTTTAAGAACTGTTTTTTCATTTTTGTGAAATTAATAATAAATGGCAGAAAAACTATTTTAAATAATCTATTTGATATTTAATGTAAACACCTCAGCGGTAAATCCACTTAAATCTGGTGCGGTTTTAATTGTTATATTATTATTTGCATTTACATCTAAGACTTCAAATACCCATTGTTCTTCTGCCCAATTCATTAAACCAATATCGCCAACCATCCGAGAAATAGGGACGAGATTTTTCTCCTGTTTCATTTTTATTCCTTGAGAGGAAAGTATTGGATTATCATAAAGATAGCCTTTATCAAAAAACATTCCGTCAGCCCTGTTGCCCACATTTTGTATTCTTACAATAACAATATCTCCATTTTTTGCACCATTTAATTTCTGCTGCAAGCCGGCATCATAATAATAGTAATTCCGATCAGCTATAATTGAACTATAAAAATTGTTACCGCTTATACCGGTAAAACCGCTACCTATAATTTGAAAGTCATAAACCGTTTGGCAATTTACCGAATTATAACAATAATTTGATGGTGCGGTATATTGCAGAATACTTGCATCGTAAGTTAAGCTATGTATGTCATCGGAATGAACCCGGACAGTATCTCCAACTTTTGATTTTAAGAGTATTTGATTGTTATATAAATCTATAGTTTTATTTTGCCATTGATCTGTAACTGTAATCTCCCAATAAATTCCAATATCTTTCATCCATGTTATCCCATCTACTACAGGAGTGAAATATTCTCTGTAAATTCCTGGGGTATAGGGGGCTTTCACTTGGAATTGAATTCTAACATTCCAGCCCGATTTAATAATTACCAAGCTTTGTACTCCATCTGAGAAATACCCAACCCTATTCACGGAGCTATTTTCAGAAATAATATCATTAATAAAATAATCTGCATAATCATGGCCTCTGTTTTCTGGATCATAAATAGAACCAGTGCCAAGGCTTACGGGGTTTTGTGCTTTATCATAATTATTCCAAGTTTCTGTACCAGTATTTTTCAATTCAAGCCAAAAAGTTTTAGTTTCACCGGGATCCATTGTAATGGGAACAGATGGTTGCTGGTCAACTAATTCATAATCATAAGCTTTTTGGTTAACGTTCGCTGCTTTCACAGAATTGGTCGGGATTAAGAAGGCAAGTCCTGATAGAAAGAATAGAATGCAAAACAAAGATTTTTTTAACATATTTTTTAGTTTAATAAAATTATAGATATGATAGCATGAATGTTATTGTTTGTCAATTTCTGGCTTATTTACGCTATTTATGATTTTCTCATCCTCTAATGATATCTGCTTATTATGTAGTACCAATTTTGTTTTTAGATCTGTTAGTAATTCCCTTTTCTCATCCTTTGTTCCTTCTCGGAGGACGTACTTGGCGTACGCCCTAATATTTTGCTGGTCTGATTTAACTTTTTCTTTTTCCAGGTATTGATTTCCGAAGAGCACTTCAGAAAACCTATTGTATTTCAGTATTTCGTTTTTGATTCTATCACTGATACTTCTTTTTCTAAAATTCATTTTATCAATCAGCTTTACCATCTGTTCTATCAATTCTTCTTCGCCGATAGGTGGTTCATGACATTCTCGTTCGATCTTCTGAGTGCAGTGATAGTAGACATGTCTATTCATACCCCCATCTTTTAATTTTCTGAATCTCTCATCTGCAATGATAGTTCTACCGCAGGTTCCGCATTTGATTAGTTTTGTAAATTCAAATTCCTTTAATCCAGGTCTTGCCTTGGGTGCTACTGCCATATTGGCTCTCACCTTTTCGAATAATTCCTTGGTTATCAATGGTTCATGAGCTCCTTTGTACCAGTTGCCTGATCCCTCAGGATACTCAAACTCTCCATAATAAAACGGTGTCCCAAGCGTTCTCAATATTCCACTAATAGTAAATCGATGACCTGTCCTGGTCTTAAAATCTTTTTCATCTACGAGCCATCTATACAGATCTCTACCGCTCCAGTTCTCATAAGCTACTTTTTCAAACATCTCTCTAATAATGGGAGCCCGAACGGGATCAAGGAAGATCTTCATTTTTCCCTTGATCCCGATATATTCATTAAGATATCCGAGGGGGGTCATCCCTGGGCGATAACCCAGCTCACATTTAGCCCTCAATCCTCTTTTTACATTCTCACCTTTATTATCATTTTCTAGCTTTGCCTGAGAGCAGAGGATCATTAGCATGAACTTCTCATTAGGAGAATTGGTGAAGGATTGACCGTTAGTTTTAATCTGTTTCAGATGTCCCTGATCCATAAGATCTACGACGGTTCCCAAATCTCCGGCATTTCTGCTTAACCTGTCCGGTGCCCAGCTTAAAATTCCATTAAACAATCCGGCCTTAATATCAATCAGTATTTGGTTGAATACTGGCCTGCATCCCGAACTCTTAGCGGAGTGGGACTCTCGCCTTACATCCACCACCTCCAGCCCTTCTCTTTGGGCTGATTCCAGCATCTCTTTGATCTGGGAATCAATAGATAATGCCTGCCTCTCATCATCTTCTGTTGATTTTCTAGCGTAGAGGCAGTACCTCACCTTAGTATCCTGCTCAAAACTGACCCAGTTTTGGCTCCCAGTTTCTCTTACTGGGCTCACTAAATTGCCACTTATTTTACCCATATATTCCTTGTTACTAGTATAGTAGTAAGGAGAGTACCGCTAAGGGGTAAGTAAGTCCAGACTTAAAGCTGTAGACAACTCTTTTTCAAAAAGCCCTAAAAACTCCCTTTTAATTTGGTGTAAGGCGATATTCTGTTACAAAATCATCGCCTCTAAGCACAGTGTGTTTACTATAATGATACCCCTCAGGTATGGAACCATGACCGTCAGTTTCATCTGATGAACGACAAAAAGCTAAAGAAATAATTTCTTCCGGAGGATTATTAATCGTTCTTAAGATAGCGATAGTAAAAGAATCCACCAAGTCATCATGCTTTTCAACCCCAAAACCCAAGATTTGTTTTATCAAATCTTCTGCGCCTCTTTCTGGGAACAGAATAATTCCTTTTCTTATCCAATCAGATGTCATTATAAGTCGGGTTCTTTTGTCCATACCACTTATCTTAACTCCCTCTGCGTTAAGATTATTATCTTTGAAGTGTTGAGTTAGATAGCCTTGCAGCATCACTTCTTCCACGCAATATAGATTATTACCTCTCCCGCCCAAACTTTGAGAAAGAGTAACTCCAGTTTCTAATATTTGTGAAAAAGTTAACCTATCATTGATAGGATGCGGTAAAACATATATTCGCATCTTTTCGTCTTCGCCGATTATTTTCATGGTTACCATCGCTGTACAATCAGCGCTATCCTTTTGCGAGATTGCTAAGTCTATCCCAGTGACATAACTCCATGATTGATTTCTCAGTGGCTCTGGGATTTTGCCAGCATAATAATGGATGTCCTCTTTGTTTATTACGGCTTCTCGATCATCGATTATTTGGAGCATGAATTCTCTAGCAAAAGAGAATTTATCCATTTTTTTTCTTTCTTCTTCAATTGCTTCTTCGCTTGGGTATTTGCCCGGCCAAAGGATTTTACCATTTTCATCGATCATGGGGTATTCTCGGTAAATTCCTGATCTTTCACCACTTTCTATTTCTTTCTTTAATCTCATCAATAGACAATCTTCGTGGGTTAAATTACCAAATACTATTGTCCTGGTATTTTGATCCCCCAAAGGCATGATTTCGCTATTGAACCATTTATATATTTTATCCCGTCCCTCTCTAGTTTTTACTGAGGTGGTATCCTCTATATCATCGCACAGGATTAATTGGGGGCGAGTATGCCCATGGATCGCGCCTCGGAAGCTTTGTTCAGAAGATAGAGCGGTAATCCTTGCATTCAGTTTGGTTATTACTATCGAAGCGGAATTCCACTCATCTTCTTCAAATGGTCCCAAATCTTCTTTCAAAAGAGTGTTAGATTCCAATGCTCTCTTGATATTTTTGAAGTGAACACGAACCTGTTCTTGGGTTTGGCTTACAAGTACAACAAACTTTCTATTTTGTTGTCCAAGAATTGCCCATATTGCATAAGCCACAGTAAGAATTGTGCTTTTTGCCGATGACCTGAAGGCGGTAATCACTGCGGTTTTTATTTTTTCATTTTCCGCAATTTCGAATAATTCGTTATGAAATTCTGCTATTGGGTATTCTATGTAATCTGCAAAATAAACAATAAAAAACCATTTGAAACTTTTGCGACACAATTCTGCTCTAAAAATTGGGTCCTCAGTAATGCGTTTCATGGTTTTATTGTCTATAATGTTGTTTCTGTAATTCAATCTTTTACTCATTGTCTTTTATTGGAATATTGTCTTGGGCTGATCCCTTTTTGCTATTATTGGGGATCATTAATCCTATGGCTTTCTTTATTAAAGCCTCCTGTTCCTTACTGATTTTTCCATTATTGATTTTGTGGTTAGCCTCAATTTCTATCCTAGTCTTATACAATGGATGATTGTGGTTTAACCAATAAATCAGCCCTGTTATATTCCGATCTTTAATCGCTGATATGATCTGCGTTTCAGCCATATCATTTATAAGGAGCCTTCCTTGTTGAATGGCTTTATCTGTATTTCCCTTGAACTTCTTACTCTCTTTGCACATTCTGTAGAATGTAGCCCTGCTTACGCCACTTTTGTCGCAGGCTACTTGGATAATTGGCATTTTGGAAAGTTGTTCCAATAATGTTTTCTGAACCTTACTTTTGTTTATCATCCTTCACCTCCTTTTTTGAGATCAGTTTAGCTTTCTGGCCTGTTAGATTTTCCCAGCGCTTTCTAATTACTTCCGCATATATCGGTGATTTTTCCATAAGATAGCATCGACGCTTCATTTTTGTTGCCGCTATTAAAGTGCTACCGCTACCACCAAACGGTTCTAAAATTAAATCATTTCTTTTGGTCAGTATTTTTATATATGGAATCAATATCTCTGTTGGTTTCGTGCCAAATATAATTCCTTGGCCCGAACTTTTCTCATCAGCAGCATTAAATTCGATAAAATCAGTTGGGCAATATTTCTTTCCTTTTTCGTATGATTCCCAAGCTGGTTTTCCGCTTATCGCGTAAAGAGCTGTTTCATATTCATTTTGCAATTCCCTGTTCTCTTGCTCAAAATTAAATCCCAAGTCCTTATTGGTACCAACCATTGCTATGTCATGCTTGTTAAAGAGCTTATATTTTGATGAGAAATTTTGAACACGATTTGGCAGGTGCCAAACAATCATATTCTTTACCTTCCAGTATTTTTCCATCTCATTCCATATGGTTCGAATGTTTTTCCAGTTCTCATAAACAATGATGTGAAAATCATCTTTTTGAACTTTGTGAACGTTAGTCATCCATTTTTCCGTAAAGTCTTCAGGCAAAAAGTCTGTTTCAAGATATTTTCTGTCTCTTTTATATCCGAACCCTTCAATTGCTTTGCCATGTTTTTTCTTTCCCTTTAGATAATCAAGAATATATGGCGGATCCGTCAAAACCATATCTGCTTTTTCTTTCCCCATCAGCGCTAGCATATCTTCTTCTATTGTAGAGTCTCCACAATACATTCTGCTTCCGCCAAGATCCCAGAGATCTCCTTTTTGGATTTCAATGTTCTTAATATCCAGCTTTTTTAATTCTTTTTCTAAATCAAACATTTCCGGCGTGTCCTCAACCTCAAATATTCTATCCAAATCTTCGGATGAAAATCCAAGGTCTGATAGAAAATCTTCTCCGAAACTTTTTAGAAGATCGAAATCGAATTCACCCAGATTTTTGTTTAATCTGATGTTTAATTCTTTTTCTTTCTCAACGTCTGGGATATCGAGATACACAACCGGTACTTCGTGAAATCCTAAATCTTTGGCGACCTTTAATCTAAAGTGGCCCCCAATTACGATTTGTTCTCGTCCTTGCGCAATGTTTACTATGATTGGATCCACTAGCCCAAATCTTGTTATGCTATCCTTAAGCTGTTTGATAGCATCAGCCGACCATCTTCTTGGATTATATTCAGATGGTTTAAGTTCTTTGATGGGAACTTGAATTACTTTTAACTGATTTTCTTTTAACATGATTACCTCCTTGTTAAAATTATTAATATTTTTAAAATAAAAAAAACCAACAGAAAAAAGAGATCCTTTCTATTGGTTTGGGATTTTTTTGTTAGCAGACCCTAATTCAAGTACGGGATGTATTGACCACTTAAAACATTAGAGTTGCTCTCCGTAAATTTTTAATCTAAGTGTATTATAGGCAAAATAATTGTAATAGTCAAATTGTTGTTAATCCCTGATTTGTGATGTATATAAATGTGAGTCGATACGGGGATTAATAGCTTTACTTTAACGGTTTTGCATGCTAAAATGATGCTAACAATTTAGTTGCCTAACCCCTGCATTACATCTGTAGGATATGGCAAAAAATCCGACCAAGGTAGAAAGCTCTCCATCAGAGCACCTTGGTCGGTCATGCCTCGAAAGGGGTGTGGGTGGCGCAAGCCATCGCTGGTGGGGAGCTTTGTGTTTTCCACTAAAAAATATAAAAACCGACCAAGGATCATGTTACAAAAATGTAATATAAAATTTAGCAATAATAATCTTAGTATTAAATACCGCATATTTTTGCGGTGTTTTTTATTAGAAAGGAGAATTTATGAAGAAGTGTCCAAAATGTGCAGAGGAGATACAAGATGATGCCCAGTTTTGCAAACACTGTAAATCATCTTTAAAAGGTGCGAAGTCAAAAAAGAAAGGATGTTGGATTGCACTGGTGGTGGTGATAGCTATAATCACGATCCCAATGATAATGGCTAATAATAGCTGGAATGAAGCTGTTAAGGAGCAGAGCGAACAAGTTGAGAAGGCTAAAGAGGAGAGGGCCGAAGCTACGGCTCAAAAATTAGCTGATCCAGAATGGCAAAATTCAAGAGCTGGCCAAATCTGGAAACAGCACCCTTTATGGACCGTTGAAGAATGCGAAGGTGTTGCAAATGGGAAGATATGGGTTGGCATGAGTTATGATATGCTTGTTGAATCGTATGGTAGCCAACCCGACTCTATTAATCCATCAAATTATGGTAGCGGGACTCAATTGCAATGGTGTTGGCGTAGTTATAGTCCCTCTTGTTTCTATGATAGAGATGGTGACAAGATAATTGATAGCTATAATTAAATAAAATATAAGAAGAGACAGGAGTACTTAGTTATGTCAAAGAAACTAGGGCGAAAGGTAAAAAGAATAAAGAAATCAATCAAATTCAAGTATGTTTTTGTAGGAACTCCTGATGTTGAGGAGCGGATGAAAAACATTTTTAACATTATCTTTTCTGAAGTGGTTGCTAAAATGCGTTTAAAAAGCCAAGAAAACAAACAAGGTAAATTATAGATTCTATAATCTGTAAATTTATTGTAGAATGTAGTTAAGGCATTACTTAACCTTATATTATGTCTCAACTTCAAAACAAACATACAAATTTATCTACTGCCATTCAAGCCCCTCTTTTTGGCTTTGACTTTTTTGGTAAAGAAAGGGCAAATGAAGCTACCTTAGAGGTGAGCAAAATTGAAAAGGTATATTTTTATCCCAAGACACAAAACATTGAGGGCAAATTTCAAATTCAGAATAGAAGGTATCTAGGTAACAAATTTAAACTGATAAACTTTATAAAAGATATTGTAAACGAGAAGTGCGGGGAAATCACATCATTTTGTGATATCTTTGCAGGAACAGGAGTCGTTGGAGAGGGATTTAATGATAAGAATATAAAGGTTATTAGTAATGACATTCTGCTTAGCAATTACCTTCCGCTAAAGACATTCCTTGACGCAAAAAATGTGAATATTGATGGTTTAAAGAAAAAGATCAATCTTTTAAATAGCATTAAGTCCAATGATGATAACTATTTCTCAAAATATTATGGTGGCACTTATTTCACTATAGAAAATGCAAAAAAGATTGGTGCTATAAGAGAGAAAATAGAGTCAATAGCTGAAAGCGATGAGGAGAAGTTTGCCTTAATAACATCGTTGATATATGCAGCAGATAAAGTTGCCAACACTGTAGGCCATTATGATGCATATAGAAAAAATCTTGATAGTATTAATCCGTTAGAGCTTTTGGCGCCAACTATCAATTTGGAAAATAATACCAATAACGAGGTTTATAGAGAAGATGCAAATACACTTATAAGAAAAATAAAATGCGATGTATTATATATGGATCCACCATATAATTCACGTCAATATTGCGACTCTTATCATTTATTAGAAAACCTTGTTGAATGGGGAAAGCCAGAAGTGTTTGGCAAGGCGAAGAAAATGGATCGGACACACTTGAAAAGCCAGTATTGTTTAAAGAGTGCTAAAAAAGCATTTGAAGATTTAATAGAGAATGCAAACTGTAAACACATTTTAGTTTCCTACAATAACACTGGTGAGAAAAAAGACGGGAGATCTAATTCAAGAATTAAGGATAGTGAAATTGTGAACATATTAAAAAAGAAGGGCGAGGTTGAAGTATTCGAAAGAGACTACAGGGCATTTTCTACTGGCAGAAGTGAAACTGACGGGCATACCGAGAGAGTATTTTATTGTAAGGTTAATAATTAACTATGAAAAAACCGTGGTCAATATCAACAACAGTTAGAAACCCCGAGCGTTTACGGGGTTTTCTTAAAGTACTCAAAGAATCAGAAGGGGAATCTTTTGGATCAGAAAATCAAATTAAATATCAGATTCTATTAATAAAAAATAAGTTATATAAACCAACCGACCTAACCAAAGAGCAAGAGAGTTATTTTGACGATATAGAAAAAGAAATGCCTTTTGCAGTAGCCGAAAGAATTTTTCATAACCAACATTATGAAGATCCTGCAATGAGGGGAAGAAATTCTGTGGCTCCATTAAATAAGATGGGGTTTTGCATTGCTAAAAATTCTGCCGAGCAAATTAAGATAACATCTTTGGGGAAATTATTATTATCTGAAGACTATGATCTGGGAAATGTATTTTTTATTCACTTTTTGAAATGGCAATTACCAAATCCTGATAGTAAAACATTTTCTGAAGATGATGGATTTAATATAAAGCCCTTTGTGGGAACACTACATCTTATCAATGAGGTAAATAAAAGATGGGAATCTCTTGGCAATAAACCAGTTGGGATTACCAAGGAAGAGTTTTCTCTTTTTGTGCCAACATTGATAGATCATAAAAACATCGGAAAGCAAGCGGATGCGGTAGTCGATTTTAGAGATGGACTAAGAAAAATAAAAGACGAGAAGGAAAAAAGAAAATATCGAGAAAAATATAAAAAGAATTTTGCCAAAAAGTTTCTCAAAACAAAAAGTGTAAGAGAGGTTGAGCTATTGCTAAATAATCTCAAAGATTATGGCGATAATGCGATTAGGTATTTTCGTTTGACAAGATATATTCATATAAGAGGCGGAGGATTTCATATTGATCTAGAGCCGAGGAGAGAAATTGAAATAAAGGCATTACTAAAATCAGATAATGCCTCACCAATTGTATTTGAGAATGTTGAGAAATATCTTTCTTATATTTCTGACATTAATGAACCAACATTGCCGTGGGAAACAGAAGATAACTTGATAAAGATTGCAACTAAATTGGAAAGAGACAATAAAGAATATCTTGATGCTTTAGTGAGCGAGGGAGCGAAAGTACCTATCTTTAGTTTCAAAGACATCGGTGTATTAAATATCGATCAGCTCAAAAAGTATATTGAAGATCTAAGATTATATCGAAGAGAATTACAAAACATAGAAATTCATGATGAGTCCCAAGACTTGGATAAAGTTAGGGAGTATATAGATCTATTAAAAAACATCTATCAATCTGAATCTAAAAAGAGTATTGAGTTGGAGAGATTGGCTACCTTAGCATTGAATGCTTTAAACGATGCTATAGACATAAAACCCAATTATCCGGTTGGTGATGACAATGAGCCGACATTTACTGCTCCAGCAAATAAGCCCGATATAGAATGTTTTTATGAAAAGTTTAATTCTGTTTGTGAAGTTACTATGTTGGTGAGTCGTGATCAGTGGTATAACGAAGGACAACCAGTAATGAGACACCTAAGAGATTTTGAAAATAGTCATTCTAATAAAAATACTTACTGTTTGTTTATTGCTCCTAAATTGCATCAAGATACGGTTGAAACTTTTTGGATGGCCATCAAATATGGATATAAAGGAACAGAACAAAGAATCATTCCTTTATCCATAAATCAACTTGTAAAAATGTTAGACACTTTATTGAAAGTAAAAGAGAGCGGAAAATTATTCAAACATTCTGAATTACTTGAATTGTATAATGATGTAGTCGAAATAACAGGAAGGGTTAGTAACTCCGAGGAATGGCTAGAAGAGATTCCACAAGTTATAAATAGTTGGCAAAAATCTATTTTATCTAAAGCATAAAAATGAAAAAGAATATTATATATCAAGGTGATTGCATAGAAATTCTAAATAAAAAGATTGACGCGAAGTCAATCGATTTAGTTTTTGCAGACCCACCATATAATTTATCTGGCAATGCTTTGAAGTGGAAAGGAAATAAGACTGGTGGTGATTGGTATATGGTAAATGAAGATTGGGATAAAATGACCGATAAGGAATATCTGCAATTTACAAATGATTGGATTGCTGGTTGTCATCAAGCCCTTAAAGATAATGGATCAATCTATGTATCCTGCACACATCATAACTTAGCTGAAATTATGATGGTTCTAAAAAAACTAGGTTTCAAAATCAACAATGTTATAATCTGGCAAAAAACAAATGCCATGCCTAATATGACAAAGAGAGTTTTTACTCATTCAATAGAATTTATTGTTTGGGCGGTGAAAGGTAAAAATTGGAAATTTAATTATGAAGATTTGAAAAAAATAAATCCTGATAAACAAAAAGATGGCTCAATAAAACAAATGAGAGATGTTTGGCAACTACCCTTGGTGCAAGGCAAAGAAAGATTGAGAGGCGCAAATGGCAGAGCTGCACACCCAACTCAAAAACCCGAAGAACTTCTACGAAGAGTTATTATAGCTTCATCAAACAAGGGAGACATGGTACTCGACCCATTCTTGGGGAGTGGAACAACTGCTTTTGTAGCAAAGAAGTTAGGAAGAGACTGGATTGGGATTGAGAAGAATGAGACCTTCGCAAAACTTTCTAAATTAAGATTGCATATTTAATATTGTTTGTTGGATTAACGAAAGAGGCTTTGATAGCCTCTCTTTTAATTGTTTTTGGGCATTTTTTATGATAAAATCAGTATAATAGTCTGCAGAACATAATATTATTTCATGAACACTCATTTAGGATTAATACGAATATGATTAAACCTAACTGGCCTGTATTCGAAGCAAAATTTAGTGAAAATCCTCAAAGTAATTTTGAGTGGTTTTGCTATTTATTATTTTGTAGAGAATATAAAAAAGATACCGGTATATTTCGTTATAAAAATCAATCTGGTATAGAAAATGATCCAATTAAAGAGGGAGAAGAAATAATCGGATGGCAAGCTAAATTTTATGGTGATTCTTTATCAAAGACTACATGTAAGACTGATATTATTAATGCTCTCGAAAAGACTAAAAGAGATTATCCTGATATTACAAAGTTTGTTTTTTATACCAATCAAGAATGGGGTCAAAATAAAGGTAAAGAGCCACAAGGAAAAACAGATGTTAAGAAAAAAGCGAATGAACTTGGGATTAAATTGGTATGGAATATGGCTAGCTATTTTGAATCCCCGTTTGTTTCTACAGACAATGAAATTATAACTAAACATTTTTTCAGTTTAGATAAAAGTATCTTTGACCTGATAAAAAACCAACAGGCTCATTCCGAAAATATTTTGAATGAGATACAAACCGCTATTACTTTCAACAATCAAAACATCAAGATAGACAGGAGCGATGATTTAGAAAAAATAAAAATCAGCCAAGAAAAAGTATTGATTCTAAGTGGTGTTGGTGGAGTCGGGAAAACAGCACTCATCAAAGATTTTTATGAGAAAACAAAAGATAAGACACCTTTCTATCTTTTTAAGGCAACTGAGTTTGAATTAAGAAATATAAGTGAATTTTTTAGAGGTTATAGTTTCCAAGATTTTTTGGATGGGCAAAAAGAGGAAGCAGATAAAATTATTGTGATTGATTCTGCGGAGAAGTTGCTAGATTTAAAAAACACGGATCCTTTTAAGGAGTTTTTATCTATTTTAGTAAAGGAAAACTGGAAAGTTATTTTTACAACCAGAGATAATTACTTAGAAGATTTAAACTATCAATTTTTCGAGATATATAAAATTGCACCCCTAAATATAAACATTCAGAATTTAGACTTAACGGAATTAAGCTCTCTTTCCGGTACATATAGTTTTGTACTTCCCAATGATGAAAGATTAGTAGACCTTATCAGAAATCCATTTTACCTAAATGAATATTTAAAGTTTTATAAAGAAGGAGAACAAACCAACTATACAGAATTTAAAGATAAATTATGGAGCAAAGTAATTATTAAATCTAAACCTACAAGAGAACAATGTTTTTTGAAAATGGCATTCCAAAGAGCAACTGATGGACAATTTTTTATTATTCCCGCTTGTGAATCAGGTATCTTGGATGAATTAAAAAAGGATGGGATTTTAGGATATGAATCACCGCATGGATATTTTATTACGCACGATATTTATGAAGAATGGGCATTAGAAAAAAATATTGAAGTAGAATTTGTTAAAAAAACTGATATTAAGACTTTCTTTCAGAGTATAGGTAGCTCACTGCCTTTACGTCGAGCATTCAGAAAGTGGGTATCTGAAAAATTATTATTACAAAGTAAGGAGATAAAGGAGTTAATCAAACAAGCTATAAAAAACAAAAATATAGAATCATTCTGGAAGGATGAGATACTAGTCTCTGTTTTACTTTCGGATTTCTCTTGTGTGTTTTTTGATTTTTTCAAAAATGAATTATTGGGTGTGCCTGAAAAAGTCGTTAAATATAACAATTCTTCTAAGGTTGTTCAGTCTGTAACCGTTGACTATAAATACGAGGAGAGTTTATTGCATAGAATATTTTTTCTACTAAGAATTGCTTGCAAGGAAGTGGACAACGACTTTTTTAAACAGTTGGGAGTTAAAAACTTAAATATTTTTTCTTTAAAGTACGTTTTAACGAAGCCAAAAGGACAAGGGTGGGAATGTCTTATAAAATTTGTTTTTGAGAATTTTGATAAGTTAGGTAATCAAAACATCCATTTCATTTTGCCAATAATTCATGATTGGACTAGTAAATTTAAGGAGGGAGAAACTACAAAATATTCTGGTTTAATTGCATTAAAGTACTATCAATGGACTATAAAAGAAAATATTTTTATTTCTGACGATGGTACAAAAAACAACTTATTGCAGACAACTCTTTATAGCGCCCTTGAAATTAAAAATGAGCTAGAAGAAATTTTTAAAGAAATTGTAAAGAATAAGTGGAAGAACCACAGAGATCCATACTATGATTTGTCTGAAATGATTTTAACGAAGCTTGAAGGTGTAGCCGTTGCCAAAACTCTTCCCAAGTATGTATTGCAACTGGCTGATTTGTTTTGGTCATTTACTCCGAAAGAAGATCGTTACTATAGCCGCCCTGGAATAGGTATGGAAGAACATTTTGACATGGAAGATGAGCATTTAGATTATTTTCCTGCTAGCTCATATCAAACTCCCATTTATTGGCTTCTACAATCTTCGCTTCAAGAAACAGTAGACTTTATTTTAAAATTCACGAATAAATCGGTAGATTACTTTGCTAAAACTGAATTCGCTAAATATGAAGTTGAAGAAGTTGAGGTATTTATTGAAAAAGATAAAACAATAAAACAATACGACAGCAGAAATGGAAGACTTTGGAATATGTATAGAGGATCATCGGCACCAGCGCCATATGTTTTGCAATCTATGCATATGGCATTAGAAAAATTTTTCCTTGAAAATGGAAAGGCTGCTGATTCAAAAACATTAGAGATCTGGCTGTTTCATCTTATTAAAAATTCAAGGTCTACCTCTATCTCGGCAGTTGTAACAAGCGTCGTGTTGGCATATCCTGAAAAAACTTTTAATATCGCTAAAATTCTTTTCAAAACAAAAGATTTCTTCTTTTGCGATACAGGTAGATTGGTTTTAGATCAAGGACACAAAGGTATGCTTCAATCGTTGAAAGCATTTGGTGGCGGTAACTCAAAAAACGAATTTCATGAAGCAGAAAGAATACAAGCCTGCGACGATAAACACAGAAAATTGTCTTTAGAAAATTTGTTCTTGAATTACCAATTATTTAGAAGTGAAGGTATAGATGAAGAAGATTTAAAAAATAGACAAAAGGTATTATGGAAAATATTGGATGACTACTATAAAAAACTACCAGATTCATCAGTGGAAACAGAGTCTGATAAAACATGGAGGCTTTTTCTTGCAAGAATGGATAGAAGAAAGATGAATATTGCTTCAGAAAAAAACGAGGATGGGTACTTAATTAGTTTTAATCCTAAAATTGATCCGAAGCTAAAAGAATACAGTGAGAAATCACTAGAAAAAAGTTCTGAGCCAATGAAGTACGCTCAGCTGAAATTATGGGTAAATTACAGAATTAGGAATGATGAAAATTATAAGCAGTATAAACAATACGAAGATAATCCGAAGCTCGCACTTAAAGAAGCTAAAGAAATCATTGCAAAATTAAAAACATCTAAAAAACTAGAGTCTTTTAAACCCCAACACTCAGAAGAAGAAGGTTTTTATCTTCTTAATCATTCTATTCCAGTAGAGGTTTGTTCCGTACTGATAAAGGACTTTTGGGATAAGTTCACAGAAAAAGAAATAGATCTTTGCGCGAGCATGGTTATAGAAGTGGCCTCTGTATCTTCTGACCCAAATTATCAATATCGAGCAACTGACGGGGTACAATCAGCAATTTCAGTACTGCCAATTTTACTAGAAAAACATCCGGATAAAAAAAGAGATATTAAGGAGATGTTGATATTTAATCTATTTAATTACTATCCAATTGATATCGCTGGCACTGGTTTTAACACTTTTGCAATTATTGCCATTCAAAAACTATGGGATATTTCTTTTGAGGATGCACAATCAATTCTAATTGGTTATTTATTATTAAAACCTAAATTTGACGCACTACAAGAAAAAACCCGCCAAGAAAATTACAGAAAGCACAAATATAACATACGAGACAGTGGCATAATGAAGAAATTTTTGAGAGATAGTAATGCTGATTTAGACAAGATTTTAGACGATCAATTATTGATAAGCGACATAAAAGACGTTGAGAGTATAGATCTATATACATTAAAAACTGCCTTTCAGCTAATTCCACTTAAGACAGAACGCGAGGAACATAAAACAATAGTTAAAAAGATTATCTCTGCTTTTGCTGAAAAAATTATTTCAAATAACAGAGAAGATAGAGTTGATTATAAAGTTAAACACGATTTTTTGAAGAAATTAGCTTATTTTATTTTAAGTTCACCTAAAAAAGAAATTTCGGAATACCTAAAGCCATTTGTTGATAAATTTAACAGTTCAGAAGCAATTGCTGATTTGTTCGAAGAATTTATATCTGCCGAGGATTGTTTAAACTCTTATGAAAATTTTTGGGAAGTTTGGGGTATTTTTAAAGAAAAAATAATCGATATGTGCAAAAAAGGTGATGGACATCGGTATGTTAGTAAAGTTGTAAAAAGTTATCTTTTTGCTCAAAATCCTTGGAAAGAGTCGGTTGTTGAGTGGCACACACTTAAAGATGAGAACAAAGCCTTCTTCAAGGAAATTACGGAAAAACTTGGTCACTGTTCGTCTGCTCTATATGCAATATCAAAATTGCTAAATGATATTGGAAGCCCCTACCTAGACGATGGAATATCTTGGCTTTCTGGTATGCTAAAAAATAACGATAATCTATCAAAGGCAAAATTTGAAGTAAATACAATTTATTACTTAGAAAATCTTGTCAAAAAATACGTTTATAAAAATCGTGAGAAAATAAAGAAAACAATGGATTTAAAGCAAAATGTTTTGGTACTTTTAGATTTCCTAATTAACAAGGGTTCAGTTATTGGTTATATGTTAAGGGAGAATGTTTTATAAAAAAGAATATGGCAACAAATGAGATTATTGAAAAATTAGTAAGTTTTATAGATACACACCTGCCATTTAAGGAAGAGTGTGAGGTAGTATATTTGATGGCAGAAATTAGGAAGTTAATAGAATCAGAAAGCAAGCAACAAATATATAATACCCTGTGGTTTTATTGTAATTGGGTTTTGCATCCGCAGAATAATAAACAGCCAAAAAATATTCGGGATATTATGGAGCGAATTGATAGTAGTGTAGTAAAAAATGAGACCGAACTTGCTATCGATAAAAACGAACATCTTAATTTCATTGGGCTAGATGAGCTAGGTAGGGAAATGGTAGGGCTTTTCAAGGATCATGGTGTATCGGTGAGACTAGTTTCTGATCAGAATAACTGGTATGCTTTTTTTCATCAATTGTGCCAAATACTTACTTATCAACCTATTGTTAAACCAACAAGTAAAATAGACTCTTTTTATATTGAGATGAAAAAGGGGCGAGCAGTCATTTGGATTATAGAGTTTAATGACGAAAGAGGGAAAATAGGATTCAATAATGGTTAATAATATTAAACTTAGTAAAGCTGATTATGAATAACGAAGAAAGAAAGGTAATTGAAAATTCTATAAATGATTTACTTAAGGCAAAGGATGATTTCTCTTTATTTGTGGCGAATTATGTTAACCAAACGACATTGTCACATTTAGATTTTCTTAAAAGTTTAGCTGGAATAATAATTGCTTTTTTAAGCATAGCGTATCTGTTAGACATCGTTGGTATAAATAAATTTTCTATTCTATCTTTCTCCTTTTCTATTTTTTCTATAATTTTTATTTCTTCATATATAAAAGAATATATTGATGATGCTGAAGCACGACTAATAAGAGCAGAAAAAACATTCGAAGGAGAGTCTAAAAATGGTATAGATAAAGCTGTAGAGGCATTAGAAAAAAATGATGCTTCAATATATTTTAATTATGCCAGAGAACAAGTTCAAAAGAAAAAACCTGATTTAGAACTTAGCTATGTTGGTGAAGTGGTTTTGTTTCTTTTTTATAATTCATTATTTTTTACAATAGTATTATTTTTAATAGGTAAATTACATTTAAATTACCTTGATAACAATTGGACAATCTTGATTGTTTTAGCGCTATCTTTTATTTTGAGTTTTCTCAAGTGGAGTCTAAAGCCAACACAGTGGCTATCAATAGCAATCCTTTATTTTAAAAATAAAAAACAATTGAAAAAATAAATTCTTTATAAATGATCACCTACCTCAAACCAAAAATATACTATAGCGATCTCTATGATGAGCATACTGTTGAGCAATGCAGAAGAATTGAAAAGAATTTTGCAAAAGAGGTAAAAGAATATACTGGTGAAAAAGCCTCAGCTCACAAGTATGTTTGGAAACTATGGATCTATTTCACAACTGGTGAACGATATGTAAGAAAAGAATCTGTGATTGCAGAATGGATGGAATCGGATAAAGCAAAAGATGATAAATTGAGAGATACTGAAGCCCCATCCCCAATTCCTTGTTTATTTTGCCAAAACGAAATGGATCAAGATGGCAGGAAATATTTGTCTAGCCGAGAAAAAGCTGATATCGATTTAGTATTATTTTTCTATCAATGTCCTAAGTGTGATAAACGAAGAGCTTTTTGGGAAGATGGCAAAGAATTTGAAGCAAAAAGTGATTATTGTAAAAAATGCGGAGGAATATTAAATGTAGAATTTAAAGATTCCAAAATAAAGATGAAAACAATTTATAGCTGTCCTGATTGTGGTGATAGAAAAGAATCAGTTCATATTAAAAACAAAGACACGGATAAGAAGGATTCAGATTACTTACAAGACAAAGAAAAATATTGTCTTAGCGATGAGGAAGGATGGAAGTATATAAAGTTCAAACAGGATATGGCAACGGTTAGTAAGGATATAGAAGAGATGAAAGAAAAAGAAAAGAATAAACATATCTACGATGCAGTTGCAAAACTTCAAAAACTCAAAGTTTCCGACCTCGAAAACCTTTTAAACAAGAAATTAAAAAAAGAAAATTACAACAAGCTGAAATTTATAAATACAGAAATTATCGATACGGTTATAGTCTCATTTACCATTCAGGATGAAAAAAGCGGTCGAGAGGAGTATAATAGTAGAAAGGACTTAGAAAAATTGATCAAGAAAACTCTTTTAAATACCAACTGGCAGTTAATGAGTGAAGGTGTGAATTATAGGCTTGGTATTTTATCAGGGAGACTTAAGGGATATGAGAGAGAAGAAGATCTTATTAAATTAGTTAATAAGCAGATAAAATGAAATTATAATTATGGACATTGAAGCAATCAGGAAAAAATTTAGAGATTCTTTTGAGCTAGAAAGCAATGGATTTATCAATCCAGTTTTTCTTAATGATACAAAGATAGGCTTTAGTGCTAGAAAAGATTGTGATGAAAAGATACTGAGAAAAATCAAGATTTTAGAGGGCAAGAAATATACAACGCTTATTCATATTATTCTTCCTGATGATAAGGTAGGGCTAGAGAGTGATAAAGTACCATTAAGGGTCAGAGCTTCCTTTGATCTAGTAGGAGAAGACAATAGTACATATATTATTGATGACAGATATATAAAGAGGAAGAAATTTAAACCGATAGACTTAATATCAAGAGATGATTATTTTTATGATTTAAAAACTAATATATTCTATAAAAAAGGCAAGATTGCATCTGGTAGCGATATAATAAATGAGATATATTCTCTCCATATTAAACCAACTAAAACATGGAGAGGAATGTATCTGAGAGCAAAAGTAGCATGGAAAAATCTCATCTCATATTTAATTGAGCAGATTGCGAATTTATTAGTTTTGATACTTTTATTGATTTCTGGCAGGAAAATTCCATATGGTCGTATTTCAAGATATCTTGAGGAAGCCTTTAAGAAAAATCCTGCAAATAAGTTTGGTCAAACAGAAGAGTCATTAAGCCAAATGAAGATTGCAGATAGCGAGGTAGAATTCTTTGGATTAAAGACCGAGCCAGTCCCAATATTCTCATATAGTTTCATCCACCTCATTGTTTTTGTTGTTTTTTATTTCTTAAATTATAGACCTCATTTATTAAAGGTTATTTTTTCAAACAACTTTCTGACTATAATATATGTAATTTTTTCATTGATGATTTTTAAAAGCTTTTTGCCGAGCTTTGCTATATCTCTAATAAAAAAATTAGATAAAATTTCTGGAAAGATATATAATAGAGAAATAAAGATTTAATTTTTAAAGAATGAGAACTATAATAACTTCTTACAAAAACCCCGACCTGGATGGTGTTGCTTGTGCATTTGCTTATTCTGAATTATTGCGATCCGAAAACAAAGATGCTACCGCGACTATTTTTGGTATACCTCAAATAGAAGCTCAATTTGTAACGAATGCTTTTAATATTCCAGCCCTTGATGACGTTGAAAACATAATTGAGCAATCAGACAATATAATCCTTGTTGATACTAGCAACTTAAATGAACTATCAAACAAAATAAATCCTGAAAAAGTGATTGAAATTATTGATCATCGCAAGATAAACGATGCATCAGAGTTTGCCAATGCAAAAATACAAATTGAATTAGTTGGTTCAGCCGCAACTCTAGTGGCGGAAAGATTTTACAATAGTGGACTAAATACTTCTAAAGAGTCAGCTACCCTTCTTTTTTTGGCAATTGTTTCTAGCACCGTAAATTTCCAGTCTAAAGTAACCACTGACAGAGATTGCAAAATGGCTGATTGGCTCAAAACTAAATTTGAACTTTCAGATAATTTCATTCGCGATATGTTTATCGCCAAATCATCATTTGATCGACCACTAGAGGATATCATGATCGATGATTTGGCCAAGTTTACTTTCAACGGAAAAACAATTGGTATCGCCCAGTTAGAAATAGTAGGAGTTGATGATTTTGTTCAAAAAAATATGGAGTTGTTGAAGAAGGCTCTTGAGGAAATAAAAAAATCAGAATCATTAGATTTGGTTTTTATAACTTTTATAGATTTAGTTGACGCATATAATGAGTTTTTTGCTGTTGATGAGGATATGCAAAAAGTTTTAGAAATTGCATTAAATGTTAGATTTGATAATGGAGTTGCTAAGCAAGAAGGTATTCTCATGCGCAAACAGATAATACCTCTTGTAAAAGAGGTATTAGAAAGTATTTAAAACTAACAAATTAATTATGGTAACTATAACTTTTGAATCCCACGGAACAACAATCGACAATGAAAAACATCTATCTTCTGGATTGTATGACGTTGAATTATCAGAACTTGGGGTTGAACAAGCAAAAGGGTTAGGCAAACGATATGAGAACGAAAGTTTTGATGCTATTTTTTGTTCTGATTTACAAAGATCATATAAAACAGCAGAAATAGCTTTTGGTAATAAATTTCCGATTATTAAAGATAAAAGATTAAACGAATGTGATTATGGAGACCTTACCCAACACTCAAGTAAAGAGGTAGAAGTAGAAAGAGGTAACAGAATATCAATTCCTTTTCCTAATGGTGAAAGCTATGAACAAACAGCCGAGAGGATGAAAAGTTTTCTACAAGACCTATTAAAAAACTATGATGGCAAAAAAGTTATGATTATTGGCCACAGAGCTACTCAATATGGATTGGAATACTTAATAAACAAAGTCCCCCTCAAAAAGGCCGTAACCGATCCTTGGCAATGGCAACCGGGGTGGGAATATAAATTAGAAAATCTATGATATTAAAAGGCAAAAAAACAATTTTAAGACCACTACGAATGAGCGATGCCCCTCGCTTTGTTAAATGGTTGGCGGATCCGGAAGTAAATAAATTTGCCAATCGGCATGGTGTAACACTTGCAGAGGAAAAAGAATGGATACGAAAAGCAAAGAAAAATAAAGAGGAGATGAGCTTTGCCATTGATACAAAGGATGGCACACACATTGGCAGTTTATTATTTTTCCCGATAGAAAAAGATCTTGGAGCAAGTTTTGGGATTTCAATAGGAGATAAAAATTATTGGGGGAGAGGGTATGGGAGTGACGCAATAAACACCATTCTAAAATACAGTTTTGAAAAATTGAAGTTTCATCATGTGCGATTAGCTGGTAACGGGGTCTTTGATTACAATCCTCGTGCTATCAGAGCTTATGAGAAAATCGGATTTGTAAAAGAAGGATTGCTTAGAGAAAGATTTTTTTATGATGGTAAATATCGCAATATAATTCCAATGAGTATATTAGAAAGTGAATGGAGAAAGAAAAATGGAAAAATATATTCCAAAACTAAAAAACTGGCATAAAGATTTCTTATGGGGTAATCTATTTGGGTTTTTATTTCAAATTATCATTCCCCTTATTGTCTTCTTTTTGTTTCCTAAATTGGAAGGTTTGTCGGCCGAAGGAACTCTTATTGGGAGAATACTTTTTGAGGGAATATTTGGTTGGACTATCGCCTTTATTTCTTTTTTAGTAGAAACACATACTTATATGCTCGGCATTAAAGCGTCAGTAATTACTATTATTTTTTGGGGGTTGATTGGAATTTTATTTGGTTTAGTTATAAGAAAAATTAAGAATAGGAGAAAAAACAATGAAGAACAAAAAACTTTTTAAAAAAATTTTAATCATCGTTCTTGCGATTATTGTTTTGGCTGGAGCTATTATTGGTGGAATATATTATTATAAACAACGAGTTCTGCTTAATAAAACAAACCCACAAGCCAACTCTATTGAAAAAACTAATACTGCACCAGAAAAGCAGAAGATTTTTCCCCAAGGCGACCATAATCTAATCTTTATTGATGAAAATAATTCCACAACAACTATAAATGTCGGTGATACTATTGAGATAATTTCGCCTAATGATGGTGCTACGCCGATTTATGACAAAGGCATATTGCAGATGGTTTCCGCAGATCTTTCGGGGACATCTAATATCAATCACGCTCTTGAAGCCCAAAAGAATGGTACAACCACCTTTAGTAAAGGAAATTTCTCGGTAAATATAATTGTTAAAGGTTCTAATCCAGTTTCGACTGATAATAATCAAACCAATACCAATGATAAATTAAGTAATACACAAGAGGGTTGGGTTAGAAAAAATATTGAGAATAAACTGAGTTTAATAATGCCGGTTACTGCGGAACTTACTTTAGACAACACGCAATACAGAATCAACGACAAAGAACTGGGAATAATAGACTTAAACCTTCTAACAGCCCCCTATCAGTTTGACCTGATAAGGTCGGATACCGCAAAAGATCATGGTGATTATAATAGCTATCAGTACCTTAAGAGCCAAAATGGGATTGACCTTTATTACACTACGACATCGACGAGCGGGGATAATACTCCAAATTTTTGCGTTGTTGTATCTGAAAAAATAAGTTTGAGCATGCTCGGTATTTGCGATAACAAACTTGAGCCAGGAGCATTCTTTAGAACAACCGTAGATTCAATAATCTTTTATTAAGACAGAATTTATATAAGGCTAAAGGGAAGGGCAAAAAGGCTAAGAAACCAAAAGTAGACAAACCACAAGGTATGCTACAATATATATAGTAAGTCAAGCAAAATGAGACAACCCCTTTTTATAGTGTCTCATTTGTCTCATTTTCAGGTTAAAGACCCCGACCCACCCCCGTCAGAATGACCCACAGGAAAAGCCCTAACATTGCCTGTTAAAGGGGTTGCAGACCCGTATGCGGAGTTTGGTACATTATTTTATTTTTATAAAATTACTGGTATAATAGGTAGTAATATCCAAATCTAATAGTAGAATATCTCAATATGCAAACAAAACATCTAACAATTATGTTTACGGATATGAAAGGGTTTACAAGCCGTACATCCATTCATACTCGAGAACAGCTTGAGGAATTATTAGATAAGCAAGAAGAATTAGTACGGCCGATTTTTGAGAAATTTCATGGGAATGTTGTTAAAACAATTGGGGATGCTTTTATGGTTGTTTTTGATAGTCCTACCGATGCGGTTTTATGCGGAGTAAAAATTCAAGAAGAGTTAATAAAATATAATGTGAAGACGGATGATGAAAATAAAATGGAGATTAGAATTGGTATTAATAGCGGTGAAGTCAATATAAAAGGCGAGGATTATTTTGGCGAAGCAGTTAATATTGCATCTCGAATAGAGTCGATCTCGGAAGCAAACGAAGTTTATTTTTCCGAATCAGTTTATCTTTCAATGAATAAAAATGAAATTCCTGCAGTTGAAATTGGCGTACGTCATTTGAAGGGTATTCCAGATGATATTAAAGTTTATAAAGTTTTACGAGAACATTCCGAAGTTGAGAAGATAAAAAATGAAAGAAAGTTGAAAGCGCGAGCCTCTAATAGTTTTTCAAAAACGACTGGAGTGATTTCAAAGGACAATGAACCAAAATCTGCCCCCATCCAAATTATAAGAATGATTTTATATTTTATTGGTGGTTTTGTTGTATTAATTTTATTAATTGTTATTATTATGTGGGTTTTTAAAATTTGTCCCCCATCAGGTCCTTGGATGATGCCTCCATGGTGTTCAAAATAATTTAAGAGTAACAAATATTTTATGGATGATCAAAATGTAAAAATAGAAAAAAATGAAAGACAAGCGCAAAGTCCAAGACCAGCAACTTGGCTCGGATTTGATGCAAATGATGTAGAAAATGTTACTTTAGTTAAAAAAGGAAGGTTATGGGGTACGCTGCGCCGTGGTGATAGGTCTGTGGATACAGAAGATCCAAAAGGTGGTTACATCCCAGGTCGTTTTGTGAAAATAAAATTTCAACGTGAAGATAGTTCCTTTGATGATTCATTAGAAAGAATTGTTGTTATAACAGGCAGTATTACAAAAAAGTTTTCTGAATTTTCAAGAGAGGAATTAAGATCTCTTTTGATGGAATGTGAGTCTGGAGAAGAATGCTTTGATTATATTCGTTCAAAGTATAGTGATTTCAAAGCAGATGAAATAGTTACTGCTGTGAAATTTGAATATATTGAAGATTTGAAGAACGCAGAGGATTTGCTTCGTACAGGCATTTTCAATATTGCTAAATCGCCAATGGAAAATCCTCAGGATATTAATGCTGATAAATATACGCTACCATTATTAGCAAAAGACTATCCTGCGCGAACAGCGCGCTTATGGAATAGCGCCTATAAGCACTTTGGTATTGATACAAAAAATGTTATGATGATAGCGAATCCAGATGATGTTGAATATATATTAAAAGTTTTGAAAATTGATGATAAATATCAGGGTGGAGGATGTGGAGTTGGTTTTAAAGAAAAAGCATTTCGATTTGTTGACGAATTAGATAATAAGGTTGCGGCGATAAAATCTTTAAATTACGTAAAAAAAAATGCGGAAGGAAAATTGATTGGGTATAATACGGATGGAGAAGGATATGTTAAGGGGTTGGAAAAATTATTAGAAAAAAATGGTGACGTAATTCGAGGTAAAAGAGTATTAATGATTGGCGCTGGCGGGACTGCGAATGCTATCGCTTTTGCTTTAATTGATAAGGGTGCAAATATTTTTATCGCAAACCGTACGATTGCAAATGCTGAAGAACTAGTGAAAGATATTAATAGTTTTTATTCACTGCAAGAATCGGAAAGAGTAGCGTTTGGTGGTGAGGATACAATAGCTTTCAAAGCTGCGCGAGCCGATATTATTGTTAACGTTTCAAGAAAAGGTGAAATTGGCGAAATGCAAAACTATTGTGCTTTAGCGAAAGCTGAAGGGGATATCACAAAAAATATTTCTGAGTCGGAAAAGGTATTTAATGCTTTATCTAGAGATTGTATTATCACAGATGTAATACTTAGAAAAGAAGGTGAGGATACGCCATTAATTCATATGGCAAAGGAGAGAGGATTAAAAACTCAGAATGGATTGCCGATGGTTGTATACCAAGCAGCGATAATTTTTTCCAAAATCTATAGTCTTCCACTTGATGAGGTAACGAAAGTTATGGAAGAAGTAGAAAATTTAGATTTTTAATAAATGAAAAACAAAAAATATATAATTGGTAAAAAAAATTTTAATGGTACAAAACTCGATAAGATTTTTTTTCCAAAGGATAAAATTACCAAAAAAGATCTCATTGATTATTATGTTAAAGTTGCAGTACTGATGGTTCCTTATATAAGCGGTCGTCCCATAAATATGATGAGGGCGCCAAATGGGCTAACTGGAGAAATTTTTTATATGCAGCACAGGCCGAAATATTTTCCTTCATGGGTCGGCTCTTTTATTGTAAAAAAATTTAGAGGTAGTGTTGAACATGTTGTTTGTAATAATCTTGCAGTTCCTGCGTACTTGGCTGAAGAAGGTTTTATAACTTTTCATATTTGGAATAGCAAAATAAATAATTTAAAAAATCCTGATCGTCTAGTTTTCGATCTTGATCCACCAGAAAGGACAAATAATTTTGACAAAGTTAGAAATGCTGCTTTTATAATTAAAGAATTTTTTGACAGAATAGATGTTCGAACTTTTCTCATGACAACAGGATCCCGTGGTGTGCATGTGGTTATCCCCTTGGACGGTAAAATAAATTTTGGGAAAGTAAGAAAATTTGCAAAAAAGGTAGCTGAGATGTTGAGTAATGATTTTCCTGATCAGCTCACCTCACTGATTTCTAAAAAGAAAAGAAAAGGAAGAGTATTTATTGACTATCTTCGTAATTCATACGGGCAGACAGCTGTTGCGCCATATTCGGTAAGGCTTAAAGAAGGTGCGCCGATTGCAGCGCCAATTAGTTGGGACGATTTAATAAAGAAAAAATTTAATTCTCAAGAATTTAATATAGAAAATATTTTTCAAAAAATTAAAAAAAACGGTGATGTGTGGGCTACAATGAGTAAATACAAATATAATATAAGCGTTTTAAATAAAAAAATATCCCAAAAGCGTTCTTTATAAATTTATTTTTTTGGGGTATAATGATGCCATGGATATTTTTAGTGGTGACAATTTGATTATATTAATTAAAACTGTGGGGTATCTTGGTATTTTTGGTATTGTTTTTGCTGAATCAGGTATTATGGTTGGGTTTATGTTACCTGGTGATAGCCTCCTTTTTACGGCAGGCTTTTTAGCATCACAAGGTTTTTTAAATATTTTTGTACTTGTACCATTGATATTCTTCGGAGCAATTCTCGGCGATAATTTTGGCTATTATCTAGGGCATAAACTTGGTAAGAAAGTTTTTACAGAAGAGCGGAAGAATAAATTTTTAAAAAAGGAAAATTTAGATAAAGCAGAAGAATTTTATAAGAAGCACGGAATTAAAACAATGTTATTTGCACGTTTCATTCCTTTTGTGCGTACCTTGGCTCCTCTTTCTGCGGGTGCGGGTAAAATGGACTACAAAAAATTTTTATTTTTCGATGTGATTGGCGCTTTTCTCTGGTCATCTTTAGTAACATTAGCTGGTTTTTTCCTTGGTAATATAGTCCCGGATATTGATCGATATATTCTACCTATAATAATTCTAATAGTCGTTGTTTCATTATTTCCATCAGTTGGCGTATTTATACGTGCTAAAATAATAAAATTTCTTATAAAGAAAAGATCTCTGAAATGAAAAAAGAAGGCTTTATTGTTATTAACAAGCCAAAGGGAATTACTTCTTTTGGCGTTGTTGCAAAATTGAGAAAAGTTACCGGAATAAAAAAAGTAGGGCATTGTGGGACTCTTGACCCTTTGGCTACTGGTGTTTTGATTTGTGCAGTTGGAAGGAGTGCTACTAAAAAAATTTCAACTTTAATAAACAGCGATAAACAATATATTGCAGATATTGAGCTGGGCAAAACCAGTAATACATATGATATGGAGGGAGATATTAAAAAAAAGAACATAAAAAAAATTCCAACGCGATTTGAATTAAAAAATATATTAAAATTTTTTACAGGAGAGATTTTTCAAACACCCCCAATATTTAGCGCAAAAAAGATCGAGGGCAGAAGAGCATATGAATTAGCACGTAAAGGCGTTGATGTTAAAATGAAAAAAAATAAGGTTAATATTTATAAAATTAATTTAATCTCATATAAATTTCCACATATTAAATTAAAAATAAATTGTGGCAGTGGTACATATATTCGTTCGTTAACGCATGATATTGGCAAAAAACTAAAAACCGGAGCTGTGCTAATGGATCTCAAAAGAACAATGGTGGGTAATTTCACCCTGGAAAATGCATTTAATCTAGATGAACTAAATGAAAAAAATATTTTCAAAAATATTTTTAATTTAGGAAATTAATTTTATAAAAAAGTACTTGCAATAAAATTTAAAAGTTATATATTTGTAGTAATATCTTACGAAATCGCGTAAGACAAAAATAAAAATAAATATTAGTAAGGAAACTACAATGCCAGCAAAAAAGAAAAAGAAGGTTGTTAAGAAAGCTGTTAAGAAAGTTGTAAAAAAGAAAGCAGCTAAGAAAAAGAAGAAGTAGTTCTTTATTCTTCTGAAACAAAAATCCGCTATCAGAATTGAAAGCGGATTTTTGTTTTATTTTTGTTGAAAAAAGAGTAATATTAAATTCATGAAGAATATATTTGTTAAAATTTTTAATTATATTGGAAAGGTGGATATATCCATATTATTTTTATTGTTGTTTACATTTTGCCTTCCTTTTTTTAAAAAATTAAATATTTACTCAGATTTTTCTTTTCTTGACGGAAGATATATAGATTATCTTACCTATTCAGTGTATGTTTTTGATTTTTTCTTATTGCTTATATTCATTATTTGGGTCATAGAAATTATTTTTAAAAAAGAGGAACCCATCATTTGTAATTGGAAGATAACTTTGTCTTATTTGGGAATAATCGTTTTTTCTCTGACATCTATTTTTTATAGTACTGATAAGTTGATTAGTTTATACTATATATTTATATTAGTTATTCTTTATGGTCTTTTTCTTTTTATAATAAATAGATTAAAAAATAAGAATAATTTATTTATATTTTTTAACACTTTTGTTCTCGCAATGTTTTTACAAAGTATTATTGCGATTATACAATTTATAAAAAATGGCTCGATTGGTTTATCAAAAATCGGTGAGCAGATTTTATCCTCAAAAATCGATGGTGTTGCAAAAATAATGTTCGGAGCGGCAAAACATATAAGGCCTTATGGGACATTTTCACACCCCAATATATTGGCGTTGTTTTTGGTTGTGGCTGGTATTATAGCCTTACACTTATTATTTAATTACAAAGATAGAATCTATAAAATATTTATTTTTATTTTTTTGGTATTTATTTCGATAGCGTTATTGCTTACTTTTTCGAGGGTTCTTTGGCTGCTTACATTTATAACTTGGGGAATTATGTTTTTTAAACAAATTAGGTTCAATACCAAAAAGTTTAAAAAACTTTTACCTTATTTTTCATTAATTGTAGTTTTAGTTGCCATTATCGCCGCTTATATTTTCCCCGCAATTTTATGGAGAATAAATCCTTTTGATCAGACCTTTTGGCAATCATTTAACGATAGAATGATAATATTTGGAAAAGCATGGATCATGATAAAGAGCCATTTTCTAGGTATCGGGATTGGTAATTTTGTTATTGAAGAAGCATATCTTTTAACCGGTTATCCTTTATGGATGGCTGAGCCAGCTCATAATACCTATTTTTTAGTTCTAGCTGAAATAGGCTGGTTCGGCTTACTTAGTTTTTTATCATTTATATATTTATTAGGACGCAACATTAAAAAAGTTCCTTTATACTTAAAATGTATTTTTTTCGTGGTGGTTATTTATATGTTTTTTGACCACTGTTTCTGGGATATAAGACAATCTCAGATACTTGCGATGATATTTTTTGCTCTCGTATATATACATGGTAACATAGTGGATAAGGAAGCAAGATAAATTGAAATTATCGCTTTTCTATGCTAAAATATATTTATATTACTAGTAATTTTAAACATGCCTTCAAGTCATCATAATCAGGTTTCGAAAATATTGGATATCATAATAAATCTCAATCCTCAATCAGTTTTAGATGTAGGGGTGGGTTTTGGTAAATATGGTTTTTTATGTCGAGAATATCTTGAGCTTTGGGATGGCAGAGAAGAATATAAAAAGTTTTTAAGAAGAGTCGATGGTATTGAAGCCTTTCCAGAATACTTAACCCCTGTTCACGATTTTGTATATGACAATATGTATATAGGTAATGCTGCGGAAATACTTGATCGCAATGAACTTAACTATGACCTCGTTTTGCTAATAGATGTTTTGGAACATTTCGAAAAAGAGCAAGGTGTAGATTTAATAAAAAAGATATTAAAAAATAATAGAGGTGTTCTTATTTCTATTCCGAAAGATATTGGGTTACAAGAAGATGCCTTCAAAAATACATATGAAACGCACAGGGCAAATTGGTCGAAAAAGGAATTGTCAAAATTTGGTGATCACTATTTTCGTTATGATGATGCAAATAATATTGTTTATATCGGTTCAAAGGAGGATGTTTCAAAAATAAAAAAGAAATACCCTTTAAAATTACAGGTAAGGAAATTTATTATGAGTATTCCTATTTTATCAAATCTTCTTCGTTTAATAAAAAAAATTTTAATTCGTAAATAATCTATGGCAAATTATACTCGGAGGGTTGCTTTAAATACGATTATCCAAGTAATTGGCAAAGCTATCACGACTGTTATTTCAGTTGTTATGCTAGCGTATCTTGCGCGTTATCTTGGTGTGAATGGATATGGTGATTACACGACCGTTTTTGCTTTTCTAGGATTTTTTTCCATTATTGCAGATATGGGTTTTTTTACTGTTGCAGTGAGGGAAATGGCAAAAAATCCTGATGATTCGGAAAAAATAATGGGGAACATTTTTACGTTGAGAATATTTTTTGCCATTATTTTTTTGGTTGTAGCATCTGTGGTTGGTTATCTTGTGCCTGCCTATAGTGCTTCTGTGAAACTTAGTATATTCATAGGATCTTTTTTCAGTTTATTTGTTTTATGCAATCAGCTTTTTGTTAGTATATTCCAAGTTAAATTACGTATGGATAAAATGGTTATCAGCGATGTTATAGGAAGAATTACTCTATTTATTATGGTTATGGTTTCTATAAACATGAAGCTTTCACTTGAATATTTTATTTTAGCAAATGTTATCGCAAACTTAGTTATGTTTTTAGCTTCATATATAATGTCTAAAAGATTTTTTTCTTTTAAACTAAAATTTGATAAAAAATATTGTGCGCATATATTAAAAGAGGCGATTCCTTTAGGGATAATTATTGTTTTAGGTTTAATATATTTTAAAATTGACACAATTATGCTTTCTATAATGAAAGACAGTAATGCTGTTGGTATCTATGGTGCACCTTACAAAATTTTAGAAATTCTAATTACGATTCCAGCAATGTTTATGGGATCAGTATTTCCACTGGCAGCAAAATATCTAAAAGACGGTGACTCTCGTTTTGTAAACAGTTTTCATACTTCTTTTGATTTTATGTCGATAATGGTTTTTCCTATATTGGTTGGTATATTGTTTATTGCCCGTCCTCTTGTTATATTAGTTTTGGGTGTAGAGTTTACAGCATCAATTACGGTTTTGCAAATTTTAATTTTTGCTGTATTTATAATATTTTTTAGTAATATTTTTAATTATTTTATTTTAGCTTCGAGTTTGCAAAAAAAACTTGTTTGGGTATATATAACTAGTGTTTTGATTAATATTTGTGGTAATCTTTTGTTAATCCCTTATTACTCCTATATAGGATCTTCATTCTTAACTGTTTTTACAGAACTTTTTGTTTGTATTTCGGCATATATTATTGTTTATAAAAACTTAAAACTTGTACCTCGGTTTAATGTATTTCTAAAATCCTTCTTTGCTTCCTTGGTAATGGGTGGCGCATTATATCTATGCAAATCGTTGAATTTATTTATCGTTATAGTTTTCGGTGCTTTTATTTATCTTATAGTATTATATGCTATTGGTGGAGTAAAAAAAGAAATGGTTTTTAAATTATTAGGGAGATAAACATTAATGGGTAAAAAACCAAATGTGGTAATTTTTAAATTCTCATTAGCTCTTGGTGGGGGGGAAGGGTTCAACTTTGTTATTGGAAAAAAGCTTAAAGAGCTCGGTTATAGATTGAAATTTTATTCTAATTACGTTCCGCTTTTAAAACAATTACGAAAAGAAGGAATAAAATGCACGAAAATTTATTGGGGTAATGAAGTGGGCGCGAAAAGATATCTACCATTATATTTTCTAATGTTACCTATTAATATAATTCAGTTTTTCTTTATATTTGTTATTAATAGAAAAAAAGACAGAAAAAATATTGTAGTTTTTCAAAGCTTGAATGAAAAAATATTTGCAACGAGAGTTGCCAGACTTTTGGGTTATAAAGTTTTTTGGATTGAACATCTTTCAATTCGTCCTTGGCTTGTAAAAAGTTATTTTAAAAAAGCATATATTAAAAAATCGAGATACACTAATAAAATCATTGTTATTTCTAAGTCAGTAAAAGATGAAATTATGGAGGATTTAAAAATTGATCCGGGAAAGATAGAGGTCATTTATAATGGAGTTGATTTAGATAGGTTTAAGGAATTTGATCTCAAGATAATTGAGAATGAAAAAAAGAAAATGGGTTTTTATAAAGAATCTCGAATCATTGGTTTTGATGGAAGGTTACATAATGAGAAAGGTTTAGATACATTAATTAATTCTTTTTATAATTTATCTCGGCGGTTCGAGTATCTTTATCTTATGTTGGCGGGAGATGGTCCGGAAAAAAACAGATTAGAAGGATTAGTTCGCTCATTAGGAATTGAGAAGAGGGTGATTTTTTTAGGATTTAAAAATAAAGATGAGATACCACTTTTTTTGAATATGTTGGATGTATTTGTCTTGCCTTCGAAGGTCAGAGAATCATTTGGCATCGCAATTATTGAGGCAATGGCCGTAGGGAAAATTGTTGTTGCTAGTGAGATTGGTGGTATCCCAGAAATTATTGAAAGAGGTGTGAATGGTTTTCTTTTTACGCCAGGTAGCGAAAAAGAGCTTACCGATTACTTATCCAAAATATTATCGGATAAAAAATTGAAACAAAAAATTGAGGGTAATGCTCTGCGAAGAGTTAAAGAAAAATTTAGCTTAGATGTTATGATGAAAAACTTAGAAGGGATTTTTGATAAATGATAATAGGAATTGATACGCGAATACCCACAAAAAATAAAACAGGTGTCGGATATATTCTAAACAATATATTACCTTATATAGTTCGTTTTGATAAAAACATCAAGTTCTTTTTTCTTGGGGAAGGTTTTGGAATTAAAGAAAAAAACGTAATGGTTTTAAGGCTGCCCAGAATAATTCAAAGAGGATTTAATTTTTTATGGAAATATGTTTTTTTTCCATCCGCGAGGATCTTAATTGGTAAAACAAATTCCTTTTTTTTCTCAAATTTTGTAGACTTTCCAGTAAATACAAAAAAGAGGATTCTTTTGATTCCCGATCTTTCTTATATAAAATACCCTCAATTTTCTGAAAAGAAAAACCTTCAATTTTTAAAAAGATATGTCGGTTCTGCGGTAAAAAGAAGCAATAAAGTGCTTACTATTTCCGAAAATGCTAAAAAAGAAATTATTGAATATTATGGTATATCGCAAGAAAAAGTGGAAGTGGTTTATCTTGGATGTCCGGAAGATATCAAAAAAATTACGGACAATGAACAAATAGAGAAGGTAAAGACTAAATATGGAATTCTTGGAAGCTATTTATTTTTTGTTGGGACACTAGAACCAAGGAAAAATATTGAAGGAATTATTAAAGCTTATAATATTCTTCCGGACGATTTACAAAATAAATATAAACTGGTTATTTCTGGAGGCAAGGGTTGGTATTATGATAAAATATTTTCAACGGTCGAAAAGCTAAACCTTAATGACAAAGTAGTTTTTACTGGGTATGTTAGTGAACTTGATAAGTCTTGTTTATATAGTGGTGCTTCACTATTTGTTTTCCCGTCTTTCTATGAAGGTTTTGGTATGCCTATTTTGGAAGCATTTAAGTGTGGTGTGCCTGTGGTAACTGCTGATAATTCTTCATTGCGGGAAGTTGGTGGAGATGCTGCGCTATACTGTGTAGCGGAGGATATAGAAAGCATAAAAGTTGCCATTGAAAGAATTATTATTAATTCAGATATAAGGGAAGATTTAATACAAAAAGGATATAAACAATTAGAAAAATTTTCTTGGGAGAGTTCTGCAAAAAAAATATTTAATATTTTAAATTCGTAATTAATTTATATGCTAATAGCTTTTGATTGTCGGATAATTAGAGATAAAAATCCAGCGGGAATATCGCGGGTAGTATTGGAATTTCTGAAAGAAGTCTTGAGTGCAGATAGAAAAAATGATTATATGTTGATTTTTGATGATAAAGAAATGAAAGATTTTGTTTTATTCTATTTGAGATATATAAAAAAGACTGTAAAGGTTTTGATATTACCATTTGGTATTTTAAGTTTTGACAACCTATTTCAACTTCCAAAAATTCTAAACAGGAGAGAGATCGATGTTTATTATGTGCCATATTATTTTACATCGCCGTTTATTAGAAAAAGAACAAAAGTTATCTTGACTGTTTTTGATTTGATGCATTTCTTTTATCCATATTTTAAAATGAGCCTTACACGAAAGCTTTATCATAAAATTCGTCTTGCGCCAAGAATTGTCCTAAGAAGGGCTGACAAGATTGTTACTATATCAATTAATACTTCACGCGATCTAATAAAGATGTTTCATGTTCCGTCAAGGAAAATAAAAATGATTTATATGGGAGTATCAAAGAGTTTTCGTAAAATTGATTCACGAAGCGCCAAAAGGCTTTTAAAAGAAAAATACGGAGTTAATAAAAAATATATATTATATGTTGGTCGCAACGAACCGCACAAAAATATAAAAGCTTTAGTATTGGCTTATGTAAAATTGTCAGAATATCTAAGAGAAGAGTATAAATTAGTTTTAGTTGGTAAAGAGGACGAGAGATACAGTGAAGGAGTTAGACAATTAATCAAAAAATATTCAATAGAACCCAACGTTACTTTTACGGGTTATGTTGATGAATCAGAACTGCCATATATTTATAGCGCGGCAAGTGTTTATGTACAGCCATCCTTCTATGAAGGATTTGGTATACCTATTCTAGAAGCTATGGCTTGCGGTGTTCCTGTTGTCAGTTCAAACACAGCCTCACTTCCTGAGGTAGGCGGAGAAGCAGCATTATATACTGATCCCTTTGACGTTGCGAAGATGAGTGAGCAGATAAGAAAGGTATTGGAAAATGAAGGCTTGAAAGATGAACTTATTGAAAAAGGCTTTAGCCAAGTAAAAAAGTTCAGTTGGTTTTTGGCAGCAAATAGCTTGGTCGAATGTTTTAATGAATTAGGAGGAAAAAATGATATCAAAAATTAAATATAAGGGGATAATTGAATCCGCATACATATTATTCTTAACTGCTATTTTTTTCTTACCACTTGAACGTATTGGTAGCTTTGCTTTTGGCAGCATGAATATTCGGCTAAGCCAGATATTGGTTATATTAATATTTATAATTTACATTTTTTACTCATTATATAAAAAGAAATTTAATATAAATTTACCTATCCCATTATTTTATTACACTTTGTTTCTATGCGTTTGCCTTTTCTCATTATATTTTGCTCGCGACAGAATGAGAGGTGTAGTTGTGATTTGTTTTCTCGCATTTATGACTGTTGTGCCGTATATGACCGTATTTGTAATAGATAATAAACTAAAATTACAGAAAACAATTAAGGTGTTGTTATCTTCTGCCGTTGTTTTTTCCATTTTTGGTTTATTCCAATTTGTTGGCGGTATGTTTGGTCTACCGAATGCAATAACAGGATTATCAGAAAGATATGATAAATTAGTCCTTGGTTTTCCAAGAATTCAATCTACTTTTATTGAACCATTATATTTTGCTAATTATCTAATGGTACCAATAATGGTTGCACTTTTCTTTTTGATGAAAAAAGTTGAAAAGAAAAAGAGCTGGTATTTTGTTTTACTTTTCTTATTATTTATTGGAGTTATGGTTTTGACGATCTCAAAAGGCGCAATAGCTTCTCTTGCGGTTGTGTTGGTGTTAATTTTTATATTTCAAATTAGATCGATATTCAGTCGTACGAATATACCTTACTTGTTGGGCATTATTACATTTCTTGTTATAGTCACGGGAGGGATGTACGCTGTGCTACAAAGCTCCATAGATTTTGAAAAAAATTATAAAAAAGTTTACGATGTTTTAACGGGTGGTTCAATCACTGAGCGGCAGGAAGCATATGACGTGGCACTTGAAGCTTTTAATGATAACAAGCTCATAGGAATTGGTGTAGGAAATTTTGGTCCATATTTTGCTGGTTATCCTACGAGTGCACCAGATTATGGCTGGGCTATAGTAAATAATCAATACCTGGAAATATTGGCCGAGCTTGGCCTGACAGGTTTTATGGTATTTTTTATTTTTATTCTCTCAATATTTTATTATTCGTGGAAAGCTTATAAGAAGACGAAAGATTTGTTTTTACGAACAACATTATTAGCATTAAATTTTGCTTTTATAGGAATAATGATTCAATACCTAACATTTTCCACTTTGTATATTATGCATATATGGGTTTTAATAGGGCTCATACTTGCGACGCAGCAAATAGTTTTTAAACAATCCAGTAAAATAAGTAATTAAGCGACAGCAATATCAAATGAAAAAATTAATTCTGAAAAATCAAATATCAAGATTCTTTAACCTAAATAATTTAATTTATTTAGTATTATTTTCTTTGCCACTCTATTTAATTAAATTTAATATTTTTAGTGTTCCCACGACAATCTTAGAGCTGGAAATATATTTACTGGCATTTTGTTTTCTTATTAGCGCTTTAAAAAACAAAAATATTAAAAAATCTATAAAAGATTTTATTAAGAATCCTTTTTTTATTTCTTGGCTGATATTTTTTATTGGGGGGGCGACATCAGTGTTTATTTCGCCTGATAGAAGAATTTCTTTAGGAATCTTTAAAGCATATTTTTTTGATGCAGCACTATTATTTTTTGTAGTGTGTTCGGTTATAAAAACCAAAGCAGAAATAATTAAATGCTTTAAGCCTTTAATACTTTCGGCGGTAGTTTTATGTTTGGTTGGACTAGTACAATATTTTTTCTTTCCTAGCATGCTTCAGGACGGCAGAATTAGATCGATCTTTGCATCACCGAACTATTTATCCCTATATATAATGCCAATATATATTTTGGCACTCTCATTTCAAAAAGTATCAAGGAAAGAAAATAAAAAAATGATACTGCTATCGATGCTGTTTTTAGCAACAATTTATTTAACTTTTTCGCGTGGAGCGTGGCTCGGATTAATTTTGGGGATAGTTTTTATTACTATCTATTCTCTTTCTTTAAAAATAAAAATGAAATCAAGGTTTGTTATTCCATCATTGTTTCTTATTGGCTTTCTAGCTTCTTTCTTTTTTATAATCAAAGGTTCATATTCATTTGGTTTAGTTCCGAACAGTCGTGTAGAACAATCAGATAATATTCGTAAGGAAATCTGGACAACATCACTTGATATTGGTTTGCAGCATAAATGGTTGGGAGTTGGTCTGGGCAACTTTCAAAATTATTTTAGCGAGTATACAAAAACGAGAATAAATTATCCGGAATATATTACGCCCAATGCAGTAACGCCACATAATATATTTCTAAATATTTGGTTACAGACAGGACTATTGGGACTATTGGGATTGCTATGTATCTTAGCAATATTTTTTCTGAGATGTTTACAAGGCGTAAAAAAAGAAGCTGTTATTAATCTGGTTTTAATGTCTTCAATGATAGCAATAATAGGTCAAGGCTTGGTAGATAGTTCAATTTGGAAGAATGACCTAATATTAATGTTTTGGTTTTTAGTTTGTTCGGCTTATATAATAAATAGAAAAGGAGAAAAAAATGGAGAATAGCAAATATATTATCGGCATAGATGCGCGTCTTTATCAGATACCTGGAGGCATTGGGCGTTATAGTAGAGAATTAATCACTGGTCTTGAAAATGTTGATCGAGAGAATGAATACTACGTTTTCTTATACAAAGAAGGCTATGATCTATATAAGCCAAAACACCCAAATTTTCATAAAGTACTTGCGAACGTTGGCTGGTATGGGTTTCGCGAACAACTTAAGATGCCAAGAATTTGGAAAAGTGTAAAACCCGATTTAATGCACTTTACCCACTTTAACAAATCTATTTTTTACCGTAGACCATATGTCGTTACAATTCACGATCTTACCTATTCGATTACTGCGAAGGAGGGAATAAAAATCTCAAAGCTTCCACCTTTTATTTATGAAGTTAAACAATTTGTATATGAGAGGGTGATAAAAGATGTGATAAAAAAAGCGACGAGAGTAATTGTTCCTTCGTATAATTCCAAAAAAGATATATCAATAGCTTATAAAATCAAGAATGATAAAGTAGAAGTTACTTACGAGTCAGTCGATAAAAGCTTCTCCGTCGCTGAGAAGGCTGAGGTATTCAAAATATTGTCAGAAAAATTCAGTCTGAAAAGACAAGGATATTTTGTTTACGTTGGGAATGCTTCTCCACATAAAAATCTTAAACGATTGATTCAGGGTTTTGATATTTTGAGTAAAGAAAAAAAAGATATTAAGTTGGTTTTGGCTGGAAAGCGAGAAAAATTTTATGCGGCACTTGAAGATTGGGTTAGAAAAGATAATATCGGAGACGGGAGGATTATTTTTACGGGTATTGTTACAGATGATGAGCTTCAGGCACTATTGGCAAACTCCTATGCATGTACATTCCCATCTTTCGCAGAAGGATTTGGAATTCCACCGCTAGAGGCAATGGCTTCGGGAGTACCGATTTTGACTTCGGCAACTTCTTGTCTTCCGGAGGTTTGTGAAAATGCAGCAATATATTTTAATCCATATTTACCGGAAAGCATTGCAGAAAAAATGAAGATGATTTTAGAAGATCATAAGATGCGCAAAGAATTTATCGAATTAGGGCTGAACCATATTAAAAAGTTTTCTTGGGATAAAATGGCTGAAGAGACACGAGATATTTATTTAAAGATATTAGAAAAGAATAAAAAATAATTCATGTTAAAAAAAATAAAAAATTTGATAAAGTTTTTATCGAAGGCTGTATTGGTTGTTGTTTTGGTTTGCATATTATTATCTCTTTTTTCTCTAATTTATTTTAGAATGGGATTTAAAGACCGTGTTATTCCGAATGTATTTTTTTATGGCACAAAGATGACAGGGAAGACCGGAGAAGAGGTATATAAAACAGTTAGCGCAAAAAAAGCAGAGTTACAAAATCAGATCATCTTGGGATACGAGGATAAAAGCATTAATGTAAAAATCAGCGATATTGGTTTTTCTTGGAATGACAGTAAGACAGCGAGAGATATTTTGTATGTTGGGAGAGAGGGAAACTATTTAACAAATCTTGAGGTCTGGGCAAGTTCTTTTGTACTTAAGAGAGATATTGAAATGGCATATGAATTTGATTCCGATGTGCTCAGTCAATATTTAAAAGAATTAGCCACATCAATAGATAAAGAATCTGTTGATGGAAAATTTGAAATAAAAAATAATAAAGTTGCAGATTTTGTTATTGGTTCAAACGGAAAAAAACTTTTGATCGACGAAAATGTTGAAGAAATAAAAAATGCTGTTATTACTCAAAAGGGTACGGTTAAATTAAATATCCAGGAGGTTAAAGCGCAAAATGTAGATGACATGAATAAAATGGGTATTAAAGAATTGGTAGCTACTGGTCAGAGCAGTTTTGCATATTCTCCTCCAAACAGAATTCATAATATTGACGTTGGTGCGCAAGTATTTAACGGCATATTAATTAAGCCAGGTGAAAATTTTTCTTTCATTACTTATCTTGGCGAAGTGAGCGCTAAAACTGGATATCTGCCAGAGCTAGTTATTAAAGAAGATAAAACTATCCCTGAATATGGTGGTGGTCTTTGCCAGGTTAGTACAACTTTTTTCCGCGCTGCAATAAATGCCGGTTTTCCAATCGTTGAGAGAAGCGCTCACGCTTACCGTGTAGTTTATTATGAACCAGCTGGATTTGATTCAACCATCTATCAGCCAAAGCCGGATTTAGTTTTTACTAACGATACAAAAAACTATATTTTAATTCAAACAAGAATTTCTGGTAATGATTTATTTGTTGATTTTTATGGAACTAACGATGGGCGCAAAGTTGAGGTTAGTAAATCAACTGTTTATAATTTAGTTCCTCCGGGTGATCCAATCATGATTGAAACGACGGAGTTAAAACCAGGTGAGAAAAAACAAACAGACACAGCACATACTGGTGCCGATGCTTACTTCACTCGCAAAATTACATATTCCGACGGAACTGTAAAAGATGATCGGTTTGATTCACACTATATTCCTTGGAGAGCAAAGTTTCTAGTAGGAAAAGAAGAACCAAAAACACCGGAGGTAACACCACCGGAGAGCCCAAACTCAAATAATTCTCCTGACACAACTCTAGTAAACCCCTAGACTTTTTTGGCTCTAATAACAAATATATTTACAATATTTTAATTTTGTGGTATAATTTAGCTTGAAAATGTTCGCAGTTTGAACATTACAAATCTATCCCCTAAATGGGAGAAAGGTGGTGCTGATCATGGCGAAGAAAGAAAAAATAGCCAAGATCGGTGGCATTTCGGCTGAAGAAGTAGCTGACTTGCAAAATGATTTTTGGACTAAGTCCAAACGCAAGGGGTTTTGGGATGAGCTTAAACTTTTTTTAAAACGGCAAAATCCCTTTGCCAAACATGGAGACATCACCGTTCCTGAAGGTATGAAACCTGAGTTGGCAATCAAGGTTCTGGGCGCGTACCAAAATGGAACAATTGAGAGTTTTATCGAAAGGGAAAAGCTGCTGGAAAAGTGGCAGCGTTTCTATCGCAAGATCTTCGGGAAAGAAATTGACTTATCTAATCTTGAGATTCCAGATGACCCCGAGGACTTCCGCTGGCTCATTGTCGTTCTGAAAGGGCTCACTCGCAACGAGCTCTTCGCCAAATGCAAAGAAAAATTCGGCGCATGGCGCTGGAAAGATGATCTGGATCGAGAAGTTACCTCAATCCGCACCACCGAAGAAACCTATGCGATCCGAGCGCGCGATCGAGTGGAAGCAGACGAGGAAAATAAAGGTATCTCGCTCGACGCTTGCCAGAAAAGCGATGACGTCCGAATACGGGAAGGCATCACCCTCGAAGAGCGACTCGTGCTTGAGCTCTTCTACTGGTGGGAAACCGGAAAGCATCTGGACATTAATAGTTGGACGCTCTGTTCGGGTTCGCGCTATCTCGACGGTTATGCTGTTCTCGTCCACTGGTACTCCGATGACGAGCTCAGCGTGTTCTGCACGAGTGCCGATAATGGCAATGGCTCTCTGCGTCCCCGCTCCGTAGTTTCTTTTGAAAAGCTGCCTGAGGCAGCTTAATCCCTGAATCCTGAATCCTGAATTCCTGAATTAAATTGAACCCAATCGTTTTTTGACGAAAGGGTTCTTTTTTTGTATAGTTATTTTGGCTAATACAATCGGTTTGATTTTAGTTTTTCAAACTGAGATCAAATATCGATTTGCCGTAAAAAAGAAACTGCTTATCTGATTCTGCGCGACATATATTTTTCTAAAGATATTGGTCGGAAACTTAGATCTTCAAAATGGTTTGAAGAGAACGCAGGAATCTTGAAAAAACTCTCGACTAAGCTCGAGTCAAGAAAGCCGGTGATTTACAGAAGGAATCAGATATATTTCGGGTTCGCGCTATCTCGACGGTAATGCTGTGATCGTCAACTGGAACTCCAATGACAAGCTCAACGTGAACAACACGAGTGCCGATAATGACAATGACAATCTGCGTCCCCGCTCCGAAGTTTCTGGAATTGAGAAGTCTCGTTTTATTCTGGGGCTTCTTGTTCTTTTTGAGGCGAGATCGAGACGATCCACTTGTAAGTCATTTTCGAAATCACCTGTAACTGATTTTGTAAATCCATGCATTTCTTGTAATCAATTATTTTTAATTCTTCCAACAGTGTAATCAGCTTTTTTAAAATCTCTATTTTTATTCTTGCCTTTTGAATTATATCTCTTTTTAATCCCTTAGGCGTTAGGGCAGCTTCAATCATTTTTTTTAAACATCCAAGGGATTCATCCTCAATATTTTTGCCGACTCCAAAACGATCGTGCTTTGGTAATTTCTTGCACATAGTATAAATATCCTTATAAAAAATCATCATTTTATGAATGACATCGGGGAGAAAAAAATCGGCAGTTTGGTTAGTGGCGCTAGTCATGATATTTTTGTTAATATTATTTCAATAGAAAACCTGTATCTTTCTTGGAAAGAATTTAAGAAGGTAAAAATGAGCAAATGTGATGTTCAAGAATTCGCGCTGAATCTCGAAAACAATTTATTTCAACTTCACGATGAGCTCAAGTCCAAAACCTACAAACATTCCTATTATACCTCTTTTTTCATCAACGATCCAAAAAGAAGACATATCCATAAGGCCTGTGTTCGCGACCGCATCGTCCATCATGCTATTTACAGAATTTTATATCCGATTTTTGATAAAACATTTATTTACGATTCTTATTCGTGCAGAAATAATAAAGGAACACATAAGGCGGTAAATAGATTGCAAAAATTTATTCGTAGGGGCAGACCCCCGTGTCTGCCCGGATCTAGGCGAACACAGGGATTCGCCTCTACAAAATGCCGACCAATAATCATTAAATGCGATATCAAAAAATTCTTCGCGTCTATAGATCATGGAATATTGTTTGATCTCATAAAAAAGAGAATCGAAGACGAGGATGTTTTATGGTTGATTAAAGAAGTAATTGATAGTTTTGCGGAAAAACAAATCGAGAGAGAGAGAGAGAGAGAGAGAGAGAGAGAGTACAAAGAATTCGGCTCGAGGAATTCCGTTGGGAAATCTTACATCCCAATTATTTGCTAATATCTATCTAAACGAATTGGACCAATTTATAAAACATAATTTGAAAATCAGGTGCTATGCAAGATATTGCGATGATATGGTGATCGCGAATTATGCGGATTTGGGCGAATTATCTCGAATTGAAATTTTTCTTCAGGAAAATTTAAAACTTCAGTTGCATCATAATAAAACTATTATCTGCAAGCCGAATCAGGGAATGGATTTTTTGGGATATGTGGTTTTTCCTCATCACAAACTTCTTCGAACTAAAACTAAAAAGAGAATGTTTAGAAAAATTGAACAAAAAAGAGGGTTATTAAATAAAGGGGGAATCACTCTGAAAAACTTTCGTCAAACGGTAATGTCATATATGGGAGTTTGCTCGCATGCAAAAGCCTTTAAAATAGAAGAAGGGTTGCGAGATATTTATAGAGAAGAATATAGAAGAGTTTCTAAAAATAAATAAAAGATACGCTGATGGTAATAACGCTAAGTATTTATTTTCTTCAAAACTTTTTCCCATTCTTTCTCATTCTTCTCATGATCATAACCAATTAGATGTATAAGTCCATGCAAAAAAGTATTTTGCAATTCTCTGTCGGGAACCTCTTGCGGGCAGATGTAGATATCGCCTAAGATTAGTTTTTGGCTTTTGGCTTTTAGCTGTTTAGAATCTGTAATATCAATTGGAAAAGATAAAACATTCGTTGGTTTGTTTTTCTTTCTATATATATAGTTAAGTCTTTGGATACGTGCTCTGCCGACGAGAATCAAATTTACCTCAACCGGATTTTTGATTTTCATCTTTTTTAAAAAATTTTCCAAAGTAAACAAAAAATACCGAGATGGTATTTTTTGTTTTGTCTTGTTTATGAAAGAAAAATGGTTATTCATTATTTAGATAATTCTTCTTTAACTATTTTACTGACTAACCCACCGTCGGCTTGGCCTTTTATCTTTGCCATAACAGCTCCGATTGCTTTGCCCATATCAGCGGGTGATAATGCGCCAATCTCTGTAATTGTAGCCTTAACGACTTCGCGGACAGCGGGCTCATCCATCTGTTCCGGAAGATATTTTGATAATATCGCAGCTTCAGCATTTTCTTTTTCCACTAACTCCGGTCTGCCACCTTGTTCATAAACCATTGCTGATTCTTTTCTCTTTTTCACCTCCTTAGTAAGTATATCAGTAACATCACCTTCTTCAAGAGGTTTTTGAATTTCGATTTCTTTATTTTTGAAAACTGATTTTATCATGCTTAGTAAGTTTTTTTTCAAATCATCCTTTGCCTTGAAAGCTTCAATAAAATCCTTTTCAATTTGCTCTTTTAAATTCATATTAATACATTAATTTTTTTATTTTTTCTTGTTTGCGGATTCTTTTTCGAATTGCCGAATTCCTACGCTTCAATTTTGGGACATCTTTTATGCGAAACATTTCTTCGCGGGCACGCGTCAGCACCCCTTCTTGTTGGAGGATTTTATTGAATCTTCTCATTAAACTTTCAAAAGACTCTTTTTCTTTTCTTTTTAGCTGAGCCAAGGAAATCACCCCCTCTCATTGTTTTTAGTTATTACTCATTTTATCATAAAAAAACCAGATATGCAACTTCGCGTCTTTGCATGAACATCGCCAAGACAAAGCGAAAATGGCTAAAAAAGTAATTTTATTGATAAAATATTTTAAATAATATATAATAGAAAATGTAGTTTCTTAATAATAAAATTGAAAAGGGAGAAAAACCATGGAAATAATTTATGCGGTTTTAGGCATATTAGTTGGTGCACTAGTAGGATATCAATTAAGGAAAAGCCTCGTATCAAAGAAAACCAAATTAGCAGAAGAATCGGCTAATAAAATTCTGGAAGACGCAAATAGTGAAAAGAAAGAAATCTTATTAAATGCGAAAGACGAATCAATAAAAATTATTACTCAAGCAAAGGAAGAAGAGAACAAAAGAAGAGAATATTTAACAACCCTTGAGCAAAAAATTCTAAAAAAGGAAGAAAATATCGAAAGAAAGTCACAAGAGCTCGAGCAACAAATAAAAGATGTTGTTGCAAAGAAAGAAGAAATTAAAAAATTAAAAGAAGATCTCGACGAAGTATACAAAAGTGAAGAAGAAAAATTGCTTCAAATTTCAAAGATAACAAAAGAAGAAGCAAAGGATATTTTATTGGAAAAAACAGAGAAAGAAATTGGTCCAGAACTTGTAAAAAAGATTAAAGCTATGGAAGAGGATGCGAAAGAACAAGGTGACGAAAAAGCAAGAGATATAATTAGTAGTGTAATTGAAAGATATGCAGCGGATTATACAACCGAAACTACTGTAAATACAGTTTTAATTCCAAGTGATGAAATGAAAGGAAGAATTATTGGGCGAGAAGGTAGAAACATTCAGGCTTTTGAAAAGGCTACGGGAGTAGATTTAATTGTTGATGATACTCCGGAAGCAGTAGTGATTTCTTCTTTCGATCCAATCAGACGTCAAGTTGCAAAAATAGCTTTAGAGAAATTAATTTATGACGGCAGGATCCATCCGGCAAGAATTGAAGAGGTAGTTGAAAAAGCAAAGAAAGAGGTTGCAGCAAAAGTAAAAGAGGCGGGCGAAGCAGCAATTCTCGATCTTGGACTTACTGGTATTCCACCAGATTTAGTACGTGTTTTGGGAAGGCTAAGATATAGAACGAGTTATGGCCAAAATGTTTTAAATCATTCATTGGAAGTCGCAAAGATTTCAGCAATGTTGGCGGCGGAACTTGGTGCTGACGTAGGAATTGCAAAGAAAGCCGGCCTTTTCCATGATATTGGTAAAGCTCTTGATCAGGATATGGAAGGATCACATATTGAGATCGGTTGTGATATTGCAAGAAAATTTGGTTTTAGTCCAGAGATCATTCATGCTATTGAGGCTCATCATGAAGGCGTAGAACCGAAAACAGTTGAAGCTGTCATCGTGAAAGCTGCTGATGCTATTTCTGCTGCACGTCCAGGGGCAAGACGTGAAAGTTTGGAGAATTATGTCAAGAGATTAACAGAACTTGAAAATATTGCAAACTCATTTGAGGGTGTAGAAAAATCTTATGCGATTCAGGCGGGGCGTGAGGTAAGAATTATTGTAAGGCCGGAAGAAATCGATGATCTTGCTTCAATAAAGCTTGCAAACAATATTGCAGCAAAGATTGAGAAAGAGATGTTTTATCCTGGTCAGATCAAGGTAAATGTGATTCGTGAAACAAGAGCCGTGGAATATGCTAAATAAAGGCAAAAAAACAGTTGTCACATCTTTGTAACTTTGTTATAATGGTTAGTATACAGAATTTTTAAACATACATAAATTGTTTAAAAATAAAAAATAATATTAAGGGTTTCAAACGGTTCTATTAAAAGTACGTTTGAAATAAGGGGAGGAAAACATGATCAATAAGGCAGGACTAATCGAAAAGGTAGCTCAGTCAACTGGTTTGTCAAAGAGCACATCTGGAGTAGCTTTCAATACGATTTTTGCTACGATCACGAAAGCTTTAGCAGGTGGTGATACTGTTAATATTGCAGGATTTGGCAAATTCGAAGTAAAAAAGAGAGCTGCAAGAATGGGTGTCAGCCCAAGAAAAACAACTGAAAAGATCAAAATCCCAGCTGTAAAAGTTGCAAGATTCAGAGCTGGAAAAGTTTTGAAATCAGCAGTTAGATAATTTTTAATAAACTATCAAACATTCATTCTATATAAAAACTCTCTTGGTTTTAATTCTCGAATAATCGAGAATTAAAACCAAGAGAGTTTTTTATTTAACGTCCTCACCAAGAATCGAACTTGGATCTAGAGCTTAGGAGTCTCTTGTTCTATCCGTTGAACTATGAGGACAACACTGTCTATTTTAACCTATTATTTGCTCAAAGTAAACTTTTACCCTTTTAAAAATGAGTTTTTTTATCTATAATATATCTATGGTAAGAAAAATTGATTTTAGTAAAATTAGAAAAATAAATTTAAAAGATATCAAGAAAGAGGAAATCGAAAGAAAGTTCCGTAAGGCTTTGTATTCGCCATATTTTTATCTTGTGCTTGGTCTTTTTATTGGTTTACTTATTACAGTACAATTTAGAACGCAAGCTTCCAGGCCTTTGAATCCAATTGCATTTTATAATCAACTATCCGATGTAAAAAATGAGTATAGCACGAAAAAGGAATCTCTTAGCAAACAAGTCAAAGAACTACAAAAACAAATAAATGATAAACAAAATTCTTTGTCAGATAAAAATACAGTAGTTCTTTTTAATAGTATTAACGAACAAGAATTGATTTTTGGCGCTAATTCAATAAATGGAGAAGGTGTGATAGTCACTATTTCAGATGGTCCTAATCAAATTAAAGATGATTTTAGTAAATCACTGACTCATGCTGCTGACCTACGCGACATAGTGAATTTGCTTTGGTATGCGGGCTCTGAAGGAATATCAATTAATGGTGAAAGGATTATCTATGATACTTCTATTGATTGCGTTGTCAGCACAATAATGATCAATGATGGTAATTATGTTCCACCCTTTACAATCAAAGCTATTGGAAATAAAAAGGATCTTTATGATACATTAAATAATTCTCGTAAACTGATAGATATAAAAAAGCGTGCCGATAAAAAACAAATCAATTTTGATTTACAAATGCAAAATGATATTAAAATTGAAAAATATTCAGGTGCTATCCCAAAAATTAATTAATTATGGTGCAAAAAATAAATAAAATTCAATGGTTAATGATTGTAGTAGCATTGCTGCTGGGTGTTTTAATTGTCAAACAAGTTCGAGCAGTAAAAAGTAGTAATGGCATGACAAAACAAGAAAACGTTATGGCACTTTCTTACGAAATTATAGAAAACTCAAACAAAATCTTCGATCTTCAAGATGAACTTATCTCTCTAAAAGCGGAGAACGATAGTTTTTCAATTGATATAAAAGATAGAGAAAAAGCCAAGGCCGATCTTCAAGAAAAAAATCAAAATTATCGCCTGCTTAATGGTTTGGAAAAAATAAAAGGAAGAGGAGTGGAGATAACAGTTAAGGGGGATATTGTAACCGAAGAAATGGTAGATTTAATAAATGGTATCAGAAACTCGAAGCCACAGGCTATTGCAATAAGCGGGAAAAGAGTTCTTAACCGTTCTTCATTTATTGTAAATGGCAAACAACTGGAGTTTGATAATAATAAGTTTAATTTACCTTTTACAATTCAAATAGTCGGAGATTCTGGCGCATTAAAGGAATCGCTTGATAGAAATGGTGGCATCCTAGATATTCTAAAGAAAAATTCTTTTGGCAAATTAGATTTTCAAGTTGACGTAAAAGATGTTATAGAACTAGCTCCGTACGACAAAAACATTTCTTTCCGCTATGCAAAGATTACTAACTTCTAAAATATGGAAAAGAAAAAAAAGTTTATCAATCAAGAAGACGATGAAAAAGTTTTAAAAATTATCCGCCGGCATCTTTTCGTTCTGTTTAAAGAAAATGCAATTACAATGTTGCTTTTGATGATCTCTTTTATAGTAATGGCGATGTATTTCAGATATAATATTTGGGTTGTGTTTGTTATCGCCTTTCTCGTTTTTTTCTTCTGTGTTATATCGATATTCTATCATTACTTTACATGGGAAAAAGACGTTTATATTATTACAGACCGTAGAATCGTTGATGTTGACCAAAAAACGCTTTTTGCTAAAACTCAGAAAGAAGCTTTTCTCAATAAAATTCAAGATGTTACAATGGAGATTACTGGGGTATCAGGATCTCTATTTAAATATGGAAATGTTTTAATAAAAACTGCTAGCGATAATTCACTAACTCTCGATGATGTGCATCGACCAGAGAAAGTTCAAAAAATAATTTTTGATCTTATTAAACAGAAAGAAAATAAAAACAATGAAAAAACCGCTGAGGATAATAAATTAATGGAAAAAATGGTGGAGATGATTAAGAAGGCAGTAAAAGAGGAATAACTATTTAGTCAGAACATTTACCAATTGATATTGTTTAACCTTTGATGTAAAGGCTTTTGCTTTTTTTAATTTAAATTCTACTACGCCATCTATCTTAGAAAATATTGTAAAATCTTTTCCATAATCTGTATTGTCTCCAGCTCTGTATCTTGTGCCACGTTGACGGATAATTATTCCGCCTTTTTTTACACTTTGACCACCATAAACTTTGACGCCAAGGCGTTTTGCAATACTATCTTTATTTTTCTTAGCGCTTCCGAGTGCTTTCTTATGTGCCATACGTCTAAACTTCACTTACATTTCGTGAAGTTTCTCCTTTTAATTATTTTCTTTCAAAAACTATGATTTCACGTCCTACAATTTGTTCCGGTCTTGAGTAAATTATTGAATTTATTTTGCCGTTATATTCCGGTAGCAAATTTAAATCAAAATCCAAATTTTGTATAGGACTTAAGCTATTATAGCCTATTTTTTTGGCTTCGTCAATTACGTTTAGATGATAGTGCTTTTTTCTTAAAATATAAAAAGGTAAGGCCAGAACAAGATATGAAATATTGATAAGATGAATATTTTTCAAAAAAGATAAATATTCATCTTCTAATTCTTTCGTAATAACGAAAATTTCCTTTTCTGTCACTCTTTCTGTTAATGGTGGTCCGAGATAAACTTCAGAAACTATTGCATCAGGAGTTTTTGGAAAGTCTTCTTTTTTCAATTTAAGTGCATCCGACTGAAATAACAATTCTTTTGTATTAATATCTAAATTATATTCTTTCTTTAGCCAACATAGGTTTTGTTGCGTATCATAAATTCTATCTCTCGATAAATCTGAACCCAGAATTTCAAAGCCCATTAAGGCAGCTTCCTGTAGAATTGTGCCATTACCACAAAAAGGATCATAAATAATTGGCTTGCAGCTTTTGGCTTGATTAGATTTTAAAGGAATAAGGTTAATCATTATTTGTGCTATCTTTGGTGGCAACATTCCTGACTTTGCATTCCTGCGAGGTCGGTCATAATCGCGATGAGAGTATGACTCATAATCTTGAATTGCGATAGTTTTCCCCACATAAATATCTTTACCATTTCTGATAACTACAAAGTCTGCGCCTTTTTCGATAATACCATTATTTTTTATTTCAGGCGCAGAGAGCGACTCTTCTTTTCCCAAAACAAACCGAGAGTTTATCCCGATCGTTTTCAGGTATTTTTTTATTTCAAATCCGATATTTTTATTTTTTATTCCATAAAATGAAATTCCATATGCAAATTTTGACCCTTTAAAGCTATTTGATATATAACCAATCATAGGTCCAGCAATTTCACTTTCTTTTGATGTTCCAAATACCCGCGCAATTTTTACGGTTCCGCCTAATTTATCTAAGAAATTTTGGACATTTTCTATTTCTTTGTCAATCTTGATTATAAGGGTTTTTGTTGATATGCTGGTGATAACAAAAACAAAACGATCTCGTTTTAAAACAGAGACGATTTCAGCGATTGATAGGGTTGGGTTTTTCCCCAAGATGAATGCGTAAAGCATAGTTTTTTGACATTGATATTTTTAATACAAAAAAATGAGCGAAGAAATTATAACTAAAAAATCAGGGTTTATTCACTTACACCTACATACTCATTATAGCTTACTTGACGGTTTGAGTAAAATTCCGGATGTATTGGATAAGGCAATCGAGTATGGAATGGATGCTCTTGCTATTACCGATCATGGCACAATGTATGGAGTTATTGAATTTTATAAGACCGCAAAAAAGAAGGGTATTAAACCGATTATAGGTTGCGAAGTATATGTAGCTGCCAGAGGTCATCTCGACAAAACACCCGGGATAGATAATGAAATCTATCATTTAATATTATTAGCAAAAAACGAGCAAGGTTATAAAAATCTAATTAAATTAGTTTCCATTGCGCATATGGATGGATTTTATTATAAGCCAAGAGTTGATAAACAATTACTACGTAAATACTCTGAAGGGTTAATTGCGTCTTCTGCGTGCATGGGTGGTGAGGTTCCACGTTCGATATTATCCGGAAATCCTGAAAGAGCGGCCAAAATTGCATTGGAATATGAAGAGATTTTCGGAAAAGATCATTTCTATTTGGAGTTGCAGCATCATCCTACATTAACAGAGCAACAAAAAGTTAACGAAGGTTTAATTGAAATTTCAAAGAAAACAGGTATTGGATTGATTGCTACAAAAGACTCTCACTATATAAATCCGCAAGATCGCAAAGCCCAAGAAGTTTTACTTTGTTTACAAACCGGTAAAACAATGGATGATCCAACCCGAATGGAAATCGACGCGGATCTATCGCTGCCGTCTGAAAGTATTATGCGAGAAGATTTTTCATATATTCCCGAAGCTATTGATAATACACGAAAAATTGCAGATATGTGCAATCTCGAAATAAAAATGGGAGAATTATTTTTGCCAAATTTTCCAATTCCCGAAGGTTATACAATTGAAAGTTATTTGGAAAGAGAATGTTACATTGGAATGTTAGAAAGATTTACAAAAGAAAAAGAAAACTGGAAAAACCTTAGTGATGAAAATCTCCGCAAAGTGCTAGAAGAGAAAATTGAAAAAGAAAAAGTCGAAAGACTTGATTATGAATTAAGTGTTATAAAAAATTCAGGTTATGCCGGATATTTTCTTGTGACTGCGGATTTCATTCAATGGGCAAAAAATAATGGTGTTTTGGTAGGACCAGGACGTGGGTCTGCAGCCGGAGCGATAGTTTCTTACGTGCTCAATATTACAGATCTGAATCCGCTCGATTATGATCTGCTTTTTGAAAGATTCCTCAATCCAGATAGAATATCTGCTCCCGATATTGATATGGACTTTGCAGATGAGAAAAGAGGAAAGGTGATTGAATATGTGACCCAGAAATATGGCGCTGACCATGTTGCGCAAATAATTACTTTTGGTACTATGGCAGCGCGAATGGCTGTGCGTGATGTTGGACGCGTTCTTGGTTTTAGTTATACCGAAGTTGATAAAATTGCAAAAATGATTCCAGAAAAAATGAATCTCAAAGATTCAATTGAAAGCGTAAAAGAATTAGGCGATCTATATAAAAATGATGCAAAGATTCATGAAATGTTAGATCTAACTTTAAAATTGGAAGGTGTTGCGCGTCATGCCTCTATGCATGCGGCGGGAGTAGTTATTTCGCGTGATCCAGTCACTGATTATGCACCGGTTCAAAAAGCACAAAAAGGAGACATATCCGCAGTTACGCAGTATACAATGAATCATCTTGAAGATGTTGGACTTCTAAAAATGGATTTTCTAGGATTAGCTAACTTAACTATCATCGGAAATGCGTTACGCATAATTCGTAAAGTTCACGGAGAAGAAATTGACATTGGGAATCTTCCGATGAATGATGAACAAACATTCCGATTATTACAAAATGGTGAAACTACAGGTGTATTTCAGCTGGAAAGTGATGGAATGAAAAAACACATTAGAGATTTGAAACCAACTGTTTTTGAAGATATCATCGCTATGGTAGCCATGTATCGTCCGGGCCCAATGCAGTTTATTGAATCTTTTATTAATCGTAAAAAAGGAAAAGAAAAAATTACATATGAACATCCAAGTATGGAAGCAGCCCTCAAAGATACTTACGGGGTTACAATATATCAAGAGCAAGTAATTCGTCTTTCAAAAGACATGGCAGGACTCACGGGTGGTCAAGCAGACACTCTCAGAAAAGCTATTGGTAAAAAAAATGCTTCGCTCATGGCGAAAATGAAAGATGAATTTATAAATGGCTGTGTAAAAAATTCTATAGAAAAGGAAATTGCCGAAAACGTTTGGAGAACCTGGGAAGCTTTTGCCGAATATTGTTTCAATAAATCACACGCTGCTTGCTACGCAATGATTGCTTATCAAACAGCGTATCTAAAAGCTCATTATCCGGAAGCTTTTATGGCGGCTCTTATGACTTCAGATAAGAGCGATCTTGATCGAATAGCAAAGGAAATTGATGAATGTCGAAGTATGGGGATTGAAGTCAGTTCTCCGGATGTAAATGAAAGCTTTATGACATTTGCTGTTGTGCCTAATGAAAAGAAAATCCGTTATGCGCTATCAGCTATAAAAAATGTTGGTGAAGGTCCGATTGAGGTAATAGAAAATGCGAGAAAGGAAGGCGGAAAGTTTACGAGTCTCGAAGATTTTGTAAAAAGAACTGCGAGCAATGAAATAAATAAAAAATCTTTAGAATCACTTATCAAATGTGGAGCATTAGACCAATTTGGCGAAAGAAACAAAATGCTTCAATCTCTTGATAATATACTGGGGTTTGCTCAAAATATACGAAAAGAAAAAGATTCGATGCAGATTGATATTTTTGGTAATTCTGTGGGAGTGAATGAAATAAATAAAATTACATTAGTCGATGCGCCAGCTGCGACGGAAAAAGAAAAACTCGATTGGGAGAAAGAATTATTGGGAATTTATATTTCTTCGCATCCTTTATCTCAATACAAAGGTTTTATCGGTACTACTTTTCGCGCGATTGGGGATTTGAAAGAAAGTGATGAAGGGAAAGATGTTCGTCTTCTTGGTGTTACGGCAAAAATACAGAAAATTACAACTCGTAATAATGAACCAATGCTTTTTGTAACTTTTGAAGATTTTATGAATCAGACTGAGCTTCTAATTTTTCCAAAAGTATATAGTGAAAATCCTGGATTTTGGGCAGAAGGTAAAATATTGGTTGTAATGGGAAAAGTTTCGACAAAAGATGGAGCTATTAAGATTTTGATAAATAAATATGAGGAATTTAACTCGCAGTTAATTAGCGATTACGAAAAACCAGTTCCTCAGACACCCGATAGATCAGCCTTTTGGAAAAATAAGAACGAGAATAATTCTAATAATCATCCTGCAGAGAAGGTCGCAGAAAAAGTTGAAGAACAATTTCCTGACGAGAATTTTAATTCCAACGAAAAACTTTATATTAGTTTTGATTCAATAGTGGATATTGAATTATTTAACCGCATTAAAAGGATTTTGTATAAATATGAAGGACGTACGCCATTAGTTTTAGTACTCAAAGATGCTGACGGTAAAGAACGCAAAATTCTTACATCATTTAAAATCAGAAATGATGAAACAATGAAGAGGACTTTAACTATGATTTTAGGTTATGAGCCAAAAATTGAAGTGAGAGGTTAAAAATATTGTAAAAAACTCAAATCTGTGTTAAAATCTATAAGTACTTGGTTTTTTAGCCCTATTTTATTAATTTTGAAAAGAGGTAGAAAATGAATCCAACAATTGCATTAGTAGACAAAAAATCACTTAAGAAATCCATTCCCGATGTTACAACAGGTGATGTAGTTCGTGTTTCTCAGAAAATCCGAGAAGGCGCAAAAACTCGTTCCCAGGTATTTGAAGGTATGGTTATTGAAAGAAGTGGCGGTAATAGCATTACTGCTTCTATTACTGTTCGTAAAATTGCGAGCGGAGTAGGAGTTGAAAAAAAGTTTTTATTAAATAGTCCAAACATCGAGGGTATAAAAGTTTTAAGAAGTTCAAAAGTCAGACGTAAGAAAATATTTTTCATGCGGGAATTAACTGGTAAGGCTGCAAAGATCAAAGAAAAGCAAAGAAAGATGATGCAAGAAATTGGTTTGAAAGAGGATGAAGTGGTTGAGAATGCGGAGACCACTGAAGACTTAGCACAACCAGTTGTTGAAGAACAGGAAAATAATGAAGCGGTTAGTGATGAGGCAGTTGAACAAAAAGTGGAAGAGATTGCAGAAGTGGAAGCGCCTATCGAAGAACCAGTAGTTGAAAATAACAATGTTGAAGAAAAAACTGAATAAATCTATTTCAAAAAAAGGAAAAGGATTAAAAAAGATAAACTTTGTTAGACATGAGGAAACCCTAAATAAAAAGGGTTTCTCTTTTGTTTGCGGTGTTGATGAGGTGGGACGTGGTCCTTGGGCTGGACCGATTACTGCAGCAGCCGTTATAATTGAAAGAAATGATTATAAGTTTACAAAATTAAAAAAACTTGGCATCAGAGATTCGAAAAAATTAGATGAAGAAAGAAGGGAAAAGTTTTATGAGATTTTAACCTCCGATTCGGGAATCGATTTTGCTTTGGGATGGGCCAGTGCAAAAGAAATTGATAGGCTCGGGATGTCTGAAGCAAACAATTTGATTTTCAAGAGGGCAATCAAAGGATTAAAAACCAAGCCTGATTATGTCTTGAGTGATGGCTTTATCGTCAAAAAGTTAGGATTGAAAAAAGACAAAGTTATAAAAGGTGATAGAAAGATTTTAACAATTGCAGCAGCGTCAATAATTGCTAAGGTTTCACGCGATAGACATATGAAAGAGCTAGCAAAAAAATATCCGTGTTATGGATTCGATAAACATAAAGGATATGGGACTAAAGAACATCAAACAATGATTAAAAAATATGGAATTTGCTCCGAACATAGAAAGTCATTTAAACCAATTTCACAAATAATTCAAAATTCAAAAATCAAAAATCAAAATGACAATTCAAAAATCAAAAAATAAAACACAAAAAAGAATTTTTGGTGATCGAGGAGAAAGTATTGCGTGCGGCTATTTGCGAAATCATGGCTATGATATACTAAAGCGCAACTACAACTGTAAATTTGGTGAAATTGATATCATCGCGCGAAAAGAAAAAAATCTTATTTTCGTCGAAGTTAAAACAAGAACTGGAAATTATTTTGGTGAACCGCAAGAATTTGTTAATTTTCAAAAATTAGAAAAAATGAATATGGCCATAGATTTTTTTATAAATGAATACGATGTGCCGGAAGACTATATTTTGAGGATAGATGTGGTGGAAATACTTTTTGATGAGAGTGGTGATAAATATAAGCTTAACCATATAGAAGACTTTAATAATTAGAAAAAAAGTGTTAAAATAGAATATATGCAAAATTCTGGAAATACAATTCGTACTCGTGCGGCACCTAGCCCTACAGGCTTTATGCATGTTGGGAATGCTAGAACTTTTTTATTTGAATATTTATTTGCAAAAAGTGTTGGAGGAGAATTTCATCTTCGTATTGAGGATACTGATCAAAAAAGATATGTTGAAGGAGCAGAACAAGTTGTATATGACACATTTAATTTTCTTGGTCTAAAGTGGGATGGCGAAGTAATTAAGCAATCTTCACGTCTTTCAATATATAAAGATTATGCTCGGAAATTGGTAGAACAAGGAAATGCCTATTTTTGTTTTTGCTCAGAAGAAAGACTCTCGCAGCTTCGTGAAGAACAAGAAAAAAATCATCAGCCGACTGGTTATGATAGGAAGTGCAGGGATTTACATGCAGATGAAGTTTTGGAGAAAATCAAAAATGGCGAGTCGCATGTTATTAGACTAAAAATGCCGGAAACTGGTAAAATAGTCCTTAGTGATATGATTCGAGGGGAAATTGAATTTGATCTATCGCTTGTCGATGATCAAGTTTTATTAAAAGCCGATGGTTTTCCTACATATCATTTAGCTGTTGTGGTTGACGACCATATGACAGGAATTACTCATGTGATTCGCGGAGATGAATGGGTTTCTTCGATCCCAAAACATATATATTTATATCAATGTTTTGGATGGGAGCCAACTAAATATGGTCACCTTTCAGTAATTCTTGGAAGCGATAAAAAGAAGAAGCTCAGTAAACGCGATGGTGCAGTATCAGTCGAAGCATTTCGTACTCAGGGGTATCTTGTAGAGGCAATAATCAATTATATAGCGCTACTTGGATGGAATCCGGGAACAGAAAGAGAATTTTTTACTCTGGCTGAATTAGAAAAAGAATTTAATATTAAAAGGGTTCAAAAATCACCAGCAATGTTTGATATGGAAAAATTTAATCATTTCAATGCCCATTATATTCACGAAATGAATGATGTGGAATTGCTAAAAAAAATAAAACCATTTTCAGAAATAGATTTTTCAAAATATGCCAATGAGTTCCTACAAAAAGTGATTTCGGTGGTTAAAACGCGCATGGTGACATTGAAAGATTTTGACGTCTACTCACACTTTTTTTTCACATGGCAGCCACCTAAAAAAGATATGATAAAATTTGCCAAAAGTGATTGGCAAAATACTATTTTGGGATTTGAAAAAGCAATAGAAAAATTAGAGAATCTAGATGATTGGAATACGATCGAAAAATTGAACGAAGTATTGCTGAGTGTGGTTACAGAAAATGGATTGAAAAATGGAGATGTTTTTTGGCCCATCCGCGCTTCGCTTTCGGCTGAGTCAGCTTCACCATCTCCTACGGAACTTCTTTGGGTTTTGGGTAAAGAATTATCATTGAATCGGCTTAAGAAATGTTTAGTAATAATTAAATAAATATGTTAAAAGACATCGCGAAAGTATTAGTTGGGGCACTTATTACGAAAATGTGCTTTTTAATTTGGTTGATTGCCGCAAATATGCTTCCAATACAGTTTTTAGGTTTAGATTGGAATTTTACACCCATAATGATTTCGATTTTGACTGAGTTTATTGTTGCTATTTTGTTAATTTATTATGCATGGATTAGAAAACCAAAGATAAACTATCAAGAAAACAAAGAATCAACAAAACAAAAAGAATAATTAAATAATCATCGAATTTTTTGTTTAATTGCTTTTTGATTCATTGTTTATTTGTTTAATGGGAGATCGTCTAGTGGTAGGACAGCGGCCTCTGAAGCCGTTAACCCTGGTTCGAATCCAGGCCTCCCAGTTTCCGCTGAAAAATTAAATTCCGAGGGATTTTTTGGCCGAATTTCTGAAATTCCGAATTAAATTTTTCCAGTATTTTCCACTCATTTTTGAGAGAAATGGTAATTTCTCTATCCCGCAGGAGCGGGTTCGAGCCGATCTTTTTTAAGAAATTTTTCATTTCTGAAAAATTCTTATTCAAAGATATAATCTTGGCTTGTTTAGCGTCTAAAATATAAGTTCTCGCACGTTCGAGCCAGCAATTGCCCTTTTGCTCAAAAACCTTCAATTTTTCTTGAATGTCTATTTTTTGGTTGAGCACGGTTTGCTTTTTAGCAGTGTATTCGTCTTTAGAAATTACTTTCTCCAACATGAGGTCAAGTAGATCTTGAAGTTTCTCGTCGTGTCCTGCGATTTCGTTTTTCATCTTTTGAGCAAAAAGGGCATCAGATTGGGCGGTGTCCTGTTTTTCGTTATTTAATGTTTGAATCATGTCGTCAGCCCAATCTGGATTCAAAGAAACTTTTTGAAGTGTTTCGCAAATGTTTGTGGCGAGAGATTCTTCGCGGATGTAGGGTTGAAAACACTTTTCGCGCTTCTTGGTGCAATGATAATAATTGTGACCTTTTTGTATTTCACTGGTTATAGAACATCCGCACTCGCCACATTGAAGCAATTTGCGAAATGGATATTCTATCACGCTTTTCGTAACTTTGTGTGATTTGGTTTGCATAATCTCTTGGCATCTATCAAAAAGTTTCTTTGAAATTGCTGGCTCATGCTTTCCTTGATGTAGTTCACCCTTGAACATAAATGCTCCGTAGTAAAAAGGTGAACTTAAAATAAACTGAACATTGGAAACTGAAAGCGGTTTATTATTGCGAGAAGTCAAGCCAAGATCATTGATAATCTTTCGGAGAGATTTCAGAGAATGGTTTCCTGTGGAGTACATTTCAAAAAGTTTTTGAATTAAAATAATTTTTGCTGGGTCGGGAATTATTTTGTGATTTAGCTTGTCATTGAGATAGCCTGTGGGAGCTACTCCGACTTGTTCTCCGTGTCTTACTTTTTGTCTTAGGCCTCTTTTGACATTCTCCGAAAGATTATCAATGTAATACTTTGATTGCCCAAAAGCGATTGATAACATAAACTTTCCTTGCGGTGTGGGATCGAACCAGAAAGTCGGAAATTTTAGCGCTGTGATATGTCCTGTATCAATGAGATAGATAACTCTGCCACCATCTACAGAGTTGCGAGCAAGACGATCAGGATGCCACGCTAAAATTCCCTGAGCTTCTCCTTTTTCCATTCGCGAGAGCATATTATTGAAAATAGGTCTGCCGGGTTCTTTGGCCGTTTGGGATTCTATAAATGTATTTACAATTTCAATATGCTCTCGCTCCGCAAGTTCTTTCAACTCTGTGATTTGAGCTTCAATAGAAAGAACTTGTCTTTCCGGTTCGTCTGTTGATTTTCTTGCGTAGATAAAATATTTCATATTTCCTCCTTTTGTTTAATCGCTTTTGGGCAAAAGATCGGCTCGAAAAAATTCGTGGAAAATACTGGAAAAATTTAATTCGGAATTTCAGAAATTCGGCCAAAAAATCCCTCGGAATTTAATTTTTCAGCGGAAACTGGATTTAATGGACGAAATCCGAACTTTTTTTCAAAATAATCCGGATTCCGAATGAATGAATTTGCGGGGCGTCCTGTGGGGGGGCAGGATCGCCCCGCCTGAATCCCAAAATCCAAAATTTCCGCCGCCGCTTTTCACACTTGCCCCACCCAACCCGTGCGCGTGTGATAAGGACTCCCTTGCAAAAACAGGGGAGATAATGTATTTTAATAATAGGATTTTACTATAAGATAACTTATTCAATACAATAATAGCATACTATTATTATAATACAAGTATGAAAAAAGAAAACAAAATAAGCAAGAACATTAAAAGGCTCAGAAAGACCCAAGATTTGTCTCAGGATCGTCTTTCGAAGCTAGCGGGGGTTTCTTATAATTCAATTATCAAAATTGAAAACAGCGCCATAACTAATCCCACTATTGAAACTCTGCAAAAGATTGCAAATGCATTAAAAGTACAAGTAGATGATTTAATAAAATAATAAAATGAAAATAGCATCAGCATCAATTATTATTAAAGATAAAAAAATCCTTCTTATTAAGAGGTCAGGTCGAGAAAGGGTATTTCCAGATTGTTGGGCAAGCCCTGGCGGTAAGGCCGACGAAGGAGAAACTCCTGAGCAAACCGCCATTCGAGAGACCAAAGAAGAAGTTGGTCTTGATTTTGAACCAACGGAACTTGTTAAGACAGGTCCATATATGGTGGGAACAAATGAAATGATTCTATATCGTTTTTATGGAAATTGGTCTGGAGATATTAAGATCCAAAAAGAAGAAGCGGATGATTGGAATTGGTTTTCTTATGAGGAAGCCATCAATCTTAAATTAGCTTTTGATTGGCATGAAGTAATTGAGATATTACATGGGAAAGAACTACTTTAAAAAAAATAGAAATAAAGAAAAGAAGCTGTTTATGGTACAGCTTCTGAAACCGGGAACTTGTAATTAAATGGAAACGGTTTTTAAGGAAAACCGTTAAACCAGTAAATTATTAGGTCATAATTTCTTTCAAAGTTGCGATAAACCCTGACTTTGAAATACAATGGCCCCCAACAACCGTTTTTATAACAATGCCCTTGCCACTACCGTCGTGCTCATAGCAACTTTGAAATTTTGTTGCATACTTCAACTTCTCTTCCTCACTTAACAATGCATTGAGCATAGCCACGATAGCCTTGTTAAGGCGTCCCACCATGTCATTTCCCTCATTAGTATCAGCACAGCACATACAACCTATCTCTTTCGAGTGTACTTCTGTGATAAAATCTACAATCAGAGCTAGTTTCTTGTTCATTTTAGTTTCTCCGCGTTTTTAGCCCGCCGGCGTAGATTTCGTCCGCGATAGGCGGTACGAGGGTTTTTTGTTTGCTATTGTGAAGGTTCGTCTTGCAACCGTTATTTCCATCTCTCATCTTTACGAATACATTATAGCACAAATCAAAGACGTTGTCAATACTTTTGTCACTGATTTTACACACTGCCAATTCAATATATTCCGTCAATTACCCTGTAAAAATACACTGTTGACATCAGGTTAAATACAAAATATAATGCTAGTGACGAAAATAATGTCAACACTATGAGAACAATAGTTCCGCTATTAGAACAACTCGGCCTTAATGATAAAGAGTCAAAAATCTATTTATCTCTGTTAGAATTTGGTCCTGCAAACATTACTCAAATTGCTTTAAAATCAGGTATTAAGAGAACTACAGTATATTCATTTCTAGATACTCTAAAGAATCGAAGTTTTATTATTGAAACTGCCGTAGGCGGAAGAAAGCTATATGATGTAGCTGACCCCAAGGAATTAGAACGAGTTATTGAAAAACAAAAAGATATTGTGAATCAAATTACACCTGATCTCAATAATATTCTTGGTCAAAGAGAAGATAAGTCAAAACCAAAGGTTAGATTCTACGAAGGGGTTGAAGGAATCAAAAAAGTTTACGAAGACACGCTTAATCAGCCCAGCGGTTCTGAGATTCTAGCTTATGCTGGTTTTGAAGAAGCATATAGAATCATCCCGGAAAGTTTTTTGAAGTCATATGTAAAGAGAAGGGTTAAAAAGAAGATTAGTGCGCGAGGTTTATTACCATTTGATAGTTATTCAAAAATACATATTAAAGAAAACAAAAAGGAATTGCGCAAAACCATTGCCTTGCCTGCTGATCAATTTCCGATGACTAATGAAATTAATATTTATCAGAATAAGGTTGCAATTATGTCTTTTCAAAAAGATAAGATCGGAATCATTATAGAATCCGAAGAAATCGCAAGCAACCAAAGAATAGTATTTAATCTTCTCTGGGATGCTCTCAAAAAGAAATAATCGAATCGCTTTGTTCTCTTATTGTTTTTTGTTATAATAAAATAAAACAATAAAAGCGGCGGCGGAAATTTTGGATTTTGGGATTCAGGCGGGGCGATCCTGCCCCCCCCACAGGACGCCCCGCAAATTCATTCATTCGGAATCCGGATTATTTTGAAAAAAAGTTCGGATTTCGTCCATTAAATCCAGTTTGAATAAAAAAATTCTAATGAAAGAAATTACCTCATTTAAAACCTCTTGGGATCTTTCGCCACTTTTCAAAAGCGATAATGATCCAAATATTGAAGTGGAAAGAAAAAAGTGCGAGAAGGTAGTTGATGGTTTTGTAAAAAAATGGAAAGAGAATAAAAGATATCTTACAGACCCAAAAAAACTGAGAGAGGCTCTGGATGATTACGAACTTTGGATGCGGAACTATGGGGCTAACTCGCGGGAGTCTTTTTATTTTTTCTTAAGAAATAGTGACAATCAGCTTGATGGCAAAGTAAAGGCAAAAATGCAAAAAGCCGATGATTTGATGGTGGAACTAATTAATAAAATGAATTTTTTTATTCTTGATATAGGAAAGATTGATTTGAAAAACCAAAATGTTTTTTTAAAAAATAAAGAGTTGCAAAAATACAGGCATTTTCTGGAAATGATTTTTCGTGAGGCGAAGTATTATCTGAGTGAAGCGCAAGAAAAAATAGATAATCTTAAATCTCAAACCGCGTATAGCAATTGGAAAAATATGCGTTCCTCATTTATTTCTAAGGAACAAAGAAACTGCATTGGTGAAGATGGAAAAAAGAAAATAAGAGGATTTGAAGAGTTACTTGCGTTAGTAAGCAGTAAGAGCAAAAAGGTTCGTAATGAGGCTGCAAAAAATGTAAATGATATTTTAGAAAAAAATTCTGATGTTGCTGAGTGGGAAATTAATTCAATTTTACAAGATCTGAAAGTCGAAGATGAATTGCGCGGTCGTGATAGACCTGATCTTGCTCGCCATATTTCTGATGATATTGAGAGTGAGGTTGTTGACGTTTTAATCGAAACAATCGAAAGAAGATTTGATATATCAAAGAGGTTTTATAAATTAAAAGCCAAACTTCTTGGTGTTAAGAAATTAAAATATCATGAAAGAAACGTCCCAATTGGAGAATTGGATAAAAAATATAGTATTTCTGAAGCGATTGAATTGAATTATAAAGTTTTGAATGGTCTCGATAAACAGTTTGGTAGTATCTTTAAAGATTTTGTTGAAAACGGAAGAATAGATTTTTTGCCAAAGAAAGGAAAAAGAGGAGGGGCATATTGTTCCGACAATGGTATAAATTTACCAACATTTATTTCTATGAATTTTACCGGAAGATTAAATGATGTCACAACTATGGCTCATGAAATCGGGCATGCGATTAATGATAAGTTTATGAAAATGGCGAAAAAAACCAACGCGCTCCACTATGGAATATCGATGGCAGTTGCCGAAGTCGCTAGTACCTTTATGGAAGATTTTATTTTTCACAGGTTATTATCTGGTATAAATGATGAAGGACGTTTTAGTCTTCTAATGACAAGGCTTAATGATGATGTTTCAACGATTCAAAGACAAACGGCTTGTTATATTTTGGAAAAAGATCTTCATATGCAATACCGCAAGACTGGATATTTGACAAAAAAAGACATTGGAAGGATTTTCCAAAAAAATATGAAAGCGTACATGGGGTCATTTGTCGAGCAGTTATCTGGTTCACAGAATTGGTGGGTGTATTGGAGTCACATTCGATATTATTTTTATGTGTATTCATACGTGAGCGGTATTTTAATTTCCAAATCATTGCAAAATCGTGTGAAGAAAGATCCAAATGAAATTGAAAAAGTAAAATATTTTCTTTCAGCTGGAAATTCTGATTCGCCCAAAAATATTTTCAAAACAATTGGTATTGATATAACAAAAAAAGAATTTTGGAACGAAGGGTTGGATGAAATGGAAAATCTTTTAGAAGAAACTGAAAAGCTTGCCCGAAAACTTAGTAAGATTAAATAACCATTTGTCTTGAGTTATTTTGTGCTTGGTTATAAAATATAATAAATAAATATTTTAATTTAGAAATATGGTAGAAGATAGAAACCTCGACACGATTTTTGAAAAAAAGAAAAGTGGGAAATGGAAAAAGATATTATTATTAATTTTATTTTTATTAATAATTTTGTTTGCTTCGGCGGTTATCGCACCTATGATAGGTGGACGAAGCGGGGGCCTTATTGCAAAAGAAAGAACAGCTACTACTTCAACAGTTGATATCGTTGGTACTGGCGCGAAAGATAGTGAGAATCTTTCTGTTTTTGTAAATAAGATAAAAATAAAAGATATTACCAGCGACGGATCGGGAAGGTTTTCTTTTACTATTGCTCTAAATGATGGGAAAAATACTGTGGAGGTTACCAATTCGGCTGGTAGTGTTATATATAGAGAAGTTATTTCATATGTGTCTCCTGCTCCAAATCTTGATATAATTTCACCAAGTAGTGGTGAGACAGTAAATAAAAATGAGATCTTAGTCAAGGGTAAAACAGATGATGGCGGGACAAAAATTTTTGTTAATGATAAAGAAGTTCCTGTTAAAGAAGGATTTTTTGAAACGACTGTCTCATTAACAGAGGAAGACAATACGATAAAAGTAGTTGCGGATAATGGTATGAAACAAACAGAGAAAGAGATTGAAATTAAATATGATGAGGATGCAAATGGTAGCAGTAGTGCAAGAAATAGTCCAAGCTCGAGTAATTCTGATAATTTATCAAGTAGTACCAATAATAATTCTACTCAAAATGGTGCTTCAAGCGGGGATAATAATTCATCAGATAATTTGCCATCAAATGGTGGTCAGAGTTCAGAAGAACCTTCACAGCCAATAACAATTTATCCATCAAAAGTTATAATTAGCTATCTAAAATATGCTGCCGATGTTGGAAATGACGGAGGTGATGAATTCATTGAAATCCGAAATACTGGAGATGAGAGTAAAGACCTAACTGGATGGTCTGTTTCTGATTCGGATGGACATGGTTTTATATTTCCTTCCTTTATTCTAAACGCTGGAGCTACTGTCCGAGTAAACACAGGGAAAGGTGGTTTTTCATTTAATACAACAGATAGTGTTTGGAATAGAGTTGGAGAGCCTGCAACACTAAAAGATTCGGCCGGCAGAACAGTAGATATTTATAGTTACTAATATTAAAACGTTTTTTTCAGGGGGGATAGACTTGGGGATATCTTTTATCAGATTCATAGAATTAATAATAAAATAAGCAGTAAACATTAAGGATCGAATAGCAGCTCACATAATGCGAAAATTCTGGTATATTTTTTAGCCATAAGAGATAGGATTTAAAAATAGCTTCAAAAAGCTATTTTTTTATGGTCTTTTTAATTCCGTAATTAATAGTTAGGTATTAGTATGGTCAAAAAATATTTAACCTGTAAATACTTTGACTTACAGGTTTGCTACAGGTATAATAAGGTTAGCAACAGGTTTGATTTGGGGAAAACCAAAGTTGCAATATGGTTTAGTTTATTAATAAAATAACAGTAAGTCTCTCTTAAGAGAGACAAGCAGGAGGTCAAAATGGCTTATTCTGTAAAGAGCAAAAAGAGTGGAAAGGATTATTTCCTACACTCAAAGGAAGTTACCTTAAAGGGTGGCAGAAAACAAGTAATTTTCTGGTTTTCTGGAAAAGACAAAATGAACCCAAAATTCGCTCTTGATGATCTACCAGCAGGAATGAAAGTTATTGAGAACGCAAGAACTGGTCTTCCAATGGTTAAGAAGAAATAGTTTTATTAGGATGGAAGCTTAAAGGAGCTACTTAGTTTTAAGGAGCTCTTTTAAGTTTATAAAATATGCGGATTTTTTCAGATTGATATATAATATATTTGTAGGGTCTTAATATTAAAAAACGTTTTTATGAGTAGAGAACACCACTATAGATTCTTTGTGCATCCTGAAAACATTATCGGGGATATTTTTGTAAATGAGAATAAAGATCTAATTAATCAAGTAAGAAAAGTTTTTAGATTGAAAAAAGGCGGTACTATTAGTGTCTTAGATAATAGTGGGTATGAATATCAGGTTCAAATAGAAGAACTGGGGAAAAATATGATTCAGGGGAAAGTTATCGAAAAAATGCTTAATAAAACAAATAATAATAGGAAAATTGTGCTCTATATGCCATTGCTTAAAGGCAAGAATATCGATCTTATTCTAGAAAAATGTACTGAAATAGGGGTGGATGCATTTTGCCCGATTCTTTATCAGAACAGTGTGATAAAAGCTTCTGGAGTAAAAGAGCGTTGGAAAAGTATTGTACGCGAAGCAAGTGAACAGTGTGGAAGAAATACATTGCCTCAGATTAAAGATCCGCAGAATCTCAAGAATATTTTTGATGCTGTATCAAAAGATATAAATATAGTATGTGAAGGTCCTTTAAGTCCGAGCATTAGTGAATTAAAATTTAATAAAGATAAAAATATTAATATTTATATTGGGCCAGAAGGTGGTTTTAGTGATCATGAGTTAGATCTGATGCATAAGAATAGCTTCTTCTTTTGTTCATTAAATCAAAATGTCTTAAGAGCAGAAACTGCTTGTATTGTATCTCTTGGATATTTGGTAAATATGTGGTAAAATAATGACATAGTGAAAGCAAACAAAAACAAAAAATGCCTTATAGTCGGTCGTTTTCAGCCGTTTCATAATGGTCATCTCTATGTTGTTCAGAAATGTTTAGAAAATTTTAAAAAAGTAATAATTGGAGTAGGAAGTTCACAAGATGATTATACTTTGAAAAATCCGATGACTTTCTATGAAAGGGAAGAAATGATAGAAAGATTTTTTTCTTCTCATAAAATAAAAAAGACACGGTATTCTATTATTTCTCTTCCCGATATAGCTACCAATTCTCTCTGGGCAGACTATGTGGCAAAAAGAGTTGGAAAATTTGACGAAGTAGTTACTGCTAGTCCTTTCACTAAATTACTTTTTATGGATAGTGGGTATCGTGTTTCCGAACACTCCTTGTATCAAAGAAAAAAGTATTCAGGGACCGAGATAAGAAATAGAATATTAAAGCATAAGAATTGGGAAGCATTAGTTCCTTTATCAACATATACGTATCTCAATAAGTGTGGTATTCCGGATAGAATTCGAGAGTTATTATCGACTGATAACCCTTATTTATAAGCTTTGGCCTCATCGTCTAGTGGTTAGGACGCCAGATTCTCAATCTGGTAACATGGGTTCGACTCCCATTGGGGCTGTTAAATGCCTTCGTTAATCTATATTTGAACCCGATTTTGCTATTTTTCAATATTGATTTAATCGATCTATTTATGAGAGAATACTACTATATATAGTAGGTTTTTGGATTGGGATGGAGATATGAAAAATAGTTCGAAAAGACTAAAAAAATTAGTTTTAGTTCTGTGTTTGTTTTCTATTGGGTCTTTATCGATGGCTACTTTTTTATTACTGAATCCATCCAGCGCGGCTATGCAAGAACCAGATTCGCGTTTTGCAGTAAACGCTTTCATATTAAATCGTTATAACTGGGAAGAATGGGATAAGCCAATACAATCTTTAAAAAATCTCAATGTTGGCTGGGCTCGGGAAGAATTTGTTTGGTCTCAAATAGAACCGAGTAAAGGAGTTTACGACTGGGCCTTTTATGATAGAGCATATAGTAAAATATCAGAATCAAATATCAATGTTTTAGCGATTCTAGATTATAGCGCTCCTTGGGCAACTTCTGACCCAAAAAGGGCAGATGCGGACAAATACATGTCCAATATAGATGACTGGAGAAATTATGTTGGCAAAATAGTTGACCGTTATGGAGGAAAAATTAAATATTGGCAGATATGGAATGAAGAAAATATTTCAATTTTTTTAAAAACGGATCAAGGTGTTTCTGATTATTATTCTTTACTCAAAAATGCTTATGAGGTGATAAAGTCAAAAGATTCAAGCGCAAATGTGGTCTTGGGCGGTACATCAGGCGTTGATGTCGGGTATCTAAAAGCGCTAAGAGATTTGGGTGGGTATAATTATATCGATATCTTAGCTGTTCATCCATATAGACTCGATTTCAAATCTCCTCCTGAAAGCGGGTTGATTCAAGATATTATAAAAGCAGAGAAAATCGCGGAAGAATTTAACAATAAACCTATCTGGTTTACTGAACTTGGCTGGCCGACAGATTCTACTGAGGGTGTGAGCGAAGACATTCAAGCAAGTTATCTAGTGCGTACTTATTTAATGAGCTTTGCATTTCCAGATATCAAAAAAATATTTTGGTATGATTTGAGAGATGATGGGAATGATAAAAACTATCGGGAGCACAATTTTGGTATTATAAAAAGAGATTATTCTCCAAAAAAATCTTTTTATGCTTTTCAAAATCTAGTAAAAATTCTTCAGTATAGCCAGTTTGGAAAAATTAATAGGAACGGTGAAGGTGGTATATTCGATTATTCTTTTTCAAAAAATGAGGAGAATATAAGAGCTGTTTGGAAAATTAATGGCAACAGCCAGATGGTAATAGACGATCCAAATAATAACATTAAAATATTTGACTATATTGGTAAAGAGTTGAATATTCAAAATGATCATGGAGTGAAGAATCTAACCATAAGCGATTTTCCTATTTTTATTATTAGCGGTAATAAGACGAGCATTGAAAGTAGTATTAGTTTTAGCCAAAAAAATTCCTATGAATACATAGCCCAGTCACCGCATATTAGCCTGAAAAGCGAAGAGGAAAGGCAAGTATGGTTGAAAATTAAAAATACTGGTGATATGGTATGGAATAATGATCAGGTAGTTTTGGGTACATGTAGAAATATAGATAGAGGATCTGGTTTTTTTGTTGATGGCAATTGGCTTGCAATTAGTAGGCCTGCGAGAATGGAGGAACTAACTGTAAAAAATGGCGAAACAGCAACATTTCGTTTTAGGGTAAAGAGCAATGGGTTAATGGATGGCACTTATCGAGAATATTTTTGTCCATTAATTGAAGGGTTTGCTTGGATGGAGGATAAAGGAGTATATTGGGATATAGAGGTTAGTAATATAGATCAAGAAGATAAAACAGGCGATCAATTTGGATATAGCTATACCTATATTGGCCAATCTACAAATCCTGTTTTAAAAAATGGAGAAAAAACACAACTTGTCTTAAAACTTAAAAATACTGGTTCAAGAAATTGGGAAAAAGGTAGTTTTAATCTCGGGACCTCGAGAAATAAAGACCGAGTGAGCGAACTTTCTAATAATTGGGGTTATCCGAACCGAATATTGCTTGATCAGAGTTTAGTTAAACCTGGGGAGATTGGTACATTTACGGTAAATTTATCCGCAAATGATAAAAATGGCGTATTTAAGGAATATTTTAGGCCGGTCGTTGAAGGAGTCGGTTGGATGAGAGATATAGGAATATATTGGAAAATTAGAGTAGATTCTTGAGCCAAGTTGGAATATAATGATTAAGCTATGATATAAATTTCATAAAATGAGCCTATATAGGAAATACAGACCGCAAAAATTTAGTGAAATCATTGGCCAGGAGTATGTTGTTAAGACAGTTCTTGGTGCGGTTACGTCCAATCAGATTGGGCATGCTTATATATTTGCTGGTATCAGAGGGACTGGTAAAACTACAATAGCTCGAATTTTTGCGAAATCCATTAATTGTCTTGATGCCCAAAACGGAGAACCTTGTGATAAATGCAAGATTTGTCAGGAAGTAAATGGTGGAAGTTTCCTTGATTTGATTGAGATAGATGCTGCAAGTAACCGCGGTATTGATGATATCCGGGATTTAAGAGAAAAGGTAAAATTTTCCCCAAATATGGGTAAGTACAAGGTTTATATTATTGACGAGGCCCACATGTTAACTGAGCCGGCTTTTAATGCACTGCTCAAAACTCTTGAAGAGCCGCCGGCTCACGCTGTATTTATTCTTGCTACTACGGAAATTCACAAAATTCCAGCAACTATTCTTTCTCGTTGTCAAAGATTAGATTTTCATAAGATAGAAAATGGGAAATTAATTGAAGGAATAAAGAAAATTGCGGAAAAAGAAGGAATAAAAATTGATGAAAAAAGTTTGAAAAAAATTGTTGCTATTTCCGAAGGATCCGTGAGAGATGCGCTTTCATATCTTGACCAGGTTAGTTCTTTCTCTTCTGGTGGCGAGATTACAATTGATTTGATTGAAAATATTTTAGGTTACTCACGAGAAGAGAATATGATTAAAATTCTCGATCTAATTAAATCAGGTAATATCCAAAGTATTATAGAGTTTATTAATATGATTGAGGAGGAAGGAAGAGATATAGAAAACTTTGTAAAAGATTTTATAAAATTTTTACGCAACATTCTAATTGCAAAAATTGACAAAAATGGATTCAATGTTTTTATTGATGAGAAAAAAGTTTCAGATATTGCAGCAGAAGTTTCATTTTCATTTGTATTAGAATTAATCGAATCAATGAACAGAGTCTTAAAGGGGGGAAAATTTTCTTTTATTCCGCAACTTCCTCTTGAACTAGAAATGGTCAGATTTTTAAAAGGTGGCGAATCTGTGAACACGCAAAAAGAAAATGAAGTCAGGGAAGACAGAAGTGAAATAAAACGAGTTCAATCTATTGTCGAGGAAGAATTAATAGATGTAGAAGACTTTGTTGCTGAAAAAGATATTTCTCAAAATATTAAATCCGAAAACAGCGCTTGGAAATTATTTTTGGATAATGTAAAAAAAACAAAAATGATTTTGTATATGGCTTTGCAAGGCTGCAGTATGGAGGAGGATGGTTCAACAATTAGACTTTTAGTTTGCAACCCATTTTATTTCGATAGAATTTCAGAGAGAGGAAACAGTGAAATTTTAAACAAAATTGCCCAAGAAACATTTGGAGTTGATAAAAAAATTGCGATAATTAGATCCGATAAAAAAACAGAAACAAAACAAGATCTTATTAGTGAAGCTCTGTCAGTCTTTGGAGGGGAGATTATAGAGTAAAGAAAAGGGGTGAAAGATGACAGCAAAAAAAGAGTCAAGATCGTCTCTTGACAAAATTCTTCCACATAATACAGATGCTGAGGAAGCTGTTCTTGGTTCTATTTTTATTAATAATGAAGGCCTCTACAAAATTATTGATGTTGTTTCTCCGGAAGATTTTTACAGTATTGCAAACAAAGAGATTTATGATGCTATACTTACTTTATTCAATGAAAAAAGTCCAATTGATCTCGTGACTGTTACGGAAATTTTAGAAAGAAGAGGGCAGCTCGATAGTATCGGTGGAGTGACATATTTATCACGAATAGTAAACAGTGTTCCGACAGCTTCACATATCGTTCAATACGCTTCAATTGTAAGAGAGAAGAAGATATTGAGAGACTTAATTGTAACTGCAAGTGAAATATCTGCTTTGGGTTACAATGAAGATGAAAAAATAGATATAGTTTTGGACAATGCAGAACAGTTGCTTTTTGGAATTTCACAGAAAAGCTTGAGGAAAAATTTTATTTCTTTACAGTCAATGCTTTCCGAAACATTTGAAAGAATTGATGATATTCATAAGAACAAAGGTCAGTTACGAGGTGTACCGACTGGATTTGATGATCTTGACGATATCCTTGGTGGTTTACAAAAAAGCGATTTAGTTATATTGGCTGCACGTCCTTCTATGGGAAAAACGAGTTTAGCTCTAAATATGGCATTGAATTCATCAATTAAAAACAAGGCAAGCGTTGGAATATTCTCTTTGGAAATGAGCAAGGATCAATTAGTTGATAGACTTATTTCTTCTACTGCCCGCGTGGATGCATGGAAACTGCGAACTGGCAATCTGGCTGAAGAAGATTTTCCAAGAATTGGTGAAGCAATGTCGCAGCTCAACGAGGCGAAAATATATATTGACGACACTCCCGGTTTGACTGTCATGGAGATGAGGGCGAAGGCAAGAAGATTGAAAGCGGAGCAGGGTTTGGATATGATTATTGTCGATTATCTGCAATTAATGGGTGGAGGATCTGAAAATAGAGTTCAGGAGATTTCGGAAATTTCCCGATCACTCAAAGGTCTTGCTCGTGAGCTGAATGTTCCAGTCATAGCTTTATCACAGTTGAATCGTGCACTTGAGGCAAGACCAGATAAAAGGCCGATACTTTCAGATCTTCGTGAATCAGGTTCTATAGAACAGGATGCAGACGTTGTAATGTTCGTATTTAGAGAAGACTATTATGATCGCGATACAAATAGAAAAAATATTGCTGATATTTTAATTAGAAAACATCGTAATGGTCCTACCGGTGAAGTTTCGCTTTACTTTGTGAGTGATCAAATGAGATTTGCAAATCTAGATAAAAAACACACATAAAAATAAAAGGTAAACATGATAGAAAAAAGCAAATTATTAGGCGCTAATTGGAAGATCGTTGATGATTATTTAAAAAAAGAAACTGCTGATGGCACGAAACTTGCGGTATTAGAAGCTGATAAGGTTTTTATCGATACAGTAAGAAAAAAAGGTTATAAAGTTGTTTCATTAGAAGATAAGATATTTCTAGCAGTTAAGGAGATGAAAAATCCCGATTCATTTCTTAAAGCGCGTGATAAAGTATTAAAGTTCAGGAATGAATTAGGTTTTGATCTCGAAGATCCATATACCGGAGGAGAAATAATTGAGACTTATAAGCAGGGAATAGAAGATCTTTTATTTGGCGTTATTGATGGGAAAAAATATCAGTCTTTAAAATATCGTTTTTGGAAGCCATATTTTCTATTTTATTCTAATAAGAAAAGTATCTATCGCGGGCTTGTCTATTTTATTTTTCTAATATTGTTTTTATTGTTTATTGCTGATACTCAATTAGGGAAGAACCTTTTTGATTCAATTATTGATAAAATCCATCTAATAATCAGGATTATTCTCGTAATAGTATTTATTATCTTCGCTTTAGCCTTTTTTATTACTCTTTCAATTATATTTATTGAATCTCGAACGAAAAGAAAGGCAGTAAAGAAAGAAATTTAATATTGTGGATAATCTGTGGATAAATGTTCTGGTTTATTAGCAATAAGATGCGGGAATGATTTGTTATTTTAGAAATTTTGCATTTGAACCTGAAAAAGGATGGTAATTAGTCAAGAAAATTATTGACAAATAAGAAAAAAAATAGTAATATGTAATGTACAAAACATAAAAGAAGAAGAAAAAGGACCTTAAAAAAGGAACAGAAGATTTGATAGGAAGAAATGCCTGTAAGTTCTCCGATTTATTGATATTTCTTCCTATCAAGAATTCGTTTTTGATGGGGATGTCATGTTATGCTTTAGGATTTTTTAAAGTCCAATACCTTTTAAATCTATCATTAAGATTTATAAGGAGGGCAATCGTACCTTGAATTAGACAATTAGACTGAAGGTACATCTTCGGTCTGTAATATAAGTAGAACAATTCGATGAAAGTCGAATTACATCAAACCTTTGTTCTCAAAGGTTATAAATGCGCAATTGATACCTGTGAAAGGGTTATCTGCGCGACACCCTTCTTGTAAAGGTCTTAGTGTTAGTTATATAAGAAGGTAAATAAAGCATGGCAATATGACAGTTCTTTCTCCTTGTGGCGCCAATAGTCACTTTATCTTCTTTTGAAGTTATATACCTCGGCGCCAATCCTCAAAAAAGGCGTCGATTTTGCTTTTTATACTCCTTTTAAGCAAAACATAGCTACTATAGCTCAGACGCCTTTTAAATTTGGTAAAAATAAATAGCGAACCGTTTTTACAGGTTCGCTATTTTTGTTTTATATTTTTCTTATTAATTTACACATAAGTTGGACGAAGATCTTTTTGCGTAAAACCAGTATATTTCGTTGCGAGTGCTTTGATATATGCTACTAATCTATCACGTTTTGAGTTATTGAGTTTTTCATAAAGAAGAGAACTTATTTCAATGATAGTGTTTTCATCAAGATCAGGTTTAAGGATGTGTAATGCTTCATGAATCAACGTTTCTTCAGCAGGAAAAATTCTTGGGTTAATATATATAATGTCATTTTCATAATCAATATACCCAGCTTCTTTTCCAGTTCTATTTGAAATAGCTATCTCAAATTCACCAGAAGATAAGAGTCTAATTATCCTTTGGAAAATAAGCTCAGACATGTTATTCTTGTGTTCTCTTAAGGCTTGATATTTAGTTGTTTGGTTGTTACTTGATTTCATAAAATTATATCATTGTATCATAGAAACAGATAATTGTCAAGGTTATTTACATATTATTAACCTGTAAAATTAATAAATTTGCTTAATTAAGCCAATAAATAAAAATTACAAAAAAACAATTTTCGTAGTTTTTTTGATGCTTTCTACATAATTTCGGGTAGTTTATTTTGAGTTCAAATTGATCGTGGTGTCTTTTATAAGATTAAAGTTTTTAGAGAATATCGTTTTCCCATTATCTTTTATTTCTATTGAGGTTTGCTGTTTTATTATCCCGGCCTGTTTTTGGATAAGAATAGAATAATCTTGGGACGGTTTTTTCATTCCTGGCAACCTTGGTAATTCATAAAAAATCTCTGAAACCACTTCTTCTCCGGGTTTTATTCTTTGCCAAGCACCAACCACTGTTTTTCCGTGTTCAATAGAAATGTCTAAATCCTTAATTTCTGCCTTACCGAGATATTCGCTTGACCTTTCTTCCAGATAGATCATGCCCGTTTTACCATCCCGTTTAATAGAATCATTTTTTTCGAAGTTTTTTATATCAATAACCTTCGAACCTTGAGGAAGATAGAAGCGCACATAGCTATAATTTATTCCGCTTGGCCAGTCATAAGTGCCATTATGTTTTCTGGTTAATGTTACCTTATGAGTTATTTTTCCATCATTACTGATATTTACCTGATGATTTATTACTTCCTCGATTAGTCCATTCGTTTTTTGGCCACCGATGTTTGCATTAATATAGGCAAAATAGTCGCTGTCAGAATTTTTTATTGCTCCATCAATGTCTATACTAGAAAAAATACTTTGTATATCTGTATTTGGGGAATAAAACTGAATATGCTTTTCTTTGATATTATCTAATAATATTTTTGTAATCTTGCCCTTGTTATTTTTTTCGATTGAAAAAATCTTATCTAAGAAAAGGGGAGCAAATTCTCCCAAAAATTTTTTCGGATTACCATCTTGAGGGTTGTAGTCAATGCTAGTTTTGTATTGAGTAACTGCTAGAAAATTATCTTTATCTATCAATGTATTATATTTAGATATTTTAATCGGTCCTGTTATTGCAAGTAAGTCCAAAAAAGGTTTAGTATCTATTGCAATAACGCCGTCAGGTGTAAAGCCGCCCTCAGTTTCGTACATATTTATAATATCGCTAGCAGAAGTTAGAAAATCAGGATCCCAGTTTGCGTTCCGCATGTAATGTCCCGGATCCATTTTTGATAAAGGTTCAGGAGGCGTGAAATTTTTTGTTTGTTGCCCATCAGCATTGTAAATGCTATCAATATATATTTTTTTTATCTTAGCATCCCGAACTGTAATAATTCCGTAAGTTCCGATAAACCCACCAGTTGGGCGTAGTTCCGTATTATTTTGAAAAAGTATAAGATATTTTCTATCATAATCCTCACCGAGAAGGGAGTTAGCATTTTTGCTAGCAATCAATCCGGAGTTATAATAATTTAATATCTTGTCCGCGTTTTCCTTGAGAGTTAGAATGTATTTTTGATTATTTAGATCAAATTTTGATTCATCGAGATTATTGACCTTATTCTTAATTGATAAAATTTCGGGTTCAAGCTTTTCTAAATCAGAATTTAATTTTTTCATTCTTGCGAATACATCACTGTTAGTTGAACTAGTATTGATATCAGAAAAATTTAAATTCTTTGAAAACTCCAGGTCTGTTATTAGTACGTTTCCGATTTTCGACATTGAGTAAACAATATCTAGTAAGTTTGAGTTGTTTGCAGTGTCATCTTGAAATTGCGAAAATTCATCAAGAAATAAATTATCTTGTCCAAGATCAGATAGGCTTTTTTTAATTACTTCAATGTTTTTCTGAATAATCAATAACCTTTCTTTTGTTTGATCGTAATCACCACTTTGAATAAGCGGATATACCATTTCTAAATCATTAATAGTTCTCTGAGTCTGTGCTTTGAGGTTGGATGTAGTATTTATAATTTTTATCGGTACAATCGAAAAAAGGAAAATCATTATAAGGCTAATAATGATTTTTGCTGCTTTACTGTAGTTTTTTGTTTTTGCTATACCATCGATATCTTCTAACTTATCAATATCATAGAATTTTTTTGAAAGTATATCAGGCTTACTATTAGTTAATTCTTTAAGATCGATATTATAGTCAGGCGTATAAATTTTTTTCGGCGTATTCAAAAAAATTCCATCAATTATTTTATTTTTTATATCATGGTTATTGTTTAAATAAAAATTGTTGTTTTCACTTTCCTTTAGCATTATTAGAAATTATACTCTGTTTGTAATAAAAGTTGTAGACGATTTTTATAATTAATTCAGAATATAATTTAATGTCTCTTTGCCAGAATGATCCCATTCATTTTTTGCAATCAATGCCATTTTCTTTTTTAAAATAAAACTAAGTTGCAAATTTGATTTAATGAATTGTATCGACTGAGCAATATCATAAATACTATGAGGATTAACTAAAATAGCTGAATTCTTAACAATCTCAGGTAAAGATGATGTAAATGAAGTAACAGTAGGAAGAAAATGGTGCTTTGCCTCCAGCACAGGTATTCCAAACCCCTCATAAAATGACGGATAAATAAAACATTTTGCATTGCTATATAAAATTTGTTTTTCTTTGTCATTTATAAAACCGGTAAATGATATTTTTGAGTATAAGTCATTCTTATTTATTTTTTTAAATATTTTTTTGTAGGCCCAACCTTTTTTCCCGGCAATTACCAATTTCATATCGGAATTTTTTTGGATTAAGCTATATGCGTCAATGATACCTTCAATGTTTTTTCTTGGTTCCAGAGTAGAAATAAACAATATATATTTATCCTTTTGAACACCATATTTTAAAAATACTTCGTTGGTTAAATGTTCATTTATTTCTTTTTCGAATGATGCACCATTGTATATGACTTTTATTTTTTCTTTTTTAATTCCGTAAATATTCTCTAAATCATTTTTTGTTGATTCTGATACGGCAATTATCTTATCATAATATTTACAAACACGCCGAGGGTTCATTTGCCAATGCCAAAGATTTTTTTTCAAAGAAAAATATTTCTTATTTTTCTCAAATGATAAGTCATGAATGGTTACGATCTTTTTTACTTTTTTTGAAAGCGGTATATTCAGAAAGTGAGGTGAAAAGAAAACGTCTAAGTTTAATATACGATCAATTTTTGGGAAGGGGAAAATCTTCCAGACCCATTCCAAAATTTTATTTGGAAAATGGTAAATCTTTATTTCAACGTTTTTTTGATTAAATTTTAGAATGGTATAATCAATTCTTCTAAAAGAATTAAAAAAAATTACATAGTGGTTTAATGAATCGTTATTTATGATTTCATGAACTATGTGATAAGCATAGGATGGTATTCCGGATCTTTGTGCATCTTGTAGTACTCTTCCGTCGATACCGATGCGAAGTGTTCCATTTTTATTCATATTTGTAATTCTGATATACTTGAAAACTATACTACAATGATAGTTTTCTCAACATCCTTCTTGTCAAGAAAATCATTTATATATGATGCAGCTGTTATCGTTGTTTTCCCATATTTAACGACAAGAATCGAATTTTTTATTATTGAAAATAATGGGAATGCTTCAGAAGATACATTAAGTGAAGGAACACTAATTAAAACCACATCTGCCTCTTTTTCTAATTCACTTAAAACCTTTTTTATATTTGCTCGTTCAATAGTATCGGAAGCATAAGAAAGTTTAATTCCCGATGACATTATACGTAGATTTGCCTCATCAGTTTTTTGAAGATATTTATCTATATTACCTTCATCAAAAAGAAACTCCGAAAAACCATATTGATTTTGTTTATCGAAATATTCATGGATTGATGGATTGTCAAAATTAGTGTCAACCAATATTGTCAACTTACCAGAACGAGCAAATGAAAGCGCTAAGTTTGCAGACAAAAGAGGTGTTATTTTCTGTTCGTTGATACCGGCAATTATCGCAGATAGTTTGCCTTTTGTGTCATCAATTAACATATTAGCACGTAAAAAACGAAACTTTTCTGCGGCCTTTGTGTCGGGGTTGATCAGTCCTTTTGTTTTTAGGGAGCGCATTGAAATAAAGTCTTTGCCAAATATAGCGCGTACTCTTTGTCCGTTATTAATTTTTGGACTCAAATATTCAACAATAAATACACATGTAATTCCCAGTACTAAAGAAAGTATGAAAGCAATCATTAGGTTCAGTGGTAAGTTTTGTTTTATCGGTGTAGTGATTGGCTGTGAGCTTACAATTTCAAAATTCGCTGCTGAGTTTGTAACCATTCCAAGCTGGTTGGTTTTATCTTTAATCATTGCAATAACACCATCAGTTAATTTTTTCGATACCTCCTCATTGTGATCACTAATAATTAATTCAATGTTTTGTGGTGGAACCTTGCGCGCATAAATATTTCCTCCAAGTTTGTTTGTCTCATTAATATCATAGCTAATGCCGGTTTTTTGATATATTTCGGCAACTATATTTGAACTTTTGATCCAACCAAGTATAGTATTGATAAATAAATCTGAAGCTTGAATAGAATAATATCCACCGTATTGATATTGATCAGAGCTTTCTTTCATTGCTTGTACCGTTAGAACAGATGAAGTTTCAAAATTTGCTTTAGATTTTTTTGTCAATAAATACGCGCCAACAATAAAAATCACTACGATAATTATCATCAAAATAATTCTCTTTTTGATAATTTGCATTATATCTTTTAGTTCCATAAAATTAAATCCCTTTCTATATTACTTTAATTATTTTTAATATTTAATTTTTTCTAAGTGTTCTTCCCAGGCTTTCTCAACATATTCTTTGATATTTTTCTTAAAAATTTCAGTGTCAAACCTTAATGCATGTTCGCGGATTTTTACAGAATCAAATTTTTTGTGGTCAAAATTTTGTACTGCCTTAATAATCGCATCCGGTGTTTGCTCGTCAAAGAAAACTCCCGTTTCATTTTCTATTACTGTCTCGCAGGCGCCTCCAGCGCGATATGCGATAACTGGCCGGCCGGCCGATTGCGCCTCAAGAGGAGTGATTCCAAAATCTTCTTCTTGCGGAAAAATAAAAGCGCGACAGTGGGCATAATATCTTTTTACATCGGCATCAGGAATCCTCCCAGTAAATTTAATTTTTTTATTTTTCGCCAGTTTTTTTAATTTTTTCAAAGCTGATCCTTCGCCAATAATAACAAGTGGCAAATCCAATTTGTTGAATGCTTCAATAACGATGTCTGTTTTTTTATAATCAACTTGTCGTCCAACTACTAGGTAGTAATCTTCAATTTCGCTTTCATCAACGGGTTGATAAAGACCAGCATCCACTGGGGGATAGATAACGTCTGTGTCTCGACGGTAGTATTTTTTTGTTCGATTACGTATGTAGTTTGAAATAGCGATAATTTTATCAGGACGTTGTCCAGCATTAAAATCCCAAATTCTTATGGCATGAAATCTTCGCTTAATATATTTTTTTAAAACGCTATCAATAATACCCACCTTTGTTATCCGCATTTCTTTTATATATAAATACATGTAATCCCATAGATAACGTGTAGGCGAATCAAGGTAGCATATATGTAATGTTGCCGGTTTGGTAATAGCACCTTTCGCAACAACATGGCTATTTGAAAAAACAATATCGTATTCTGATAGATCGAACTGTTCTATGGCATGAGGCATTTGATTTAGATAAAATTGCCATTTTCTTTTTGCCAAAGGCATTTTTTGTAAATATGAAGTATGAATTTTAACATCTTTAAACTCCCACATTTTTTTCTCATTGAAAATCAAAGTATAGATCGGTGCTTCCGGCCATATTTTATGAAACTCCATTATGCAGCGTTCAGCACCGCCCCAATTCGTGAGCCAATCGCAAACGATTGCAATTTTCGGTTGTTTTTTCTCCTTTTGTTCCATATATGAATTATAGCAAAAAATAGCCTTTTTGCCAAATAAATTAGGGGTGGGTTTAAAACCCGCCCCTACAAAAAGTCTAATATGCTCCTTTGCGGAAGAGAACAACCCAAATAGTTTTTAGGATTATTATAATATCTAAGAATAGTGACCAGTTTTCGATATAATAAACATCAAGCTCTACCCATTGTTCAAAGTCTACATCAGAACGTCCTGAAACTTGCCAAAGACCTGTAAGCCCTGGCTTTACCCCGCCGACTCTTTTCTTTTCTTCTCTTGTATATCGTGCTACTTCTACGGGCATTGGGGGACGTGGACCAACCAAACTCATCTCACCCTTTAAGACGTTGTAGAATTGAGGTATTTCATCCATGGAAGTTTTTCTTAGGAACTTACCAATTTTTGTTACTCTAGGGTCGTCTTTCAATTTAAACATGTTGCCGTATTGTCTGATAAATTGTGCATGACGCGCTTCAGCATCGGCATACATGGTTCGAAATTTATAAACTTTATAATTTTTGTCTCTTCCCACTCTTTCCTGTTTAAAAATTACTGGACCTTTGGAAGTTGTTTTTATTAATATAGCAATTAAAACCTGAAGTGGAAATGAAAGTATAATTCCAACTAATGCACCAAAAATATCAATCATTCTTTTAAAAACTCTACCCCAGCCATCAAGGTTGCTTCTTTTGATTTCGAAGACGGGTATTTTTCCAAAAGTATCTGTATCGTTATTCTTTGAGTAAAGAGCGAACAGAGAAGGAACATATCGAAAGGTTATTCTTTTATCTTCGCAAAGATGAATGATGTTTAGATTTTCTTGTGGCCCAAAGGGTTCTGTTTGGATTATCTCATCAGGTTTTAATTTTGTAACGATACTGCCAAGTTCTTTCATAAAACCTACAATAGTTGCCTTGCAATCAAGCGATTCCATTTTGTTATCAGTTTTTACTATACCAATAATTTTAAATCCCTTACCAGGATGTTTTTCGATGTCATCTATTATATCTTTCGATGTTTTATTGGTTCCAATGATTAAAACTCTTTTTATCCCTACACCAAAACGAAAAAGAATCCTACGTGTTATCAAAACCAAAGTACGTAAAAATGTTGTTATCAAAATTATCAAGACCAAAGAATATAATATAACGAGACGCGAGAAAAATGCTTCTTTGGTAAAAAATATGATTGTAACGAAAAGCATTAAAGCAGTTGGAGTAGCAAATAATATTCGATAAAAAGTTGGGCCAAATTTTTTATTGATTTTTACATTATATAAACCAAAAAAAGAAAAAACTAAAACCCATATTGGTAGGAAATAATACAGAAATGCAAGGTATTCCTTAAGAGGTGGAATATAAATAATATTGAATGGGTCAAGATGTTTACGGATATAGTATGCAACCACAAAACCAAAAACTGCTGCAAAAAGGTCAAGTGGTATAGTAATTATTGTAAAAAAAAGTTCAGATCTTTTCATTAAATATTCAGGTAAGTATTAAGCAGGCAAATAATTAGGCATATATTCTCGCCGAAGCGAAGGTTTTGAGCAAATCTATAAGCCGGGTTCTGTATCTCGATAAATCGAGACGATGGTCATCTATCTTGTTCTTATATTACTATAAGAATCGAGCGAAGGTATTTTCTATAATCCAGCAAGAAAACTGTTGATTATAAAAAACTTTCCCTTCTTGCACCAGGTGGGGTTTGCCTTCTTCAATGTCACCATTGAAGTAAATGGGGTTCTACTCCCAACTTTTCATTCATCCTTACGGAAGCATTTGTTTCTGTGGCACTATTCCCTTAACTTCATATTAAAGAGATTTTTCCCGGGGGAAATAGCTTCAATATTTACTTTAGGTGGCCGTTAGCCATCACTATTTTCTTGAGGTGCCCGGACTTTCCTCTCCTAACTTTAAATTAGGAGCGATCATCCAATTTACTCAAAACCTAAGCTAATTATACAATAAAAAAGAATAACAGTCAATTTTTGGCTTAAGGTACTAAAAAACCCCGATTTCTCGGGGTTTTGAATCTTTATTTCATCGCGTTTTGAATGAATTTTTCAAATTCTTCAGCCGGATATGCGCCTACGACTAATTTGCCATTTATTAGAAATGCCGGAGTGCCCTGGATTGTCGTCTTTCCTTTTTCTATGATTTTTCCGCTGTCATCAAGAGCTATTTCGTCAAACTGTTTTCCTTGCAAGTCAGCAACTTGTTTATTGATTTTATCCAATATGTTTTTATTAACATATATTTTTTTGAATTGATCTAAGTCTAACCCCAATTTCTTTGCATAAGAATAAAAATCTTCGTCTTTCAAGTTATTTTGGTTAGCAAAAAGCAGTTCATGCATTTCCCAAAACTTCCCCATAACTCCAGCAGCTTCTGCGGCTCTGGCAGCAGGGAGCGCGTATGGGTGAATAGAAGTCAAAGGAAAGTGAACAAAAGTAACCTGCATATCATCTTTGTATTTATTATACATTTCTTCGATTGTGTCATTTCCTTTCTTGCAATATGGACATTGAAAATCCGAATATTCAATTATCTGGACCTTGCCATTTGGGTTTCCTTTTACCCATTTTTGATCAAGGTTTGGTATCGCGTCAGAAGTTTCTTTCGGTACAGGAGTTTGCTCGCTTTCTTGTGTTTGGTTGTTGCTTGCGACTGTATTTGTCTTTTTTCCGGTAACAACGAAAAGAATAATCGCAGCAACTACGATTACGACTAGGAAAATAATTACGGGCAGGTACTTCTTAAGGTCTTTCATGTGATCCTTTCTTAAAATTAATTATATATTAACATTTTTCATTCTACTACGTAACTCAATTTTTTTCAAGATATCACTTTTTCCAGTTTGAATACTTGCATCCGCAATAGTTTTGGCGATAAAACCCTTCATTCCTAGAAATCTCGCATGATTTCTTATAACCATCTTCTTTTTTCCAATCGGCTTCTAAAAATTTTAGTCCGAATTGATTTGCAATTTTATTACCAATCTCATTTATTAGTTTAGAATTTTTATGAGGGCTAATAGAGAGGGTAGTGGCAAAATAATCAAATCCATTCTTCAAAGCGAATTCGGCAGTTTTGGTTAATCTCAGCTCAAAACACTTCTCGCATCTTTTCCCGCCTTCTGGTTCGCTTTCCAGTCCTTCTATATATAATTGCCATTCTTTTGGTTGATACGTGATTTCAATAAATTTTATTCCATTTTTTTCACAATATTTCTGACATTCATTTTTTCTTTTCTCATATTCATCGGCAGTGTCAATATTTGGATTGTAATAAAAAACAGAAACATCAAATGTTTCTAATAACTTAAGTACGTATGCTGAACAAGGAGCACAGCAGGTATGGAGGAGAAGTTTTTGCATAATATAATTTTAATTCGGAATTTCAGAAATTCGGCCGGAAAATTCCCAAAAATCGCGAATTCGTTTTAAAACTGCGGGACCTGGATTCGAACCAGGGTACCAAGCTTCAAAGGCTTGTGTCCTACCGCTAGACGATCCCGCAATAATAAATTAAAAAACAATAAAGCAAGAAAACAAACAATCAAATTATCCGCTTCGCGGACTTATTTAATAATTTCCAAACTATTAATATACAGCCTATACATATAAGAAGGTCAGAAAGATTAAGGTGTGAAAAGTTGAAAATGTTAATATAATCTAACACGCAACCAAAACGTATTTTATCAATCAAGTTTGAAACTACACCTATTAAAACAAGAAAAAAATAAACTAACAAATCATATGATTTGTTTTGAAGTAAGATTATCGCAAGGATAACTGAGATAAATATTACCACAATTTCAGAATAATTAAAAGGGATTCCAGTTATAATGCCAAAATTCTTCGATAAATAAAAATCAAATAAAAGAACCTCTTTATTTGTTGTCGGGTTAGTATAAAAGAGGTTTTTTATTATTTGATCTGCAGTTGCTATTAAAATAGATGGTATTATATATAGAAACGCATTCAACTTATTCTTTGACACTTTTTATTTTCTTCCTTTATTTTTTATATTTTTGAATCGAGAAAAGAATTTTGTGATTTTATTATCTTTCTTTGATTGGCATGCAATACAAAGTGTTGAAGAAGGAGAAACCGCAAGCCTTTCATCTCCTATATCAGCCCCGCAAATTTCGCATTTTCCATAATCACCAGATTCAATTTTGGCTAAGGCCTTAATGACTTGAGTAAGAAGCTTTTCAATATTCCTATCTAATGCAAAATGTATCTCGTATTCCTGAAGCTCGGCTGCGTTTTCTTCGTCCTTTGAGCCATATTCAGGGTAAACGGGATTAAATTTTTTCCCTTTCTTTTCAGCAACATTGCTTAGTTCCTTCTCCAACCTTATTTTTTCTTCTTGGAGCGCCTTCTTTATTTTGGCTAAAGATGCTTTTTCCATATATGTATCTTTAGTTGATATTATATCTCCTGCTTCTATTTTACTATATTTTTTAATAAGTCAAAACATTTTTAAATTTACAGGGTTAGAAAGGTGTGTTATATTGAAATAAACTAAAATAAAAAAGATGGAAAACATTTTTATCCAATTAGGTTGCGAGATATTTTTTGCCGCTGCTTTTGGTATTATAGCCAAAGTATTAAGGCAGCCATTGATCATAGCATATATTTTAACCGGCTTTATTCTTGGCCCCTCTCTATTTGGAATTGCCCAAAATTCCGAGGTTATTAATCTTTTTTCTACTATAGGTATAGCATTCCTTCTTTTTATCGTTGGAATGGAATTAAACAAAGAGAAATTGACTGATTTAGGAAGGAATACTATCATAATTGGTTTGATACAGATGGTTGTAACGGCTTTTCTTGGATATATTCTTTCGTTATTTCTTGGATTTGAAAATACACCAAGTGTATATATAGGAATAATTTTAGCATTTAGTAGTACAGTAATAGTAGTAAATCTTTTAACAGAAAAAAAATCAATATCGACGGTATATGGGAAAATGGTAGTTGGTATATTAGTTTTGCAGGATATTGTTGCTCTTCTTGTGTTAATGTTTTTGTCCGGTTTAAAAGGTGGCGATGGTTTATCAATTCTTACTTTCGGAGAAATTATTTTAAAGGGGGCTTTAGCGGCAGGTATAGTTTATCTAATAAGTCATTACATAATTGCGAGAGTTTTTAAATACCTTGCTCATTCACCGGAACTGCTTTTTCTCGCTAGTATTGCTTGGTGTTTTGCTATTGCAGGACTTTCAGTACTATTAGGTTTTTCAATCGAAATGGGGGCATTTCTTGCCGGTATGAGTCTTGCAAATCTTCCTTATGCAGAAGATATTACTCTCAGGCTTTCGCCACTACGCGATTTTTTCTTGATATTATTTTTTATTACGCTTGGCATGCGTGTTGATTGGTCGGGGGTTAGCGGTTATGTGACCCCATTAATATTCTTAGTTATCTTTGTTATCCTTATTAAATCGTTAATTACATTGATTACTATGGGTTCATTGGGTTATACACGAAGGACAAGTTTTTACACTGCGGTATCATTATCACAAGTCAGTGAATTTTCTTTAATAATTGCTGGCATAGGTTTATCTCTTGGTCATTTTGATAGCAGTATCGTATCTTTAATTATTTTAGTAACAATAATAACAATCCTAACTTCTTCTTATTTAATAACATTCTTAGGTAATATTTATAATGTACTACAAAAACAGTTAGGATTGTTCGAAAAAAATGGTGTAGTAGAGAAGAAGCAAAATGTACTAAAATTAAAAGATCATGTAATTATGTTTGGTTATCATCGTTTGGGCAGACAAATATTAAATACATTGGAAAAAATTTCTAAAAAAATCATAATAGTAGATATTAATCCTGATGTAATAGAGGATTTAAGATGTAAAGGTAGAAAGTGCATTTACGGTGATGCATATAATCTAGAATTAATCGAGCAATTAAATATTAGTAAAGCAAAAATGATAGTAATAACTTTTGGAGGTTTGAAAAGTAATTTATTTTTAATAAAAAAAGCTCGGGATATAAATAAAAAAATTAAAATCATTACTACTGCCGATCATATTCATGAGGCGCTAAGTCTTTATGATGCAGGAGCAGATTATGTGATTGTCCCGCATTATATAAGCGGTGAGCATGTTTCATATATATTAAAAAGTATTAATTCAAAGAAAAAAAGTTTAGAAAAGGTCAAAAGATATCATATTTCTTCATTGAAATCAGTTCTGAAAACATAAAAAGTATCATTAAATTAGATAAGTGGTAAAAAGATCAACAATAAATAAGAAGTCTGGTAAAAATTCAAAAATAATAACCATAAAAATAAATACAGCTGTATTTCTTTTTGTTGTAGCAATAGCAGCCTTAGGTTTTTTCTTTCAGAACTTGACTACAAACACTACCGCACCAGTTTCTGTACCTACTCAGGAAGATAATAAAATCATCGATAACGGTACAAGGCAAGCAAACCAAGGAACAAAAATTTCAAATTTGTTGCCTTCAAAAGAGGAAGTAAGAGGAAAGACATTTTCTTATCAGTTCGATTCAAAAAGCAAATCACCGACGCTAAATATCGGTGAAAAAACAACTTTGTCATTAAGTTTGCGTAATACGGGAAATGTTTCTTGGATATCAAATGATGAGGGAATGTTTTTTTTGGGAACAAGCCATGAAGATGACAGGAAAAGCGTATTTTTTAAAGATGGTGAAAAGGGCTGGGTTGGCGCAAATCGGATAATGATGGATAAACCCGTTGTAAAACCTGGTCAGACAGCAAGCTTTACTTTTGAAATCACCGCGCCAAATAAAAGTGGTATTTATCGGGAGTTTTTTAAACCATTAGTAGAAGGATTTAAGTGGTTAGATGATAAAAATATTTTTTGGGATATAACAGTTCGTGATCCAAAGAATAAGAATGAGCAATTGGTTATAACAGTTGATGGGAATCCTGTAAAATATATAAAAGTTAATTTATCACAGCAAAGATTATATGCTTATGAAAATGGAGTAGCGCGTTATGTTTTTATTACCTCTACGGGGATGTCAGGAATGGATACGCCTACTGGTAATTTCCAAATCTATAACAAATTCCCGGTACAATACAGCCCTGAATATCAGTTATATATGGATAATTGGATGGCTTTTACTCCTTCGGGTTCCCATGGAATTCATTCTTTGCCGTATTGGGTTTACAAAAATGGAGCCCATGTTTATGAGGGAGAAGGGCATCTCGGTACTCCTGTTTCTCATGGTTGTATTAGAGTGAGTTTGGAGAATTCAAAGATTTTATATGATTGGGCTGAAGTTGGGACAAAAGTTATTGTAGAAAAATAAATCGCTAATTTCTCTAAATAATTACTAATTTCGCGAACCGTCGCTAATATTTTGTTGTTGCCTTGAGGGGCGTTTTGAAGTATAATGGTTGGGTAAGAGCTGTTTAAGTTCTTGGTTTGTTTCTTTGACTTTTAATGTAAAAATCAAAGATTAAAAATCAAAATGACAGTTCAAAATTTAAAATGTCTCGATCTGATATTTTTGAATTTTACATTGTCATTTTTATTTTTGATTTTTTAACTTTAATTTATTTCTTATGGTCAGCGCAAAAGAAGGAGCAAAAAAATATACTGCGGAGTCGATTCAGGTTCTAGAAGGGCTCGAGCCAGTACGGCTTCGTCCCGGGATGTATATCGGTTCTACTGGTATTGCAGGACTTCACCATATGGTATGGGAAGTACTGGACAATGCGGTTGATGAAGCAATGGCAGGATATGCCACCGAGGTTTTGGTTGAAATATTACCAGGTGATCGGGTTGCTGTTACTGATAACGGGCGAGGTATTCCGGTGGAGATCCATCCTCAAACAAAAAAGTCAACTCTTGAAACTGTTCTTACCGTTCTTCATGCCGGGGGTAAATTTGGTGGCGAAGGATATAAAGTTTCTGGTGGTTTGCATGGTGTGGGTGTTTCCGTAGTTAATGCCCTGTCAACCTTCATGCGCGCAGAAGTTGGACGTGATGGTAAGCGCTATTCTCAAGAATACAAGGTTGGCCATGCTACTGGTAGATTAAAAGAAGAAGAAAAAACATCTTGGACAGGAACAAAAATTACTTTTGAACCAGATGCTTCAATATTTGAAACGACAAAGTTTTCATTCAAAACTATTGCCGAGCATTGTCGTCAGACCGCATATTTGAATAGGGGATTAAATATTACGGTTCTAGATTTACGTGAGGAAATTGAATCGGAAGGCGAAAATGAATTTGGCAAGAAAGGTAAAGTAAAATATCCAAAAAGAAAAGAGACATATTATTTTGAAGGTGGAGTTTCTTCTTACGTTCTTCATATTAATAAGAACAAGGATCAATTAAATTACCCGCCATTTTATGTAATAAAAAATGTTGATAGTATGACTATCGAAGTGGCCATCCAATATACAGACGCTTTTAATGAAAATGTTTTAACTTTTGCTAATGGTATTTATACACCAGATGGCGGAATGCATCTGACTGGTTTTCGAACCGCTTTAACGCGCGCGTTAAATGATTATGCTCGAAAATCAGGCTTACTCAAAGATAATGATGATAATCTTTCCGGCGATGATGTGCGCGAAGGCTTAACTGCTATCGTTTCTCTAAAACATCCTAATCCTCAATTTGAAGGACAAACAAAAGCCAAACTCGGAAATCCGGAAGCTCGGACTGCTGTTGATTCTGTGGTTGCTGAAGGACTTACGATTTATCTAGAAGAAAATCCGAGCGAAGCTAAGAAAATGATCGAGAAAAATGTTTTAGCAGCCAGAGCCCGTCTTGCAGCTAAAGCGGCTCGTGATACAGTTATTCGCAAAGGTGCTTTGGAAGGAATGACATTACCTGGAAAACTAGCTGACTGTTCTTCAAAGAAAATGGAAGAATGTGAATTATATATAGTAGAGGGTGACTCAGCTGGTGGATCGGCAAAACAAGGCAGAGATCGAAATTTCCAAGCGATACTTCCACTTCGCGGGAAAATATTAAACGTAGAAAGAGCCCGTCTTGATCGCATGTTGGCTTCAGCTGAAATTCGTGCTTTGATTGTTGCATTGGGAACCGGAATCGGTGATACATTTGATGCCACCCGTCTTCGATACAGCCGAATTATTATTATGACAGATGCCGATGTAGATGGTGCGCACATTCGGACATTGCTTTTAACTTTCTTTTACCGCAACATGATGCCGCTGGTGGAAAATGGAAATATTTATATTGCACAGCCACCACTTTACAAAATCACCAAAGGAAAAGAATCAAAATACGCATATAGCGATGATGAGAAAGAATCAATCATGCAAGAAATGGGTGTAACGGCTGAACAAATCCAGGTTGTTGACGAAACTTCCGAGACTGAAAGTGCGGAAGTTGAAGTTGAAGAAATCGAGGGCGAAAATATTACTGAAGAGAAGGGCATTAAAAAATCAAAGAAACTTTCAAAACCAAATATTCAACGTTATAAAGGCTTGGGTGAAATGAACCCGCAACAGCTTTGGGAAACCACCATGGAGCCAAAGAACAGAATTCTTTTGCAAGTTACAGTTGAGGATGCAGCCAAAGCCGATGAAGTTTTCACAACATTAATGGGTGATGAAGTTCCGCCCCGCAAACGTTTTATCCAGGCGCATGCAAAAACGGTAAAGAATTTGGATATATAAAAATTTTATACATAAAATATGCCAGAAGAAAAAGATCAACAAAATTTGAACGAAGAACCAAAAGAAAAGAATTTAAAAGCTGTTGAACCAACAGTTGATGATTTGAAGTACGGTTATATCAAACCAAGGGAATTGGTTGAAGAAATGCAAACCAGCTTTCTTGATTATGCGATGAGCGTTATTGTTCAAAGAGCTTTGCCTGATGTCCGTGATGGGATGAAGCCGGTGCACCGCAGAATTTTATATTCAATGAACGAACTTGGTCTTCGTCATAACGTAAAATACAGAAAATGTGCTACCGTGGTGGGGGATGTTCTTGGTAAATATCACCCGCATGGTGATTCTGCTGTGTATGAATCATTAGTTCGTATGGCTCAAGATTTCTCGATGCGCTATCAATTAATCGATGGTCAGGGAAACTTTGGTTCAATGGATGGAGATGGTGCAGCGGCGTATCGTTATACCGAAGCGAGAATGAAAGCAATCTCAGAAGAAATTCTTGCGGATCTTGATATGGATACAGTTGATTTCGTGGATAACTTTGATGCAACGCGTAAAGAACCACAAGTACTTCCTGCAAAAGTTCCAGGATTGCTTCTTAATGGTTCAGAGGGTATTGCTGTTGGTATGGCAACCAAAATTCCGCCACACAATCTTGGGGAACTTTGTGACGCGATTAACCATTTGATCGATAATAAAGAAGCGACAAACGAAGACTTAATGCAATTTGTTCCAGGACCGGATTTTCCAACTGGGGGATCAATTTATAATGCAGAGGAAATTAAACAAGCATATACAACTGGAAAAGGAAGAGTGGTAATGCGCGGTGAAGCAAAAATCGAAGAGGGCAAAAAGGGTGATTTCAAAATTATAATTTCTGAAATTCCATACCAAGTAAATAAATCCACCTTAGTTGAAAAGATCGCGACACTACATAAAGAAAAAAAGATTGTAGGGATTTCCGATCTTCGCGATGAATCAGACAGAGACGGAGTCCGCATTGTGGTTGAGTTAAAAAAGGACGCCTATCCGCAAAAGATTTTAAATTCATTGTATAAAATGACTTCTCTGCAGGATACTTTTTCAATAAATATGTTGGCACTCGTTGATGGTATTCAGCCAAGGGTTTTAAATCTTAAAGAAGTATTAGAATATTATATAAAACATAGAAAAGAGGTTGTCACCAGGAGAACTCAATTTGAATTAAAGAGGGCAAAAGATCGATTACATATTTTGGAAGGTCTAAAAATTGCTCTAGATCATCTTGACGAAGTGATTGCAACGATCCGAAAATCAGCGGACAAAGATGAAGCGAAAGCAAACTTGATGAAGAAATTTAAGCTTTCTGAAATTCAAGCTCAAGCAATTTTGGATATGAGACTCTCTGCTTTGGCAGCACTTGAACGCAAGAAAATTGAAGACGAATATAAAGAAAAATTAGCTTTAATAAAAGAGCTTGAGGCAATATTAGCAAGCGAGAAGAGAATCATGGGGATTATAAAGGGTGAAATGGATGAAATGAAAGAAAAATACGGAGACAACAGGAGGACAAGAATTGTTAAGAAAGCCATTGGTCAATTCCGGGATGAAGACCTCGTACCAAATGAAGAAGTTATTGTAACGTTATCCGAAGGTGGATATATAAAAAGAATGCCGATAAATACTTACCGCACACAATCGCGTGGAGGTAAGGGCGTGATTGGCGCAACAATGAAAGAAGAAGATAGTATTGCGCATATTACTACAACCATGAATCATGATTACCTTTTATTCTTTACAAATAAAGGTAGAGTTTTCCAAACGCGAACTTTTGAAATCCCAGTTAGTTCTAGAATTGCAAAAGGACAGGCTGTAGTAAACATAATTCAAATTGGTAGTGATGAAAAAGTGACTTCCATGATTACTCTCAAAAACCCAGAACAAGAAGGGTATATGTTTATGATTACAAAACGTGGCACGATCAAGAAAACCAAGATAGCTGATTATAAAAATGTTCGCAAGTCTGGTATTATCGCGATCAAACTAGATACTGGCGATGAATTGCATTGGATAAAGGTAACTAGTGGAAAAGACGAAATAATGATGGTAAGCTCTCATGGTCAGTCTATTCGTTTTTCAGAATCTGATGCCCGTCCTATGGGTCGCGCTAGCCGCGGTGTAAGAGGTATGAAAATGAAAGGTGATGATTATGTAGTTGGCGCCGATGTTATTACTGAGGGAGAAAAAGGATTGAAACTTTTAGTTCTATCCGAAAACGGTCTTGGTAAGAAAACTCCAATCGAAGAATATAACGTTCAAAATCGTGGAGGATCAGGAGTTAAGACTGCTAATGTTACTGATAAGACTGGAAAACTAATTGGTACCAAGATTGTTGATGATTCAAAAGATGCCGATCTAATATGTATGTCAAAAGAAGGCCAAGTTATTCGTACACCGCTCAAAGATATCCGAACGATCGGCCGCTCAACTCAGGGAGTAAAAATAATGAAAATGCATGATGGAGATAAGATTGCTTCTATGAGTATAATATCAAATGAAGAAAATGATGAAGCGAGTAAAAGTGATGCGGGTGAAAAGAAGGTTGAAAACGTAAAATCACAAAAGGAAATTAAAAAGAAATTAGAAGAAAATTTAGAAGAAATGGAAGATGCAAAAAAGATTAGTGAATTAGAAAAGATCGATGAAGAATTAGAAATTGAGGGGATGATCCAAGAAGAAAAATATCACAAGAATGATAGTAAGACAAAGAAAAAAGAAAGCAAAAAAGCTGTTAAAGAAAAAACAGCAAAAAAAGGAAAGTCTGTTAAGAAAATCAAACCAATTGCTAAAATTAAAAAAGTTAAAGCAATTAAAAAGCCAGTGAAAAAAATCGCGACTAAAAAACCGGCGAAAAAGATTGCAAAGAAAACCATTAAAAAACCAGTTAAAAAAGTTAAGACAGTTGTAAAGAAACAGTTGAAGGTTGTTAAGATAAAAAAACCAAAGATAGTTGCAAAACAAGTGCCAAAAAAACCAGAGGCAATAGACTTCTTTTCAGCAAATACATTTAAGAGAACAAGGCTTTAGTAAAAAATTCCCCCGATATCATATTGGGGGAATTTTTTACTTGTTTTTTGTAAAGGTTAGTTTTTTATGATATAATAGGATTAATATCAAATTGATGTTTATATATTTTTATTTATGAAAATTTCTGATATTGCAAGAAAACTTGGAGTTTCAATTAAGGACGTTCGTGATAAAGCGAAGGATCTCAATTTTGTAATTGCGCAGAAATCAAATACGATGGGTGATAAAAAAGCAAAAGAGTTTATTGAAGCAGTTAATCAAGAAAATAAGAAAGCAAAAAAACAAGAGATTAAAGAAGAAGAAAATCAGGAAGAAGTAAAAGAGGTTGGAGTAAATGATCAAAATGCAATTGAAATACCAGAAGTAATATCGGTTAAAAATTTCAGTGAAAAATTAGGATTGCCAGTTACCAAGGTCATTACTGAACTTATGAAAAATGGTGTTATGGCATCATTGAATGAAAATATTGATTTTGAAACTGCAGAAATAGTTGGTTCAATCCTCGGCTTTGTGGTAAAAAAACAAGAGGAGTCTTCTAATAAAAAAATAAATGGCGATATTAATAAGAATATCGGTTTAAAAAAAATTACTCGACCACCAGTCATCACAATTATCGGTCATGTTGATCATGGTAAGACAAAACTACTTGATTATATTCGCAAAACGAATGTTATTGATACTGAGTCCGGTGGTATTACACAGCATATTGGTGCATATCAAATTGAGAAAAAAGGAAGAAAAGTTACATTTTTGGATACGCCGGGTCATGCAGCATTTTCTGCAATGCGAGAACACGGAGTCCGCATCACTGATGTTGCTGTTTTGGTTGTAGCTGCAGATGATGGTGTAAAACCGCAAACAAAAGAATCAGTTCGCTTTGCGCAGGAAGCAGGTGTGCCAATCGTTGTTGCAATAAATAAAATTGATAAGCCAGAAGCAAATATTGAAAAAACAAAAAGAGAGTTAGCAGACATAGGACTAATTCCAGAAGAATGGGGAGGCAATACTGTCATGGGAAACGTTTCTGCAAAAGTTGGGACTGGTGTTGACGAACTTCTTGATTTGATACTACTGGTGGCTGATATGAAAAAGATTGAAAGTTATGTCGATATTCCTGGCAATGGATTTGTAATTGAATCAAAAATGTCGACGAGTAAAGGACCGATCGCCACGGTATTGATTCGCGAAGGAACATTGAAAATTGGTGATGCTGTTACTATCGGTAGAAACGTATTTGGTAGAATCCGCTCGATGACTGATTACAAAGGAAAAAAAGTAAAAGAAGCCAAACCGTCTGACCCGGTAAGAATTACGGGGCTATCAAATGTTCCAAATTTTGGGGAGGTTATGGAGGTAGAGAATTCTTTTTCCTTTGCGAAAGATAAAATTGCAAAATATAAAAAAGAATCTTCGATTAAAAAAATATCTCAGGGTGTTTTTAGTTTATCGACAGTTTCCAGCGCTTTGAAATCGGGGGAGTTAAGAGAGCTAAGATTAATCATCAAAGCGGACGTAACAGGATCTCTCAAAGCGATCCGTGACTCACTTGAATCTTTTAAATTCGAAGAGGTAAGTATAAAAATAATTAATGACGGAATTGGTGATATAAATGATTCGGATGTGAAGATGGCAATTGCAACTCAAGCTTTAGTTTTGGGTTTTCGTGTAGGAGTTACAGCACAGGCAAAGAAGATGTTGGAAAACAATAATATGAAGGCAGAGATATTTGATATTATTTATGAATTAATTGATAAAGTAACTTTATCACTCTCTGGATTGCTGGAACCAGAAGAGATAGAAAAAGAAATTGGTAAAGCGCAAGTTCTAAAGGTTTTTAAAGATGGTAAGAAAGATAAAATTATTGGTGTAAGGGTTACGAATGGTAAATTGGAAAAGGATGGTATGGCTAGATTCTTTCATGGCGAAAGTTTTATTGCTGAAGGCAGAGTCGGGTCTTTGAGGATAGTTGATAAAACAGTAAATGAAGTTGCAAAAGGAATTGAATGTGGAATGAATATATTTTTTCATATTACAGAAGATGAAAAAGTTATAATAGTTGAGGGCGATACTTTAGTTGAAACAAAAAAAGAAAAAGTCCAAAAAGAACTAATAAAAATAGAATAGTTTTTTGTCATTATTTTTAATATGGGCTTATGAAAAAAATAGGAATTTTGGGTCGCACCAATGTTGGTAAATCTACTCTTTTTAATCTTTTGATTCGTGAGAAGAAATCTATTGTTTCTGAAGTAGCTGGGACTACGCGCGATTTTATGGTAGGCGATATAGAGATTGGTGGTCAAAGGCTAAAATTAGTTGATTTTGGCGGCTTTGACTTTAACGTTAATGAAAAGATTGAAAAAAGTGTCCAAGAAAATATTTTAAAAAATATTAAGGATCTAGATTTGATTCTTTTTTTGGTTGATGGTAAATGTGATATCAGCGCGGAGGATGAAAAAATAGCTGAAGTTTTGAGAAAGTCAAAGAAACAAATCATCTTAGTTGTTAACAAAATAGAAAGTGCAAAACTCGAGGCGAATGTTTTTGACTTTTACCAATTTGGTTTTTCTGACCTCATTGCTATTTCGGCGGCTAATAATAGAGGAATCGATGAGTTAAAAGAATTAATTGCAAAAAAAATAAAAATCCGGAAAGCAAAAAGTTTATCTAAAAAGATTAAGGATATTACAAAAATCGCGTTAATAGGGAAACCAAATGTTGGTAAATCATCGCTATTTAATTCCATATACGGTAGCGAACGCAGTATAGTCACAGATATTGCCGGTACTACACGTGACGCGGTGGATGCAGAAATAAAAATCGAAGGAAAGGAATATCTTTTTATTGATACGGCAGGATTGCGCAGAAAAGGGAAAATTTCCGGGATATTAGATAAAGCTTCTTCATATAAATCAATCAATACGATAGATCGCTGCGATATAGTATTATATATAGTAGATTCAAATTCATATGCTACAGATTACGATGTGAAACTTTTGAGTTACGCCTGGAAAAAAGGGAAAAGCATAATTATCGTAGTAAATAAATGGGATATAAAGGCACCAGATATGACGGAGAGCAAATTTAAAAATATTTTAATAGCCGATAATAATATATTCAAAAACTTTCCTTTTGTTTTCGTCTCAGCAGTAAAAGGTTTTGGTATTGATAAAATGGTTGCACAAATCCAGAAATTAGAAAAAGCTTCCGAGATAAAAGTAAAAACTTCCGTATTAAACCGTGAAGTTACCAGGATTATAAATAAATATAGCAGTTATGGCGCAAAGCTTTTCTATGCTACACAAGTTGGAACAAAACCATTAGAATTTCTGTTTTTTATTAATAATAAAAAATTCTTTCAAAAAAGATATATTGATTATATTGAGAAAGAATTAAGAGAAAAATACGATCTTTTCGGAGTCCCTATATTTATTAAAGTTAGAGAAAGAGAGCGATAATTTATTATCAATACTATAATTTGGCTTTTTTATTCTTCCCATTGATTCAATTCCTGGTATATTAATTTTGATACCAAAAAAATTAATTGTTTTCCATGGCTTTATTTTCATATAAAACCAAGCATGTCCGGTTATATTATTCTTATTTATTGGACCAAAAACCCTTGAATCAGAGCTATTAGTTCGATTATCTCCCATAGCCCAATATTCATTACTTTTTAGTTTTACACTGCCGTTTCCGATAGTAGGTGTGTCTGGACTTAAATACGGCTCTTCGAGCTGCGCAGTTTTTTCGTCTTTTGTGACTGAATATCCACCACCAGCTGATTCAGTTTTGTATTCTATTGTTTCTCCGGGAAGGGCAACTATTCTTTTTATATAGTTCTGATAAACATTTTGCGAGACTGGTGGTTTGAAAACTATTACATCACCTCTGGTGGGTAGTCGAAATTTATAGCTGATCTCGTCGATTAAAAGATATTCACCATCTTTAAAGCTTGGTTCCATGGATTTACCCTCAACATAAAAAGGTTGTACCAAGTAAAACCTAATTAAAAAAGCTATTGCAACAACAAAAAAGAGCGTTTTTGCTATATCCCAGACAAAAGAACTAGTTTCTTTTGCCTCTCGATATAAGCCACTCTCTTCAATTTTCTTAATCTCATTACCAATTTCTTCTATTATTTTTTCCCCACCATTTTCCTTGGCCATTATTCATTTGTTTTTATATATTACAAATATATTATCAGAAATATGTTTTTTATTAAAGGGTTTTTGATTGATTTGGGATTTGTGATATAATGTATATATAAATACAAACCACATCATATTTATGATGAATGTTTATTTTTATGCTTCAAAAATATAATTAATCTGGGGGGTAGTAACACAAAATGGAAGAAAGTTTAGAGTATATAAAACCAAATAAGAGTAGAAAATATATAATATTTTTTATATTTATATTTTTATTAGCCTGTGTTTTATTTTTTGGTTTTCGCGCATATGGTTTAACAAAAAAAATGATTGTTTCCAAATCATCAAATGCATCGCCGCTTCTTTCCGGAGATGGTGATATATGGAATAACAATGCGGCTATATCAAAATTGGAATATGGCGATCGAAGAATCAACGTACTTTTGATGGGTATTGGCGGAGATAATCATCCAGGTGGAAACCTTACTGATACAATGCAGGTAATTAGTATTGATCCGAAAAACAAAGAAGCGGCAATGTTATCGGTTCCGCGCGATCTGTATGTAAAAGTGAAAAATTATGGCGGTACAAAGATTAATGCCGTATTGAGCTTGAATAATTCTGATTATGCTTCAACTGGTTCGGCAAAAAATATAAATAAGGAAATGGACTTTAGTCTGGTAAAAAGTACAGTTGGTGATTTTCTTGGGGTCCCAATTCATTATTGCGTGCTTGTAAATTTCGATGCTTTTAAGAAAATTATAGATATTGTTGGCGGGGTTGATGTAAATGTCAAGGAGGATCTTTATGACCCGCTTTATCCAGATAAATATGTAGCCGGTTATGAAGCCTTTTATTTAAAGAAAGGCGAGCATCATTTAGATGGGGAGATGGCTTTAAAATACGCGAGATCTCGTGAAACTACAAGTGATTTTGATAGAGCTAGGAGACAGCAAGAAATTATTATTGCATTAAAAGAAAAGGTAAAGCAGAGAGAAAATCTTGTTAGTCCGACAAAGATTTCTCAGATTTTAAGCGTTTTAGCCGATAATATTAAAACGGATTTACAGCTTTCAGAAATCAACGGATTAGTGCAAATAGGAAAACAGATTAGCTCTAGTAAAATTCAAAACAAAGTTTTAGATGATTCCGCTGACGGAGTTTTATATGCTGATAAATATGAAGAAATGTATGTTTTGGTTCCTAAGGATAGTACATTAAAAGAAGTGCATAGCTTTATTCGTCAATATTTTAAAGACCCATTATTTGCTGAGGAAAAAGCAAAAGTATTGGTTTCTGGTTCAGTGAAAAATGTTTATAAAGAAAACGCGGTAATTAAAGAGCTTAGTGGTTTGGGTTATAACTTAGTGAGTAGCCCAAGCATATCAGACACCACTACAAATACACAAACAAATAGTACTGAGGACAAAAAATATCCAAAATCATTTATTTATGACTATTCAAATGGAAGTAAGCCAGCGACAATGGATTATTTGAAGGCTTATTTTGGCAAAGATATGCCAGTTATTGTATTGAATGAAAAAGATAAAAATTATGACATTGAAATAATAATTGGTGACGACTATCAATCAATTGTTAATAAATGAGAAAATCATTAGCAAGAACAATTTTATATTTTTGGTTCTTAGTATTAATTACCTATGTAGTTGGATTACAATATTTATTTTTTAGCGGTTCTATTGGTGGAATGGTATTTTCTCCGGATTATAATAAATACTATGTATTTATCGATCTTATTATTTTCTCTCTATATTTTTTATATATCTATATTTTTGGTTCTTTCAAAAATAAGGATTTGTTCAAAATAATCCCATTGTTATTAGCAAATCTAAGTTGTTTACTGTTAATATTTCTTTCTTCAACAATCTTATTTAACTATATAGCCATAATTTTATTATCATTAGCAATATTATTATTATCGCAAGGGATAATAAAGGCCAAGGACGAAAGCAACAGCTTTTTAGCTGACACATCATTGTTTATTATAGCGTTTACTTTGGTTTTTAATTTTTTAGTAATTTTTTACAATTCTTTATTACCCTATTGGGCAGTTTCAATACTTGTAACTATTCTTTTGGTACTTATAATGATATATAGATTTCTTAGCTCTGGTTATTCTTATAAAAATTTATTTGTTTTGCTTTCTGCTACGGCAGTCATAATATTTGAAGTGATAGTATATTCTTTCTTTTGGCCGATAAAATCACTATTAATAAAAAGTTTAATTGTTTGGTTGATTTACTATTTACTTACGGGAATATTTACTATTATTTTAAAAGATGCGCAAAAACGCAAACTTGTGGTATATTTTTCCGTATTTATATTAATTTTTATTTTATTATTTGCTTATCTAATATTTCGAGGGGTAGTAAAATGAGAAAAGAAGTATCTTCTTTTTTTAAAGTCAAAAACAAAAGAAAAAAAATCATTTTAGCAATCATTTTAATAATTGCTTTTATTGTTATAAATGGTTTATGTATTTATTTTAGGAAAAGTGCTGGTCATTATCTTTCCGTTATTGAAAAAATTATACCTTACCCAGCTTTTTTTGTAGGCAAAGAGTATATTACTCTTGATGAATATAATAGCAAAATAGATTTAAATAAAAAACTTTATGAACTTTCATACAAGATGGATTTTGGTAATAGTGAAGAAGGGAAAAAGAACCTGCAAGATTTAAGAAAAAAAACGAAAGAAGAGATTATCGAGACAATAATTATGGAAAATGTATTGAGTTCTTCCGGTAAATATATTTCCAAAAAAGACATTAAGGATGAATTTGACAAGGGCATCAAAGATATTGGAAGTGACAAAGAGATTAAAAATATACTAAAATATTCTGCTAACCTTAAGGAAAGCGATGTTCAATGGAAAATCCAGTATAATTTGCTGAAAGATAGTATCAGAGATAATGTACTATATAGTTTAAAATTAAAAATTATTGCGGTAAAAACTCTTGATATAAATAATAGCCAAGATTGGGAAGTATCAAAACTGAAAGCAGAAAAGATTATTGAAGAGTCAAATAGCAATGCAAATTTTTTTAATAATTATTTTGTTTTGGATAATGACAAAAATGATATTATAGTACAAAATTTTGGTCGTGAATATTATACTATAGAAGATTTACCTAAAGAATTTCGAAACGCATTTCTTTCACTAATGCCGGGACAGATTAGTGCGCCTCTAAAAACTGATTTAGGTTACTATATATTAAAGGATGAAGGGCAGAAAGGTTCTTTTAGAGGAAGTTTTTCCGATTTTATTCAAGATCAAAAAAACAAAACTAAAGTTGTGTCATTTATATATTAATTATTGAAAAAGAGAGTATGTTGAGGTATAATATATATTGTTTTGTGGACCCGTAGTGAAGAGGCCTATCACGTCTCCCTGTCACGGAGAAGATCACCGGTTCGAATCCGGCCGGGTCCGTTCAAAATATGCTTAATAAGATCAAATTAATACTTTCAAATTTCTTTGTAAAAGGGTTGCTACGTAACTCTTTTTATAGCTATTTAAAAGCAAAGATTAGGCAGATCGGTAAGTATTTTTTTATCCTTATTTCTTTGGTTATTGCGGCAAATATAATCACATGGTTTGTATGGCTTGGAAGAATAATTAATTCAGGATTTGCCATTGAGAGTCATTTTAATGTTATACTAAATTTACCATTAATACCGCATTTCTATTCTTTACTTTTTTTGAACACATTCATTTCTATTGTGAATATTGTACTTTCATTTGCTATTTATAAAAAAACAATTTACATTTCGTATTTATTCTTATTTTTTACATTTTTATTAAATATCTCAATTTTAGCAGTTACGGTTTTTTATATTGTCAGCTACAAATTATGAAAAAAGTAAATAAATTAAAAAGGTTTTTAGAAATATTCCCGGGGTCTGTCGCCTGGCTGATTTTATTATGTCCTTTTATTTTTGGGTTCTGGCTACCACGGTGGTTGGCTTATTTTATCATTGCCTTTGATTTTTATTGGTTAGTTAAAGCTTTTGCGATGAGCGGTTATTTATTAGCGTCCCATTTCCACATGAAGCGTGATGGTAAAATTGATTGGTTCGAAAGATGTAAAAAACTCGAAGATCTAGAGGGATATATTGTCGAGAAAACTGAGGAGATGTTTCGTTCCCGGTTTCTCAATAGGAGAAAAAATAAAGAGGAGCTACAAGAATTAATTGCTTTGAATGAAATGCCCGATAGCTATAAAAAAAAATGGAAAGACATATACCATGTTGTAATGTTGCCGCATCTGAAAGATGAATTTAGGATTTTACAAAGCGCGATAAAATCAATAGCGGATGCAAACTTTCCAACCGATAAAACAATAATTGTTATCGGTCTTGAAGAAAGAGAAGAGGGTAATGAAAAATTTGAGCGTGCAGAAAAGGCTATTAAAGAATTTAAAAAAGATTTTTATGATATCTTTTATACCGTGCATCCTGATGGAATAGTGGGGGAGTTGAAGGGTAAAAGCGCAAATACAAAATGGATGGGAAAGAGATTGCAGGAATATATTGATAAAAAGAAAATCGCATATGATGATGTGATTGTTTCAGTTTTTGACGGTGATACTAGAATTAGTAAAGAATATGTGGGTTGTTTGGTTTATAAATATCTCATCAACACAAAGAGAACAAAAAGATCTTATCAACCAATACCATTATTTAATAATAATATTTGGGAAACACCTTTTATTACTCGTACAGTTGCGCTCGGTTCATCTTTTTGGCAAATGATAGAAAGCTGCCGACCGTATCGATTGATAAATTTTTCATCTCAAGCTTCGAGTATGAAAACACTTGTAGATATTGATTTTCAAGACGAAACTATTGTGAGCGAAGATTCTCGCCAATTCTATCGTGTGTTTTTTAAATATCATGGTGATCATAAAGCGGTGCCATTATTTACACCTGTCTTTATGGATGCGGTTACGGGAAATACATTCTGGCAAACATTAAAATTTCAATATTATCAAAAAAGACGTTGGGCATGGGGCATGGAGAATTTTCCATATCTTGTTATTGAATCGATCAAACACAAAGAAATACCCCTTTGGGAAAGATTCATTTTGATTAACAGACTTTTTTGGGGGACAGTCGGCTGGTCAACAGCATCTTTGATAATTGCTTTCGCGGGTTGGATGCCGCTACTACTAAATAATGATTTTCGGAGTAGTATACTCGCTTATAATTTACCTATAATGGCTCGAAATATATTAAGTGTAACTTGGTTAGGAATATTTATTACCGCCTTTATCGGATTTACTCTTCTGCCGCAAAGACCAAAAAGATATAAAAGATGGAAATATTTAGAAATGCTTCTGCAATGGGTGGTAACACCGGTTACAGGAATTTTGTTCGGTTCAATTCCTGCGCTTGATGCGCAGACTAGAATGATATTAGGTGGAAAATTTAGGTTAGGGTTTTGGGTCACGCCAAAAAAGTATGAAGAAAGGGATTAACCAATTATTGTTGATTTTTATGTCTTTTATTGATATAATAATCTAAGTTGCAATTTGTTGTTGCGGTTTTTTAAGTATTTGCATTACCCAAAATTTTATATTATCGGGGAGTAGCGTAGCTGGCTAGCGCGTCCGGTTTGGGACCGGGAGGTCGCAGGTTCGAATCCTGTCTCCCCGATTTATGCGGGTGTCGTACAATGGTTAGTACATTAGCCTTCCAAGCTGAGGATGACGGTTCGATTCCGTTCACCCGCTTTTGATAAATTAGTAGTTAACGAAATTCCAAAAAGAAATTTCTTTAAAATTTTTGTTTAGGTTTATAGTGGACTACAATGTGCGAGTGTAGTTCAATGGCAGAACGCGACCTTCCCAAGGTTGAGGCGGGAGTTCGATTCTCCTCACTCGCTTTGGTTTTTGATATAAATATTATTACAGGATCAATCGTTCTTTGCCTCCTTAGTTCAGTGGCAGAACGGTGGTATCGTAAACCATAAGCGTCAGTTCGATTCTGACAGGAGGCTTTGTCCTCGTAGCTCAACTGGATAGAGCACTTGGCTTCGAACCAAGAGGTTGTGGGTTCAAATCCTGCCGAGGACGTATGGTGGCTATAGTTTAGCGGTAAAACATCAGTTTGTGGTACTGAGGTCAAGGGTTCGACTCCCTTTAGCCACCTTGAGCGCCCGTAGCTCAGGGGATAGAGCGACTGCCTTCTAAGCAGTAGGCCGCAGGTTCGAATCCTGCCGGGCGCGTTTATGAAAATTAATAGTAAAGTCTTTGCAAAAAATGTTTATAAAATAGTTAATCAAATTCCAAGGGGAAGAGTGATGACTTATGGTCAAATAGCCGCTATAATTGGTCAACCAAGATGTGCGCAATATGTCGGGTGGGCGCTTCATTGGGCGGATCAGAAGAAGGTTCCTTATCAAAGAGTTTTAAATCGTTTTGGTGGATTGGCGGCTGGTTATCCCGATGGTGGGAGAGATAGACATAGGTTTAATCTAATTGAAGAGGGAATAAAAGTGCGTAAGGATGGAACGGTTGATTTAAAAAGATATTTATGGTGGCCAGAAAAAATTAATTTTGAAGTGATTGCTGACTTTTTGAATAAAATAGATAAAATTAAAAAATAAGTTATAGGCTCGTAGCTCAGTTGGTTAGAGCATCTGCCTCTTAAGCAGAGGGTCGTGGGTTCGAGTCCCACCGGGCCTATTTGTGGCCTCATCGTCTAGTGGTTAGGACGTCAGCTTTTCAAGCTGAAAACCAGGGTTCGATTCCCTGTGGGGCTGTTAAGTAAAAAAACTTAGAAATTCTAAGTTTTTTTACTTTGGTAAAACGTGATTTTCTGCTACAATATTTTCATGTCAAATAAACCGAATTTTCTGAAACAAGAGACATTAGAGCAATACAAAGAAGAAAGCGAAAAATATCGCAAAAGATTTTTGAATAAGAGAAATATTAATATATCTATTATTATCATTTTTTTTATCATATTTAGTTCTGCTATTTTTTATTCTTTTTTTCCCATATTTTCGATTCGTTATAAATTACAAGCAAGCTCTCTTGAAAATGGAATTCAAAATAAAATAATCGGAGACTATTATCAAATGGAAAACACGAATGGTAAAACTCTGCCTCTTAAAAATATATCTAGCATTAGTAGTTCAGATATTAATTCATTAAGAAATGATATTGAAAAAGAGTTATCGAGTTTAAGTGGAGAATATGGCATATATGTAAAAAACCTTAAAACTCAGGAATCTTTAGATATTAATAAAAATAGAAAATTTACTGCTGCGAGTCTTGATAAGTTATTTGTTGCAGCCTCTTACTATACATTAATGGAGGACAGTTCGAAATCATTAAATGACAGTTTATTAATTACACAGCAAAATTTTATAAATAACGAAAAAGGTAATAAAATTAAATTAGGTGGCGAATATAATACAAAGGAATTAGTCCAATGCCTGTTAAAGCAAAGTGATAGTAATGCGTATTTAACTTTGGTTGACGAAATTGGATTGGATTACATAGATAACTTTATCAAGAATAATGGTTTTAATGATACGGATTTTATAAATAATGATTCATCACCTGAAGATGTAGGAAATTTTTTGGAAAAACTTTATAACAGAAAACTTTTTAATGATTCGAGATCTGATGAAATGTTAAGTTTTATGCAAAACACAATATTTGAAGATAGAATTCCTTATTATCTGCCAAGTGGTATAAAAGTTTCACACAAGATTGGAACATGGGACGGAACTTATAACGATGCAGGTATAGTTTATTCGCCAGGAGGTGATTATATAATTGTGGTTATGGATGATGGAGCAGATAATGAGCAGGCAGTAAATTTCATCCGTAAATTGTCAGAGATTATATATAACTATTTTAATTGATAGACTTTTAGGGAAGTACATCTTGCAAGAGCTCCATTCTTTCATTGCCGTTTGTGAAACGCGGTTGAGAATAATCATAAAGTAAAGTCGTGAGAATCTCTATTGAAATTAATTTCCCATTATAAAAAGTAAACCGAGGAATAATTCCCTGTCTAGTTGGTTGCGACCACATTTGATCAAAAAAGAAATTACCTAATCCATAAAAAATTATCTTGCCATTATAGAATTCTATTTTTTGTGGCTGATGCGCTTGGACTCCAAAGACCAAGTCAGCGCCAAAATCAATAGTTTCACGAAAAATGTTTTTTTGTTCCGGTAAAGGCTGTATGTTGTAGCTCTCTGTGAACTGATAATCAACAATTACGAAATCGGCTTTTTGTTTCGCATTTTTTATATCCGCCTTTACTTTTTCTATTTCGAAAAAATTTACACCCGGTCGATCACCATTTGCAATATTTCGGTAAGCCTTTCCGTTTAGAGAATCAAAATAGGCATAGCTCAAAAAAGCAATTTTGGCATCGCCGATAGTTTTGTATAAAATTTTTGCGGCATCATTTTCATTTTTGCCACCACCAAAATATTCTAGTCCAGCATTATCTATATGTCCGATCGATTCGAGAAATTTATCCAAGCCAAAATCTGTTTGGTGATTTCCATTGAGATCTACAATATCAGCCCCGATTGCTTTTAATGATTCTAAAGATTTTGTTTTTGCGCAAAGCGTGAGATCGTCGGCTGGATTTTCTGGGCAACCGTCAAAAAAAGAATTCTCACTGCTAACATGAGTTAAGTCAGCTTTTTTTAATTCATCCATTACTGCTCTTGCAGGGTAGATAGGATCGTTTTTAATATCAATCATTTTTTGTACGGTTCGGCTGATGGCAGTGACACCCGTCATTACTAACTGGTTTAATTTATTTGCGTTTCGGTTTGTTTCTGTTTTCTCATTCTTATCACTTTTTATTGTTGAGATGATTTTCGGATAAACTAATTTTGACGATTCGATATTTTTATCTAGAATATTTTGGTTATTAATAAAAATTATTTTTAGATTTGGGGTTAGTTTGTCAAAGGGGATTAAAGCGATATCGTCTTTTTGTATTTTAGCAGAGAGTTCATCTACCGAATTAATACTGCTTGCATTAGGCTTGGTCTTAAAATAACTTTCTAACTCCTTTTGATTTTCTGAAAGAACATATACATTTTTAAAAATATCCTGTTTTTCTGTAAAAACTTTTTTTAAATTATCGGAAGATATATTCTCATTTAAAGAACTAAAACTTGTTACGGGCACGAAAAATTTTTCGTATTGAATATTATTACTCGTAATAATTTTATTTATAATACTACTTTCTTCTTGAATAGAGTTTAAATTTTGTGTAACAGCTTTGGTTTGATTTTTTGTGCCCAAAATAGTATTATTAGTAGTATATATAACGACTATAGCTATTAATGGTATCGCCAAATAGATTATGATTTTTATTTTTTTCATGATATAAACATCATAACATATTTATTTAATCTTAAAAGACTTATGTCTGGTTTATTAAAAGAACTAAATAAAGAACAGTTAAAAGCCGTCACTACAATTGACGGTCCTATTTTGATTTTGGCAGGTGCCGGAAGCGGTAAAACACGAGTCATTACGTACCGTATCGCATACCTTATTTCGCAAGGCATAAGACCTGAGAATATTTTAGCTGTAACATTTACAAATAAAGCTGCAGATGAAATGAAAAAAAGGGTAGCCGAATTATTGGGGTTAAAAGATGTTAAGAATCTATGGATTGGGACTTTCCATAGTATTTGCGCTCGCATATTGCGTCGCGAGATTACTGTCTTGGGATATGAAAGGAATTTTTCTATTTATGATACTTACGATCAAGCGCAATTAATAAAAGACATAGAAAAAGAATTAGGATATGATGAAAAATCATTAAATCCGAAAGCGGTGGCTTCAAGAATCAGTGGAACCAAAAATGAAATGATATCTCCCGAAATATACCAAGCGAATTATGTGAATTCTTTTTTTGAGGAGAGAGTAGCTGAAGTATATGTAAAATATCAAAAAAGATTGAAAGCGGCGAATGCGTTGGACTTTGATGATCTGATTTTAAAATTTATCGAGATTATGGATCAGTTTCCTCAGGTCCAAGAAAAATACCAAAAAATATTTCAATATATATTGGTAGATGAATATCAGGATACTAATAAATGTCAGTACATGCTAATTAAAATGCTAGTAGGAGAAAGAGAAAATATTTGTGTGGTGGGTGACCCTGACCAATCTATCTATAATTTCAGAGGAGCTGATATTCGGAATATTTTAAACTTCGAAAAAGATCATCCGAAGACAAAAATATTTATGTTGGAAGAAAATTATCGTAGTACAAAAAATATTTTGGATTGCGCCCAAAAATTAATTGAAAACAATACACAACGAAAAGATAAAAAATTAAAAACCAAAAATGATGGTGGCGATCCTGTTATTATTTTTCAAGCTTTTAACGAAAGAGAGGAGGGTGAGTACATAGTTTCGCAAATTGATCAAATATTGAAAGCTGATAAAAAGACTGGTCTTAATGATATCGTAGTTTTTTATCGTACGCATGCGCAAAGCCGTGCATTGGAAGAAACTTTCCTAAATTTTTCTGTACCATATAGAATTATCGGAGGTGTCGGTTTTTACGAACGCAAAGAAGTGAAGGATCTATTAGCATATCTAAAGATAATAAATAATCCTGCTGATTTTGTTTCCTTAAAAAGAATCGTAAATGTTCCAGCGCGCGGCATTGGAGATGTTGCATATGCTAAGATTGGTAAATTACAAAGTCTCGATGATCTAAGCGATGAATTTATTAACGAATTAGATGCAAGGACAAAGAAATCATTAGGGAATTTTTCAAAAGTATATTTAAAACTTAAGGAGGTAAGTAGTAGAGTAGTCGTATCTGAATTGATTAACGAAGTAATTAAAAATATTGAATACAAAGAGTATCTTATCGATGGTAGCCACGAAGGTGAAGGTAGGTGGGAAAACGTAAAGGAACTTTTGTCAGTTGCAAAGAGATTTGATGGTTTAACTCCAAATGAATCTTTAGAAACTTTTCTACAAGATGTTTCATTAATAACAAACGCAGATCAACAGGACTATATTAAAGATTCTGTTTCTATGATGACTTTGCATTCTGCCAAGGGCTTAGAGTTTAATTATGTTTTTATTGTTGGTATGGAAGAGGGGATTTTCCCTCATTCACAGAGTATGACAGATTTTAAAGACTTGGAGGAGGAAAGACGTCTTTGCTATGTTGGAGTTACTCGTGCGAAAAAAAGAATATATCTACTCTACGCGAACAGCCGTATGCTTTATGGGGGGATACAAAGTAATCCGCCGTCACGATTTCTAGAAGAAATGCCGCAGGAATTATTAGAATATAAAAAATAAGATGATATACAAACCCAAAAAACAATTAGGACAAAATTTTTTGATCGACAAAGGCGTGATTGAAAAAATAATTAAGCTTGGCGGTATTACAAAAAATGACACTATTCTTGAAATTGGACCAGGGCAAGGATCCCTGACTTATGCGCTGTTTTCAAATGCGAGAAAAGTGATAGCGGTAGAAAAAGATGAGAAATTATCTCGTTACTTAATGGAAAAGTTTGAAGGAATAAAGAATGTGGATTTTGTGAATGAAGATATACTTGAATATTTAAGAAAACAAAAAATCAAGAAAACAAAAAATCAAGAATATAAGGTTGTCGGTAATATACCATATTATTTGACTTCACATTTAATAAAAGAGTTATTGGCTTTAAAAAATAAACCAACGGATATAATTCTAATGGTACAAAAAGAAGTTGCAGAGAGAATGACCGCAATTCCTGGGGAAATGAATATATTAGCAATTTCGATTCAGATATTTTCTGATCCGGAGATATTATTTCATGTTAGTAAAAATAGTTTTTGGCCAAAACCAAAAGTAGATTCAACTGTTATTAGGTTAAGAATAAAACAAGACAAATTAAAAATAAATGAAGAAAAATTCTTTGAAATAATTCATGCAGGATTTAGCGCAAAAAGGAAAATGTTAGCAGGTAATTTAGCAAAAGGATTAGGACTTCCAAAAGATGAAATTTATGATATATTTAAGGGGTTGGGACTGGATGTTAAATGTAGAGCGCAAGATTTGTCTATTGAAAATTGGTTGAAAATTTCTAAAGAATTAAAATCATAAATTTTAAGTCCCAATGCCCAATAAAGCCCAAAGCTTAAAAAATAAAAATATAAATAAATTAGAATTTATGATTTAGGGTTTCAATGGTCATTGAGGTTTGGTCATTGGAATTTAAAACATTTTTATGAAGAAGATAAGCAGAATAAAAAAGATAAGACAAGAAATTAAGACGCTTAAACGTGTAGTTGGTCCCGGTGTTATTACGGGTTTTTCGGATGATGATTCTTCCGGTATCGGTACCTATTCTGCCGCTGGAGCAAAATTTAATCTCGGGCAGTCCTGGTTATGTCTTTATCAACTTCCGCTTATGATCGCAGTTCAAGAAATGTGCGGTAGACTCGGGATGGTGACCGGTAAGGGATTAGCAGGAAACATGAAAAAGTTTTTTCACCGCTATTGGTTATATATTGCGGTAGGACTTTTGGTATTTGCCAACACAATGAATATTGGTGCGGATATTTCTGCTATGGCAGAATCAAGCAAAATGATTTTGGGTGGCAATTTGGATCTTTGGGCAATTGGAATTACTCTCGGTATTATTTTACTCGAAGTTCTCGTGCCTTATAAAGCTTATGCCGGAATTCTAAAATGGTTAACTATACCTTTCTTTGGGTATTTTATTGTTGCATTTATGATACCGCAAGATTGGTTTGCAATATTCAAATCAGTTGTTTTACCTCATGTTGAATTTAACAAAGACTTTCTAGTTGTTATGGTAGGTTTTCTTGGTACGACTATCTCTCCATATCTTTTCTTTTGGCAAACTTCCGAGGAAGTAGAGGAAGAGGTAAAAGATGGTAAGATATTAGAAATGGGACAAAAGGTTGGTAAGATGGAAAAAGGTGATTTAAAAAGGATGAGAATAGATACATTTGTGGGGATGATATTTTCCCAAGTAATAGCATTATTCATTGTGGTGGCTTGTGCGGCGACATTATTTAAGAATGGGATAACTGATATTAATTCAGCACAAGAGGCTGCTCAAGCACTTAGACCCTTGGCCGGAGACAATGCCTACCTTTTGTTTGCAATTGGGATTATAGGAGCAGGGTTAATGGGGGTTCCAGTTCTTGCTGGATCAGCTGCTTATGCATTATCTGAAACATTTAATTGGAAAGAGGGGTTGTTTCATAAATTTAAAGATGCGATATGGTTTTACGCTGTAATTATATTCTCAACACTTATGGGATTAGCTATTAATTTTATCGGTATCAATCCAATGAAAGCATTGCTTTACTCTGCGGTAGTAAATGGTGTTGTAGCCGTTCCATTAATCGCATTTATAACAATTCTTGCGAATAAGAAAAAGGTTATGGGTAAGTATAAAAATAAACCAATATCGAATATCTTGGGGTGGGTTACTTTTTCTGTGATGTTGGTTGCTTCAATTCTTATGTTTTATTATTGGTAAATTATTTTTATGACTTCTATATATATAGTTGGTACACCAATTGGTAATTTACAGGACATAACATTTCGTGCAATCGAAATACTTAGAAATGTAGATTTTGTATTAGCTGAAGATACGAGAAAAACAAAAGTACTTTTGGAATATTATAAAATAAATAAACCAATCATTTCTTATCACCAACATTCAACAGAAGCAAAGGTAAGTCATATTGTAAATTTATTAAAATCCAATCAGAACCTTGCGCTGGTAACTGATGCGGGGACACCAGGTGTTAGCGACCCCGGCAATCATCTGCTCGATGCATTATGGCAGAAAAAACTAAATGGTTTGAATGTTGATATAATACCGATTCCAGGCGCAAGTTCGGTAACTACTATACTTTCTGTTTGCGGTTTTCCTACTGACGATTTTCTTTTTTTGGGATTTCTGCCAAAGAAAAAAGGAAGGGAGACATTATTAAAAAGCTTAAGGCAAGAAAAACGCACGATAGTTATTTTTGAGTCACCATATCGAGTTGTTAAATCATTGGAAAATATAGAAAAATTTTTAGGAAATATAGATGTAGTTATTGGAAGAGAATTAACGAAGAAATTTGAAGAGATACTAAGAGGTAAATTGAAAGATGTTGTGAAATATTTGAAAAGGAAAAATCCAAAAGGGGAATTTGTGGTAGTCCTAAATAATAGATAATTTGATGGTCTGTTAGTCTACCATATTGTTGAAATAGTCCTTTTTATAAGGTATAATGTTTTTATGGAAAATAATAAATTTTATATTACAACTACACTCCCTTATGTAAATGCTGATCCGCATATTGGTTTTGCATTGGAAATCATTCAAGCGGATGTGATAGCGCGCTACCACGCCAACAAAGGGGATGAAGTTTTTTTTAATACAGGCACAGATGAACATGGACAAAAAATTTATTTAGGTGCTTTGGCAGAAGGTAAGAACCCCAAGGATTATTGTGATTTTTACGCAGCTAAATTTGATGAATTAAAAAAAGCATTAAATCTTTCGTATAATAATTTTATTCGTACAACTGACCCGCATCATATGAAGGCTGCCCAAGATTTTTGGAATAGATGTGAGAAAAATGGTGATATATATAAAGCTAATTATAAAACCAAATATTGTGTTGGGTGCGAACTTGAAAAACAGGATTCAGAGTTAGTTGATGGCTGTTGTCCGTTGCATCCAAGTAAACCGCTCGAAATTCGTGATGAAGAGAATTATTTTTTTAAATTCTCAAATTATCAAGATAAATTATTGAAGCTATATAATGATAACTCGGAATTTGTAAAACCGGCGCACAGACAGAAAGAGATATATAATTTCGTTAAAGAAGGATTAAAAGATTTTAGTATCTCCAGGCTTTCCGAAAAAATGCCCTGGGGTATATCGGTGCCAGGCGATGAAAAGCATGTAATGTATGTATGGTTTGATGCATTAGTAAATTATGTTTCGTGTCTTGGTTGGCCCGAAGATAATAGTAAGTTTGAAGATTTTTGGGGTATAATTGAAAAACCTAATGCGATACAAGTTGCTGGTAAAGATAATCTTCGTCAGCAATCTGCTATGTGGCAGGCGATGCTTATATCAGCAGGTTTACCGAATTCAAAACAGATTTTTATTCATGGATTTATCAATGCGGCAGGTGGAGTTAAGATGAGTAAATCCCTAGGTAATACAATAAGTCCGTTTGATGTAGTTGATAAATTCGGAACAGATGCTCTGCGCTATTTTGTTTTAGCTTGCATAGCTCCGGATGAGGATAGCGAGGTATCGGAAGAATTAATTGAAGAAAGATATAATAGCGACTTAGCTAATGCGCTCGGTAACCTTGTGAGTAGAGTTACAAATATTGCTGAAAAAAATGATATTATTTTTAAAAATTCTGGCAGTGATGAGGTTGATGTTTCTGAAGAATTAAATGATTATAAATTCAATAAAGCTTTAGAAAAAATATGGGCTTTGGTTCATGGAGCAAATAAATATATTGACGATGAAAAGCCATGGATGATTAAGGATGATACAGAAAGGGTTTCAAGCGTGATCAATAAACTGCTCAATGACATAATGGTTATTGGGCAATCCTTAGAACCATTTTTACCGGAAACTTCTGAAAAGATTTTAAATATCTTTAAGCAGGAAAAAATTGTAAAAGCGGAACCGCTTTTTCCAAAAAAAGAAAAATAAAATAAAAAAATGTTTTTTTATCCTTTTGTTGCGGCGCTGTTAACCGCAGGCGACATAATTTATGAAAAGTATGTTTTTACTTGGAGTAAATTAAAAAACAAACAAAATGTCTTTGTCCCTGTTATGTTTATGTTTGCGTTTATTTTTCTAGCCATCTTTGTTGTGATATTTCCCGATATGGCGGAAATTAAGGCCGATGCTTATAAACCGGTTTTCTTGTTGCTGATGTTATTGGTAGTAGCGGTCGCATCTCTCCGAAATATGCTTTATTACTACAGTTTTCAAAGGGAAGGTCTTGGTGAAATTGAACCATTCATGTCATTTGTACCGCTGTTAACAATATTAATAGCCGGCATCGTATACCCGCAGGAAACAAATATTCAGATTTTTGCGCTTGCTATAATAGCCGCACTTGCATTGGTACTTTCGCATATTAAGAAAAGGCATCTTTTTTTCGATAAGGCTCTCTGGCCGATCTTTATTGCTATTATATTGGAAGCTGTAGAAAATAATCTTGTTCGTGAGCTTCTAAGGTTTTATTCTCCGGTTTCAATGTATATGATTAGATCATTTTTTATCGCGATTATGTTGATGATTTTCATAAGGCCGCAATTTAAAAAGGCGAATAATAAAGAGATTATCAATTTAGCTATCATTAGTCTGCTTTGGGTGTTTGTTATGGTTTTTACATATTATGCATATCAAACGGTGGGAGTGGTTTATACTTCTTTAATAATGATGCTTTCCCCAATGTTAATTGTTTTTGGCTCACGGTTGGTTCTTAAAGATAAGAAACTTACTAAAAGAAATTTTATTACTCTAATAATAATTATTGCTTGTGTTATTGCGGCGCAGTTTGTTAAATAAATTTATGAATAAAAAGATAATTACATTTTCGGCACCATCTGGTTCTGGAAAGACAACAATCATAAAACATATTCTTGAAAAATACCCGCAGCTTGGTTTTGCTATATCTGCGACTAGCCGTGAACCGAGAGGCAGTGAAGTGGATGGAATTGATTATTATTTTTTATCAGAAGAGGATTTTCGAAAAAAAATTGATGAAGGGGTCTTTGTTGAGTGGGAAGAAGTATATGAGGGTAGATTTTATGGAACATTAAAATCGGAATTAGAAAGAATATGGAATGATGGTAAAATTGTAATAATTGATGCTGATTTTAAAGGTGCATTAAATATAAAAAAAATTTATGGAGATGGTGTTTTATCGATATTCATCCGACCACCATCATTAGAAGTATTGGAGAAAAGACTAAGAGATAGGGGTACTGACAGTGCGGAAGAAATAGAAAAGAGGGTTGCAAAGGCTGGGAAAGAATTATCTTTCGAAAACGATTTTGATGTGATTTTAATTAATGATCAGAAGGAGGTTGCATTTGAAGAAATTAATAAGATAGTCGAGGATTTTTTGAGGAAATAAAATGTTTATTGATACGCACGCACATCTCAATTTCAGGGATTATAAAGATCTTAATGATGTTATAAAAAGAGCTCTTGATACTAATGTAAAAAAAATAATTTGTGTAAGCAGTAATATTGAGGATAGTATTATTTCTATTGAGATTGCGAGAAAATATCCTGGTATTGTCTTTGCTGCGGTTGGAATACATCCGCAATGTACAGATCCCGAAAACTCTGAAGAAATAAAAACGCAAATAAGTAAATTAGAAGAATTGATTTTGGAAAACCGTGAAGTGGTGATTGCGATCGGGGAGTGTGGCCTTGATTTCTCTGATGTTGGTGAGGGTGAGAGAAATAGAAATATAGATGAACAAGAGAAACTATTTATCGGTCAAATAGAATTAGCAAAAAAATATGATTTGCCAATACTATTACATTTTAATAAGGCGCATGACTATTTTTTGGATAATTATTCAGGATTAAGCGATATGAAAGGTATCTTCCATTGTTATGTAGGAGGTAAAAAAAGATTAAAAAAGTTTTTCGATTATAAAGATTTTCTTTTTGGCATTACGGGACTTATTACATATGACGAGGGGTTACAGCAGGTAGTAAAAAAAATTCCGCTTGAAAGAATTGTATTGGAAACTGATTGCCCGTTTCTTGCTCCTTTGCCATATAGAGGAGAACGTAACGAACCGGGCTACATTCCTTTAACTGCCTCAAAAGTTGCAGAAATAAGAAATACCTCAATTGATGAGGTCGAAAGAGTCACAACTGAAAATGCGATTAAATTATTCGAGATTAATTAAGAAATTTTAGATCGTGAAAATATAATATATATCCCAATGCACTCCCATTATTATTTTTTGCCATCAATGATGGTATACCGATTAGTTTACCCGTGTTATTTATTGCTAACCCTCCGGAAAAGCCGGGACCAACTTTTGCATCCGTCTTAATATAATTAATACCAAGGTAATTTATTTTGCCAAGATCATTGCCGAAAGTTACTGTAATATTTTCTCCTCCGAAACTTGGATAACCAAGTAAAGCCATAGAATCTCCAATATTAACTATAGTACCCGATAACTCGCCATCATTCAAAGCAATGTTTGAAACTCTGTTTACTCCAGCAAAATTCGATGCAGAATAAGGAATTTTTGCATAAGAAGCAATTTGATCGAAAACTATATCGTTCATATCAAATTCATTCCATGATTCGATATTTATAATTGCGAAATCAGTTTCGTTATTAAAAGTTTTATATCCTTCTGATTTATACAATAGATAATCATTTTTATCATCAAGAAAAACTTGTATAACACATTTTGATATTGAGTTATCATTTGTTTTCACAATATGAAGGTTGGTTGCAAGAAAAAAAGGTTTTGTTGTATATTTATTATTTAAATTTCGAAACAATGTTCCAGATCCTTGAGAAAGATATTTAAATTTTGCATCTTCTCGGCAGATAACCTTTGCAACTGTAAATTCTATCGTATTTACATTGCTAATTGGCGTAGATATATCTTTACCTTGTAATTTTGTCTGAGAATCATTTTCCAAAACTTCGATTTGCCAATATATTCCAATATCTTTCATCCAGGTTAGTCCATCTACCACCGGAGTGAAATATGCTTTGTATATTCCTGGGTTAGAAGGAGCTTTTATATCAAATTGAAAAGTTGCAATATCGCCAGGATTAATTTGTGATTGGTTAAGTGCTGCTGGGCGGTTCGGAGAAAGCCAATTGTTATTTACAAACTCTGAAGGATAATCTTTTTGTTGAACTGAACTGCCATACTGTGAGCCAGAACCAAGCCTAACTATTTTATTTCCATTATTTAGCCAGGCAGAAGTACCAATATTTTTTATCTCTATTGATACATTAGTTAATTCTCCCGTTTTAAGGGTTGAAGGATAAGGAGATTGATAAACTAATTCATAGTCATAATTGTTTTGAATTTTTGTTGCTGCGGATACTTTTGGAGTAAAAACAATAAATGAGCCCAAAAACAGCAGGTTTGATAGCGCGCAAAGCAATAAAACCTTGATTTTCACGTCTTACTCCTTTTGTTATTACCATATGGCCCTCCCAGACGGTTTTTTACTCCTTAATAATATCTCTTATATTTTATCATTATCAATAGTTAATGTCAATGCTTTTTTATATAAAAGTACTTTTAGTATGCCTTATTTATTATATGTCAATTTTATTGTTTTTTACTTTAAAAAATGCTACATTTTTTTTGAATATTCCTGTATAATAGATAAGTATATTTAACCTAATAGTAGCGATCTTAAATATGGAAGAAGATTATATAAAAACCAGGAAATCAAAAATCGAAAATCTAAGGTCCCTTGGTGTGGATCCTTATCCAGCGAGATTTGTCAGAACTCACACAAGTGTTCAGGCGTTGAAATTAAAAGACGGCACGAAAAAAGTCAGACTTGCGGGAAGGCTTGTTTTGATACGCGATATGGGCAGGCTAACATTCGCGCACATATTAGACGGTGAGGGCAAAATTCAAATTGCTTTTAATGAAAAAGATATTGGAAAAGATAAATATAAGTTTTTCAATAAAAACTTTGATCTTGGTGATTTTATCGGAGTAGACGGTAAAATGTTCAAAACTCACAAAGGTGAGAAGACTCTTCTCGTTAATAAATTTGAAATGCTTACAAAGGCGCTGCGACCACTTCCTGACAAATGGCATGGTATTAGTGATGAAGAAGAAAAACTTCGCAGAAGATATCTTGATATTATGATGAACCCTGAGGTAAAAGATATGATTAAAAAAAGATCTGTTTTCTGGAATAGCATCCGTGAGTTTTTATTAAAAAAAGATTTTATAGAAGTTGAAACGCCGGTTCTTGAAACTACTACTGGTGGTGCTGATGCAAGACCTTTTCAAACACATCACAATGCGCTTGATATGGATGTATATCTTCGAATATCAATGGGGGAATTATGGCAAAAGAGATTGATGGTTGGAGGGTTAGAGAAAACATTTGAAATTGGAAGACAGTTTCGTAATGAAGGGATGAGCCCGGAACACCTTCAAGATTATACGCAGGTTGAATTTTATATGGCATACTCTGATTACACCGATGGAATGAAATTTGTCGAAGAGCTATATAAATATGTGATCAAAAAAACATTTGGTACTCTGAAATTTGATATTCGTGGTTTTAAGGTTGATTTTTCCAAAAAATGGGAAGTTTATGATTATGTTAAAACAATTAAAAAAATGACGGGAATTGATGTTTTAAATACGAATTTAAAACAGATTGAATCAAAATTAAAAGAATTGAAAATTGACTATGAAAAAAAAGGTTTTAACATTACTCGTGCGATAGATAACCTGTGGAAATATTGCCGTAAGAAGATTGCCGGTCCAGGTTTTCTAATAAATCCGCCGGTTACTATGGAACCATTGGCAAAAAGATCAAAAGAAAATCCGGAATTGGTTCAAAGATTCCAGGTCTTGATTGCAGGTTCTGAAGTTGGCAAAGGTTATAGCGAATTGAACGATCCAACCGACCAGGCAATGAGATTCGCTGAGCAACAAAAACTTCGTGAGAGTGGAGATGAAGAAGCTCAAATGGCAGATTATGATTTTGTTGAGGCTCTCGAATATGGAATGCCACCAACCTTTGGGTTTGGAGTTAGCGAAAGACTTTTCGGCTTTCTTATGAATAAGACAGCAAGAGAGGCACAGATATTTCCATTAATGAAACCAAGAGAATAAGTCAATTAAACAATAAAGCAAGAAAACAATAAATCAAAATATATGTTAGATATAAATTTTATCAGGGAAAATTCGGAAAAGATAAAAGAAGCTGCGAAAAATAAAAATATTGATTTGGATGTCGATAAATTGTTGAGTTTGGATGATGAAAGAAGATCGATAATTTTAGAGATTGATATTTTGCGTGCAAAGAGAAATGAATTAGCATCACAAACTAAAGATGGTAAGCCAACCCCAGAAGCAATAGAAGAAGGGAAGAAATTAAAAATTCGAATAGCAGAAATAGAAGTTAAATACAATAATATTGAAAAAGAATATATTGGTTTGATGGTTAAAGTTCCGACAATACCATCACCTGATACTCCTGTTGCTAGTGATGAAAGTGGAAATAAAGAAGTATTTATTTCTGGCGATATTCCTAAATTTAGCTTTACTCCAAAAACGCATATTGAATTAGCAGAAGATCTTGGATTAATTGATTTTGATAGAGGTAAGAAAGTAGCGGGGTTCCGTGGTTATTATTTGAAGAACGATCTTTCTCTGATGACGCTGGCGATGATGAATTATGCTATGAATAAAATGTCAGAAAAGGGATATAATCCAATGATACCGCCAACTCTAGTGAAAGGGTTCGCACTTTTTGGTAGTGGATATTTTAAAGGATTGAATTATAATCCGGAAATTGATGAAATATATCAAGTAGCAACTTCAGATAAAGAAGCTACAGGAGAATTGTCCAAAGAACAGAAATTTTTAGTAGGAACAGCCGAACCATCTCTGCTCGCATATTTTTCCGGTGAGACATTAAAAGAAGAAGATCTTCCAATAAAAATTTGTGGCTTTAGCCCATGTTATCGCAGTGAGATAGGAAGTTATGGCAAAGATACAAAAGGACTTTTCCGTGTACACGAGTTTTTCAAAGTTGAGCAAGTTGTAATATCAAAAGCAGATATTGAGGAATCAAATAAACTTCAGGATGAAATGGTGAAGATATCCCAGGAAATTCATGATGAGCTAGGCTTCACACATCATTTACTACAAATCTGTACTGGAGACATGTCAGCAGGTAAATACCGAGCATTCGATATAGAATCTTGGTTGCCAGGGATGAATAGATGGGCAGAGACAGGATCAGCATCAAATTTTCTTGATTGGCAGGCGAGAAGACTGGATATCAAATATATTGATAAAGATGGAAACAAGAAATTCGCCTATTTACTAAATAATACTGCATTGCCTTCGCCTCGTCCCTTAATTGCAATTCTCGAAAACAACCAACAGGAAGATGGTTCAGTATTAATTCCGAAGGTTTTACAGAAATATATTGGGAAAGAAAGAATAGTTAAAAAGTCATAAAATTTATAAATAATAGGAGGTTAAAAATCATGAGCATCATAATTACAGGTAAGAATATTGATTTAACGGATGCGATTAAATCTTATATTGAAGAAAAAATGCGTAAACTTGATCAATATTTAAAGGATGTTGAGCCTGTCGAAGTTTCTGTTTGGATTCAGGTGAATAAAGGGAAAGGTGAGGACTGGTCCAAAGTTGAGGCCACTCTAACCATACCAAACCTTACAATTAGATCAGAAGAGTTAGCGCAAGATCTGTATGGTGCTGTAGATATCGTTCAAGAAAAACTGGAAAGAAAGATAAGAGAAAATAAGGAAAAAATAATTGAACAAAAGAGAGAAGCAACCGGAGAAATTAATCCAAAAGATCTTGAAAAAATTGTAAAAAGAAAAAACTTTGATCTTGGCAACCCAGTCGATGAAAGCGATGCAATAACAAGAATGGAATTATTGGGACACGACTTCTATATATATAAAGACATAAAAACAAACAAGCAGAGTGTAGTCTATAGAAGAAAAGACGGAGGATATGGAGTAATTTCCGGCAAGTAATAAGAATAAAATTTACCAGCATGTCACTATATACAAAGATTTTCGGGGATGTTAGTTCAAAGGAACTCAAAAGAATTAAACCATTAGTTGAAAAAACTAATAGTTTTGAAGATGCGATTTCTAAACTTTCTGACGCAGAGTTAAAAGAAAAAACATTTTATTTTAAAGAAAAAATTAACAAAGCCTCTGAGGCATTCAAGGATGATGAAAAAAATGAAGAAGGAGAGATTCAGAAAGATATCGATATGCGTAGGTTTTGGGCGGAACAAGAAGTCCTGAATGATATTTTACCAGAAGCTTTTGCTGTAGTTCGTGAAGCATCAAAAAGAGTTTTGAAAATGCGTCATTTTGATGTTCAGTTAATTGGTGGCGCTATTTTGCATAAAGGAGAGATTGCTGAAATGAGAACAGGTGAAGGTAAAACATTAGTTTCTACTCTTGCGATATATCTTAATGCCTTAACGGGGAGAGGCGTCCATGTTGTTACGGTTAATGACTATCTGGCAAAGCGTGACGGAGAATGGATGGGTAAAATTTATGACTTCTTGGGGCTTACAACTGGTATTATTGTTCATGACCATTCATATCTCGTAACATTTGATGAAGAATTAAAAAAGAAAAAGCAGCAAGAGATAAAAGAAGCATTAGCACAACTGGGCGGAACAGAAGGATTGGAAGTGGAACAGCAGGTAGAGATAGAAAAAGAAAATCTTATTGATGTTACAAGACGTCAAGCGTATGAGGCAGATATAACATATGGAACAAATAACGAATTTGGTTTTGATTATCTTAGAGATAATATGGTTTATGATCTAAATCAAAAATCTCAAAGAGAATTACATTATGCTGTGGTTGATGAAATAGATTCGATATTGATTGATGAAGCAAGAACGCCATTAATTATTAGTGCACCAGCAGAAGAATCAGGAGCGATGTACAAACAGTTTGCAGCCATTGTTCCGCAACTCGAAAAAGAAACCGACTATACAGTTGATGAGAAAATGCGCGCGGTTTCATTAACAGATGATGGTATTGGTAAATTGGAAAAAATTCTTGGGATGGATAATATTTATGATAAAGGCGTTGAGTTAGTACATCATCTTGAGCAAGCGCTAAAGGCACAAGTACTTTTCACGCGAGACAAAGATTATGTTGTCAAAGAAGGTGAAATCATAATTGTAGACGAGTTCACGGGTAGACTAATGTTTGGCCGCAGATATAGTGAAGGACTACATCAGGCGATTGAAGCAAAGGAAGGAGTTGAAATAAAAAATGAAAGTGTTACACTCGCGACAATAACTTTCCAAAATTATTTTCGTCTATATAAAAAATTATCCGGTATGACCGGTACGGCTATGACGGAGAGTGAAGAATTTTATAAAATTTATAAACTTGATGTTGTTGCGACTCCGACAAACAAAAAAATGATTCGTAATGATCTGAATGATAAGATATATAAAAGTGAAAAGGAAAAGTTTGATGCTTTAGTCGAGGAAATCCGAGAAAGGAATGGTAATGGTCAGCCAGTATTAGTTGGTACGATTTCGATTGAAAAAAATGAATTACTTTCTGGATTATTAAAGATCAATGGGATACCGCATGAAATATTAAATGCGAAGCAGCACGAAAGAGAAGCGTCAATAATTGCTCAAGCGGGAGCGAAGGGCGCAGTAACAATTGCTACTAATATGGCAGGACGCGGTGTAGATATTATTCTTGGTGGTAATCCATTTAATAAGGAAAAAGCAGATGAAGTTCGTTCTCTTGGCGGTCTTTGTGTTTTAGGTACGGAACGCCATGAATCACGTAGAATTGACAATCAATTAAGAGGACGTTCCGGCAGACAAGGTGATCCTGGATTTTCTCAATTTTTTATTTCGCTTGAAGATGAATTAATGAGAGTATTTGGCGGAGACCGTATAAAGATTATTATGGAAAGGCTTGGCATACCAGAAGGGCAGCCAATTGAAAATAAAATGGTAAGTAGTTCAATTGAAATGGCGCAGAAGAAAGTAGAGGGTCATAACTTTGATATTCGTAAACATGTGCTAGAATACGATGATGTTATGAATAAACAAAGAACAGCCATCTATGCGAAGCGCGCTAAGATTTTAGTTGGTCGCGATGATGATGAAGGGGACGAGGTTACGTTAATAGAAAAAACTAGATTGGTTTTCGCTGAAATTATCGAGAATATGATTGATAATTATATAGCAAAAAACGAAAATCTTGAATTAGCAAAGAAAGCTATTTGGGAAGGCTTTACATCATTTATAGAAAAAGAAAGGATTGGATTTGAATTTGAAGATTTTGAAAAAATAGAAAACGTACAAGAGTTGAAGAGGGTTTTATTGGGTGTCATCACAAATGTTCTTGATAAAATGATTTCAGATATGGGAGAAGCTGAAGCCACAAACCTAGTAAAATATGTTTATTTGAGAATTATTGATATGTATTGGATACAACACCTTACCGAAATGGATCATTTAAGAGCTGGTATTGGTCTCGTGGGCTATGGTCAGAAAGATCCGCTCGTAGAATACAAGCATAGATCCTATAATATGTTTAAACAATTACAGAGTATGATTGATGAAAATTTCACACGCACATTACTACGTATAAAAATAGAAATGAAAAATGATCACCCAAAGCAAGTTAATGAGAATAGGGAAGAGATCGAGGAGGGTCAGATGGAAGAAGAGAGTAAAAAGGAGAATGTTGTTTTGCAAAAAAACAAGGTGGGTAGAAATGATCCATGTCCGTGTGGAAGTGGAAAAAAATTTAAAAAATGTTGCGGAGCTGATAAATAAAAAATCCTCCCCATCGGGGAGGATTTTTTATTTAGAATGCAGTTAAAGAATTTTTTAACTGCGCGTCTATATATTTCGCCAATTTCATTTTCATTTCTTCGGAAGATATTTTTGTAACACCAGTCTGTTCTTGTTCTTCAAATATCACCACAAATGGTCCGCGGAGCAATGAAAGCCCTGAATAGTTAGTATTAGTTTCTCCTTCTGCAGTTGCCGTTTTTGTAATTAAATATGTGTATGCTTTATTTCCAATTTTAATATCATCAAACTTTTTAATACTAATACTACTATCCTGTGCACTTGCATTTTTTGTTCCATCATGTCTTTCGCTATATAGTTTTTCTGCTTCAGATTTAGTCTTACATAAAGAGATAGTAACATTGATAAGATTTTTTTCTTGTTCCATTTCGTTTAAAAACTTTTCGTCCAAAATTGATATGCATTCCTGAGATTCAGAAAGTGCTTTGGGGTCTTCCAAAACCTGATTCTGATCAGGATTTTTCAGCATATTAATATTTTTGTTTGGTACATCGATCGCTCTTGCAATTTTCTTTTTTGTTAAAAGCGAGTCCCAATCAACTGAACGGACTTTATTGTAATTGAAATCAAAACCATATTTATTTCTGTTCAAAGATGCTCCTAATTTGGAAAATAATCCAAATTGAATTGATAAAAATACTATTACTCCTAAAATTACTATTCCGATGGCAATCAACCAAGCTAATGTCGTCTTACTTTTGCGTCCCTCTTTACCACTTTCATTTTTAGCATCTACTTCTTTTTCTTTTTCAACCGCAATAATTTCTTCCACAATCTCCTTAACTTCTTCAACTTCTTCTTTTATTTCATCAAGTTCGTTTTTTTCTGTCATGATTTTCAAATTATTAATAAATCTATTTTACAAATTCAATTATCTTATCTAAAGTTGTTGGCTCTTTGTTCGCAAGGGAAGATAAAATCTTTCGGTCTAATTCGATTTTTTTATCTTTAAGCGCTTTAATTAATTTTGAGTAACTTAAATCATGCATTCTGGCTGCCGCATTTATTTGTATAGCCCAAAGATTGCGTGCTAATCTTTTTTTGTTTCTTCGGTCTCTATAAGCTTGGACTCCAGCTTTTAAATCTGCTTGTCGTGCACGCTTAATAGTAGTACGATTCAACATTCTTCGTCCCTTTGCGCGAGCTCGCAAAGCTTTATGCTTTTTCTTTGTTATTACTCCTCGTTTTACGCGTGGCATATCGTCTAAATTCATTTCGTGCTTATCGCAAGATTTTCATTAGAAAATTTTTCTTACAGCACTTCATAAATTTCTCCTCTTAAGAAAAAATCTTACTATATAATTCGGTGTAGATTTTTTCTTTTTATTTAATACTTTTTAATTATTTATTCTTTTTCCCGTAAGGCAGTAATTTTCTGATTTTCTGATTTTCAACTTTATTAACAGTATAAGTTTTCGCAAACTTTCTCTTTCTCTTTTTAGATTTTTTTGTTAATAAATGAGAACGGAAAGCTCTTCTTTTTTTGATTTTTCCGCTTTTTGTGATTTTTATCCTTTTTGATAATCCTTTATGAGTTTTTAATTTCATATTTTTTTCGTTTAATTGTTATTTTTTTGGCTGCTCTTTAGCTATTGGCGAAAGAGTCACTGATAATCTTTTGAATTGATATGCTATTCTATCTTCCGTTGCTGAAATATCACTCAACTGGTTTATTATACTATTTAATGATTCCTTTCCCTTATCGAGATATGCAGCTTCTCTTCCTTTAAACATCATTGAAAGTTTGACTTTATGACCTTTTTCTATGAATTCTCTCATTTTTTTAATCTTGATTTCAAGATCATGTGGTCCTGTTTTTGGTCGAAGCCTTATCTCTTTTAACTCAGTACTTTTTTGGCTCTTCTTATTTTGTTCAAGTTTTTTTGTTTGTTCATATTTATATTTACCCCAATCCATTATTTTTGCTACAGGTGGATTAATATTTGGGGCAACCAATACCAAATCAAGCCCTTTGTCATAAGCGTTTTTTAGTGCTTCACTTGTTGGGCAATTCTCTATTTTTTCACCTTCATCTGTCACTAAAGTTATAAAAGGAACTCTTATTTCCTCGTTTTTTTTATGAAGATGACTATCTTGTTGTGGTTTTCGAAAAAATCTCTGATTTTTCAATTTCGAATTAAAAATTTATTTTATTATTTACTTATAAATTTTAGCATATATTCGCAAAACTATCAATCTTTTTGAATTCTTTTATGGGATAATTACCTTCAGAGATTTTGTTATCATTTCTATATATGCAGGAGTTTTACCAAATGGGTCTCCATCGGCTTTGACAACTAATGAACTTTTTGATTGAATGTCGATCTTTTTTCCATGTAGGATAGTTATCTCTTCGTTATTTTTCTTTGAATTACTGGTTGGTTTGCTTTTAACAATTATGTTAAGATTTTGATTTTCTACTTCGTTTTCAATTTTGAAATCTCGTGGTGGTGGTATTGGTATAGTACTAATAAATATCGAAGACATGTTGCTTTGGATTTTTACATCCGTGTTTTCTGCTTCAATATTTATTGATACGGGAAGATATTTCTTTTTTATTTTACTTGAGAATAGACCGAAGATTTTCTTATTGTTTTCTTGTTTTACCTCTATCTCTACAGTAGAAAGAAATAATCTATCATTAACTATACCAATTCCAAGCGGAATAGTTTTACTATTTATTAATGATTCACATCCTTCGCGCCAATTTTTAATACCAATTATGTTTGCGAGTAGGTTTGTTTCTCCAATCGGTATAATACCCAGGGATACCTCAGTATTCATTATATAAGGAATAACTCTATTAATCATCCCGTCGCCACCGATGGTGACAATAGTATTATAACCTCTCTCCAAAGCTTGCGGAACAATGGTTTTTAGGTCATCTTTTTTTTCAACTTCAACAAATTCGCCTGAAATTTTTAATTCTTTCAAAGCATTTTTTATTCTCGTTTTTAGTTTTTGAGCCCGTTTTGCTTCGGGGTTAAATATAAAAAGAATCATATTATTCAGTTTCGTAAGTTGGTTTAACTATTTTTTGGTCTTCAATATTTGCATGCATTACAGATTTACCGCTAAAAATCCCACCCGGTTTAATAGTGAGAATCTTTGAGGAAATATTCCCAAAAACCTTACCTTTAGTAAGAATATCCAATTCATTCACAACATTAACATCCCCGTTAACAATACCAGCGATAGTTGCATTTTTTGCGCTAATTGGAGCGGTAACTTCTGCCTCTTCTCCAACTATAACATCGCCTTCAGCAACTATTTCTCCAATAAAAGTCCCATTGATTTGAATATTGTTTTTTGCTTCGATTTTTCCTGACAGAGTTACGCCCAATCCGACGATGGTTTCTGCGTGTGCAACTTGGGCTAGCATTGTTCTTCTCTTAAAAATGGCCATATTTTTAGATTAGTTAGTATTTTGTAATCGTATTCCATATTATACCTTTTTTGGTCGTTTGGTGCAAGAAATAGCTAAAAAAACAATACGCCAAGCTAGGCTTGGCGTATTTGCATTGCATTTTTTGATGTGAAACGGTTGGAACGAAAGTTAAATGTTCCATTTGTCTTTCAGGTAGTTTTTCAGGTGTTTGGTCTTTCTGCAGATTTTCTTTTCACTCTTCTGAAATTCTGTACGGACTGCTCGTGTGTATTTCACGTTTGCTTTTTTGAGCTTCCTGCAGCTTGCGTGAGGGTGGAAAACCTTCTGTGTTGCCTTGCGAACTGTTCGAGTGTAGATTACTTCTGATTTTTTGGCCTTGCGCATGCTTGCATGCGGGAGTGAAACTACGGTTACGCTGAAACTGAACAATGTTATCAGCGCTATCAAAACGACCAATAAAGACTGGTGACGATTCATTTTAACTACCTCCATGAAATAGATTTTTAAATCTTCATAATTTGAAAACTTAGCTTTTAGCTTATTATAGAGGATAAAATGATGTTTGTAAATATTTATTATTTTTACCAAATAATATTGACAATCTATTGACATGGGAGTATAATCCATTACTAAGTTTAAAATTAATATTTTATATGAAAAATACTATTTTAATCAAGGGAGCAAGAGAACATAACCTGAAAAATATTGATCTAGAAATACCGCGCAATAAGTTTGTGGTTATCACTGGACTTTCGGGAAGTGGAAAGAGTTCGCTGGCATTTGATACGCTTTATGCGGAGGGACAAAGGCGTTACGTAGAATCTTTGTCTAGTTATGCCAGGCAATTTCTTGGGCTCATGGAAAAACCGGATGTAGATAAAATCGAGGGATTATCTCCGGCGATATCAATTGACCAAAAATCAACAAGCTCAAACCCTCGTTCTACTGTTGGAACAATTACAGAAATTTATGATTATCTTCGTTTGCTATTTGCAAATACTGGTCAAGTTTATTGTCCAAACTGTGGTAAATTAGTTAGTTCTCAAACGATCCCTGAGATTGTATCGCAAATCTTGAAAGAGAAAAAAGGATCGAAGCTTTTGATATTGTCTCCGATTGTCAGAGCTGAAAAAGGGGAGCAAAAGCAGATAATCGAAAAGGCTAAAAAAGATGGTTTTGTCCGAGTTCGTATAAATGGTGTAGTAGTTGATCTGGATGATAAAATAGAGATTGATAAAAATAAGAAAAATAATATCGAAATTGTTGTTGATAGAATATCATTAGATGATCCAAAAAGCGATTCGCTTCGTGTCCGTTTGAACGATTCAGTGGAAGTGGCCCTAAGAAATAGTAATGAAATTGTTTCTATATATAATGTAGATACAAAAGAGGAAAAAGTATTTAGTGAAAATTTTGCATGTCCCGATTGTGGTATTTCATTACCAGAAGTTTCTCCAAGACTCTTTTCTTTTAATGCTCCTCAAGGTGCATGTCCAAAGTGTACTGGACTCGGTAGAACTTTGGAGGTTGATGCAGGATTAGCAATCCCAAACAAAAGACTTACTATTGCAGAAGGGGCAATAAGACCTTGGGCGCGCAGTTCGGTAAGTAATACCAGCTGGCACGTGCGCATACTTGAAACCGTAGGTAAAAAATATGGTTTCAATGTAAATACACCAATTGCGAAATTAAAACCCGAACAAATTGACATCATAATGAATGGAACAGGAAACGAAGAGTATGTCACTAAATATAAAACTGCATCGGGAAGAATCGCGGAATACCCAGTCACCTATGAAGGTGTAGTAAAAAATATGCAGAGACGTTATAAAGAAACTGATAGTGATCTTGCACGCAGAGAAATAGAAAAATTTATGCGTGAGAAAATTTGCCCCGAATGTAATGGCAAGAGATTAAAACCGGAAGTTTTAGCAATCAGAGTTGTGGATCGATCAATTGATATGGTGGTTGAAGATAATGTAGAAAACCTCATAAAGTTTTTTAATACTCTTCCAAAACAATTGAGCGAGAAGAATCAAGAAATCGCAAGAAATATAATAAAGGAAATAAATGCGCGGTTAAAATTTTTAACTGACGTTGGTCTTGGTTATATCACAATTGACCGAGCAGCTCATACTTTGTCTGGAGGGGAAGCGCAAAGAATTCGGCTTGCCACCCAGATTGGTTCGGGGTTAACGGGTGTGCTTTATATTTTAGACGAACCAACTATCGGGTTGCATCAAAGGGATACGGCAAAGTTAATTAAAACTCTTACTGATTTGAGAGATTTAGACAATACTCTAATAGTTGTCGAACATGATGAACAAGTTATGAGTGCATCTGACTATTTGATAGATATTGGTCCAGGTGCTGGAGAACACGGCGGAAAAGTGGTTGCAAAAGGAACGCCGAAAGAAGTTATGAAAAATAAAAATTCTTTGACCGGGCAATATTTATCCGGAAAATTGGAAATTGAAATTCCGAAGAAAAGAAGAAAGGGGAATGGTAAGAGTATAGAAATTATTGGAGCTGTAGAAAATAATCTTAAAAATATTGATGTAAAAATTCCACTGGGTGAGTTTGTCTGCGTAACAGGAGTTTCTGGATCAGGAAAATCATCTCTGATAAATGATATCTTAGCAAAAAGATTGTCTGCAGAATATCATGGGTCCCTACAAGAACCGGGGAAATGTAAAGAAATAAAAGGCGTATCAAACCTTGATAAAGTTATTAATATCGATCAATCGGCAATTGGTAGAAGCCCAAGATCTAATCCTGCAACGTACACCGGATTATTTACAACCGTGCGTGAACTTTTTGCTTCAACCAAAGAAGCAAAGGCGAGAGGGTATAATGAGGGAAGATTTTCGTTCAACGTAAAAGGTGGGAGATGTGAAGCATGCCGCGGCGATGGAGTAAACAAAATCGAAATGCATTTTCTACCGGATGTTTATGTGACTTGCGATGTATGCCACGGTAAGAGATACACGCAAGAAGTTTTGGATATTTATTATAAAGATAAAAACATTGCAGATGTTCTTGACTTAACAATCGAAGATGCAAGGAAGTTTTTTGAAAATATACCATTGCTTAAGACAAAATTAGATATTTTAAATAAAGTCGGTCTTGGTTATATGAAATTAGGGCAATCTGCGACAACATTATCCGGTGGGGAAGCACAAAGGATCAAACTTGCCACAGAACTATCACGCCGTGCAACCGGTAAAACTCTCTACATTCTTGATGAGCCAACAACCGGTTTGCACTTCGATGATACGAAAAGATTACTTGCAGTTCTCCAAGCGCTCGTTGATAAAGGGAATAGTATTCTAGTTATTGAACATAACCTCGATGTTATAAAATGTGCGGATCATGTTATTGATCTCGGTCCGGAAGGCGGAGACAAAGGGGGAGGGATAGTGGCGGAAGGTACGCCGGAGATGATAGCAAAGAATACAAAAAGTGCCACGGGGGAGTATTTAAAAAAGATATTGAAATAATTCTTAATAAGAAAAAGGCAACTAGTTGGTTGCCTTTTTCTTGCCATTAGATCCTACGAGGAAAGAAAATGGGTGTATGGCCCGAATTAACGGGGGGCCCCTAACTTGGGGATAGAGATACACCCATTTTCCTTGCTCGTAAAGCTGTTTTTTCTACTATATTTTTAATATATTGGTAAAATAACACAAATTTTAAAACACGTCAATAGTTTTTTTGCTATACAGAGCCATATATGCGGAAATGACAAATGATAAATATCAAATTACGAAAAAATATGCTAAAATGGACTTATGCTAAATCTAGATACGCCTATAAAAAATCTTGCTGGTATCGGCGATAAAACAGCTGAAAAGCTTGAAAGACTTGAAATTAAGACTGTTGGTGATCTAGTTTATCATTTTCCACGAAAATGGCAGGATCTATCACATGTGAAGAAAATTTCGGAAATAAAATCTGGAGATACTTTTACGGTTTCAGGTGAGATATGGGATGTTAAGGCTCGCAAAGCATTTCGGCGTAGAAGAATGGGAATGACTGAAGCGGTGATAAATGATGGTACCGGATCGATTGGCATAATTTGGTTTAATATGCCATACATAGCGAATCAGTACCAAGCCGGAGATACAGTGATGGTTAGCGGAAAGGTGAATTTCGGTAAAAGAGGCTTTCAGTTTACGAATCCGATGATTGAGAGGATCGACGTAGAGATTGATAGTGACAAAAACAAAAAAGGGTTCGGGATTATCCCAATATATCCTCAAACGGAGGGACTAAACTCAGGGTTTCTAAGAAAAACCATAAAACCCTTGTTAGTTAATGATAATCTGCAGTTTGAAGAATACTTACCAGTCGATATTATCAAAAGAAATTCCTTTTCTGATCTGAAAACTGCAATATCTCAAATGCATTTTCCTTCTTCCGTCGAGTTATTGAAATCTGCGAGAAAGAGATTAGCATTTGATGAAATATTTCTCATCCAACTATCATTACTTTCACAGAAAAAAGAATTGGCGAAGTTTAAGGCGCCGAAAATTAACGCAGATATTAATTTAGTAAAAAGTTTTATCAAAACCTTACCATATGAATTGACAGGTGCGCAGAAAAGGTCTATTTGGGAAATTCTAAAAGATCTCGAGAAAGAAAGGCCAATGAATAGATTGATAGAGGGGGATGTGGGAAGTGGTAAAACTCTCGTCGCGGCAATAGCATCTTTGATTACTTGCAATTCAGGATATCAGGTAGCGATTATGGCGCCAACTGAAATATTAGCGTGTCAACATTTTGAAACATTTTCGAAACTGTTAAAGGATTTTAGTCTAAACATATCCTTATTTACGAACTCAAAAATGTCATTCGCGATTGACGGGCAAGTTCTAGATTGTACGGATCGCGATGAGAAAAAATCGTTGTTAGAAGGCGAGTACGATATTTATATTGGGACGCACGCGCTATTTAGTGAAAAAATAAAATATAAGAAAGTTGGGTTAGCTATTGTTGATGAACAGCATAGGTTTGGTGTTGAGCAAAGAAAAAAAATAAAAGATAAATCTGGGTTGAAGGGAATGAACCCGCATTTTCTTTCTATGACGGCTACGCCCATCCCGAGATCATTAGCTCTTACGCTTTATGGAGATCTAGATATCTCAGTAATTGATGAATTGCCAAAAAACCGCAAACCGATTGTATCACGTTTTGTGGAAGGAGCGAAAAGAAAGAAAGCTTATGAGTTTATTTCAGAAAAGGTAAAAGACGGTGGGCAAGTATTTGTAGTGTGTCCGCTGATACAAGAAAGCAATAAAACAAAAAATCAGCAAAACAATAATTCGGATTCCGTAGGGGCAATTCATGAATTGCCCATGCCCGATGATCGTAAAACTGTTATTGCCGAAACGGCAAAACTAAAAAAAATATTTCCAAAGTTTAAAATAGAATTTTTACATGGGAAAATGAAGAGTGAAGAAAAAGAAAAAATCATGCAGGATTTTAAATTGGGCAAGATTCAGATATTAGTTTCAACTTCCGTAATTGAGGTAGGTGTAGATATTCCGAATGCAAATATTATGTTAATCGAAAATGCGGATCGTTTTGGATTGGCCCAATTGCATCAATTCAGAGGACGTGTTGGCAGGGGGACGAGACAATCATATTGCTTGGTATTTTCTGAAAGCAAAAACCCGGAGGCCATTGAACGCTTGAAAAAATTTGCGCAGATTACATCGGGATTTGAATTGTCAGAATTCGATTTGAAAAACCGAGGACCGGGAGAATTCTGGGGAGCAGAGCAATCTGGTTTCCCGATTCTCAAAGTCGCAAATATCTGGGATCAATCCTTGATTAAAATTGCGCGCGATGAGGCGCAAAAAATAGTGAATGAAGGAATAGAAAAATATGATAAAATATTTTTAAAAATAAAAGAGATAAATATAATTCAACATTTTGAGTAGATATTATATAAATAAAAAATCACCAAGAATATCTCGGTGATTTTTTATTTTTCTTAGATCTATTTATTTCCCATAATATTTTGAATCTGAGTTATTAAATTAGCTTCTGCTTGAGGTCCAACAATATTACCAATGAGATTATTATTTTCATCCAGTATAAAGAAGTGTGGAAGGCTGATAATCATATAGTCATCAAAGAACTGATCGCTGGCTTTATATGATTCAAGAATATATTGTCCTCTAGTAATATAATTTATACTAGTTTCTCCCGGTTCCATAGTTGAGATAGGGATGTAATTATACTTATCTCCAAATTGTACCGATACATTATCAAATATCTTCAACTGTTCTTGAGCTAAGGTGTTCCAACTACTATAAGCAATTATTATTGTTGGTTTCTTTGCCAATTTACTAAACATACTAATGCTCTTACCTTTCTTGTTAATCAATGTGATATCAGGTACTTTTTTGCCAATTTGCAAGAATTCTTTATGAGGCATTGGAGTTACAGAAAGTGGGAAATTTGCAGATGTGTCATCTCCTGAAGAAGCAAACAATCTATTCCATACTGAAAGTTGTTTCTTCATTTTTATACTTGCTGTGACACTACCGTACTGATCGACTTTTGTGATCAAAGAAGTTACAGAACCGTAATCCGGTGCGTCAACTTTCAAGTAAAACTCTCCAGTTGGCAAGAATAGTGAGAATCCACCATTTTCGGATGCGTTTTGAGGATTTTGTTGACCATAAGAAGAAGCGTTCCAAATTTCAAAACTGCCTGTATTCGCATTTCTTTCATAAACAGTTATAGTGGCATTTGTGATTGATTGGTTAGTATCCACATCAACAATATTTGATTTGATTGATACTGTAACGGAGTTTATCTCTCTTGAGTAAGAATCTCTACTGTTTGATATAAATCCAACAAGACTATAAGCACCAGGTTGATCGAATTTTATTTCTCCAGTCCAGAGTTTCAATTCTTGGCTATAAGTTAATGGGAATTTAATCACTGATGAATTATCGACTGCTGATATATTCGTCTTACCGCTAGCAGCTAATGTTGTTGGAGTCGCCTCAATATAAGCATCTGTCGCTCCTTGAGCTTCAAGATATAAAATTTGAGGTGTGTTTTCTACAAACTGTATCACGCCAGAGTTGGATAATGGTGATGACCTAGAAATCGTTACAAATTGATTTGCACCAAAGATAAGTTTTTCTAGAGCAACAGAGAAGTTACAAATAGGCGAGATAGTGATGACCCCCGTGGTAGAGATAGATCTGGCGAGCGCATTATAAACACCATCAGGTAATCCTATTGTGGCGAAAGTGTATAGTCCACCCGGCGCAGCTGGAGCAGGTACGGTGGCGACAGGAATCCAAGTAGTACCACCATCAAGAGAATACTGAATTGCTGTAATTGAATTTGGGACATTAGTTATCGTTCCAACAAAACCGATATCAGGAGTAGTGTAAACTCTGCCGTTACAGAATTCAGCATTGATGCTAATAACAGCTGGAGCAGGAGGAAGCACGGTTATTGTAACAGCAGCTGTAGCACAGAGCCCGGCGCCGTTACATACCTCATAGATATATGTATCAGCTCCAACAAATCCCACCGCAGGAACGTAGGTGATATTTCCGTTTATCGGATTGATGGTAGTTATGATTCCATTTACCGGAGGAGTAATAAGTTTTGTGGTAGCGGGGATCAAGTTTCCTCCTGGATCAACATCGTTGACTAAAACATCTGTTACAATTGGGGTATCAACAGGTGCTACGCCTACATCGGGGTTTGCTATAGGAGGAAGGGTGATGCCTACATTGATTGTTACAACAGCTGTGTCACAAAGTCCGTTGCTATTGCAAACCTCATAGTTGAATGTATCTAAGCCAATAAACCCTATATTTGGAGTATAATCAACCACTCCAGTTGCTGTATTAACATTCGTTATAGTACCATTGGTTGGGTTTTTTGTAATCTTTACAGTTGCAGGAACCAATGTACCACTTTGAGCTATATCGTTTGCCAAAATATCTATAGATGTTGGTGTATTTGGGTTGGTATTTTTCACATCATCATTAGCTACTGGTGGAAGTATGGTTCCAACTCCAATAGTTACGGTAGCAGGGTTAGAATCTAATCCGTCATTATCTTTGACTTTATAAACAAACGTATCTATTCCATTGAATCCTGGGTCTGGCTGGTAAGTTACTTTTCCAGTTAGAGGATCTATATTTGTAATAGTACCATGTAGGGGGTTTGTAATTACCTGGACAGTTCCGTTATTTAGCGTACCGTCAGGATCAGAATCGTTAATTAAAACATCAATAACAACTGGTGTTCCGATTGGAGTAGCTGCCGAATCATTAACTGCTACTGGTGGTACTTTTGGACTAATAGTTACCGTTACCAAAGCAGTGGCAGATAATCCATTGTTATCTAATATTTTATAGACGAATGTATCAATTCCGGTAAAGTCGGTATTTGGAGTGTAAGTGACCTTTCCTGTAGTTTTATCAATATTAGTAATAGTACCATTTTTTGGGTCTGAGGTTATTGTCACTGATGAATTAATAATATATCCACTTGGAGCAAAGTCGTTTATTAATATATCAATAACCACATCTTGATTTTTATTTGTAGTAACATTGTCATTTACAGCAACAGGTGAAGAAGGCCCGCCGCCACAATTAATTACACAGACCCCTGGTGGCCCCACATTAATTGTTGCTGTCGCAATATTTGATAATAATCCGTCATTATCTTTAACTTGGTAGGTAAAAGAATCGGTGCCATAATAACCTGTATTAGGAGTATAAGTTACCTTGCCGTTTGTAGTATCGACAATTATTGTTCCGTGAGTTGGATCAGAGATAATAGCAACCGTAGATGGGACAAGAGAACCATCAGGGTCGAGATCATTTCCTAATATATTTACAACTACAGGTGTATTATATGGCGTGTTAGTTTCGTCATTATTTGCTATCGGAGGTGCTTTTATTGTTATCGTGACTGTTGCAATATTTGATTCAAGGCCATTGCTATCTTTTACTATATAAGTGAAAACATCTGTTCCATAAAAACCAATGTTTGGTGTATAAGTTGCTTGGCCGGTAGTGCTATCGACTGTAACAATTCCATTAGCTGGGTTAGAAGTAATATTTACAGTAGCAGGGTTAATAGTGCCACTTGGCGCAGTATCATTAGATAGAATATTTATTACTACAGGAGTGTTTTGGTTAGTTGTAGAAGAATCATCATTAGCAACAGGTGGAAGTTTGGAAGAAACCCCTATATTTACTGTAGCCGTGTCACATAATCCGTAGCTATTGCAAACTTGGTATTCAAAACTATCAACACCAGTAAAGTTTGTTAATGGATTATAAGTTATTTTTCCAGTCGTACTATCAACTGTTACGGTTCCATTACTTGGGTTAGAAGTAACAACAACTGATGAAGGGACTAGCGTACCACTTGGTGTAGAGTCATTATTCAAAACATCTACTTCAACAGGTTTATTTTTATCAGTGAATGCGGAATCATTTTGAGCAATTGGTCTTGCCTTAACAGTAATACTGACTGTTGCCGTTGCGCAAAGGCCTTCATTATCGCAAACCTGATAAGTGAAATTATCCGTTCCATAAAATCCAGGGTTTGCAGTATAAGTTATATTACCATTAATTGGATTGATATTTGTGATAACACCATTTGATGGAGGGACAGTCACGGTAACGCTAGCTGGGTTAAGTGTGCCATCAGGGTCAGAATCATTTAACAATACACCTATTACAACAGGGTCTGTAGCTATAGTTGAGGCTGTATCGTTATTTGCGATAGGAGGTAGGTTTGCTCCCAACACATTTACCGTAACTGTGGCTGAGTCACAAAGTCCATTACCATCGCAAACTCTGTAGGTAAATGTGTCAGTTCCATTATACCCAGTGTTTGGTGTGTAGCTAATTATCCCCGTTATTGGGTCAATACCAGTAATAGTTCCATGACTTGGGTTGCTAAGTATGATAACGCTGGATGGCACAAGGGGGCTACTAACCGCAATATCATTGGCTAAAACGTTGATGGTTGTTGGAGTATCTTCATTTGTGTTTACAGAATCATTATTTGCGATTGGGGGAAGATTTGAAATATAATCACAATCATCTTTATAAACCTTTCCATCTCCGTTACGATCCGTTATTGGGATAATATCCAAAGTATGAGGTAGGTGGGTTTGCAATTGTGCTTCATCTAATCTCATAAATACATATAGGTCGCCAACTATTCCCGTGTAATGACATATAGGCACCTTATCTTTTTCTATTGTTATAGTGACCAATGCAGTATCACATAAACCATTATTGTCACAAACTTGATAATTGAAAGTGTCCGTTCCAGTAAAGTTGTTATTTGGGCTATATGTTATTTCTCCAGTTGTCGTATTAATATTTGTAATTGTTCCATTATTTGGGTTAACCGTTATACTAACAGTTGAAGGAATAAGATATCCATCTGGATCAAAATCGTTTACTAAAACATCAATTACAACGGGGTTATTTTTTATGGTTGCCGTTGTATCATCATTAGCAACTGGAGGTAGAGGATTTGCATTTATGCTTATCGCCACTACTGCTGTATCGCATAATGAATTAGTATCACAAACTGAATAAGTAAATGAATCATTTCCCGTAAAGTTGTTATATGGTGTATAAGTTATTTCTCCGTTTGCAGGATTAATATTTGTGACAGTTCCATGAGCTGGAGGAACTGTGATAACTACCGAAGAGGGGACTAAGTTTCCACTAATACCGTAATCATTGAGTAAAACATCAATTGTTGTCGGGGTATTTTTTGGAGTTGCGGCTGAGTCATCAACAGCGACAGGAGGTTGCGCAATAGCATTTACATTTACTGTTACAATCGCCGTGTCACATAAACCCCCGTCATCACATACTTGGTAAGTGAAAGTGTCTATGCCAGTAAAGTTATTATTTGGTGTATAAGTTATTACCCCAGTTATACTATTAATAGTAGTAGTCCCATGGTTTGGGTTAACAGTTACTGTAACAGTTGAAGGAACTAATATTCCATCAGGATCAGAATCATTGTTTAAAACACTAATAGCAACGGGAGTATTTTTTAATGTTGTAGCTGAATTATCATTAGCGATAGGGGGTAGATTCGTGACATTTGAACAAAGCGGAATTGCCTTGTAGCTTTCTCCAGCCATAACTTCCATCAAACCTACAACAAGTCCTACCTCGGTTTCTTTTCCGCTTGTTTCTTCTTCGTCACAGTCAGCGTCAAATGTAGCATTGAGGATTCCATTTATATAAACCTGAACACTATCTCCCAAACCAGAACCGCCATTGTATGCGGTAATTAGTTCGCCAGGAGAGACGGTTCCTTCAAAATATGCAGTAGTACCGCCTTCTTTAATAAATTTTAGCGTGGCACTTGTTGTGCCATTATATCTTAAGACGAGTTTGGTAAGTTTTTTGTAGCATCCACAAGAATTTGGGTTTTTATCTACGTAAATCTTTACTTCTGCAATATTTGAAATCAATCCAAGATTGTCTTTAACAGTATAATAGAATTTATCTTGACCGCTGAATCCTGGGATAGGTGTGTAGGTAACCTCTCCAGTTGTTGGATTAACACTAACTGTGCCATTTGAAGGGTTCGTAGTTATTATCACAGTTGTTGGATCGATTGTACCATCAGGGTCGGAATCGTTAGCTAAAATATCAATATCTACTGGTTCGTCTTGCAGTGTATGAACAGTTTCATTTTTAGCAACCGGTGGTTTATTATTTTCAGTTTTATTTACAATTATTGTAACTACAGCAGTATCGCATAAACCTTCGTTATCGCATACTTGATAAGTAAAGACATCTGTCCCAGTAAAATTGTTATTTGGTGTATATGTTATAGCTCCGGTCGTGCTATTTATTGTTGTAGTACCATGAGATGGATTTACGGTAACTGTAACTGTAGAAGGAACAAGGTATCCATCTGGGTCAGAATCATTACTTAAAACATTAATAGTGGTTGGAGTATTTTTCAGTGTGGTAGCTGAGTCATCATCAGCGATAGGAGGAAGATTGGTTTGGATTGAACCGCAGATCGGGTGTGCTTTATCACTTTGTCCACTAATAACTTCAAAGAAACCAACAACTAAACCAACTTCCGTTTCTTTTCCAGTTGTTTCTTCAATATCGCAATCAGCATCAAATGAAGCATTAAGGATTCCATTTATATAAACTTGAACACTATCTCCCAAACTAGAACCGCCATTGTATGCGGTAATTTGTCCGCCCGGTAAAACGTTTCCTTCAAAGTAGGCAGTCGTACCTTTTTCTTTTATAACTTTTATTGTAGCGCTTTGGGTCCCATTATATTTTAAAACAAGTTTTGTCAAGTGTTTGTAGCATCCGCATGCAGTTGGGTTTTTGTCGATATCAATCGTTACCTCTGCAATATTTGAAACTAAACCGCCACTGTCTTTAACTGTATATCGAAATTTATCTTTTCCGCTAAATCCAGAATCAGGAGTGTAAGTAACTTCGCCAGTCACTGGGTCGACACTAACAGTTCCATGAGTAGGATTTGTAGTAATAGTGACAGTAGTTGGATCAATATTGCCATCAGGGTCAGAATCATTTGCCAAAACATCAATTGTTACTGGTTCATCCTGAAAAGTTTTTGCATTATCGTTTTTGGCAACAGGTGGCTTTTTATTCGTTGTTTCTTTTTGGCAAGTTGCGCTGCATCCATCTCCATTGTTTGTGTTTCCATCATCGCACTGTTCTCCTTGTTCGATAGTTCCATTGCCGCAAGATCCACCACCGCAAGTATCAGGTATTATTTTATTTGTTCCTAATTTTGAAGGCGAGTCATGAACGTAAACCACATCAACACTTCCAAATCCATTTGCTCCAAAAGCATTTTTGGAAATACCGACTTCGTAAGAATCTTCAAAAATCCAGGAAGGGCAACTGCCATCAGTAGGATTATAGCTTGCATCCGCTGGAGGAGAGTTGGTTGTAAACGCGCAACCTAAAACATTAAGGTTATAATCAATAGATGTTTTTGCTCCTAAAATATTTGCTGCGCTGCCAACAGTAATTCCTCCTTCGCCACCCGCAACACCCAAACAGCCATATTTAGATGTTAAGGCATTATTTGATGATACATAATCAGAATTAAAAGTCAGAACTGTGTTACCAAGAGAATCTTTAATATTAAATTGAGCCCCATCGCTTCCGACAAGATCGCTAAAGCTATGGCTTCTAGACCAATTTACAATATTGGTTCCATAAGTATTATCAACTACGTTCTTCGATTGTTCATAATATATATAGAGGTTGCCCGAAGCATCGAGATATGTATATAGTGTTCCGACGGGCATATCCATAAAGCACTGAGGTGTTGCGTTTCCATAAAAGCTATCTTTTTTACCATCTATTATTGATCCCGATCCACCGCCAGAAATATTTACTGTTACATTTGCCTCATCGCAAAGGCCGAAATTATCACATGCTTTATAAACAAAAGTATCAGTCCCGGTATAATCATTACTTGGGGTATAAGATATTTCTCCAGTATTAGAATTTATATTTGCGATAATACCATTCGTTGGGCTTGTGGTTACTATCACTGTTGACGGAGATAAAGTCCCATCTGAATCTAAGTCATTCAACAAGACATCTACTATTACGGTAACATTTTTTGGAGTTGTCGCCGTATCATCATTAATAATAGGCGCTTGGTTGGTTGACGCGCCATTACAGATATGATCTTCTTTATCTGTATAGCCAACGACCGTAAAATTACCAAAAACTAACCCGAGCTTTATTTTGTCGCATTTTACGTATTGATCTATATCAGCAATCCCAGAATTTGGTATTTCAAAAAATAATTTATCTTTTATTTTTTCAGCATTATCTAAGCTGCCAGAAAAAGTCAATATATCACCATTAGATACGCCCGAGAAAGTTTTGAATAATTTTTTATGGTTATCTTCTTCATAAATATTAATAGTAACATCGCTCGGGCCAACATATTTAAGCTGCAATGTTTTTATCGCATCTTTGCATACGCAATTATCAGCTCCTTCTTCTGCGTAAGAAGATTGGAATTTGTAATTTGGTTTTTCAGCATAGAGTCGTTTTATCTCATTTCCACGAGTAATCAATTTAATTGAATTTAATATTGGTATACCTTTTGAAGTACTAGAAAGATAAGTATTAATTTTTAGATTTGTCGATTCAATTGGCAAACTTCCGATATTTTTATCTATTTCTTGAGCGTTATTAGTGCAATCTTTGCAGCTTTCAGGAACGATTCTCCAGTTCGATCCATCAAAATAATACCAGCTATTACTACTAGTAGTTACTCGGTAGGATATATCAGAATTTCCTTTTTTGTCCGATACTTCTTTAAAGCCTAGCAGCTTAACATCCTTTGGCAGGGTAATTGGTGTTGATGTCTCAACGAGCCCTTTTTCATTTATGTCGATTAATCTTGCACCACTTCCATCTATTGTAATTTTTTCTGGGCTGTAACTAAAGTTTAATGGGTCAGTGAAAGAGATTTTGTATGTATTAGTTTTATTCTGATCTAGAATTTTCGTGAAAGCAGGAATCAAAACCGCAATTACAACTAATAATATAGTAACCGAGAGAAATAACAGGACGCTTTTTTTGAAACTAGTTTTTGTATTCACTTGCTATTTTTTAATTATGATTTTTTTTGGAAACTTCGAAGAGGGTAATATCCTATCATCGCGATAAGTATTGAAACTAGAGTCATAATCAAGAATGTTGAGATAAGCTGTTGGCGGGTATTCTCAAATAGAATATTTGTTGGAACTCCAACAGAAACCATTCCAATGATTTGCCCATTGGTGTTTCTGATTGGTTCGTAAGCATTGTAATAGATAATCCCAAGGCGGTCTGCTGTCAAACTATATTCTTCGCCATTTTGTAAAACTGTTTTTACGACATTTTGATCAGTTTCTTCACTTCCAGTCCAGCGCGATACACCATCCAATGTTTTGATAGTAGTTGCGGATCTTTTTGAACCAGTATATATAGTAACATCCAAAGTGGTTTTTTCTTTCGCGAAATCTACATAAGCATTATCAAACTTGTAGCCGACCTCAACCATGCCAATAAGATTATTGTTTGATATAATAGGAACGATTCCTCTTGCGACAATTACATCAGAAAGAACCCCCGGTTCAACATCAAAAGATTTCGCTTGTTTCTTTTCTGAAATAGCGTTTTGTAGAAGAGAATCATTTGTTGCGGTTTGGTTTACATCCCTTTCATCCTGCGGGCTGGCTATTACCACCGCATCTTGGTTATAAATTTTTATAAAATCAACACCTGATTGATCAAGAAAATCTCTCATTTTTGTAGATAAGTCGGTCTTATTGTCGCTGATTATCAGACTTTTTGTACCACTGTCATTTGATATTGTTCTCGCGATAAAAAGAGCCGCATTGGAACGATCAACTAGAATTACTTGTTGAGCTTGGGAACCCTGGATCATTAATTGCAGATTATTTTTTTCAACAATTGTAAAAATTAAACTGGTGAATACTAATGAACCTAGTGTTGAAATAATAATTGCAACGGTCAATATAACAACATAAGTTCGCAGGAACACTCTGAGCTTAATGAAATTCCATGCCCAAATAAAGAGGAATAAAAATCCTAGCGCTGAGAAAAATACCGCAATCTGCCATACAGCGCTATATTCCAATTTTGCTTGTCTTAAGAAAACGATGTTCAAATCCGGAAGTCGGTAGAAAATATAAAAAATTCCACTTATTAGGAGCATTATATAACCGATTAAAGGATATATATTTTGCGCCCTTGTAGCGCGATCTTTACTTTGAGTACGTAACCTACGAACTTGGATTGGTATTGTAGCGGCAATAAATACTGCTACACCCGCAGCTAAAGCAGAATGAATATACTGCCTTAAAAATATATATATTAATACTGAAAGGGCAATAATCAAAACGATAGCAGTAATAGATACTATCCTTTCTTTCTTCTGTTTTTTGGACTGATTTGCTTCAATTAGGGTATTAGCCATAACTGATGCAGCTGGGTTATTGTTTATAACTGGTCCAGCGGGGATAGTGCCGGTGGGCGTGTACGCCATGTAATCAGGAGCAAGTTGTAAAGGGGTTAAATCAGGTTCGGATGAAACGCCTTTATATATGCTGAAAAAAGCGAACACTTCTGTTATTAGAGCAGCGATACCTATTATAGAATATTTTCTTTCTAGTATGAAAAGAAGAAAAGACAGCGCAATCAATGAGAAACCCAGTGCTCTCCAGATAGTTTTAAGTTTTTTCTCAGCGCGCATAGTAATTACGAAAAGAGAAGCCGCAGAAATGCCTACGAGAATCGCAAAAATAGAGACGACGAAATAAAGGTATTCAAGCCAAAATTGGTTCATGTTTTTAATTTTTATTTTTAATAAAATATTTTAAAATCTATACATTAATAACATAATATATAGAAGGGTCTTTGAGTTTATCTAAAATATAGCAATATTTAATTTGTTTGTCTATAGTTTTTAAATGATTTTTCAGACTATTTTTAAGATATAAAAAAGGTCCAAAACAAGGCAAAAAAAATGGGTGAAATTTGAATATAATAAATATTAAAAAATTATAGGGAAAAATATGATAAAATATTATTAATAAATTAAAATAATAATTTTATGAAAAAATTAAGGTTAAGGATGTCAAATTTATAATATTTAATCTTAGAGCAAATCAGTCTTTATATGGGCGTCAATTTTTGAGTGATTTTGGTATAGAAAAGTATTTTGAGAAAGTATACTTATCTGTAGAGATTGGTTACAAAAAACCGGATTTAAGATTTTTTCAATATATCCTTGATAATCTTCAATTAAAACCAAAGGAAGTGGCGATGGTTGGTGATAACCATGAAAATGATATCGAACTGGCGAAAAAGCTTGGCATAAAAACTGTTTGGATAAATCAATTGGAAGAGGAAGGGGAGGCAGATTTTGTGGTAAATAATTTAAAAGAGATACTAACAATATTATAATGATATGATAAATAAATTTATAATATTTATAAACCGAGTAATAATTTTTTATATGCACGCAATATACTTAAAGTATATGTGGAGCTTAAATATTTTAAGATATTTATGAAATATTAAATTCTTTGGTATAATGTTATTATGAAAATTATCGAAGGCTCTCTTGCTGGGGCAATAGTTAACTATAAAGAGCAAAAGGGGACTCGCGTTACGACGGATAAGGTGCGCAAGGCGGTTTTTGATGTGCTTAAAGGTCTGGTTGACCTTGAAAGCACGAATGTTGCCGATCTTTTTTGCGGAAGCGGGATGTATGGGATAGAGGCGGCAAGTCGAGGGGCTGAATCAGTTACATTTGTTGATGAAAGCAAAATGGTAATTAAGCAGTTAAAGAACAATCTTAAAATTTTCAATTTTAAATTTTCAATTTTAAATATTTCTTATGAAATATTTATAAAAAAAAGTGAGAAGAAATTTGACCTGATTTTTGCGGATCCGCCATATTATCAATTCGATTTCGGGAAATTAAATGATATATATAGAATTCTAAACAAAAACGGGATTTTTATTTTAGAGAGCAGTAAACGTATTAAAACAGGAAAATTAGAAAATCTTGATCTGATAGTTGAAAAGGTTTATGGCGATACGCGGGTAATGTTTTTTGAGAAAACATAATTTACAATTTTCAATTTCCAATCAATTTCCAATGATTCAATTTTTAATATGGGAAACTATCAAAAATACAAACAAAAAGCAGAAGAATATTTTGAAAAGAATAGATTGTATGTCGGATTGTTTTTAATCGTTTTTATTGTGTTTGGTGGAACTGTGCTAATGATTCAAGGCGCAAATGCGGGCAAAACAGATTCTAAAATAATTAAAAGCAGCGATATTCAACAAGAAATCAAGAAACCAGCAAATCAAGAAAACAATGGGGAAAAAATTTCAGAGGAAATTATATTCGATATAGAAGGAGCAGTGAAAAATCCCGGTGTATATAAATTAGCAAGCGGCTCTGTAATGATTGATGCTATTAATAAAGCCGGTGGTTTTAGTAGTGAGGCAGATGCAGAAAGAATTTCAAGAGAATTAAATCAAGCAACAGTGATTGGAAACAATGCAAAATTATATATATTTAGATTGAGTGATAGAGGAGTGAGGGTTATTAATAGCAGTTCAACTGCCGCAAACATTATTTCGGGCAGTTCACAGCCAAGTACGTCGAGTGCGCCTGCAACAAGAATAAATATTAATTCAGCAACTGTGGCAGAACTGGATACTTTGCCAAAAATTGGTCCGGCTATTGCGCAGAGGATTATAGATTGGAGAGTTGCAAATGGAGGTTTTGAGGTATTGGAAGATCTAAAAAAGGTAAAAGGAATAGGCGATTCACTTTTTGATGGAGTAAAAGATTTGATAACAATTGAATAATGGAAGATAATTTGATATAATGATAATTGAAAAATCGTTTCACAATTTTTCAATTATCATTATGCCCGGGTGGTGAAATTGGCAGACACGCATGCCTTAGGAGCATGTGCCGCAAGGCTTGGAGGTTCGAGTCCTCTCCCGGGCATTCTATAAAAATCGTGTAAATCGACCTGTTTAAGGGTGAGGAAAGGGCGACCTTTCCTAGGTAGGAAAAGGCACAAAAAAGAGAGCCTAACTCTCTTTTTTGATCGAATCTGTTTTGTTATTGTTCTAAGTGTATGGGTCTAAAGTTTCTTATACCCATAAATTAGCCTTCCTGATTTATTCATGACTATTGTTTTACGGATCGCCTCCCAAAACCTGAACCAGTTAACTGTAAATCTCAAAGAATGAAGCTGAATTTCTTTTGGCAATTTCAAAAAACTAGTGGTTATTTTCAAATCACTATTTTTTAATATTCTTATCATCGCTGGATTTCTGCTAGTAATGTAAATGTTTTTGTGTCTTTTGATCGCATCCTCAAAGCCTGTCCTATAAAGCAGTTTGCCGATTTCTTGTCTGCGGAACTTATGCAGTACAATAAAACCGCCGATTTCTGTCCAATTTTCTCCAAAATCAGAATTAATACAGGCTCCCGCAAGCTCGTTGTTTTTGTATGCCTTAAAAACATTCCTATGTTGTAAAAGTTCTGACAAACTATAACCAGTCATGTCGGGAGACTCTCTAATCTCTGACCTGATAATTTTTATCTCAGAATTAGTAAGCTTGTCTTTAATAATTTTCAAACCATCTTTCTGCATTTTTGGTTTTTACTTTTAACTTTATCCTTTAAAAAATTCCCAATACCTTCTCCAGCTACTATTACTGGTTGGGTGTATTAAATTTTTTAATTGGGGTAAAATTCCCCTCGTTGCTTCCTCGCCAGCCCGAATCATATCTTTGCCATTCAAAAATTTACCCCAGTTTGCATTGCCAACTTTAGGATTAATAACAAGATCGGCATCCTTGACATTCCAATAAGCGAGGTGATGGCGCAGGAGATTAATTGAATTATCAGCTATTTTATAAAAACCCAATTTCTTATTTTCATTGTTGCTGCTAGTAAAGTAGTCTGCATCTAAATTAACTGCTATTACCAACTCTGCTCCCATTTTCCTTACGACTTCAACAGGAACAGGCAATGATAAACCGCCATCAGCCAATAATTTACCCTCTCGTTCTATGGGCTTGAAAATCAGGGGGACTGAAATACTGGCTCTAATTGCTGAATCGATCTCGCCTTTGTTTATAACAACAGCATCGCCACTTTTTAAATCAGTTGCCACTATTGAAAGGGGAATCTTTAAGTTTTCAAATTTTATTCCATCCAAATTGCTTTCAATAAAGTTTTTTACTTTATTCCCACCAAGCAATCCTTGTCGGAAAGAGGGGTCTAAAAGAGATAAAATCAGTCTCCAATCAGTATCAAGTGCTATTTTTTCTACTTGTTGTATATCTTTCGTAGCAGCATAAAATCCACCAACCATAGCACCAATGCTTGAGCCGGCGATAAAATCAATCGGGATATTATTTTCCTCTAAAACTTTAATTACGCCAATATGTGCTAATCCTCTTGGACCGCCACTTCCCAATACCAAACCAATTTTAGGTTGCTTTGATTTTGTCATATTTATTACATCTCTTTTTTTGCACTGATTTTATTAACTATCTTATTATAAAAAGACCTTTCTTTTTCATGAGAAATATTATTATAATTGCTAAATTCATATTTCATCAAAGGAAAATCTTTACCCGTTAAGTTTTTATATACTGAGTAAGTAACATACTTTGTTGCCAAACCAAGCCTTCCTTCCTTTTCTAGTCTCCTGACGGATACATAAAGTTTCGGCTTTTTAAGTATCCTAAATGCCCCAAATTTACTTGCCCTGATACAGTAATCGTGATCTTCTCCCACTCTAATCTTTTCATCAAATCCTCTTGTCATATTAAAAACCCAGCGTCTAGATAAGATACAAAAGCCTGGTGCCTTTGGAGAGGAATATTGCAAAACTAACATATAAATGAAATATACTTGATGCAAAAGTATATCAATATACCTGTCACTTAATGGGTAAAATCTGCAAGTAGCTATATCTAGAGACCTTTCTTCAAATTCTTTTAGTGCTTTTTTTATAAAATCATTATGCAAGACAACATCCGCATCTAAAAATAACAGGTACTTTCCTCTTGCAACTTCTCCGCCAGCATTTCTGCCAACAGCCGGGAGGCCGCCTCTTACAATTTTACAATCAAATTCTCGAGCTATATCTTTGGTACTATCTGTAGAACCGGCATCGGCTATTATAACCTCATAGTTTTCATAATCTTGCTCTTTAATTGATTTTAATAATTTAGGTAAGTAGATCTCCTCGTTTAATGTAGGAATAATTATAGAAATCATTTTCTTCATTTATTATTCTCCTTATTAGCCGGTTTTTTTCTATAAAACAATACAAAAGTGCACAATATTAAAACCTCACCAACAATAAATAGTCCCCAATTATAATGGACTGGAATATAATGTGAAATTATTTGCTGGAATTCAGGATTTGATCCAAGGTGAAAAAATCCCTTTAGAAATCCTCCTTGAATAACTATCTTAGAATAGTCCCATATAAAAGAAATAAAAATCAAAAAGGCTCCAGAAATCATTAAGATACACTCATATAGATTTATTTTTTTTAGAAGTTCTTTTTTCTGTAAATAGATTATAGAGAAGCAAAGAGCAATCATGGTCAGGGAGCATATTATCGGAGCAAGAACGGGCCCTATCCAAGGCACAGGAATAAGAAAAAGAAGATCCCATGTCAGAAAAGATGTTGGCCATCCCAAAACCACTTTCAGCCAGACATAATAAGAGATATCCCATATAGCAAAGCTGTATAGAAAATAAGAAAACCTTCGGAGTAGGTCCTTGCTTGCCAATACTCCTATGGCCACAAGCATTATTATTGTGGAGGCTTCTCTACACCACTCCATAACAATAAAGTGGGGGTTAGTGTTCATGACGAGAGGAAAATCAAATCCGTTCGGGTAATACAGGTCTCTGAGATAAACAACTACCGTTGCTTCCAGGAAACCCATGGCTATGGCAAAAATAGTGAGCCAAACCAGTTGTTTGATTATTGTAGAGTTTTTCATTTTTTTATAAGCGTAAAATAATATACACAAATAATACCTAGTAAGAAAACTATTCCTCCAGATGCTTCGCGAATATTTGCTATAGTGTTTGTTACAAAACCCATATTTATTTTTTAATTATCATTTCACTTGAGTAAAATATTATAGGGCGCTCAATGTTATTTTTATTTAAGATATCTAGGTAATTGAGCGCCCCAAATACTATTTGACTAAAATGGCCACTGTTTTGATTTCCAAGCCCAAATCAGATAACCAGCAGCAGCTATAACCACAACTATTGCCACCTCAATCACGATAGTTGTTGGGCTTGACCAATTTATGTTTGATAGAAAACTCATTGGTATACTCCTTTTATATTTATTTAATTTAATTAATCCATAAAATCCTTATGGTGGATCAACCCTCGACCACTAAAATAAAACAGCAACAATCTGATCTGATATTTTTGCTGAATTTATTTTTTTGTTGAGGAATGAATATTCCAAAAGCAGTCCATCCATCATGCTGGTAAGCATTGATGTTAATAGGCTAGCATCAACTTTCTTGGTTAAGTTTTTACTTATTGATACCTCTTCAATTACTGGTTGAATTAAATAAGCAGCTTGTTCTCTCAACTGAGAAATCTGTTTTGTTATTTGAGAATCGGCTGGAGATAGCTTTAACATTAAGGCCTTGATTAGGTTTTTCTCTTTACAACCAAAATCTAGATAATTTTTTATTAGTTTATGTAGTTTTTTATCAACCGTACCTTCATTTAGTGCATGGGCAATAGTTAGGTTTAAATCACTAAAAACACTATCCAACACTTTTCCGTAGATTTCCGCTTTACCAGTAAAGTGATAGTAAAGGGCAGCTTTGGTAATACCTAGCTTTTTGGCGATATCATTCATCGAAACACCTAGGTAGCTGTATTCAGAGAAAAAACGACGAGCTGTGTTAATAATGTGTTTTTGGGTGTCTTGAATAACATCCCCGGATTGTTTTGCAATTGTTTCCATAATTCTATAAATTACTTTTATTTACTTACCGCTCGGTAAGTTAGTTATAGTATATCAAAGTGGATAAATACATGTCAAGTAAATAAATTCGCCAAGGTGATAATATGTATTATGCCCATAGCTCAGCTAATTATCATTCATTTTGTGTTGCTTGATCTGGGTTTTCTACTACCTCATTCTCTTTGATAAATATCTTACTATCTTTTATATATAGTTTCGTTCGCAGATTCATCAGCAGTTCTCGTTTTTCTTCTCTACCACCCTCGCGGAGGATGTAGGCGGCGTAGGATTTGATATCGGTCTTTTTGACTTTGATTTGTTTGTCTTGGTTGCCTTTGCCGAATACTACTTGGGAGAATTTGTTATACCTTTCAACTTCCTGCTGAATCTTGTCGAAGGTTCCTTTTTTATAAAAATCTATTTTATCCATTAGCTGAATCATTTGTTCTAATAATTCTTCTTCTTTTATTGGTGGTTCTTGGCAATCAACATCTACTCTCTTTACGCACCTGTAGTAGACATGCCTTCTCACACCGCCATCGAGCAGTTTCTTGAACTTTTCTTCAGCCGTGATCATCGCTCCGCATGTTCCGCAGAATACCAGCTTTGTGAATTGGAAGTCCTTGATTCCATATTTAATTTTCGGATCTACTTTGAGATTCTCTTGAACCGTTTCATAAAGTTCCTTTGTTATTATTGGTTCATGATTTCCTTTATACCAAGTATTGGATCCTTGCGGATATTCAAAGTCTCCATAATAGAATGGTGTATGAAGCATTCGGAAGATGTTGCTCAATGTTACTCGCTTTCCAGATTTGGTTTTGAAGTCCTGATCATATACCAGCCATCTATATATTTCTCTGCCACTAGCTCTTTCATACCCAACTTTTTCAAACATCTTTTTAACTGTTGGTGCTCTACTTGGATCAATCGTCACTTTTCTTTGTCCCTTTATCCCAGTGGGTTCATTTAGGTATCCTAGGGGAGTGACCCCCGGTCTATATCCCATTTGGCATTTAGCTTTTAGACCTCGCTTTACATTCAAGCTTTTATTATCATTTTCCAACTTGGCTTGAGAACATAGGATCATTAGCATGAATTTCTCATTTGGAGAATTAGTGAAGAATTGATTAGGTGTCCTTATCTTTACTAATACATCCCGATCCATCAGATCTACTAATGATCCTAAGTCCCCAGCATTTCTACTCAATCTATCAGGAGCCCATGTGAGAATCCCATTAAACATTCCTTCCCGCAGGTCGGTTAGTATTTTGTTGAACACTGGTCGTTGTCCCGATTCCTTCGCCGAATGGGATTCTTTTCTAATCTCTACCACTTCCAGATTTTCTCTTTCAGCCAGTGTTTTCATCTCGTGGATCTGAGAATCAATTGACAGGGCTTGTAATTCGTCCTGTTCAGTTGATTTTCTAGCATAGAGGCAGTATCTGATTGGTATTTCAGCTACCTCCTTGTTCCGATTGCCATATATAGTAGGAGGGCAATCAAGGACGCTTGTTTTTGGCATTTTTCTCCTTTCCCTTTATTTATATTTCCCGATATCTCTACCAGGCAAAGGGGAGGGTACCGCAAGCGTCCTTTCAAGTCCAGACTTAAAGCTGTAGATAACTAAGTCTTTAATAAGACTACAAACCACTATTAAAGTCCAGCAATCTAGAATCGTAAAAGCCCGATCGTTTTCCCTTCATATTCGAAGGTTTTCTCTATGGTATTCATCACCAATAGCGTGAAGGCATCTACTAAATCATCATGTTTTTCAACTCCGAATCCCAATATCTGTTCAATAAGTTTTTCAGCACCATGTTCTGGGAAGAGGACTCTGCCGGAGCTTATCCATTTATGGGAAACATACAATCTGCCTCTTTTATCCATATTTCCAACCTTTAGGCTTTTAACTAGATACGACTGTTCGCCAAGATGTTGAGCAAAGTAATCTTGAGCTCCTACATTTTCAACATAGACTTCGGTTTCAAATATATTTCCAAGACTGCTAATGGTTGCCTTGACCATATCCGTAGCTTGCGAGAAATCCAGTCTTTCGTTTACAGGATTTTCGAGAATATATATCTTTCTGTCTTTTCCTTGCCCAATTATCTTGGCAGAAATTATTGCAGTATAATCCGCAGACTCTTTTAGCGATACGGCTAGATCGGTGCTAATTACATTGTAATCTCCATGACCCTTTGGAGGAACTTCCTTATAATAGTGGATGTTTTCTCTGACTACGATAGCTTCTCTGCGATCTACAATGCTTAACATATATTCTCTTGCAAATGAGAATTTATCGCCAACTTTTAGTTTTTCAGTTTCGATTGCGTTTAGATCTGGGTATTTTCCTGGCCACAATATATTATCTCCATTATCCATGATGGGGTATTTTCTAAAGATTCCAGTTCGCTGGCCATCTTCCATCTCATTTATTAATCTCATTACTAAAGAATCTTCGTGAAGTAGGTTTCCTACAACGATAATTCTTGTGCCAATGTCTCCCAGTGGCACAATTTCACTATTGTACCATTCATAAGTTTTGTTCCGGCTATCCGACGTCTTAGTAGAATTTACATCCTCTACATCGTCTGCGATTATGATATCCGGTCTGTATGGTCCATGTTTGATACCACGGATACTTTGCTCTGTTGAAGCCACCATTATTTTTGCATTGTATTTTGGCAATACTATTGCTCCAGAACCCCATTCATTTTCCTCTTGAAATGGGCCAAGATCCGCCTTTAATAGATCATTTTCCTCAAGTTCTCGTTTAATATTTTTCAGATGTTGTTTTGCTAACTCTTGGGTTTGACTAATGATCACTATAAATTTCTTGTTTTGCGACCCCATAATACTCCAAAGAGCATAGCACAGGGTAATTAATGTAGATTTTGCGCTTCCACGAAAAGCTGTGATTACGACCTGCTTTTGACTCTCATCACTCATGATCTGAAATATCTCTCTCTGGAAATCAGCAATTGGGAAAGTGATATAGTGCGAGAAGTAAAGCCCAAAGAACCATAGCGGATTTCTTTTGGTGAGATTTGTCCTGAGCTTTTGATCGTTAATGACGCTTTCGATTACCTCAATAGGTAAATCTTGATTTTGACTATTTGTTATTTTGTTCATCTTGAACCTCCTGTAGATTAGGCGATATTAGTTCTATCGCTTTTTTAATTAATAATTCTTGTTCTTTACTTATTTTTCCATCAATCATCTTGTGATTGGCTTCGATTTCGATCTTCGTTCGGTATACTGGATGATTATGGTTGAGCCAGTAAATTAGGCTGGTTATGTTGCGGTCCTTGATTGCCGAGATTATTTGTACCTCGGCCATATCATTTATAAGTAGCCTGCCTTGTTCAATTGCCTTATCTACATCTTCTTTGAACTTCTTATTTTTCTTAATCATTCTGTAGAATGTAGCTCGGCTTATTCTGGTCTTATCTACTGCTACCTGAACAATTGGCATTTTAACCAATTGTTCTAGTAATGCCTTCTGAACCTTATCCTGCTTTATCATCTTTCACCTCCTTTTTGGAAATCAGCACAGCTTTCAGGCCTGTAAGGTTTTCCCACCTTTTTCTAATCACTTCCGCGTAGACAGGCGATTTTTCCATAAGGAAACAACGGCGTTTCAGTTTTGTTGCCGCTATTAAAGTACTACCACTACCGCCGAAGGGTTCTAGGACTAAATCATCTCTTTTGGTTAATACTTTTATATACGGAATTAGAATCTCGATTGGCTTGGTGCCGAATATAATTCCTTGGCCAGAACTTTTTTCATCGGCGGCGTTGAATTCTATAAAGTCGGTAGGACAATATTTTTTACCTTTTTCATATGACTCCCACGCTGGCTTCCCGGCTATAGCATAAAGCGCAGTATCATATTCGTTTTGCAATTCCTTGTTCTCTTGCTCAAAATTAAATTCCAAGTCTTTGGCTGTGCCAACCATGGCTATGTCATGCTTATTGAACAACTTATATTTTGATGAGAAGTTCTGAACACGGTTGGGCAAATGCCACACAATCATATTTTTGACCTTCCAATACTTTTCCATTTCGCCCCATATAGTCCTAATGTTCTTCCAGTTTTCATACACGATAATATGAAAGTCATCCTTTTGAACTTTATTAACATTGGCCATCCATTTTTCTGTGAAGTCTTCGGGTAAGAAGTCTGTTTCAAGATATTTGCGATCTCTTTTATATCCGAATCCTTCTGTTGCTTGACCGTGTTTTTTCTTGCCTACAAGATAATTTAGTAGATATGGAGGATCCGTCATGACCATGTCGGCCTTTTCATTTCCCATTAGTGCCAGCACATCTTCTTCGATGGTGGAGTCACCACAGTACATTCTGCTTCCATCAAGATCCCAAAGATCTCCTTTTTGGATTTCAATGTTTTTGATATCCAACTTTTTCAATTCTTTTTCCAAATCGAAGACCCCAGGTGTATCTTCAACTTCAAAAATCCTATCGAGGTCTTCGGATGAGAATCCTATATTCGATAGAAAATCCTCACCGAAACTTTTGAGCAAATCGAAATCGAATTCGCCTAAATTTTTATTCAAGCGAATATTCAACTCTTTCTCTTTCTCGATGTCTGGGATATTAAGATACACAACTGGGACTTCTTTAAATCCCAGATCCTTCGCCACCTTCAATCTGAAGTGACCCCCAATAACAATCTGCTCTCGACCTGGAGCAATGTTACATATTATGGGATCCACTAATCCGAATCTCTCGATGCTGTCTCGCAATTGCTTGATAGCATCGGTTGTCCAGCGTCTCGGGTTATAGTCGCTGGGCTTTAGGTTGCTGATTGCAACCTGTTCGACCCTAAGGTCGCTTGTCTTTGTCATTTTTTCTTTTGACATAAGATTCCTTTCCGTTTAGTTATTACTTGGAATCATTATATTTTTTTGGGAGCGACCTCTACATGGAGTTTTCCAAAACAAAAAATGGCCTTAATGACCATTTTCTATAAACATTATCCACTCCACTTACGAGGACATTTTGTCTTTAGATAAATTCTAGTTTATATTTTGGATTAATCCTGTATCCGCTACCGCCTTTACCCTCAATTATGTTGTTTTCAATGCCAAGCTTTATTTTCACTTGGCTGTTAATCTCATTAACTGCTTTTCTGACGGATCCTACACTTACACTATCGGTTTCGTGTCTAATATATTCCGGCTTTACAAAAGAATCTTTTAAAATTCTTAATATCTGAAATCTTAGAGATGATAATTTGAAAGAGTGTTTATGTTCTTGATCTCCTTTTTGATACAAGTCACCACTTGAATTGATATATAGAACAATTTTGTCTCCAGAAGCGTTGAGCTTTGCTGCGATCCCATCTATTATAATATCTGCCATGTTTCGATCTGGTAGATTAAGCTTGATTTGTGATGCCATATTTCCATGTGTTACTAATCCCTTTGGCATTAATGATTTCATCATATTAACTTCCGTATGCTTACTAAGATAATCCAAAATTACAGGTTTGTTCGACTTTCTCGAACCCCATTCAAAAAGCTTGGGAAAGGATACTGGTTCTATATTTTTATTTATAGTCTTTTTCTTCATAATGATATTTATTTCTTAAATTATGGCATAAAAGGCGTTAAAAGACCAGCTCAATAACGCTTTACTTTGAGTGTTTTATCTGCTAAGATAGGACTAACAATTTAGTTACCTAACCCCTGCAGTATATCTGTAGGATATGGTATAAAACCCGACCAAGGTAGAAAGCTCTCCATCAGAGCACCTTGGTCGGTCATGCCCCGAAAGGGGTGTGGGTCTCGCAAGAGATCGCTGGTGGGGAGCTTTGTGTTTTTCACCAAAAATTATAAAAACCGACCAAGAACCATGTTACAAAAATGTAATATAAAATTTAGAAATAATATTATCAAATACCACAAGTTTTTCTTGTGGTTATTTTAATTAGAAGGAGGTTTTATGTCTCAAGAAGAAATTAAAAAGTGGGGGAAGGGTAAAATAATAGCTGTTTCAGGCGCGGGTTTATTTGCCCTGATGATTATACTGGGGTTGTTAGTTAATATCGATTTTTTGGCAGTTCCGCTATTTGGTTTACCTGTTTATATAACGGGGTTACTTGTTTGGTGGTTATGGTCAAGAAAAGGTTTTTCCAAGAAAAAGAAAACCGTAATAAATGCTGTAGCGATCTTGCCAGTATTCGCTGTCATCTTTTTCTTAAACTTTCTTATATTTAATAATATAGCTTCGAGTCTCAATAAGCCGTCTTTAGTTCAGCAAAATAAAGATGAACTAGATTATGATGCAGTTAATATGGCCGCAGAAGCTTTTGAAAAATTGGCAGCAGAAGAAAAAGCATATGAGGCTACACCAGAAGGGCAGAAATGCAAATCAGCACATCCTGATTGGACCAAGAAGATATGTGAAGATGTTGCAAAGCAAAATGTTTGGATTGGAATGACTTATGAAATGCTAGTGGCGTCTGCTGGTAGAGAGCCTGATTCTGCTAAGCCTTCAAATTATGGAAGTGGCACTCAGTGGCAATGGTGTTATCACGGTAAAACCACGATGTGTTTCTATGATAATGATGGTGATAAGAAAATAGACGCTTATAACTAGAATTAGTATTCACTGTTGAAAGAGGGGCTCGTATAGCTCCTCTTTCAATTGTTTTTAGGTATTTTTTATGGTAAAATAGAAGAAATAAAATTAACTTAATTTTATGCCAGTCATTAAGAATGAAACTGAAAAAATCGGGTCTGTTTTAACTGGTGTAGCTGGAGAATATTTTGTTGCCGCGGAATTATCGAAGAGAGGTTATATCGCGTCAATCATTTTGAGAAACACCAGAGGAATCGATATTCTATGTTCAAACTCTGAAGCCAGTAAATCAGTAAATATTCAAGTAAAGGCAAGCAGTAGTCCAACTAGGAGTTGGATTCTAAATCAAAAAGCAGAGGATTATTTCTCAAATAATTTTTTCTATATTTTTGTTAATTTGAATAAACGCAAAGAATATCCTGAGTTTTTTATTGTGCCAAGTGAAGTTGTGGCAAAATATTGCAAAAAAGGACATTCACATTGGTTAGATACACCTGGAAAAAATGGACAAAAACATAAGGATACTATAATGAGAAAATTTGATGATCCAGATGAAAAGTATTTAAATCGTTGGGATTTTCTAAACTTATAAAAATATTATATGGAAAATAAATCTTCAAATAAAAACTTACACAAGGCAAGCGCTGCGAAGAAAGATGAGTTTTATACTCAGCTCGCCGATATTGAAAATGAGCTAAAACACTACAAAGACCAATTTCGTGGCAAAGTGGTATTTTGCAATTGCGATGACCCAAAAGAAAGCAATTTTGTTAAGTATTTCAGCATGAAGTTCGAAGAACTTGGTATGAAAAAATTAATTGCAACGCATTACAAAGAAGCAAATTTATTTACTCACGAACCGCCTTATAAATTGGAATACGCCGGAGACAAAAACGGCAATCGCATGCCCGACCCGGAAGAGTTTATAACTGAAATGATAAGCGATGGCGATTTTCGCAGCGAGGAGTGTATCAAACTGCTAAAAGAAGCCGATATTGTCGTGACCAATCCTCCGTTTTCGTTATTTCGTGAATATCTATCACAACTTATCGAATACGATAAAAAGTTTTTGATTATTGGTAATACTAACGCTATGACCTATAAGGAAGTGTTTAAACTTATTAAAGATAACAAACTTCGTACTGGTTATACAAACTTTAATGTTGGCATGTTTTTTATTGTGCCAGACGATTGGGAGCTTTTTCATCATATTGATAATAATGGCAAGAAAATTGCGAGAGTTTCAACTTCGTGTTGGTTTACAAATCTTGAGGTTGAAAAACATAAGCAAGAGATTACTCTTTACAAAAAATACACACCTGAGGAGTATCCAAAATATGAGAATTACGACGCTATCAATGTTGATAAAAATTCTGAAATTCCAATGGACTATAATGGTGCCATAGGCGTACCAATTACTTTCCTCGATAAATATAATCCGGAACAATTTGAAATAATTGGTTTAGGCATATCTAACTCAGGGATAGAAATTGGTGTCAAACCATATAAAGAAGAACATAAAAAATATAGAAAAGAAATTCAAAAAAGAGGCGCTGTTGACGGTGATTTATATATGATGACAGATGGGATTGTTGATGTTCCTTATGCGCGAGTTATTATTAAAAATAAGAAAGTAAAAAAATAATATGAAAATTGAATTACATCGAATTCCAATAAGGAAAGTAATTATCGGATATAAAGATAGTGCCGAAGAAGGCGTAGTTGCTTACGATGGCAAACTTGATATTCGTCCGAAATATCAACGCGAATTTGTTTATAACGGCAAGCAACGGGACGCCGTGATTGAAACAATCAAAAATGGTTTTCCACTTAACGTGATGTACTGGGTTAAGACAGATCAGGGAAATTTTGAAGTTTTGGATGGCCAACAGCGCACTATTAGCGTAGGACAATATATAAACGGAGACTTTTCACTCAATGATCGCTTTTTTCATAACTTGACCGACGAAGAACAAAATCAGATTTTGGATTATGAATTGATGATTTATTTCTGCGAGGGCACAGACAAAGAACGGTTGGACTGGTTTAGAATCATTAACATCGCTGGAGAAAAGCTATATGACCAAGAATTGCGCAACGCTGTCTATACTGGTCCATGGCTTTCTGATGCAAAACTAAAGTTTAGCAAAACACATTGTGCGGCATATCTTCTGGCAAATGACGGCGGGCAATTAGTTGGTGGTTCGCCGATTCGCCAAGAGTATTTAGAAACCGCGCTCTCATGGATTAACAAAGGCAAGATAGAAGATTATATGGCAAAACACCAGCACGATGCGAATGCCGACAAGTTGTGGGAGTATTTTCAAGAAGTGATTGCATGGGTGCGGGTAACATTTACGAATTATCGTAGAGAGATGAGTAGTGTGGAGTGGGGAGAACTGTACAATGAATTTAAAGATGAAAAGTTTGATTCCAAAAAAATGGAAAAGGAAATTGTCAAATTGATGCAAGATGAAGATGTGACCAAAAAATCCGGGGTTTATCCGTATGTCTTAACAAGAAATGAAAGATATTTAAATATCCGGGCTTTTACGGACAAACAAAAAAGAGAAGCATATGAAAAGCAAAAAGGCAAATGCGTAAAATGCAAGAAACATTTTGAAATAGGAGAAATGGAAGCAGATCATATAAAACCCTGGCATGAAGGCGGAAAAACAATTTCTAAAAATTGTCAGATGCTATGCAAGGAAGACAACCGTAGAAAATCTGGGAAGTAAAAACAATTGCCCCAATAGTTGCAATGGTAAAAAACTTTCAAATGATGGAATTGAACGTTATCAGAAGATGATTATGATATTACATGAGAAAGCTAAAATTGTGTTAAGGGTAGACAATTAGAAAAAATGATATACTATTATATAATAACAAAAACAGTCTGTATGGCTGTTTTTTATGATATAAAGCGCAATATTATATTAATAGTAGATAATAATAAAATACTATTGACCTATTATGGGGATATGTGATATAATGACTTATGAAAATTATTAAATAACGATAAAAACATGTATAATTTTAAAAAGTTTGAAGGAAGAAACTTAAGGCTTGAAGATCGCATCACTATTACAAAGTCAAACAGCATAGGGTTCCCTCAAAAGTTCTACATTGATAATGGGATAAAAGATATAAAATTTGTGGTGCTTTTTTGGGATGAAGGGAGTAAAGCGATAGGAATCCAATTTACTAACAGTGAAACAGAAAAAAATAAGTTTAGCATTTTACATAGTAAGCAAGGTTATGGCGGGAGTGTAGTGGCTAGAAGCTTTTTTAGGTCCAACAATATAGACCCCAAAGAGTTTCATGGACGCTATAAGTGGGAAAAGTATGATATGCCAGAAGTTGGCGAGGTGTATGTCGTTAATTTGAAGAAAAAAGAAGTTGCTTAGGAAACAAAAAATCAGGCAAGCCTGATTTTTTGAGTTATATACCAATCTGTGGTTTAAATGGTTTCTTGTAAAAACCGTGTCGATATTTTAAATATCCACAGGCCACAGAGGTTATATTTATTATATCCTCTGTGGTTAATTAAGGCAAGTTTAAGAGGTGTCAAATGGTAAAATTTGAAATCCGCAAAAGTAGTCGAGGACTATTTTACTGGCGATTAATCGCTGGTAATAATAGGATTGTTTGTTGGTCCGAAGAATATGACAGCGAACAAGGCGCAATCAACTCAGTGGCATGGGTTAGGAGCAATGCGCTGAAAGCCCCGGTTGCATAGGAGAAAAATAAAGGGTTGGGGTCAATTGATCCCAACCCTTAAATAAAACTAATTTTAGGAAGAATAAAAAATATGAATCAAGAAGAATTTAATGACCTTACAAATCGATATGTCAAAGCGGAAAATGAATTAGCAGATTATAGAGATAAATTTGTGGCGATTTCATGGGAAGGCGAGAAACAAAAAATGCCGGAGAAAGTATTAACCATTGAATCTCTTAATAAATTGGAAGAAATGCGTGAAGAAGTAAGAAAATTAGAGCAAGAATGGTTTAATGCGATAGGAAAATTAATGAATTAGAAATGGAGAAATAAATGGAGCAAAGTGAAATAGAAAAGATAGACGGTATAAAAAAAGAGATGGTGCGGAAAATAGTTTCAGATGAAAGGCCAGTCTCGTTATCATACGAAAACAGAATAATTTTACATTTGATTCCTCTGGGCACGCTTGACTATGAGTACAGTTTGGATTTGAGCACTTTATTTGATCGCACAGTATCTATTAGTCCGATACATGGAGGACCCGATATCAGTCGAATAAATGTAGATGGGGTTCTCGCTTGTGGCGGGAATGATATCAATAAGACAGCCTCATATGTTCAACTTTATAGGAATGGAATTGTAGAGGCAGTAGATTGTCTGTCCTTGGCATCATGTAGAGAAGGCAAAACAATCAAAGGCTTGGCACTTGAAAACGTATTGATAGATTCTTTAACGGAATATTTGAAAATTCTAAAAGATCTAGGCGTAAATATGCCCATGATGATATTTTTAACTCTTATTGGCGTTGGTGGTTGTGGCATGGCCACTGGTCCAGCGTATTCTTCTTATGATGGTGCACCCATTGATAGGGATAATCTGGATCTGCCGGGTATTATAATAAATTCTTACGATGAGAAACCGGAAACTATTTTGAGGCCACTTTTCGATCTCATATGGAATGCATGCGGTCTTGCTGAATCTCTAAATTATGATAATGGTGGCAATCACATAAAAGCTAGAATATAGGTAAAATAAGGAATATGAGTTCTAAGTCCTCAATTTCAAAACAACAATGGTCTTCTTTTTGGAAGAAGTCAGGTATTTATTTGCTTGCCAACGATCGTGAGTATAAGAAATATAGCTGGCAAGGTCTAAAAAGGAGGCTCTTATCTAAGGGCATAGATGATGAGTTAGCAGAAAAGACAAAGAGGATATTCGATAAATATAAAGCACCCGATTTGCAATTGCTCCGTTTTTGTAAGTTTTTCTTAAACGACTCACTAACTATTCAAATTTTCTTTGAGAAAAAAGATATCCCAAGCTCTTTTTTAAGTCTTTCTAATACTTTCAGGTACAAATCATATGAAAATTTGGAGAATATCTTTAAAAAGATTGTTTACTTGCGCGAACTAAACAGAAAGGGGCAGGGTTATTTATATACTACTAATACGAAAGTAATTAATAACATTAGTGGTTATCGTCCCAAGGATCTACAACGCTGGTTATCAAGATTCATGAATGATCAATATAGGTTTCTTGATAGAGTCGAGTTGCGTGGATGGAATGTATTCATATTTAGACGTGGGAAGGGAAACAATCCTATTTACAAATTTCTACAAGTCAAAAAAACACGCAATAAGCTAGATATTAAAATATCGGCAGATTCCAAGAAAGAGACAAATATTATTCGAAATCATCTAGCACGTTATTTTAATGCTTATATTGATTGTGTTGAAATCAAAAATGATTTTAAAAAAATTGAAAGATTTATCAAGACAGGTTCATCTGAATCATTTAATCTTTTGGGGTTAACTTCGTATAATGGAGATTTTGAAGTTACTATAATGCCTAAATTTTCAAAGTTTCGAACAGATCTCGGAGTTTCTAATAGTGAGTTTTTTCAGCAAATAAAAATAAAAGTTCCTAATCTAAAAATTATCCATTTGATTCACAATGAATTAAAGGGTAAAAAGTTAACCATTTTTTTACGATCATTTACTAACTCTGGCATATTGGGTGCGGTACTCTTTGATTTTAATGATAGAAAGCTAAATCCGCTTGATAGGCAAAAAGTTTTTCAAGATTTTGAAAAAGATTTTGATATAAGTATGGGAGCTTTTGTGAAAAATGATGAGCTTAATGAAAAGTATTTTTGTGAAACATTTTTATGTAATTCAGCAAAAAGATATACGCCATATAGCATAAGAGATAAGCGAGGGATGGAGGTATTGTCTTTGCTTAAGAAATTAAACTTTTTTGATAAGGAGAAAGACGAATTTTTCATAAGTTATTTTTGTTTTAATAAAGGGTGTCTTAATTATTGTAAGCCACAGGATGTTGGGTCTTTGTGTGGCATATGCAAGTCTCCACTCTATGCTAATAAAGAAATTATAATCAATAATATTAACGAAGAAAGCATTGCAAGATATATTAAAACTAAGTTCGATGATTTTGGTTATAGACTTATTAGCAATACCCCAAAGGAGCTATTAAAAAGAAAAATACATCTTATTGAGGGGGAAAAGAATGGAAAAACAATTTTATTACTACCCCTTACTGAAGAATTGAGCAATAATCAATTAGAGCTATTGTCTCATCGTTTTCCGGATGTTCATGTTGTTACTTCAAAAGATGATGTATCAAAACTAAAAAGCTACAATATTATGGCTATCGAATTACATAAGTTGTTTTATAAGATACAATATGAAAATAAAGACATTTTTACACTATTATCAAACGAGATAAAGAGAGAAAGCATTACAAAAATAGAAAATCTTGCGAATGAGGTTTCCAGGAAGATAGGAGATAACTCATTCTATAGTTCCAAAAATGCAGGAGGCAATAATTTAGGGGCAGAGCTTTTTGAGGCTCATTGCCATGTGCTGTTAAGATCAATGTTTGGCTTTTCTAGTTGGCTCGGAACAACTAAGCGCGGTAAGGCAGTACCTGATGGTAAATCGGCTTTCCCTATATTTCCTGGTGTTAAGAATGGACTATTTATTTGGGACTCTAAATTTTACTCAAAGCCTTTTTCTTGTGGAGGATTCAAAAAAAATGATATTTATGTCTCTAGCTTCAAGAAAAATAAATATGTTAAGAGTAAGGGTGGTCTTAAGAGTCTTATTTTCATTTCCAATAAAAAGCCTAATGGATCTTTTGCTGGAATAGCAAAGAAGCTTACAAAAAATAGGCGGCTTAAGATTGTTGTCGTTTCAAACAAGAATCTTTTGGATATATTTAACCATTTTAAGACTTACAAGGAGTCTATTAATAGCAATATAAAATCAAAAAGATCATTTTATAATTGGCTGTATTCCGTATTTTGTTCAACTAAAAAAGATGATAGTGGAAAGGTTTGTGTTTATGATGATTTAATGATAAGCAACAAGATTGAAATAAATAAAACTGAATTAGAGGAGTTGCTTATGGGTCAAAACTTGGAATAGGTTTAAAGTAATACATAAAATTATGTTATCAGACGAAGCAATAAAAGAATTTCAAGAAATCTACGAAAAAGAATATGGCAAGAAGCTAACATGGGAAGAGGCTTCTGACGCATCATGGCGATTGCATGAATTCTATAAGATTTTGTTTGATGTTGCCAAGAAAGAGCATTTTCGTAAATTAAAATTAAAAGATAATCCGAAAGGGTTCCATATGGAGGGTGGCAAATACTCCTGTTGTATTTGCGGTACCTATGTTGAGGGAGAGTCGAGTTGGTATGATAAAAACGGTATTAAGTGCTTATTGTGCCAAAAAGCAGTTGATCAGAAAATAGTCCCATCTAAAGCGTGCAAAGATAAGGATAGTTGGTATGCTATGTGGGAGCTTGATCATTATTTTAAAATAAGGACAGCTACTGCGAAAAAGATGATTAGGGAAGGCAAACTAAATGCAAGGATTGTGCCTACCGCAGAAAGTAGCCCTTATTATTATGTTTTTATGATCAAAGAAAACATAGAGTTGTTTGGTCCCAAGAAAAGAGAGCATAAAGTGACTAAAAATGAGGATGAGAGCATTACTATCCAACTTTAATACTTATCAAATTCCTTTACTCATGCTATAATGTTTCTAGTAAGTCAAGTTTGAGACATGAGACAGTCCCTTTTTATAGTGTCTCATTTGTCTCATTATCAGGTTAAAGCATTGTTTATACTGCCTCACAACGCCCCGACCTTTTCCCTGTAAAGACCCCTAGTGGAAAAGGCCTTAACACTCCTGTTAAGTGGGGTTCAAGACCTGAGTGGGGCATTTCAGAGGGATTTACAGAAGCTTTTCGCGGCCTCTTTTTTTTATTGCCAAAAAAATCTATTGTTGTATTATGTAGGTAATAAATAAAAGGGGGGATGATGCCAAAGAAAAAAATAAAAAAACAAACCGAAAAACCAAAAAAGAAATTAAATAAAAAAACAAAGAAAGTTTCTTTTCAAGAATATATTCCAATGGGTGGTATGGCGCTATCAAATGGTATTATGTTGCGTAGTTATAATTATATGGCAATTGCCATGACTGATGAGGTTGGCAAGATTGAAGTTCTATCTTTTAAACTGAAAAATATCAGAGAAAAATATAGCTTACTCTTTATCCCGTTTATTCGCGGCATAACTTATTTTATTGAAAACTTGGTTTTTTTAATAAAAGCAATGTGGCATAAAAGAGCTTTTGTTAAAAATCTATTAAGACGTAAGACTAGAGCGCAGAGACTTTTTATTAAAATTGATCAATATATTTTATATATAATCTATCTACTGCTTGTGGTAGGTTTTTTTAATTATCTCTATGGCAATATAACTCATGGTTTATCTAGTGAAGGAGTTACTTTTTGTTATAATTTTTTGATTACATTGGGACTCATATTATTTTTTGCGGTACTTTTTGCTCTCGTTACTATTGGTCGGAAAAGAGATTATCAATATTTCGCATATCATAGCGTGGAGCATAGGATTATTAATATGCACGAAAGGCATACTAGAAAAGATAATGATATCAGTATATATAATGACAGATGCGGGCTGGTCGTCGGTTTTTGGGTGGCTGTTTTTCTTTCTTTGCTTGTTACTTTTCTAAAAATACCGGAATACGGTGTTATTTGGGGGGGTTTAGTAGTTATTGGTTTGTTTTTGCTGTCTTCCTCGTTGGCTTATGAATTCGTAATGTTGTTAAGTAAAATCGAAGGTTCAATATTTAATTTTATATTTATTAAACCCATAAACCTGGTACAATATTTTTTTTTATCAAACCCCAGTGATATAAATATCGCAGTTGGCCAGGCGGCATTGGATGAGATAGTAAGATTGGAAAAAGCCAGCAAGTAGTAATGGGCAACAAAAGTCCTTGGAAAAGTTCTAAAAAAATTCTATAATAGTTTATATAAACTAGTAATATTGTTGGAGAGAAAAAAATATGACAGAATTGGATGATTATAATTTTGATAAAAACGTTGTTGATAACGAAAAAGTTTCCTTAGTAGATTTTTGGGCGCCTTGGTGTGGCCCCTGTAAAATGTTAACGCCTGTTATCGAAGAAGTTATGAAAGAAATAGGAGAGAAAGCTTATATAGCAAAGCTCAATGTAGATGAAAACCCGATTATTGCAGGAAGATATAAGGTAATGAGCATACCAACGCTACTGATTTTCAAAAATGGGAAGATTGTTGATCAGATGATCGGACTGCAATCAAAAGACACAATTATCAGTAGATTAGAATCAGCGATTAAATAATGGGGAAGAATTTAGAATCTGAAATTTAGAATTATGAATTATGAATAAATATTAATCTAAGAAAAAATCTACACCGAGATATATAGTCGGATTTTTTCTTAAAAGGAGAAACTTGCGATGTGTTTATAGAGAAATCTTTTTAGAAAAGATTTCGCGGAGAACACTGAGAAAGTTTGGACGCATGAATATAACAGAATATGAATGCAAAAAATGTAAATACACTTTCACGCGTCTTTTTAAAGATAAGAAAGAAAAAAAATCTTTGGAAGAGAAATGCGCAAAATGCGGGCATAAGGAATTGAAAGAATTACAGTCTTTCGATTTAAAGCAGGACAAAGGTAGTTGCGGCAGCTGTTCGGGGTGTTCGGGAGGAGGATGCAGTAAATAATTAGGATTATTTGAGCGACTGAAAAAGTCGCTCATTTTTATAAAGATTTAAATAAAATCTATCTTGTAATATTTATTTTAAAAAACTATTATGAATATAATAATATTCGTTAAAATTTAACCTCGTCAAATGGTTTTGCCGGAGCAAAATTACCGGTGATATTTGACTGGGTAAAAAGGGGGGATAGTGCGCTATTACCTAATTTGCAACTGGAAAATGAATCCTTCGAGCTTTGATAAAGCTCGCTCACTTCTGTCAGCTTATAATAAGATATTGTCCGAAAATAAAAAAGAGAAATGGGCAAACAAAAGAGTTGTTGTTTGTCCGCCATATCTTTATTTTCATCTTTTTGATCAAATGCGATCTAGAATGATCAAACTTGGGGCTCAAGATGTCTTTTGGAAATCTTCTGGTTCTTATACTGGGAAGGTTAGTGCAAAAATGGCGAAAGATTTTGGAGTGGAGTATGCAATTATTGGTCATTCAGAATTGAGAGTTATGGGGGATAGTAACCTAGTTGTAAATCTAAAGATTAAAGAATCACTAAGAAATGGAATTATTCCTGTAATTTGTGTAGGCTATAAAGATTTTCGAGTTGAAACAAGAAATGTGGTAAATGCTTTTTCAGCTGAAGACATTAATAAGATGATATTTGCATATGAACCTCATGAAGCAATAGGTTCCGATAATCCAGCATCGGTTGACAAAGTGGCGTATTCTATCCGACAAATTAGAAAAACAATTTTTCGAAAGTTTCGAAGGAAAGCAGTCTTGAAATTTGTGGGACTTGGCAGTAAAAAAGATATAATTCCAAGACCCGCGGTTTTGTATGGAGGAAGTGTAAATATTGACAATTATAAAAACTTTTTAGCCATACCAGATTTGAATGGATTTATTCTCGGAAGAGAAAGTCTAAAACCGAATTCTGTAAGCGAGATTATCGTAAATATTGATAAACACGTTGTCAATTAAACAAAAAAACAAAAATAAAAATGAATAGTTTAAAAAAAGTTTTCCAACAATTAGAAAAAGGTAAAAAAGCGATCGGCCATTTCAATGTTAGTAATCTGGAAACTTTTGAAGCGGCGGTGATGGCAAGTAAAAAAACAAAAACACCGATTATTATTGGTGCGAGTGAGGGAGCTATAAAACATGCTGGTTTAGACTTTTTTATTTGGGCAAAGGAATATTTTCAAGAGAAATACGCAACCCAAATATTTATTCATATTGATCATGGTAAAGATCTGGATCTTTTAGAATCTGCAATCAGGAAAGGTTTTGATTCAGTAATGATAGATGCATCTGCCGAAAAATTTCAACAGAATGTGTATTTGACAAAGTATATTGTAAAAATTGCGAGAAAGTATGGCGTTTGGGTTGAATCTGAAATTGGTTCTGTTGGAGGAGCAGAAGAAAAAAATAATAATCGTGGTTTAATATATACTGATCCGATTCAGGCAGAAGAATTTGTCAAAAAGACAGCATGCAATTCTCTTGCGGTTTCCATTGGGACAAGTCATGGCGCATATAAATTCAAAGGCGAAAGTAGATTGAATTTTCAAATTTTGAAACAGATAAAAAATCTTGTAGATATTCCACTAGTGCTTCATGGCGCGTCTGGTGTTAGTGGGGAAGTTACGAGAGGATTGAAAAAAATCGGAATAAATCTTGGCAGGACATCCGGAGTAAGTGATGCGAATATAAAAGAAGCGATTAAACTTGGAATAAGAAAAGTAAATATCGATACCGATCTGCAATTAGCAATGTTTTTGCAATTAGTAAAGGAAGTTAAAAAAGGCGATGAAACAAAACTATATAAAATATTGAATAATGTTGCTGAAGCGATGGGAGAAGAAGTGATAGGTAAAATCAAATTATTTAGCGGTAGATAATATGAAATATCAAATTATCACAATCGGCGGATGTCTGAAAGATATTTTTATCAAAGCGCCATCGGAAATTCTATTTAAAGGAAAATGGATGGGCCGGAGAAGAAAATATATTGCATATCCTTATGGTGATAAAGTTTCAATCGACGAACTAACTTATGATTTTGGTGGTTGTTCTTTTAACGCGGCAATAAACTTTTCTGGGCTTGGAATAAAAACTGCTTTTGCGACAGTATTGGGTGACGATTCACTAAGTAGTGAAGCATGGGAAAGAATAAAGCAAAAAAAAGTTCGAACGGATTTTATAAAAAAAGAAAAAAATTCATATCTGGGTTTTTCGGTTGTATTAATTGGTGAAGACGGAGATCGTAGTATTCTAACATACAGAGCAAAAAATGATTTTTCAAAAATCGATTTAGACAAAATTCTACGCAGCACTGATTCTATATATCTTTCCGGGGTCAACCAATCATCCGGTGTGTTACAGGACAAATTATTTAATAAGATTAATTCGAAAAAGAAAAAATTATATTTAAATCCAAGCGGTTTTCAACTAAAACAAAATAAAACAAAATTAAAAAAATTAATTTCAAAATCGGAAGTTGTTGCAATGAACCTCAACGAAGCTTCTGAATTACTCGAAGTCAAGAATGCAAAAATAAAAAATGTTTTAGGAGATATTTATGATCTTGGTGCGAAATCAATTATAATTACAAATGGTAAGGAAGGCGCATATTTCTATGATGGAAAAAGGTTTTTAAAAATAGGACTTTATCCTGCAAAAAGAATTAGCAGTACCGGCAGTGGAGATTGTTTTTTCTCAACATTTATCGCGGCAGGATTTAAGGGTTATAGTATTGATGAAAGCTTAAAATTAGCATCAATAAATTCTGCGAGCGTGATAAAAAATTATGGAGCGCAAAAAGGACTATTGAACTGGGAGCCTTTGATTAAAAGATTAAAGCAGAATAAAGTTAGGGTTACGGAAATTTAGTTTTTAATTTCTAAATAATAATTTCTAATATCAATAAAAAAAATTTATGGCTAACATATTTGATGATATAAAAGAGGGTGATGAATATAAGTTTTTTAGTGGTGGTAAGTGGATAAAAAGTAAAAGTGAAAGAACTATAGATATTATGTCGCCGATAGACGGGACTTTGATTGGGAAGATTCAAGCCGTACTTCCTGAAGAAATAGATGAGATGTTGAGTAATGCTGAGATCGCGCAAAAAAAATGGGCAAACTATTCTACCGAAGACAGAGCGGCATTAATAAAAAAAGCTGCAGAAATAATGTTGGAGAATAAAGAAGAAATTGCTGATATGAAAGTTTTAGAAGTCGGAAAAACTAAAAAGGCAGCTATATCAAGTGTTATTCGCAGTGCGGGCATTGTTTCTTACACTGCAGATCAAATTGCGGTAGTAAATGATAGTGAGATTTTCTATTCGAAAAATTTTCCCGGTGCTGATGACAAAAAAACATCTACATTTATGCATGAACCGATTGGTGTAGTATTGGCAATTTCTCCTTTTAATTATCCCGTCAATCTGCTTGTTACAAAATTAGCGCCAGCTTTACTAGCTGGAAATGCAGTAATAATGAAGGGACCAACGCAAGGAACAATTTGCACAGCAATGGTCGCTCAAGTTTTCCATAAAGCAGGATTTCCGGAGGGAGTAGTAAATTTTGTCAGCGGCAAAGGCAGTGAGATAGGTGATTATTTAGTTTCTCATAAAAAAATCGGAATGATTAGTTTTACCGGTAGTAGTGATGTTGGAAAAAACTTGGTCACAAAAGCAGGACTGAAGCCCCTTATACTTGAACTTGGCGGTAAGGACGCTGCTTTAGTCCTATCTGATGCAGATATGGATATTGCGGTCGCTCAGGTAGCTGACGGAGCATTTTCTTATGCGGGGCAGAGGTGCACTGCGATAAAAAGAGTTTTTATACTGCCCGACATACATGATGAATTTACAAAAAAATTAATTGAGGTTGTAAAAGAAAAATATGATAAAGTAGGGGATCCGAGAAAAGAAGAAACACAGATGGGTCCAATCATTTCTGAAAAACAAACTGATTATGTTCAAGAATTAGTTTTTGATGCAGTGGAATCAGGAGCCAAAATTATTCACGGAGGTATGAGAAAGGCGAATTATATGGATGCGACAATTATCGATGGCGTTAATAAAGATATGCGAATTGCTTGGGAAGAACAATTTGGTCCTGTTTTGCCTATTATTATTTGCGAAAGCGTCGAAGAAATGATAGAACTTCACAATCAAAGTCAATATGGCTTAGGAGGATCAATATTCACTTCGGACTTAGCAAAGGCAAAAGAAATCGCAGAAAGACTTCAAACTGGGGTGATTCAGATTAATGCGAAAAGCGAGAGGTATCCAGATAATTTTCCTTTTCTCGGAATCAAAGAATCTGGCCTTGGAATTCAAGGAATCCGCTGGTCAATTCAAGCGATGATGAGAGACAAGAGTATAGTGGATAATAAATTATAATATTGTAATTGGCGCTTTTACAACATTTGGAACAGGTGGTTTCTCATCTGTTTCTAATTTTTCCCAAAGCAGATTAAAAATTGCGCGTTGGGTATTGACGATTTGAGGGGATTCAATTAAGACACCAATCCGTTCATTTCCGAATGACATTATGGCAAGCTTATTTTCGTAAATATGCATTTCAATGGCAATTGGCAGTTTATCATAGGGAACTGTGATGATTTCTCGCAGTTCTTTTTTATTTTGCTTTTTTGTAATTTCTGTTGCCAGCTTATTCTCAGTAAGAATTGTACGAACTGAAATTTCTTTTGCTACTCGCCGAGCAATATAATCATTCGTAAACTTTTCATCAAATACTTTATAATATTCCTCATAATTCGAATAGCATAATATCTCCGAACCATGAGCTTGATTGAGACTTTCATTAAATAGATGCTTCAGGCCTTCTTCTTTTTCATAAAATCTAATGCGGGGTTTTTCAGGACTTTTCCTTGATAACAACAATAGTTCTGGCACTAAAATATCTACGGCTTCTTTTTGCCTTTCAATTAAAGCCTCAAGTCCTTCCGGTTCTAATGCCTCATACAATTTTCTTTTTCCGGATACTGTGATACTAATCAATCCTCTCGCAATCATATCTTCGATATATACATAGAGAGAAGTCCTTTTCACCCCCGTTTTCTTTGCTAGATAGGCAATAGTGGAGGAACCGATTTCAAGGGCGGTTAAATAAGTTTTTGCTTCGCGTTCATCAAGTCCCAAGGTTTTTAAAAGTTGGATAGTTTTTTGCATATTTTTATAATTTATTTATGACGTAAGATACATCACAATGATATTATATGCTTTTTATAAATACTAAACAATATGTAAAAATAAAACAGACAATATATTATTTTTAAATTTTAAATGAGATGCCACGAATGACGTTTATTGTGCCATACTTAAAATAAATTGATATTGATAATATAACACTTTATACTTAAAAGCGGTCATAATCGCGCCTTTATGGTATTTATGGTAAAATTATATTATGGGAATTATAGAAAATGAAAACATAGCAAAACATACAACATTTCATATCGGGGGACCGGCGCGGTATTTTTGTGAAGTGAAAAGCATTGAGGAGCTGAAAGAAGCTTTAGAATTTGCGGAAGAAAATAGTTTGTCATATTTTATCCTTGGTGGTGGTTCTAACGTTATTGCGAGCGACGAAGGATACAAGGGGATTATCATCAAAATTTTCAATTTTCAATTTTCAATTTTCAAAGAATATATAGAATGCGACGCAGGAGTATCATTGGCTAAGGTTGTGAGTGAGAGTATGAAAAATGGTTTAATCGGCATGGAATGGGCGTGGGGGATTCCGGGGACTGTGGGTGGAGCGGTACGAGGAAATGCTGGAGCGTATGGCGGAGAGATGAAAGATGGTATTGAAGCGGTTACGGTTTTGCGAAACGGAAAAATTGTTAAATTAAAAAATAAAGAATGTGGATTTGGTTATCGCGAAAGTATTTTCAAAAAGGATGAGAATATTATTTTAGGAATAAAGATTAAATTAGAAAAAGGAAATACTGAAAGATTAAAATCAGCAAAAGAAAAAATAGATAAAATAAAAAATGAAAGAGGAGATAAATTTAAAGGGGGGTATAACGCGGGAAGTTTTTTCAAGAATGTTGAATTAAAAGAAAGGGAAATAAAAATATTAAAGAAAAAATTTTCTGAAATACCCGATCAATTTGTTACAAAAAAAATTGTTCCTGCTGCGTGGCTAATCGATCAATGCGATTTAAAGGGATTTTGTGTTGGGGATATTTGTGTGAGTGAAAAACACGCAGGAATTATTTTAAATAAAGGCAAGGGGACTAGCGATGAATTATCACAATTAGTTGGAATTATAAAAATGAAAGTGCGCGATAAATTTAATATAAATTTAGAAGAAGAAATTCAATATTTGTGATAAATTTTTTAATATACATTATAGTTTCATGCAGGAGTAATGTTCCGAATACAAACTCTGCGATGGCTTTTTTTATTGCGAAAGAGCCGTTTTTTTGATACGATGTTTAAAACAAGTAATCAAGAAAGCAATAAATCAATAAATTAAAAGATATAATTAAATTAGTTCAAGGAGGCATTTTGGATTTCAAAGTAACAAAACAACCAAAGAGTAAAATTAAGTTTCAAATTACCGGAACTGGCGAAGAAGTACATAAGTATTTTGATAGAGCGACTGAAAAATTAGCTGCAGATCTTAAGCTGTCTGGTTTTCGTCCTGGGAAAGTTCCAGCTGATATTGCGAAAGATGCAATCGGAGAGGGAGCGATAAAAAACGAAGCGCAAGATCTTATAATTAACGATTCATATTTTGAAATGGTAACCAGTCAAAACATCACTCCGCTTTCGCGTCCGGAAAATATTAAGATTAATGAGCTGAGCGAAGAGAAAGGTCTGGACTGGGAAGGGGAAGTGGATATATTGCCCGAAGTCGAGCTCGGAGACTGGAAGAAGGAGTTAAAAATAAAACAAGAAAAGTTAAAAGTTAAAGATATAGAGATAGAAGATAAAGAAATAGAAGAAGTCATAGAGGGATTGAAGAAGCAATTTGCGGATCTAGAGAAAAAAGATGGAGTGAGCGAAAAAGGAGATTGGATTTCAATAGATATTGATGTTGCCGAAAAAGAAAAATTCACGCCGGAGCAATTAAAGAAATTCCAAGCAAAAAGTTTTGCGCTTGTAATCGGTGAAGCAAACTTTATTCCGGGATTCGAAGAAGAGTTAGTTGGATTAAAACCGGAAACAGAAAAAGAATTTGATTCAACATTCCCTGCGAACTATTTTGAAAAATCATTAGCGGATAAAAAAGTTAAATTTCAGATCAAATTAAACGAAATAAGAAAAATTATATTACCTGAGGTAAATGATAAATTTGCTGAGAATTTTGGATTTGAAAAGGTGGAGCAATTAAAAGAGGCGATAGCGGGAGATATTCTCAACAGAAAAAGAGATGCTGAGAGAATGAGAGTTGAAGATGAAGCTTTGCAAGCAGTAATTGGCGTTTCAAAAATCGAAATTCCTGATACTTTAATTGAACAAGAAAAAGATATGATCATGCAAAGATTTGTTCATGATCTGGAGCATCACAAAGGAATTAAGTTCGTTGATTATATCGCATCACTTGGTAAAAGTGAAAAAGAATTCCGCGATGGTTTCACTGACAATGCAATTAATAATGTTAAGATGGGACTCGTAATGGGCCAAATAAAAAAGGATGAAAAGGTTGATATAAGCGAAAAAGATATTGAAGAGGCAATGAGTATGGATATTGTTTCTCAAACTGCCGGAGCGCCGCATGATAAAGCTGTTGAGATAGAAGAGAAAATTAAAGAAAGATATAAAGATGAAGAATTTCTCGCGTCTGTAAAAAATGCGGTTTTGGCGAGAAAGACGATGGAATATATCATGGAGCAAGTAAATAAAAAATAAATATATAAGGGGTGAAAATCATGAACATTAAAAAGAAAGCATTTATTACGGGTGTTACCGGGCAAGACGGAAGTTATCTCGCGGAATTATTGGTAAAAAAAGGTTATGATGTCGTGGGACTTGATCGCAGATGTAGCGAGCGAGATTACTGGAGACTGGGCGAGACAAGAAACAAGATAAAAATTATCGAAGGCGATTTGATGGAGTACGAATCTCTTCGCAGAATTATCGAAACAGAAAAACCGGACGAGATTTATAATCTCGCAGCGCAGTCGCATGTCGGATCCAGTTTCAAAACTCCTCTGACAACGCTGGACATGACAGGCAAAAGCGTTTGGATACTGCTTGAAATTATTCGAGCGGTAGATCAGAAGATAAAGATATATCAGGCGTCAACCTCAGAGCTTTTTGGTGGTGATCCGGGGACAGAACCGCAAAATGAGAAAACGCCTTTCAATCCGCACTCGCCATACGCTATTGCGAAACTTGCGGCATTTCACATGATAAAACTTTATCGCGAATCTTATGGAATTTTCGCCTGCAATGGGATACTATTCAATCACGAATCGCCACGCAGGGGAGAGGATTTTGTCACTCGCAAAATCACGATTGCAGTAGCAAGAATCAAAGCAGGGAAGCAAGAGGTTCTCGAGCTGGGCAACATGGATGCCAAACGCGACTGGGGTTTTGCCGGTGATTATGTTGAAGTGATGTATGAAATGCTTCAACAGGATAAAGCTGATGACTATGTCATTTCAACCGGTGAGACTCACACGGTCCGCGAATTCGTCGAAGAATCGTTCAGAGTCGCAGGATATGAGATAGTTTGGGAAGGGAAGGATGAAAAAGAAATCGGTAAAGATAAAAAAACCGGAAAAGTATTAGTTAGGATTAACCCGGAATTCTTCCGACCCGGTGAAGTGCCACTGCTTCTTGGTGACAACTCCAAGGCGAAAAAAGTTTTGGGTTGGACACCGAAAGTAACTTTCAAAAAATTAGCAAAAATGATGATGGAGGATGATCTGGAAAAGGTGGAGAAGGGTTTGCTTTAGCTAATAATATCAAAAGGGGCTTTTTTATAAAAGCTCCTTTTTGTTGCAAAGATTTTTTAGACATAGTATAATAGATTGATAGAAAGGAGAAAAATATGCTAAATAACACAAAAAATTCAACATTAGTTCCAATGGTAGTAGAGCAAAAAGCCGGATATGAGAGAGCTTATGATATATTTTCGCGACTACTAAAAGATCGCATCATATTTCTTGGTTCGCCAATCAATGATGATGTGGCAAATCTTGTAATTGCTCAATTGCTTTTTCTCTCTGGCGAAGATAGTAAAAAAGATATACAATTATATATAAATTCTCCGGGTGGAGCGGTAACTGCTGGAATGGCTATTTATGACACCATGCAATATGTGAAGCCCGATGTCTCTACTATATGTATAGGTCAAGCTGCATCTGCCGCTGCAGTACTTTTGGCTGGTGGAGCTCGCGGAAAAAGATTCGCTTTGCCAAATAGTAGGATAATGATCCACCAAGTAATGGGTGGATCCGAAGGGCAGGCGACCGATATCGAGATTCAAACAAAGGAAATTTTGAGAATTAAAAAAATGATTAATGAAACTTTGGCGCGCGATACCAAGCAGCCATTATCAAAGATAGAAAAAGATACAGATAGAGATTTCTTTATGAATCCCGAAGAAGCAATTAAATATGGAATAATTGATAAGATAGTGAAGAAATAAAGAGTATTATTTATAGTCTTGTTGAACTGGATCCCCGAACAACTCTCTACTACTTCAGTGTTTGAGGATGACAACATTAATATTAAATAAAAACAAATATGTTGAGTGGATTCGCGAATGTATTCAAGAATAAAAATTTTCTGAAAATCTGGATAGCTCAGATTTTTTCACAGACGGCAAATAATCTTCTAAACTTTCTTCTCGTTGTTAAGGTATATGATATAACAGGTTCAAATCTCAAAGTAAGCATTCTCATACTTTGTTTTACTGTGCCTTCTGTTCTATTTAGTATTTATGCGGGGGTTCTGGCTGACCGTTTTTCTCAGAAGAAAATCATGTATACGGTAAATTTTTTGCGTGCTGTTTTGGCTCTTGGTTTTATTTTTGTTGGATTTAATCTATGGTTTGTTTATATTCTTACATTTATGATTAGCAGCGCAATGCAGTTTTTCTTGCCATCCGAGGCAGCAAGAATACCGGCGATAGTACATCAAAATGATTATCTCGCAGCGAATTCTCTATATATATCTACCAATTATGGTGCGATGATATTTGGTTTTTCTCTTGTTAGCGCTATTCAATATGTGCATGGGTATAATCAATTTGTGATAATATCGATTGGATTCTTATTATCGGCGATTATTTTGTTTTTTCTGCCCTATGATAAACCAAAAATTAAGCATGTTACAAAAGAGCTGCTTTTTGATGGTTTGAAAAAGGACTTTTTATCAGGTTGGCATTTAATAAAAAATACCGCTGGGGTTTATATGCCGATAATATATCTTGTTTTTATCTGGATTGCTTTTGGAGTAGCTTATGTTTTAGTACCGCCATTAACTAATGAGATCCTACATATTCCTACTGCAGATGCAGGTAGAATGGTGGTGCTGCCAGCAGTAATTGGTACTGCCGGAGGGGTACTAGTGGTAGACTACCTTTCAAAAAAGACAGCAAAAAAACATATTATCAGTTTTGGAATATTCCTTGTTGGTTTTTCTGCTATGGTAATTTCTCTGATTCCAGAGGTTCGAGAAGTTATTTTCAAAAATTCTCCTGATACATATGATTACATTCACACTTTTTTCAAAACAGGTATAATTGCGGTGTTGCTTGCAATGGTTGGCTTTGGGGCGATGGCAATTATTGCTCCTTCTCAGACGATTTTGCAGGAGAACACAGAGAAGGGGATGATGGGTAGAGTTTTTGGGTTTCTAAATATGATCACAAATGTAGTGAATATGCTCCCAGTTCTTATTATTGGATACATTGCAGACCGATTTCATATTAAAGCAGTTCTTTTTTCGATATCTTCATTCGTGGTAATTTTTGGTATTGCAAATGTTATTTATCATAGCGGGGGGAGAAAAAGATTTTAGAATAAGTAGTAGGTTGTAAATAGGCAAGTAGTAAGAAGGAAAAAAATTTCAAATAAATTTACTGTTGACAGTAATGTTTTTAGGATATAAAATAGAATATAGCTTTTTAATTGCGGAAAAAAACACAAAAACCAACATTCGAAAAGCGATTTTTGGAATGTGTTTATTTTCGGCAAATTATTGATTAAGGCAAATAGAACCTTAAGAACTCGAAAACGACAAGAAACATGACCTGTTAATTATTTTGAAATTTTTTTAAGAGCTTGTTAAGCTCTCAACTTTTTTGAGAGTTTGATCCTGGCTCAGGATTAACGTTGGCGGCGTGCCTAATACATGCAAGTCGAATGGGTTTAGACCCATGGCAAACGGGTGAGTAACACGTGGGTATCTGCTCCGAACTGGGAAATAACCAGCCGAAAGGTTGGCTAATGTCCCATAGTCCCGCAAGGGTAAAGATTTATCGGTTCGGAAGGAGCCTGCGTCCTATCAGCTTGTTGGTGAGGTAATGGCTTACCAAGGCTATGACGGGTAGCTGATCTGAGAGGATGATCAGCCACACTGGAACTGAGACACGGTCCAGACTCCTACGGGAGGCAGCAGTCGGGAATTTTGCACAATGGCCGAAAGGCTGATGCAGCGACGCCGCGTGGAGGAAGAAGGTTTTCGGATTGTAAACTCCTTTTCACTAGGAGGCTGCCATTTTAGTTTTTTTCTTTTAGAAAAAAACTAAAATGGCAGATACAGTACTAGTGGAATAAGTCACGGCTAACTACGTGCCAGCAGCCGCGGTAATACGTAGGTGGCAAACGTTATCCGGAATTACTGGGTGTAAAGCGTTCGTAGGTTTTTTTGTAGGTCCTTGATTAAATCCCGAAGCTCAACTTCGGATCAGTTAGGGAAACCACTTTAATAGAAGGGTATCGAGGTAAGTGGAATTTGTGGTGTAGCAGTGAAATGCGTTGATATCACAAGGAACACCAATGGCGAAGGCAGCTTACTAGGTATTACTTGACACTGAGGAACGAAAGCGTGGGTAGCAAACGGGATTAGATACCCCGGTAGTCCACGCTATAAACGATGGACACTAGATTTTGGCAGTATCGACCCTGTCAGAATCGAAGCAAACGCGTTAAGTGTCCCACCTGGGGACTACGGCCGCAAGGCTAAAACTCAAAGGAATTGACGGGGACCCGCACAAGCGGTGGAGCATGTGGTTTAATTCGACGGTAAACGAAGAACCTTACCGGGGCTTGACATGCAGCTGCATATACCAGAGATGGTATAGCCTTCGAGGGTGCTGCACAGGTGCTGCATGGTTGTCGTCAGCTCGTGTCGTGAGATGTTTGGTTAAGTCCATCAACGAGCGCAACCCCCATTTTGTGTTGTAATTTTCACAAGAGACTGCCCTGGTTAACAGGGAGGAAGGTGGGGACGACGTCAAATCAGCATGGCCCTTATGTCCCGGGCCACACACGTGCTACAATGGGTAGTACAATGGGTTGCCAAAGCGTAAGCTGGAGCTAATCCCATCAAAGCTACTCTTAGTTCGGATTGCAGGCTGAAACTCGCCTGCATGAAGCTGGAATCGCTAGTAAACGCGTATCAGCCATGGCGCGTTGAATACGTTCTCGGGTCTTGTACACACCGCCCGTCACGTCATGAAAGCTGGGGGTGCCCAAAGTGCCATTTATTTGGCCCTAAGGTAAATCCAGTGATTGGGACGAAGTCGTAACAAGGTATCCCTACGGGAACGTGGGGATGGATCACCTCCTTTCTAAGGAGAAACACTGTTATGAGAATAACAGTTGTAGGTCGTTCGTATATTTATATATGAAACTCAGGTTAAAAGTTTTTTGTCGTTTTCGGATTCTTAAGGAAAAAGAATTTGAAATGTTAACATGTAAAACGTCTTTTTGTAAGGACGTTTTTACTGTTTTAAAAACCCGGATTGCAGTTATTTTTTTAATAAGATAGAATGATTGGGATGTGGTTAATCACAAAGAAATTTATACCACAAAGATAAAAAATAGAATTTCTTTGTCAGAGGAAGGATAGCGTAACGTGAGAAAGAAAATCGTAATCGATTTTAGCTCGTATGTGGAGCTCATCCTGACGAGGGCGTGTAGCTCAGGTGGTTAGAGCGTTACACTGATAATGTAAAGGTCGGAGGTTCGAGTCCTCCCACGCCCACTTTGAAAAATCGTTAAGGTTATAAATAAAAATGCAACATGTTTAAGTTTTTTATCTTTATTGTGGGAATGGGTTTGGGGTTTGTTGTTATTTATTACCATAGATGGTTTGCAGGAATATTAGGTAGAAGCTCAATGGCAGAAAGATATTTTGGGCCGACAGGTACATATACAATGTGGAAGTTGATAGGTTTAATTATAATGGTGGTTACGGTTTTATATACATTTGGCGCGATTGATAAGATATTAAATTTAGCGAGTGTATTTGGTCAGTAAAATGATAGTTAGAAAGTTAAAAAATAATGAAAAAATCTATACAATAATATATTAGTAGGATTTTTTCATAAAAGGAGTGATTGCGAAGTTGCTGAAAGAAAAATTTTAATAAATTTTTATGAAGGCTAACGCAGTAAACCACGACGTGGGCCCTTAGTCTAATGGCTATAACACCTCGTTTGCACCGAGGAGATAGCGGTTCGATTCCGCTAGGGTCCATTAAGTGTATTGACAAATAGTATATAATATGTTATTTTTAAAAGTAATAGTAATAACATATTTTTAACCTGATAAAAAATGTTGTTGACCGCGGTCAATAATTGATATAAAATAGCTTTTACAGGTAAAAATAATTATATTTTAGCCTAAAAATAAATGTTTCTAAAAAACTACAATCAAAAAATATATAAGCGGAAGTGAGAAAAAAGTTTTCTTTGTGTGAAGAAAGCCGCTTATAGAGCGGTATTTTTTATTTTTAGGGATTAGTTTGTTGGCTCGATAACTTGTTGGAAAACGAGATATAAAGCTAGCAAAGTAAAGCAAGAGGAGATTGTCTAGCGAACGTTAATAATATATTCATATAGAATATCGTATCTGATTTTGATCAGCCGACAGTATTCTATGTGAAAATCGAGTAAAAATATATGTAACTAACATGAAGATTAACAAGGTTAGCAATATTAAGCAGTTAGTGCTTTGAATGTTGCAAATTTAATTCCATAATTAAGAGCATACGGTGGATACCTTGGGACATGTAGCCGATGAAGGACGTGGAAGGCTGCGATAAGCTTCGGGAAGGCGCCGAACAGCCGTTGATCCGGAGATTTCCGAATGGGGCAACCTAGCACGATGATGTCGTGTTGTTCTAATATAAATTAGAATCGGTAAGCGGGCGAAGTGAAACATCTCAGTAGCCCGAGGAAGATAAAACAATTTTGCACTCAATTTTTTAAATTTAGAATTCAAGATTCTTTTTTGCGTCTTGAGTTGTAAATTTAAATCGAGTGCTTGTGATTCCCTGAGTAGTGGCGAGCGAAACGGGAAGAGCCTAAACCTTTTAAGTGTCAAGCATACAGGCGTTGCTTGAAGGGTGTTATAAGATGCTATATTCCTGACTGTATAAGGGAAGCAGAGTAAAAAAATCAATATTTAATCAAAAGTTCTGGAAAGGACTGCCAAAGAAGGTGATAGCCCTGTAGATGAAAAGTATTGATCTCTGTCGTAGTATTCTTGAGTACTATGAGACACGTGAAATCTCGTAGGAAGTTGGGGAGACCACTCTCCAAGGCTAAATACTACATGTCACCGATAGTGAACTAGTACCGTGAGGGAAAGGTGAAAAGAACCCCTGTTAGGGGAGTGAAATAGAATATGAAACCATATGCTTACAAGACGTAGGAGCCTCGCAAGGGGTGACTGCGTTCCTATTGATGAATGCGCCAACGAGTTAGCTAGACGTTGCAAGGTTAAGGCTAAAAGCCGGAGCCGTAGTGAAAGCGAGCATTAAAATGCGACAATAAGTAGCGTCTACTAGACCCGAAACCCGGTGATCTATCCATGGCCAGGATGAACTCTCGAGAAATCGAGCAGGGAGGTCCGAACCCATTAGTGTTGCAAAACTACGGGATGAGCTGTGGATCGCAGTGAAATTCTAATCGAACCGGGTGATAGCTGGTTCTCTTCGAAATATATTTAGGTATAGCTCGTATTTAATTGGTCGGAAGGGGTAGAGCACTGGATGGATGTTTGCTCCCTCGGGGGTGACATCCAAACAAACTCCGAATACTTTCCGATTCTACATACGAAGTCAGACTGTGGGGGCTAAGCTCCATGGTCGAGAGGAAAACAGTCCAGACCGCCGTCTAAGGTCCCAAAATAATACTTAAGTGGGCAAGGATGTGAAATTGCTTAAACAACCAGGAAGTTGGCTTAGAAGCAGCCACCTTTTAAAGATAGCGTAACAGCTCACTGGTCAAGCGATTTTGCGCCGACAATATAACGGGGCTAAAAGTATTTACCGAAGACGCGGATGTCAGTGCTTTGCACTGGGAATGTCAAAAAGTGAAATGAATCTATATGTGATCACATAGGCCAATGTATAAGGCATTATAATAATGTTATAATAATCACTGGTTTATTTGCAATTTGATGCTTCCTGTGCAACGCGCTGACATGGTAGAAGAGCGTTCCTAGGGCGTTGAAGCTGAACTGTGAAGTTTGGTGGAGCGCTAGGAAGTGAGAATGTTGGCATGAGTAACAATAAGACAAGTGAAAAACTTGTCCGCCGCAAACCTAAGGTTTCCTGGGCAACGATAATCGTCCCAGGGTTAGTCAGTACCTAAGCAAAACCCGAAAGGGGTATGTGATGGATGACGGGTTAATATTCCCGTACTAGCAAAATGTCGCCAAGAACTGCGATTTGTGATTTGGGTTTTTTAAATCTGATGAGCGATGAGCGGTTAGCAATGGGGAGACGTATTGTCAAGCTCGGAGCATCTTTTGGCTATTGGTGTTTAAGTGATTTTGGTGGTTCGAATGGTAAATCCACGAATATAATCTGAAATCACGAGCAAAACCGTCGCAAGATGGGATTCCGGGGGAGATGATAACAAGAAAATCCTCTAGCGAGACATTTTGGTAACTGTACCGTAAACCGAATCAGGTGGGTGAGGAGAGTATCCTCAGGCGTTCGGAAGAACCTTCGTTAAGGAACTCGGCAAAAAAGCGTGCGTAAGTTCGCAATAAGCACTGCCTTCTCTTTATTTATTTAAAGAGTAGGCCGCAGCGAAAGAGCCCAGCCAACTGTTTAGCAAAAACACAGCTCTCTGCAAACTCGTAAGAGGAAGTATAGGGGGTGACGCCTGCCCAATGCCAGAAGGTTATGGAAGGGGGTTAGCTCGTAAGAGCGAAGCTTTCGACTTAAGCCCTGGTGAATGGCGGCCGTAACTATAACGGTCCTAAGGTAGCGAAATTCCTTGTCGGGTAAGTTCCGACCCGCACGAAAGGCGTAATGATCTGGGCGCTGTCTCAACGAAGGATCCGGTGAAGTTACATTAGCGGTAAAGATGCCGTTTACTCGCAGCAAGACGGAAAGACCCTATGAAGCTTTACTATAGCCTGATATTGAATTAAGATTCTGCCATGCGTAGAATAGGTGGGAGACTTTGACCTCGTAATTTTGGTTGCGGGTAGTCGCAATGTGAAATACCACCCTTGCAAAGTTTTGATTCTAACCCGAATTTATTTTGGGAACAGTGTCTGGTGGGTAGTTTAACTGGGGCGGTTGCCTCCTAAATTGTAACGGAGGCGTTCAAAGGTTGACTAACTCCGGATGGAAATCGGAGTGATAGTGCAAGAGCATAAGTCAGCTTGATTGTGAGACTTACAAGTCGAACAAGGTGGAAACACGGATTTAGTGATCCTCTACCTCAACGTGGGTTGGGTAGAGCTCAACGGATAAAAGTTACTCTAGGGATAACAGGCTGATCCTATCCAAGAGTCCACATCGACGATAGGGTTTGGCACCTCGATGTCGGCTCGTCTTTTCCTGGGGGTGGAGCAACTCCCAAGGGTTTGGCTGTTCGCCAATTAAAAAGGTACGCGAGCTGGGTTCAGAACGTCGTGAGACAGTTTGGTCCTGATCTGCTGTGAGCGCTTGAAATTTGAGGGAGGTCTCCTCTAGTACGAGAGGACCGAGGAGAACGAGCCTCTGGTGTACCTGTTGTCACGCCCGTGGCATTGCAGGGTAGCTATTGCTCGGAAGAGATAAACGCTGAAAGCATCTAAGCGTGAAACTCGTCCCAAGATTAGATTTCTTTGAGATTCCTGGAAGACGACCAGGTTGATAGGTGGCAGGTGTAAGGTTAGTAATAATTTGAGCCGAGCCATACTAATAAATCGACGGAATTAAAAATGCAACATTTAGAGCATTAAATTAATTTTCAAAAAGATATAGTTTTACTTGATTAAAAAAATAAGAAATAGATTCAGTGTCCTGGTGATTTTCAGCAGTGGGGTAACACCTCTTCCCATTCCGAACAGAGAAGTTAAGCCCACCAGCACCGATGATAGTCAAAAGCGAAAGTAGGTGATCGCCGGGACATTGAACCTATTTTTTTATTTGCAAAAATTTGTGGTATAATTTTTTTATGGCACTCGAAAAATATCACAAAAAAAGAAGTTTCAAAAAAACCACTGAACCGCAGGGGAAGATTGATATTGTAAAAGGCAAGAATAGATTTGTTGTACAAGAACATCATGCAAGAAATCTGCACTACGATTTTCGCTTGGAATTACCGGAAGAGTGGAGGAGCGGTTCAATCGTCCTCAAATCTTGGGCAGTGCCAAAAGGTGTTCCGACTGAAGTGGGAATCAAACATCTCGCAGTTGCCACCGAAGATCATCCGGTGGAATATATTGACTTTGAAGGAAATATTCCGGAAGGAAATTATGGCGCGGGAACTGTTAAGATTTGGGATAGTGGAAAGTTTTCAAAAATGAAAATGGAGTTTGAAAGAAAGAAAATTAAAATTTTGGAATTCACGCTTTCTGGAAAAAAGCTGAAAGGGGATTACGTAATGATAAAAACTAATTTTTCAGCAAATAGAGATAGCTGGCTTCTTTTTAAAAAATAAAATCGCGAATTATTTCGAATTAAGACTAATTTTCGCGAATGGGAGAATGTGTATGATAGTTGTAGATATCGAAACGAGCGGGGTTGATTATAATAAGTGTGGAATAATTCAGATTGGCGCTATTGATATTAAAAATCCAGGCAACACTTTTTTGCAAGACGCAAAACTGGGGGACGAATATACTATTGTAAATTCGGATAATATGCTGGATTCAAAAAGTGTTACGGATTTATTGGGAATAGGTGAAGAACAAATGAAGAATAAAAACGCTCAAAGTGAAAAGGAACTTTTGGAACATTTTTTTCAATGGGTGAGTGAAATCGAAGAAAAAGATCTGATTTGTCAAAATCCTCAATTCGATTATGCTTTTATGAAAACAAAGGCTGATAAATATGGATTGAGTCTGCCTTTTTCTTATCGATGTATGGATCTGTATACTGTGGCGCATTTAAAATACTTTGATTTAAAAAAAGATTTTTTATTTAAAAACGGGCATTCGGATTTTGGACTATCTAAAACACTCGAACTTTGTGGAATGATTGACAACAGGAAAGAGCACAACGCGCTTGAAGACGCGAAGCTTGAAGCGGAATGTTTCTCACGTCTTGTTTATGGAAAAGGTTTATTAAAAGAATATGCGGGAATCCCGGTTCCTGAAATTTTGAAAAGATAATTTTTAATTTTGCAATTTTTAATTTTTAAATAAATTCTAATTTTCAAATTTTTAAACAGAATATCTTCGAAGAGAATTTAAAAATTAAGATTTAATAAATTATTTACAAAATTCAAAAATTAAAAATTACAAAATTATTTAAAATAAATAAAATAGATAGAATGAATATTCAAAATAAAACGGAACAACTTAAAAAAATTAAAGACGAAGTTGTTGCCTGCACGAAATGTCCTCTTTTTGCAACGCGAACATTGCCAGTTGTCGGAGTGGGGAATCACGACGCGCATATTATGTTTGTTGGTGAAGCTCCCGGCGCAAACGAAGACGCTACAGGAGTTCCTTTTTGCGGAAGAGCGGGGAAAATTTTGGATGAAGTTATTGAATCAGTCGGATTAAAAAGAGAAAATGTTTATATTTGCAACGTCCTAAAATGCCGACCGCCGGGCAACCGCGATCCGAATCCAATGGAAAAACTAGCATGTGTTGATTATTTGAAAAGGCAGATTGAGATTATTCAGCCTAAAATAATTTGCGCGATGGGGAATCACGCAGCAGGATTCATTTTTGAGCAATTTGGATTAGGCGATAAATTGGTTGGAATTAGCAAAATTCATGGCCAGACTTTTGATTCGCCTTCATTTAGTTACCCAGTAAAGATAGTTTCACTTTACCATCCGGCTGTTGCGACGTATAATCCTAATATGAAGAAAGTTTTAATTGAAGACGCGCAAGTTTTAAAGAAATTTATTTAGAATATAAGTAAATAATTCGATATGCCCATAAACTATAGAGAAGAATATAATAGTTCAGAAAAAAAACCTAATATAGACACCATTTTAGCGCAACCCGCGACTTTCAAATTTCATTCAGTTGAGGTTGCTGAACCAAAAGACTTTAATGAAAGATCCGAAATGATTCAAAATTTTGATGATAAAATCGATACATTATCAGAATCAACTAATTCTTTAGGAAGCTATGATAAAAGTTATTCAAGATACCTCGATGGTTTAAAGAAAATTGGGGATCAAATTTACGGTGTTATGGATGAATTACTAAAACGCAATGGGGGAAGCCAGATTACTTTTTCCGTTCCAAATGAGAACGGATACGAGGTTAAGTTTACGATAAAAAGAAGTGGTGATGCAAATGATAGGCTTTTGCTGGAAGAAATAAAAAATAAAATTATAACTTCTGTTTCAGAGAAAATTGACGGTGTTTCCAAGAAAGTAGAAGCAAAAAAAATATTTTTAAATCCAAAATATCGCGGTAACATTGACGCTATAACCGTAACAAGCTTTGTTAATCAAAAAAAAGATGGCGTAGAGAAAGTATTACCAAATTCTAGAACTGAAGAAATACCGTCATCCGAAGACTTAAACGAGATATTTAGTAAATATGGGGAAAAAATAAAATCAAAATATAACGAGGTGTTGCTCATTAAAGAAAAAAAGATGGCAGCTTAGAAACTTATAATAATAATTAAAAAAATATGACAGATCAAACAAATCCAGTACAACCGATAATCCCTCCAGAGGAAGAGAAATTAGTAAAAGATGAAAAGGAAGTGCATGATGAATGGATGGAAAATAAAATTACAGCAGAAAAAATTAAAGACATTGATACTATACCCGAGCTTGAAATTGAAGCGGAAAAGGTAAAATTAGAAAAAGGAATTGAAACTTTATCTGCGCCAGATACGACTCAGGCTTTATCTCCGGAACCAGAAAAAATAGAATTACCGCCACAGGTAGAAATAAAAGATGAAACTTCTCCTGCACCGCAAGCCCCAAGTATTCCTGAAATTCAAGAGCCAAATAAAGAGGTTGTGGCTGAGATAAAACAAGAAGTTGCAGCGGAACCTGCAGTTGAAGTGAAATCAGAAATAGGCAAGATATAAAATAAAAATAGCGTAAAATACTATCTGAACTAGTATAATTGTGAAAATGCTTGACATACATAATTGTATGTGGTATTCTTTATGTACATTGCCATTATGGCATGTTCGTTAAAATAGATAAATTCGAGGGAGGTGAGATACTTGGATTCTTATGATAACGTAATTTCCTTGAAAGACAGAGGACCGGTAACTTTTGTAAAGTGGAAAATCCTCTGCATTTTTGAGACTTATGAAGATCCAGGTCTCACAATTCCCTCTGTTGAAAAAAAGAGGGAATATATTGTAAAAATGCGGGGCGAGGACTTCAATGCTATTGAAGCAAAAAGGCAGGCGATAATACGTCTGGCAAAAAAAGAAGTTCCGCTCTGCAAAAAAATGGGGCTCTACATAAGATTGGATCCGGAATCGATTGAAGTCAGGAAAATCAGCAGAGTGAATTTTCCTGCTTCTGGGCCTACTGTGATTAATCCCAATATTGAACAGTGGGAGACATCGCAAGATACATTTAACAAAGAGGGCGCAAATTAGGCGCGATCGCAAATTTTTATAAAGAGCGATCGCGCTGTTTTATTTTCTTATGGTTTTTTTTCTGCTATAATTAATATATGCCAGAATTACCTGAGGTGCAGACTATTGTAAATGATCTAAATGAATCTATCAAGGGCAAGACAATTATTGGCCTCAGGTATTGCGATGCGCCAAAATTGATTAAAGGAGCGGTGCTTGCTGATTTCAAAAAAAGGATAAAAAATAGGAAAATCGAGAAGGTTGAAAGAAGAGCAAAGAACATTATTATCTTTTTATCGGGAGAAATGCTTTTGACGATTCATCTCAAAATGACAGGACACATAATTATAATTTCCAATTCTCAATTTCCAATTTCCAATGGCAGAGTCGTTTCGCGACAATATATAAAAAAGGGGAGATGGGTAGGAGAGAATTTGCCGGAGGTTTTGCAGGATCCGAGGAATCAATATATTCATATCGTTCTCGAACTTTCAGGAGGCTACATTTTAGCTTATTCGGATGTGCGAAAGTTTGGAGAATGGAGGCTCGTAAAACGCGATTATCTTTCTTCTCTTGAGAGCAAACTCGGCCCGGAACCACTGGACCCTAAATTTACTTTTGATGTGTTCCAAAGCATAATAGGTCGTTCTACAGGTAAAATAAAGTCTGTTCTCATGGATCAAGCGAAGTTTTCCGGGATTGGAAATATTTATGGCGATGAAATTCTTTTTTACGCAGGGGTAAGACCGGATAGAACGATAAAAAGTTTAAAGACAAAAGAATTGGTTAAAATATACAAATCTATTCGTCCGGTGCTCGAAAAAGCGATTAAGTACCGCGGTTCATCGGAGTCAGATTTTCGTGATGCATTTGGGCTTAAAGGCCATTATCAAGAACATAGTTTCGTTTATCGAAAAGAAAAGCAAAGGTGCGGAAAATGTGGGGGAGTGGTGAAAAAGATCAGGATTGGCCAACGCAGTGCTCATTACTGTACGAAATGTCAAAAGTAGTTATAAAGTAGAAAATTATAAAGTTTTCCATGAATGAATCATATAAAACCCAAGGTATTGTGATTGGCAAAAGAGATTTTTTTGAAGCGGATAAAATTCTCACAGTTTTCACGCAAGACCTTGGTAAAATTCAGATTAAAGCAAAAGGATTGAAAAGAGCGCTTGCCAAAATGGCGGGGCATCTTGAGGTTTTCAATCTTGTCGAATTGGAATTGATAAAAGGAAAGAATATGTATATTGTGATTGGAGCTCAAATAATTGATAGTTTCGAAGATATAAAAAAAGATTTTGATCGAACTGGAGTTTATTACTATTTTTGTGAGGTACTCGACAAAATATTAGAGGAAGGTGTAAGACATAAAAACACTTTTGCATTTTTCCTTTCTCTGCTTGAAGAATTAAAAAAGAAAGAAACCAATCTGCTTTTGCTTACCGTATATTTTGAATTAAATGTTTTGTCTTATCTTGGCTTCAAACCGGAATTTCTGGTTTGTGTTGGATGTCGCGATGAGATATCAGGGCATAAATTTTATTTCAGCGAAGATAGAGGGGGAATACTCTGCGAAACATGCAGCGACAAAGATCTTTATTCCAATAAAATTTCTCAAAACGCGATAAAATTAATGCGCTTAATCGTAGAAAAAGATTTTGGTTTTATTGGTAAAGTAGTTATGGAAAAGGAGATTCAAGAAGAAGCAAAAAGGATAAACGCGTTCTTTCTTGAACACGTTCTCGGAAGAGAGCTAAAATCAAAGCAATTTTTGATGTTTTAAAAAAATACAAAATAATATAGAATATAAAGTATCGAATATAATTAGATAAAACTTATGGCAAAAGAATTAGACGATAAGATGGAAAAAATAGTTTCTCTTTGTAAGAGAAGGGGATTTGTGTTTCCATCTTCTGAGATATATGGTGGTTTGGCTTCCAGTTATGATTACGGTCCGATGGGGGTTGAACTGAATAACAATATCAAACATGCTTGGTGGAAATATTTCGTTCAGGATAGGGAAGATATGACTGGAATCGATGGAGGAATAATTCTATCTCCAAAGATTTGGCAGGCTTCTACTCACGTTGAAAACTTTACTGATCCTCTTGTCGAATGTAAGAAATGTCACAAAAGATTCCGCCCTGATAAATTAGAGGACGCCAGCAAATGTCCTGATTGCGGAGGTGAATTTACAGAAGAAAGAAGATTCAATGGAATGTTTAAAACCATTATCGGTCCAGTAGAGGAAGACGGATTAGTCGCATACCTGCGACCTGAAACAGCGCAGGCAATATTTGCGGATTATAAAAATGTTTTAAATTCTACGAACAAGAAAATTCCTTTTGGTATTGGCCAGATTGGTAAGGCTTTTCGCAATGAAGTAACGACGGGAAATTTTATTTTCCGAACTTATGAATTTGAGCAGGGAGAGATAGAATATTTTATCAAGCCGGACAGTGATTGGAACAAGATTTTTGAAGAATGGGTTGATTATATGTATGGGTTTATGGATATTGTGGGGCTTGACCGAAAAAAAATGTATAATCATGAAATTCCAGAAGCTGATCGCGCTTTTTATTCCAAGAGAACTATCGATATGGAATATCAGTTTCCTTTTGGTCAGGATGAGCTATGGGCGATAGCATATCGCACGGATTTCGATCTTTCCAATCATCAAAAAGCATCTGGTGAGAATATGGAATATTTTGATGATGAGGATAGTAAAAGATATATTCCTCATGTACTTGAACCAACATTTGGTATTAATAGAACATTGCTTGCGGTATTATCCGAGGCTTTTGAAGAAGAAAAAATGGAAGATGGCGAGACGCGGGTTGTTTTGCATCTCAAACCATTATTAGCACCGTTCAAAGTCGCAGTATTTCCACTTCTCAAAAACAAACCGGAGTTAGTTGAGAAGGCGCGAGAAGTTTACGGAACTTTGAAAAAACAATTTAATGTATTTTGGGATGATAGGGGAAATATTGGGAAGAGATATCGATATCAAGACGAAATCGGAACTCCGTATTGCGTGACGGTAGATTTTGATTCGCTGGAAAAGGGTACTGTGACTGTGCGAGACCGCGATACGATGAAACAGGAAATCGTTAAGATCGAGGAATTGGAGGGTTGGTTGAAGGAAAGACTTGGATAAATAAAAATTGATTAATTAAGGGCTCCGCGAAAGCGGAGTCCTTTTTTGTTATAAAATTATTTTATCTGTTGAAGTTATAATAGTGTTATAATATACAAAATAAATTTTCAATTCTCAATTTACAATTTTCAATCAATGAAACAATGTTAAAATTTCCAATTAAGTTCTCGCTTCTTCGTTGTCATCCTCGAGCTCATAGATGTACACATCATGAAATCGGGGATCCAGTTCAACAAGAATATAAATAGCTATATAATATTTTCTTAATGTTGTGGATCCCCGATTTACTGTTGAGTACAACAGTGCTCGAGGATGACAAAAAAAGAGATTTTAACCGAGAAAAAAACATGCGACTTATCCACAGTTTTGCTATTAAAAATCACTGTTTTTTGATAATAATTATCAATAAATAAAAATCATGTTTTTCCACCGTCAAAAATAACCCTTTTATTAGCCAATATTTTTGACTTTGCGTATATTTAGAAGTGGTGCTAAAATGAAATCAGGATGGAGTTGCTAAAGAAAGTAAAGCTGAGAAATGCAAAAAATTATTCGAAACAAAAATAAAAAGGGATTACTTTCTGTTCTGTTAGTGAGTATTTTTGTACTCGCTTTTTTTATTACTTTATTCGCCGATAATAATGCTAAACCAGTTGAAGCGGCGAGTAAAACATTTACCAGAAGCAACGCCAATTGTAGCGGTCTTATGAGTGATACGGATTGTTGGAGTGGTGCAGCGGCTGCAGGGAACACTCTCCAAATTGATGGTGAAGCTATTGTGGATGATGCTTATCCTGACTTGGCTTATGGAGCGTTGATTGTAGGTAAAAATATGGCCGGTTCTCTGGTCTGGCCGGTTGGTGGTACTCATACATTAAATGTAAAAGCTGTTTCATCTACAGTAGCGGGCAGTAGTATTGATATGACTAATGGTGGTAATTTAAAAATCCGTTCTTCTTGGACAACGACAAACCAAACTTTTATACCGGGGGCAGGTACTATCATATATGCTCATACTGCCAACACGACTCTGCCAGCAATAATTACTAATTATAATAATTTAACAATCGCCAGCACCGGTTTTACAGATAGTTTGAGTGTTAATACTATAGTTGCCGGCGACCTTCTTATTTCAGCGGGTACACTGGATGTTACTACTAGCAACCGCACTTTAAATGTTGGTGGGAATTTTACTAATAATGCTACCTTTACCAAGCGTTCCGGTACAGTGACTTTTAACGGTTCGGGAGCGCAGAATATTAGCGGTTCAACAGCGACCAGTTTTAATAACTTAACGATTTCCAATACTTCAAATATAGTTTCGGCTAGTACGAATTTCAATGTTAGTGGCACGATGCAGGTAGATTCAGGAGCGACTTTTGCGGCAGATGCAGGTGTGGTTGCCAATACTGCCGGCGCTGCCGGTACCATTACCGGTTCCGGTACGGTTCAAGTAACTCGAACTGCTGCCACGGCTGATTATTCCAGCCAATATAAATTTACAACCAATACAATTTCCGGATTAACTATAGAATATGCCGGGGCGAGCGCGCAGACAGTGAGCGCATTAACTTACGGTGGGTTGAAAATCAATAATGCATCTGGCGTGGCGCTTGGCGGGAATACGATTGTAGGGGGGGCTCTTAATTTAGCCCAAGGAACTGTGACGACGGGGGCTAATAATATTTATGTAAATTCAACCGGTAGTACGACACAAACATCCGGTTATATTATCGGTAATTTTAAAAAATATATTGCGACAGGCGCAACCAGCAAGACTTTTTATGTCGGTGATTCAAATTATGCTCCAGTAACAATCGCCTTTGGAAATGTAACTGTAGCAGGTGACTTAACGGTTAGTACAACAAATGGAGATCATTCCGACATTGCCAATTCAGGAATCAATTCAGCAAAAAGCGTTAACCGATATTGGACTTTTGTGAATTCCGGAATTGCATTTAATAATTATAGCGCAACTTTTAATTATGCTGCAGGCGATATAGACGGCGGGGCAGATACGAATAGTTTCTTAGTTGGAGAAAAATCCGGTACCTGGTCTCTCCCAACTGTTGGTACAAAAACTTCTACCAGCACGCAAGCAACCGGGTTATCTGCATTTGGTGACTTCATAATCGGTCAATCTGTTAACGTAGCGCCAAGCGTTCCAACATTGGTTTCGCCTGCTAATGGCTCAACGACAGCTGACAATACACCAACTCTATCAGCTCAATATATAGATCCGGATACGGATGATACCGGTACGACGAATTATCGTATCGCAACCGGCAGTGCGGCGAATTGTCTCAATAACACTTCAGTTGTTGCCAGCGGCACATCTGGGGAAACGGCAACTATTAATGAAGCAACTACATGGACACCGGGTTCAACAATCGGTTCAGATACCACCTATTACTGGTGCGCGCAGAATAATGACGGAGTAGCTACGTCTGCTTGGACGAGTATGGGGAATTTCATTTTGGATACTACCGGCCCTTCTCTTTCTTTCTCAGACAATGTAGCGGCCGGACCGATTCAGTCCGATACGATCACAGCCGGTTGGGGTGATGCATCAGTCAAAAAATGGGATTATGATGCTGATGGTACTTGTTCAACAACGGCAGGCGATTATTCCAAGACAGATGCCAATAGTATGAATCAATCGACCGAAGCGAATAATACCAAATACATTTGTTTATACGCTGAAGATGCAGTAGGAAATAAATCAACTTTGGCTTCTGCTAATGATATTAATATAGATATCACTGCTCCGACCGTAACTCAAGTAACTCCCGTAACAACTCCAACCAATGATACGACTCCAGATTATACATTTAATACTTCTGAAGCCGGCACCATTACATATGGAGGAGATTGTTCATCTGCTACAGGCAGCGCGACAGCTGGAAATAATACGGTAACATTTAATACACTTTCTGCAGGAACTCATTCCAATTGTACGATAAAAGTTACAGACTCTGCCGGCAATCAAAGTTCTAATCTTAATGTTAATTCTTTTACAATCGATACTACTGCTCCGGTCGTTACTCAAGTAACCCCAGTCGTTACTCCATCTAATGATACGACTCCTGATTATACATTTAATACTACCAAGGCCGGGACTATTACTTATGGCGGAGATTGTATTTCAGCTACAACGAGCGCAACAGTAGGCAATAATACGGTTACATTTAATGCGCTTTCTGCAGGCACTCATAGTAACTGTACGATAAAAGTTACCGATGCCGTAGGCAACCAAAGTTCAAACCTCGGTGTTAGTTCATTTACCATAGATACCTCTGCGCCAACCGCTTCAATCACGTATTCGGATGCAGATGGATCTGTAAAGGCGGGAGATTCTCTGACCATCACAGCAACCTTCTCCGAAGCTATGGCAGATAGCCCAATTGTAAAAATTGCTATCTCCGGATCAAACACTGTTTCGGCAACTGATATGACAAAGGTAGATAGCACACATTATACATACATACATACAGTTGGTTCTGGAAATGGCACCGCAACCATTGCTTTATCAGTCGGTACTGATTTATCTGGTAATGTTATAACTTCTGCTCCAACAAGCGGAGCAACGTTTACAGTAGATAATATTAATCCAACCGTCACTCAAGTAACTCCCGTAACAACTCCAACCAATGATACAACTCCAGATTACACATTTAATTCTTCGGAGGATGGAACTATTACATATGGAGGGGACTGTTCGTCTGCTACAGGCAGCGCAACATCAGGGAATAATACCATTACTTTTAATACTTTAGGAGCTGGTACTCATAATAATTGTACTCTCAAAGTTACTGATGCTGCCGGCAATCAAAGCAATACAATAAATATTACTTCATTTACTATTGATACCGGTGCGCCAATTATTAGCAGCGCTACTTCTACTACTCCAACCAGTTCTTACGGTCCAACATCGGAAATAAATATTACTTTAAATTTCAATGAAACAGTTTCGTCAGCTGGTTTGGCGATTACTTTAAATACCGGCGCTGTAATAAATACCGGCGCTTTAACAAATCAAAACAGCTATAGCGGGATATATATAGTAGGAGCAATGGGAAGCGGACAAAACACAAATGACTTATCAATTTCTACAGTTACCGGTACTATAACGGATGGATCCAATAATTCCACTGTCAATCCGACAATCAATGCGGGGCAAAACATAAATAATTCCAAAGATATAAAAGTAGATACTACCGCTCCGACAATTAGCAGCGCGGCATCCACAACGACAAATGGTTCTTACGGTCCAACCGCTGGCATAAATATTACTTTAAATTTCTCTGAGGCAGTTAATAGTGTCGGAGGCTTAGCAATTACTTTGAATAACGGAGCAGTTATTAACACAGGAGCGGTAAATAATCAAACTATTTATAGCGGTACTTATACTGTTGGAGCTACCGGGAGCGGGCAAGATATAGGCGACTTATCTGTCAGCAGTGTTGCAGGTACTATTACCGATAGAACGGCTGAAAACCCAAATAGCAATACATCTCCATCAATTCCAGGTGGAAACAATATTGCCAATAGCAAGGATATCGTGATAGACACCACAGCTCCGGTTTTACAAAACATTACTTCAACTACCAGCAATGGTACGTATGGCGCTGGGCAGGCAGTCAATATTACCGCAAATTACAATGAGAATATTAAAGCAGTCGGAAGTTCACTCAATATTACCTTGAATAACGGAAAGACTTTGGTTTTAAATAATGTTTCAGGGTCTAGTATTGCGGCAACTTACACTATTGGCGCTATTGGGAGCGGTGAAGATATAATGCCGATAAATGTTTCGGCTATTAATTCTTCTACTATATTAGATAACATTACAAACCCAAATACCGATAGCAGTACGGTGATACCTGCTGATAGCAACATTGATAATTTCAAGACTATAAATATAGATACCACTCTGCCGGTCATTGCGATTACCGCGTTAACCAAGGTTGCGCAGAGTTCCATTACAAACACAACTATTCATGTGACTGACAATCAGGGAATATTAAATACCAATGTAGTGGTGGATGCTTCTAGCACTACTACCACCTCAGCTCTCAATTGTACTCAAACTAATAGCACAACAGTAGATTGTACCATTAATATAGATAGCTCCGGTAACCTGGTTATTAAAGCTACTGACGGAGGCGATAATATCAATACTCAAGCTGAGAATGGTTACTTGATCGATAACACTGGTTCAGTTATTACTATAACTGCGCCAACCAAATTAGCAGGCTCATCTATTACTGACACAACGATTCATATCACAGATGATCAGGGGTTATCTTCCACTAATGTTTCCGTTGATGCTTCTAGTACAGCGACCACTTCAGCTCTCAATTGTACTCAAACAAATAGTACGACGGTAGACTGTACTATACATATAGATACTTCTGGTAATCTGGTAATTAAAGCGATTGATGGATCAAGCAATTCTACAACAGAATCAGAGAATGGCTATGTTATTGATACGGTAGCTCCGGATGTTACAATCACTGCGCCAACCAAGTCTTCTCAATCAACTATATCCAATACTACGGTACAAGTAACCGACACTGATGGAGTATTAGCTGCCAATGTTATTGTAGATGCTGCCACTACTGCCGGGACAGGAAATTTTGCCTGCGTTCAAACTAATGCTAATACAGTAGATTGTACAATTGATATAGTCAGTTCGGGAGATTTAACAATCAAAGCGACTGACGGCGGCGGCAATATTGATACATATAGCGAAACTGGTTATCTAGTAGACGGTACATTGCCTAATATTTCTATTACCGCTCCGACGAAGATAAAGAATACTTCGATTACTAATACTACTATTCATATTACGGATGATCAGGGGATTTTAAATACCGGTGTAACTGTAGATGCTTCATCTACCGCAACCGCTTCGAATTTAGTTTGTACTCAAACTGACAGCAAAACAGTTGATTGTACAATCTCAATTGATAGTTCCGGCAATCTGGTGATGAAAGCGGTTGATGGGGCGAATAATACTCGAACAGTGGCGGAAAATAGTTATACTATTGAAGCGGTTAACCCGGTAGTATCTATTACCGCTCCAACCAAGATTTCAAATAGTGAAGTTACCAATACTACTATTCATATAACTGATAACAATGGAATTCTAGTTTCCGGTGTAACAGTAGATGCTTCAACCACGGTTACGAGTCATAACTTTAATTGTACTCAGGTGGATAGCAAAACAGTTAATTGTACCATCCACCTTATTGGTATTGGAGATCTTTCAATTAAGGCCATTGATAAAGCCGGCAATACTATTATAACTACCGAAGCTGGGTATGTAGTTAGCGATGATGCACCGGCAATCGCATTTGACGCTCAAAACAAATATTCCAACGCGCCGATTACAAATACTGCAATCAATATTACAGATGATCATGGTGTCTTGGTTAGCGGTGTAACGGTGGATGCATCAAATACTGTTACTTATAATAGTTTTAGTTGTCTCCAAACAGACGCTAATACGGTAGACTGTACGATTGTGATTACTGGTTCGGGAAACTTGGCAATTAGCGCTTCTGATGTAGTAGCTAATAATTCAGTAGCAACTGAAAATGGATTTATCATTGATATGGTTAACCCAGTAGTTTCTATCACGGCTCCAACCAAGACTGCTGGCAGTTTGGTTACTGATACTACTATTCATATTACAGATAATGGCGCTATTTTTACCGGTGGTGTTTTAGTCGATCCATCAACCACAGTTGCTTATAGCAATTTCAGCTGTACTCAAACCAATAGTAGTACAGTAGATTGCGCAATCGAAATTTCCGGTTCAGGCAAATTGGTAATTCGCGCTGAAGACGGCGCATCAAATCAAATATCTGGGGAAGAAGATGGTTATGTCATTGATTCTTCAGCTCCAGTTATAATCATCAGCGCTCCGGATAAACTTTCAAATGCTGCAATTACCACGACCGAGATTCATATTACTGACAATATTGGGGTCTTGGCTAATAGTGTTGAAATAGATACTTCAACTACTGCCGGAACTAGCGGATTTTCTTGTATTCAAACTAATGCGAAAACGGTAGATTGTTCCATAAATATTTCTTCTTCAGGTAATTTAGTAATCAAAGCTCTCGATTCATTTAATAATCAAGGGACACAGACAGAAAATAACTATGTAATCGATAATACTGGTCCGGTAATTATAATTACTGCACCAACGAAAACTTCTAATAGTGCCATTACTGATACTGCAATTCATGTCACTGATGATAATGAAATATTAGCGGTCAATGTTTCTATAGATGATGAAAATACAATAGATGATTACGATAATTTAAACTGTACACAAACGGATATCAAAACCGTAGATTGCACAATCCGTTTATTAAGTTCCGGTAATCTGAAAATCCAAGCCTTTGATCTGGTTTCCAATACCTCTGAACAGAGCGAGAATGGTTACGCGGTGACTATTACGGTTCCAGTTATTTCGATTTCTGCTCCAACGAAAGCTTCTTCGGCAAATATTACAAATACGACAATTCATATTACCGATAGCGGGGGAGTTGATAGCGCCGGTGTTTCAGTAGATGGAGCTACTACCGCTGGTTTCACTGATTTTGCTTGTACGCAGGTTGATAGCTATACAGTGAACTGTTCGATTTCAATTACAAGCAGTGGTGATCTAAAAATCAAAGCCCTGGATTCTATTAGTGGCGCAGGTTTTGGGATAGAAAATGGTTATATAATTGAAAGTATCCCTCCAGAAACTACTCTATCTTCTACACCGGCGTTAAACGCAACTTCTTCATCCGCTACTTTCGTATTTAGCGCGGATGAGTCTTCAACTTTTAAATGCAAAATAGACGGTAGCTATTATACTACTTGTTCCAGCCCAAAGAATTATTCAGGTTTGGCAAATGGCAGTCACACATTTTATGTTTACGCGGTTGACCTGGCAGGAAATAGCGATGCAACGCCAGAAAGCTATACTTGGAGTATTAGTGTTAGCCAGCAAAACAATAGTGGTGGAGGAAATAATCTAATTCAAGATACAACACCTCCGACCAACACTTCTATCTCAATTAATAGCGGAGCAAGCTCAACTGCATCGGCAAGCGTTACCCTGACGTTGGGCGCTACTGATGCCATATCAATGATGATTTCTAACAACGCTTACTTTATCGGCAGCAGCTGGGAGACGTTTGTTAATTCGAAGGCTTGGGCTTTGGCAACTGGATATGGTACAAAAACAGTTTATGCAAAATATAAAGACGCGGCAGGAAATGTTTCAGGTTCTGTATCAGATTCAATAATATTTAGTGAAAATGTAGAGGTAACCGAACCGGAACCTATTATCGAAGAGCCGGAGTTAGAACAACCAGAAGAGATATTACAGCCAGAGGTAATACCTGAAATACCTGAGCAGCCGCAAGAAATAGTACAACCAGAACAGCAGATTGAGCAAACCATTCCAGTTGAAGGTTATAATTATCAATTGGTTTCTCAGTCTCCATATCCAAGTACACTAAAACCGGGTGAGACAACCGATGTCTGGATAGAAGTAAAAAATACCGGTACAGCTGTTTGGGATAGCAAAGTTCGTCTCGGAACCGGTTCTATGTATGGTAGTCCAAGTCAACAGAGAGATTATCCATCAGAATTTGCAAATATCAATTGGCTATCTGTAAACAGACCTACTTCGATAATTAATCCAAACTCTACTGCAATCAGCAGCTATGTTGAACCAGGCAACGATGCCAAGGCTCAATTTACAATCAAAGCTCCAACGACGCCTGGTACTTATCGAGCTTATTTCACACCGGTAGCAGACGGAGTAACTTGGATGACTGATATTGGTTTGTATTGGGAAGTTACGGTTGTAGGAGATGGTCAAGAACAGCCCGAAGTCCAACCTCAACCTGAGGTACAGCCTGAACCAATAGTTGAAATCCAACCGGAACCACAACTAATATATTCTTATGAACTGGTATCTCAATCACCATACCCAAGCACTTTAAAACCTGGCGAGACTACCGATGTTTGGGTTGAAGTAAAAAATACCGGTTCTGTTGCTTGGGACAGTAATGTCCGTCTCGGAACAGGGTCATCGTTTGGAAGCTCTGCCCAAAAAAGAGATTATATTTCTGAGTTTGCCGCTGAAAATTGGTTATCACCAAACAGAGCATCCAGTATCCCAGACTTTCTTATTGAATCGGGAGATACGGCAAGGTTCGAATTTACAATTAAAGCTCCAACGCAAATTGGAAATTACAAAGCATATTTTACTCCAGTTGCTGATGGAACAGGATGGATGAATGATATTGGTTTATTCTGGGAAATTTCAGTCAGAAGTGATTCAGGGATTTATACTGTTCAACCAGGAGAAAACCTTAAGACAGTTGCAGAAAAAGTTTATGGCGATAGTGAAAGGTGGAGAGATCTCGTAGAATTAAATAAAGATACATTCCCAAGTCTGGTTAGCCGACCTGACATTATATATAGTGAGTGGCAATTGAGATTTGGCAACATTCAACAAACATCAGAACCAATAGCAGAAAATCAATCACAGCCGGTTTCTCAACCAGTTCCTCAAGCTCAGCCAGAAGTGCAAAAAATAATAGGGGATTATTATATAGTTCAAGATGGCGATTCGCTGAAATCAATTGCCCGCGAATTATTTCAGGATGAAGAACAATGGACGCGATTAGTCGAATTAAATAAAGATATATTCCCTTCATTGGAAAGTGATCCAAGTATAATAGTTGCAGGATGGAAACTAAGATTTAAAGAATTACCTACGGTAGCTCCAACAGGTGAATTCGGCTACTATAAGGTTGAACCTGGTGAAGATCTGCAATGGATAGCGCTGAAACTCTATGGCGATCAGGAGAAATGGAGAAGATTGGTTGAACTAAATCAAGATCAGTATACTAATCTCAGTTTAGACGGTGGTGCAAATGTTATTTATTCTGACTGGTTATTGAAATATGATATTTTAGGTTCAACTTCAACTTACGGTTATGAGGTAGTCGGTCAGTCTGGCTATCCTACCCAGATTTCAGCGGGGGAGGAGATTGAAGTTTGGATTGAACTGAAAAACACGGGTACGGTTAGCTGGTTCAAAGACGGTGCAAATCCAGTTAGGTTCGGTACAGGCTCTATTTATGGAAGTCCAACTCAGCAAAAAGATTATACTTCGGAATTTGCGAATAGCGACTGGATAGCTCCAAACCGCTGTACTTCTTTTGATACAGCAGAAGTAAAACCAGGAGAAGTAGGAAGATTTACATTTAAAATTAAAGCTCCGGCGGACGCCGGGACTTATAAGTCATATTTTACGCCAGTAGTTGAAGGATTGGTTTGGATGGAAGATAAAGGAATTTATTGGCAGTTAACCGTTGAATAAACTTTTAAAGAAATAAAAAATGGAAAATCTTTTTCTAAAAACCATAAAAAATAAATATCTACGATTCTTTTTAATCGGAGTGATTATTTTTTTGCTGTCCGTCGGAGTTTATATGAGTCTGAAAACTGAAGCAGCAGCAAATGTAACCCCATCTTCTGGAGGCACAAATATTTCTGCAGACAAAGCGGCAAATGCCACAACTCCAGCATGGACGACGCTTGGCAATATTGTCATTACCGAGGGAGCAAATGGTGACTTTGCAGCGAGTCAAACAAATACCACTTTAATTTTAACAGCACCAAATAACTGGTCATTTAATCCTGGTGTTGGGACAGTTACTTATACGGCAGCTAGAGATATAACATCTAGTTCTATAGCAGTTACGGCCACAACAATAACAATTACTTTTTCTACAGATGGTACAGCAAATAAATCGGATGTAATGACTATTAGCGGGCTGCAAGTACGCGCTATTGACGGATCCGTTATTCCTTCTTCAGGAAATATTTATCGAACATCAGCAAACCCTGGAACGGGAGCAATCGTGGGGATAGTGAACGATTCAACTAGTTTTGGTGCTCTATCCCAAGCTATAGGAGCCAAAAATAAACTTATTTTTACAAATCAACCTTCGGCTACTGCTATTATTAATATTGGTTTTGCAGTTAAACCAGTGATTGCAGTACAAGATCAATTTGGTCATACAGTAACGACTGATAATACTTCTACAATTACGCTTACCCCGGTGCTTTCAGATCAGAATTGCGGGGGGACACTAGGTTCGGGTGTTTTATTCTCTAACCCGGCATCAGGCACAGCAGTAACTTCAGGGGTAAAAAGTTATACAATGATGAGATATTCTGCAGCAGAAAGTATAAAAATATGCGCAACATCGGGTACCCTTGTATCCGCATTAAGTAATGAGGTTGTTGTTTCGGCAAACATTGCGCCCGTGGCGACCATTCCTTCATTTATTTCTCAGCCGACTGATGGTACTGGTTATGTAAATATTCAGACTAATATTTCTGATGCAAACTTACAAAATACTAAACTAAAAGTAGAATATTCACCGGATGGGGGAATGAATTGGTATGCTCCTTATCTTGCTTTTGCAACACCCTCGTCTGGGGCTATTGATCTGAATAATAGTAATGCTTATCAGATAGGAACTAGCAATCCGATTGATACCTCCGGTGGCGCGGTAACATTAAATATAGTTTGGGATACCAAAAATGCTTCGAATGGTGGGGGATCTTTGGATGGCTTAGATCAAAGCAATTACCAGATTAGAGTAACTCCAAGTGATAGTCTGGTAGATGGATCTGTTCAGACTTCGGCAAGCTTCCGAGTAGATAATTTAAGTCCGGTTCTTTCCTTTGTGGATGATGTGGCAGCCGGTCCAATTCAGAGTGATACTATTATAGGCTCTTGGGGAGATTCAACTACTAAAAAATGGGATTATTTCGCTACCAACACTTGTTCTATTACCGATACCTTTACAAAACTGGATACTGATTCTATGAACCAATCAGATGAAACCAATAACGGCAGGTATATTTGTCTTTATGGGGAGGACGGTTTTGGTAATAAATCTATCTTAGTTTCTACTAATAGTATTAGTATAGATGCAACTCCACCAGCACTTTCTTTTACCAATGATATAGCTGCTGGTCCAGTGTCTTCTGATACTATTACCGGTGACTGGGACGCAGCTGTGGTGAAAAAATGGGATTATTTCGCTACCAACACTTGTTCTATTACCGATACCTTTACAAAACTGGATACTGATTCTATGAACCAATCAGACGAAACCAATAATGGTTTCTATATATGCCTTTATGGTGAAGACTCCCTTGGGAATAAATCTGTTTTGGCTTCTGCCAATAAAATCAATATAGATGCTACCGCTCCGGCTCTTTCCTTTGCAAACGATGTGGAAATAGGTCCAGTCGCAAGTGATACTATTACCGGTGACTGGGACGCAGCTGTGGTGAAAAAATGGGATTATTTCGCTACCAACACTTGTTCTATTACCGATACCTTTACAAAACTGGATACTGATTCTATGAACCAATCAGACGAAACCAATAATGGTTTTTACATCTGTATTTATTCAGAAGATGCGCTTGCTAATAAATCTGTTCTATCTTCAGCTAATCCGATAAATATTGATTCAACTAGCCCAAATACTATCATAGATTCCAACCCAGCTTTGGTAACTTATTCAACCGATGCAACCTTCACTTTCAGCTCCAGTGAAGCCTCAACTTTCGAATGTCGGGTTGACGGAGCTTTATTTGCAGTATGTACCAGCCCGGTTAATTATAGCGGGTTATCTTTAGGAGTTCATTCATTTGAAGTTAAGGCTACAGATCTAGTAGGGAATGTTGATTTAACTCCTGCTAATTATTCCTGGACTATCGAAACAGCTCCACAACCGCCATCTGTATATACTTTTATTCCACCAACTTCCGAACCTATTCCTGAACCTATCTCTGAGGCCATACCAACTCCAGAAGAATCCACTCCAACTCCTATACCTGAACCAACTCCAACGCCGATCCCAGAACCTACCCCCGAATCGATCGTAAACCCAATCCAAGAAATCGTTTATGGATTTTATGTAGTTCAACCAGGGGATTCCCTTTATAGTATTGCGGCGCAATTAGGTACTACGAGAGAAATATTAGTTGCGTTGAATAGCGAACAGTTTTCCACACTTGTCACGATACCAAATATAATTTATAGTGGATGGGTATTCAAATATCAGCTGTCAACACAAGGTGCTGGTGAAAATATTTATATAGTAAAAGGCGGTGATTCGCTTTCAAGCATCGCTTTCGTGTTATATGGAGTAGAAAATATGTGGGTTGATTTAGTTGAATTAAACAAATATAACTATCCTTCACTTCAGATCAATCCGGATATAATTATTGCCGGCTGGCAGTTAAAATATTAGTTAATATCAGCAATTTTACAAACATGACAGGAAAAAATATGAAAAACAATTCAAGATATAAATTACCATTATTAACATTATTGGTGTTAGCTGTTGTAGGGGTGGGTGTTATTAAGACTTCTGCTTTTTTAGCTGGTGATACTATCGCACCATTAACTTCCGCAAAAGTTACAGGTGCTAAAACAAAAACATCTGATGGAAGCTGGTATTTCAAAGACAAAGCAGAGGTGGTATTAAATGCAACTGATGAGATTAAAAAAGTTGGAAGAGGAAGCGCAGCTGCTGAAATCAATAAGATAGATGGCGAGCCTGATTTATCAATTGTCGAGAATATCAACGGTGGTTATGAACTAGCGCGAACTGGAATGTCTTTTAACGGGGTGAGCTATATGGATGAATTTTCAACCGGCGGTACGTATTCTCCTGCAGTTTTATTCTCCAGCAGCCAAAGTGGCAGTGGCTTGCTTCCTGCAACTTTATCATTAAATGAATTAGAAGCAAATTATTCCGGCGGACAACCTTTTTCAGAACCGCAGGACATTTATGTATATCTAGTTACAACAAACATTGGTTCTGATACGGTTCATATGACTCTATATGATACAAAAGATCCACAACAATTTTCTCAATACGGAATAAATGTTGATGCTTTTGCAAAAGCGTTTAGTTATAGTGGAAACAGTTTTTATCACCCCGCTTTATTGCCGGTACCAAGTGAAGGTAGAATTGTTTTTGACAGTATTTCTGGTCAGCCAGATTTATTATCTGCTCTTCCGCCAAGTTCAACAGTAAAATCTGGGGTAGAAAAAACTTATTATAGAACCGGAGAATCTGGAAATTTTAATGTTTATTCTTCGCCAATCAAATTAAGTGGAGCAGGCGAATATACGGTTTATTATTATTCGGTCGATAAGGCAGGAAATATAGAAGGTATAAAAAGCATAAAAGTTACCATCGGTCCAAAAAAGAATCCCAATAAAGCAGCAGTAAAGGAAGCAAAAAAGTTACTTGAAGAGTTACAGAAGCAGGAGGAAAAAAATCGTAAATTGAATCAAGAGATAAAATAAAATTTAAAAATCATCAAACTTAAGTCATATTAATATAAAAAGTAAAAAAAGGAAAAATAAAAAATGAAAAAAATGTTTTGTAAAAAATGCAAACCAAAGAAATGTACTCCAAAAAAGAACTATAAACTTTTTATTGGAATTTCTGCTTTGGCTCTAATTGCATCTTTTGCTGTAGTGGTAAGTCTAGACGGACTAAGTTTGAAAAAGCTTATGATGTTTAATACCAAAGCTTCAGGCACCGTGATCTTCACCCAAAACGACTGGACTGGAGGCGCGGATCAGGCGTCTATGGCGGTTCTCCCAGGAGATGCGGCTGGTTGGAATAAATACTACTCAACCGAAGGATCTGTCAATACCTCAAGCGCCGGAAGATTGGCTATGGATCTGTCAATATCAAAATGGCAGAATGGCGGTTTAAATATATCTTCAGATGCGCTACAATATATGTTTACAAATATTATTCCGGATGGCAATGGCAACACTATAATGGCGATGTTTGATAATACCAATGCTGATTTAGTAATCAAGAAGGTTAATCCGTCAGGTGGAGTTATGTGGGAAGTAAAACAGCTAAGTCTGTATGAAGATATAGGTTCAGAAAGAGATTACCATATCACCCCAGACGGTTTTGGAGGAGTAGTTGTGGTATGGGGTGACTATCGTAATTATAACGGTGATGATATCTATGCTCAAAGGATTGATTCTTCAGGTAATTTAATATGGGGCTCTGGAGTTGTTGTTTGCGCGGCGCAACGCGGTCAGGGCAAACCTATGATTATTCAGGATGGAAACGGTGGGTTTATTGTATCATGGTTTGACAGCAGAAATTGGCAATATCATGTTTATGCGCAAAAATTAGATTCGTCAGGTTCTTTCCAATGGGCAACGGACGGCGTCAAGATTTCTACTAATAATACTTATAGGGACTCAAATTCGAAATTGGTTTCGGATGGTTCAGGCGGTGCGATAGTGGTTTGGGATGGTCTTAATATCACTCAAAATGGTTCTGGTCTTTTTGCGCAAAGAATTAGTAGTTCCGGTTCATTGCAATGGGCTGAAGTAACGATAAATGGTGGTCAGGATCCGCAGATTACATCGGATGGTAGCAATGGTGTAATAGTAACTTGGTCGGATGATAGAGTAAGCCCAAATGATAATAATGTTTATGCCCAGAGAGTTGACAGCTCCGGGGCAATAAAATGGCAGGCAGATGGAGTTGGAATCGCGACTACGACAAGTATGGAAGTATATTCTAAAATTGTTTCAGATGGCAACGGTGGCGCAATAATAAGCTGGGCTGACGATCGCAATACGCCAACTACATATAATATTTATGCTCAAAAAATTGACTCTTCCGGTTCTTTAATATGGAATCCTGCGGGAGTAGCGGTTTCGAATTATTTTGGTCAAGTTCAGTTTGACCATCAGATTGCTTCTGATGGCAACGGAGGTGCTATAATCGTATGGAACGATTTTCGTTCCGGTATGAACTCTGATATTTATGGACAAGATATAGATTCTTTCGGCAACACTTTGTGGGGAGCAGATGGCTTGGCGATTGCCACTAAAGCTGCCGGACAAAGCTTTCCCGTTTTAACTACAGCAGAAACCGGAAGCGCAATCACTGCATGGGAAGACTATAGTATGCTAAACACACAAATTTACGCGCAGAAGCTGGGTCCGTTAGGTTATTCGGGTTCTTCATCTTTGGTTTCCTCCATAATTAATACTGGAGCCCAGACAGACTGGGGTACGATTGACTGGACTGCAAATACTCCTGCTGGCACATCAATAACATTACAGACTCGAACTGCTGCTGCTGATCCAATTACAAATATTATTTTAAATAAAAATCTTTCATCTAGTTCTGGAGAACCAAACTATCCATTTGGTGACGTATCAAATATCGCTGATGGTGATAGGGAATTTAGTGGTTGGCAGAGCGAAGATAATGGATCATCAATATCGCCATCCAATCCTCAATGGGTAGCGGTTGATTTTGCATCTCCAACCAAAGTATCTAAAGTTGATCTATGGTACGGCACAAAAATGTATCCTGTAGATTTTGATATTCAGGTATGTGTAGATGATAATAATTGTGAGCCAACCGTAGATTCTGATTGGAATACTGTCCAACAAGTTATTGGTAATAATTCTAATAATCATTTCTCAATATCCTTCAGTACAGTTGAGACAAGGAAACTCAGGTTACATATCACCAAACAAGTTGATGAAGGCGCAGTTAATACAGTAGCCATTAATGAATTTGAAATATATTCAGGCGCGTGGTCTGATTGGCAAAATCATGGTAATTCCGGAGAACCAGTTGGCTCTCCAACAGGACAGTACATTCAATATAAAACAATCTTAATGTCAAACGATCCTAATTCTACCCCTGAGATTAATAGTATTTCCATCTCTAATGCTGCTCCAACTAACCCTGCTTATGTTTCAGGATTGGTTACCAGTGCGGGGGCTACTCTTACAACTCCAGACACAAATGCTTCTATCACTGTTCCTGCTGGCGCGCTTTCCACTGACACAACAATCAGCATTGATGGAACAGGATCTAACTTCATGATCACCGGTCCATTCGGTATATATGATGGATTAACTTCATATGAATTTTCACCAGATGGTCTGACATTCAATTCTCCAGTAACAATAACATTAAAGATTGATAAGGCTCTTTTGGACAGTCTTGGCTATGCTATTACTGATGTCCATGTATTCTTTTCTCCCGATGCAGGGAATACCTGGGCTGATCATGACAACATTACTGATACTGGTATCTCTGGTTCTAACTACTATATAACATTTACTACAACTCACTTTACTAGATTTGCGTTAGGCGTTTCAGTAAAAGCTGCTATATTAGCTACAGGTGATCTGCATGTAGTGTATAGTAAAGATGTTGTAGGTTTTGCAGGCATAGTAAATGGTAAGGAAAAGAAATCAGCAAAAACTTCTCTAATTCCTGGGCCAGTAGGGGACTCTCGTGGAGAAGTAATCGATTCAGTTAATACCAAAGTCTATACCCAAGCAGCATTAATAACTGCATTAGGATCTAAAGACTTCGACAAGAAGGTTAAGGCTCAATGTGCTTCTATATATGATGGTAACACAGCAACCACCAAAGAAGCTGCAATTACAAAGAGTTCTCAATATATCATTCTTCCTAAGATTGATAACTATATCACTGCTACCCGTGTGGTTATCTCCGATCCGGTAGATAGTTCAACTCATACTACTACCATTTGTAGAAAATTAACTTCTGATAAGTTTAACTTCAATAAAGGACCGGTAGCAAAGATGAACAACAAAGTTATGAAGAGTGTGAAGGTTAAATGTAGCTCTAAAGATGCCAACAAGATTTGTGTAGCAGTAGACCCAGGTGATGAAGACTTTATTACTACTCCAGCAAATCTTAACCTGACTTACCCAGAATCTGTGGTCTGGGGCGCTGGTGTTAACTCTCATTCTTACGAATTTGTTCTTGAATCTACTACCAACTGGACCGTCAAAGCCTGCGCATCTATGCCATCAGGCTACAAGGTAGTTGGGGCTTCTGACGCAGACGGTAATCCATTAACAGTAAAAAGTAATTGTGTTACTGGGCTAGTTGTTAATAATGGTTCAACTGTGATAACCTTTGATGTTCAAGGGTTAACCACTGCTTCAGCTTTTGATACCAAATTCACGTTTGAAGGTAAATATGGTACCAACACTACTAAGATTGAAAAGATAATAAAGAATACAAGATTGAAATAATGATAGCTAAGTGGGAAATAGATATTTTTGAGAATTATTCTCAATAATTATCCACAAATCAATACCATTTAGAAAAAAATGACCCAACAAGGTCATTTTTTTCTACCTTTATTTTGCTTGCAAAGACTTAAAAAAAGGTTTATTATGTATCAAGCGAGTGGGAAATTGTGGATAAGAGTGGGGAAAAGTGGATAATCCATCAGGTTCACAATAAGTAAAAAAGAGGGCTAAAAGTACCCGTACTTCTAACGGGTGAAAATCATTAAACTTTAAACCAAGAAAAGATGTTCATTGGCGAGTATTCATACACAATTGATGACAAAGGAAGGATTGCAACCCCTCCAAAATACCGAGGCGAACTTCACGAAGGTGTTGTAGTGACTCGCGGGTTGGATGACTGCCTGTTTATGTACGGAAAAAAAGAGTGGGATGTGATTGCTGAGAAGCTCGGCAATATGCCAACTACTGATAAATCAGCACGTGATTACGCACGTTTAATGCTTGCAGGAGCAATGGATATCGTTCCTGATAAAACAGGAAGAATAGTTTTGCCACAATATTTGAGGGATTTTGCTCATCTAAAGAAAGACATTGTCGTTGCAGGACTCTATAACAGAATAGAGATCTGGGACGAGAGTGCCTGGAAGAAGTATGAAGCAAATATCGAGAAAAATTCCTCAGATATTGCGGATAAACTCTCGTCTCTTGGAGTTTAAAAAATCGCAAAATACGTAGCCGCATTTAAAAACTGATTAAGGATCTTTTAGGAGGAAGAAGAAACCTCAGACAAACAATGTATTTGTTAAAAATTTATCTTTTTTGCTAAAATTCTTTCAAAAATTTTTCGCTTAGTATCAACTAAACTCAAAATTTTATTCATGAATTTTATCTAAAAAATCTTAAATTTTATAACTAAATATTGCTTATCAGAGGCTTCTTAAAAGATTTTTATAACAAGCCTGAAGTCAACATTTCGACATAATAGTCGGGATAAAACAAAAACAAAAAATTTATCCCGCCCTTTCTTGCGAACAAATATTGTTCTCAAGAAAGGGCGGGAACCTCCATCCTAAATGTTTTGAACAAAAACAAAAACAAACCTACCGACTTCAGGCTTCTGCTAATTACTTACTTGAAGATAAAAAGTAAAAGTTAGAAAGCTTAAACCCAATCATAATGAAAAACATTCACACTACAGTATTGAAGAAAGAGGCGGTTGAAGCTTTGGAAATCAAACCTAATGGTATATATATAGATGCGACATTCGGGTTTGGTGGTCATACTGGTGAAATATTAAATAAGAAAGACTTTACCGGTCACGTAATCGGAATAGAAGTAGATAAGGAAATTTACAAAAATGCAAAAAGTAAATTTGGTGCTTACAAAAACTTGTCTTTATACAATCGTAATTTTTTCGATGTTGCTGACATTCTGTTATCAAATGACATTGGCAAAGTTGATGGGATTGTATTCGACTTGGGGACAAACCTTTATCAAATAAAAGAAAGTGGTAGGGGTTTTTCTTTTTTAAAAAATGAGCCACTAGATATGAGATTAGACCTTGATAAAGATTTTACTGCAGAGAAAGTAGTAAATTCATATACCAGGGAAAGATTGGAAGAAGTTTTAAAAAATGTAGATGAGAGATTTGCAAGGGTAATAGCAAAAAAGATTACTGAAGTGAGGCGAAAGAAAAGAATAGAAACAACAGATGACTTAGCGGCAATTGTCAGATCTGTAAAAGCGCAACACGGCAAAACAAACCCGGCAACGCTGACATTCATGGCTCTGCGAATTGAGGTAAACGAAGAATTTAAAAACTTAGAAAAAGCATTAGAAAATTCTTTAAAAGTATTAAAAAGCGGTGGAAGGCTGGTAGTAATATCTTTTCACTCCGGAGAGGATAGAATAGTAAAAAATTTTTTAAGAGAAAAAAACAAACAAGGTATTCTAAAAATCATAAATAAAAAAGTGATCATGCCGGGCAGATCTGAACAGATTGAAAACAGATTATCAAGAAGCGCCAAAATGCGAGTCGCAGAGGTCATTTAAACAAAAAAACAAATAAATACACATATGAAAATATTAAATAGAAGAAAACAAGCAAGAATAGGCAGATATCACTCTACATACCGTAAGAGTGGTTTGAGGCTTGGTCCCGTTGCTTTGAGCTTTATTACAATATTAATATTTTCATTAATTAGCTTATTTTATCTTGCGCAGTCAAACCAGATAACCACAAAAGGTTACGCTTTACAAGACCTGGAGCAAAAAAAAGCAAAAGTTCAGGCTGAAAATGAGAGATTGCAAGTTGAAGCTGCCAGACTTGAATCATTAAACAAGATCTCAGAGAAATCAAAAGATCTTTCGTTTGTGCCGATGAAGGAATTAAAGTACTTTAGTAGTATCAGCGGTTCTTTGGCTATGAAATAGTCTTAAAAGCCCTTTTGCTTGGCTTTCTCGGGCTTCTAGGCTTATAATGGTAGTATCTTAAAAACATAGGTTTTATTTTCCTATGTTTGTTTATTTTTTATTAAAAGATTAAAAGAGAATATGTTTGGGTTTAATGCTGTTAGTTCAAATTTGCGAATGGAAGAGCAGGGGAGTACAAAAGCGCGTATTACCTTTGTTTTCTTTATAGTATTGCTTGTTTTTGGAGGTATATGTATACGTCTTTTTCAAAAGCAAGTCATTCAGCATGCGCACTATGAACAATTAGCTTATGATCAGAGATACAAAGAACAGAAAATTATGCCGGCACGCGGTGAAATTTATGTTGGCGACATTTATAGCGATACCCATTATCCATTGGTAACAAATAAAACTTTTTGGTCTGTGATGATTATTCCACAGCAGGTTGAGGATGAAAATGCGGTGGCAAATGGTTTGGGACCGATAATAGATATGCCCGCGGCAGATATTTTAAAGCTTTTAAATGAAAAGAAAGTATATATACCGCCGTTAAAGCGGAAGCTGCCTGATGAAGTAAGCAAGAAAATTGAGGCCCTAAAATTGCCAGGAATTGTATTAATTCCCGAAACTTACCGCGATTATCCAGAAGGAAGTATGGGAGCAAAATTTTTAGGTTTCGTTGATGGTGAAGGTGAAGGTAAATATGGCATTGAGGGTTATCTAAATGATGTTTTAAAAGGTCAGGAAGGAAAGATAATTTCGGAACGCGATATTCTTGGACGTCAGATAACAGTTGCTGACAGCAAAGTAGTGATGCCAAAGAATGGTAAAGATGTAGTTCTGACTATAGATCGAGTCATTCAATTTATGGCAGAAAATCAAGTTAAGAAAGCTGTAGAAGACCACAAAGCAGACAGTGGGTCAATCGTGGTAATGGATGCAAAAAGCGGAGGGATTCTCGCGCTGGCAGAATGGCCGACATATGATCCAGCAAAATATACTGACGTAAAAGACTATAGTATTTTTCAGTGTAATGCGATTTCTGATGCCTATGAACCGGGTTCGGTGTTTAAATTAATTGCAATGGCAGCTGGTATTGATAGTGGAACGGTAACACCTGAAACCGGAGAATATTTTGATGCAAATGTTAAAGTGCAGGACGCGGTAATATGGAATTCACAGAAAAAACCTTATGGCTATGAAACAATGACTCAGGTTTTAGAAAACTCTGATAATGTTGGTATGGTCTGGATGATTCAGAAAACAGGAAAAGATAAATTTTATGATTACGTTAATAGTTTTAATTTCGGAAAGCGTACCGGGATAGAGATTGATGGCGAATCACCAGGAGCAGTGAGAGATAAAGAGGATGCGATACCGGTTGATTTAGCGACAATGTCATTTGGTCAAGGTATTAATACTACCGAGATTCAATTAGCTCAAGCAATGGGTGCGGTTGCAAATGGTGGGTTGATGGTTGCGCCACATATTGTTAAAGAATATATTGATAAAAATGGAAAGGTTCAAAAAGTTGATCCAAAAATAATTGGAAGAGCGTTGAGTGAGGATTCAGCAAAAAAAATTACCGAAATGATGGTTAGTGTTGCAGAGAGAGGTCATGGAAAGCAGGCGAGAGTAAAGGGTTATCGCATAGGGGGCAAAACAGGTACAGCGCAAATTCCTCGAAAAACCGGAGGTTATGAAACAGATAAATTTATTGGTTCATTTATCGGTTTCGGTCCTACGGATAACCCGCTTTTTGTAATGGTTGTAAGAATAAATGTTCCAAAGGATGTTATCTGGGCGGAATCTACAGCCGCTCCGGTTTTCGGAGAAATGGCAAAAGGCATTCTCAATTATTACCAAATTCCACCGGATGAGGTATGGAAGGAAGAACAGATCAAGAGAGAAAAGGGACTGGTAAAGTAAATTTCCAATTTTACAATTTACAATTTTCAATCAATTCTCAATGATTCAATTTTCAAATAAATACATCGCGAAGCGATACTTACAATGAAAATTGAAAACTGAAAATTGAAAATTTCTAAAACATTTTATGAAATCACAAATCAAAACATTAGCTCAATCCATTTTAAGAAAATGCGCCGTCAGGCTGCTAACCAAATTCCATCCGGATGTTATCGCTGTTACCGGTAGCATTGGCAAAACTTCAGCGAAGGATGCTATTTATGAAGTTTTAGCCCCAGTATTTAATACAAGAAAAAATGAAGCGAATTTCAATAATGAAATCGGTGTTCCATTAACTATTATTGGATCGAAAAGCGCGAAAAATATCTTCGATATTTTTCGCAGAACTTATTTCTCGAAAAATTTTCCGGAAAAATTGGTTTTAGAAATGGGCGCCGATCGAGTAGGGGACTTGAAATATCTGACTTCTTTTATAAAACCAAACATAGCAGTTGTCACTAGAGTTGCTTGTTCTCATCTCGAATATTTTTGTGATCTAGATGGAGTGGCAAAAGAAAAAGGAACGCTGGTAGAATCTCTCGATAAAAATGGTTGGGCGGTTCTTAACTTCGATGACAAAAAAGTCCGCGAAATGAAAACAAGAACTATTGGCAATATATTATTTTATGGGACAGATGATGGCGCAGATGTCGTTGCAAAGAAAATTAAATCAACGAAAGACGGTTTAAGTTTTGATTTAATTTACAAAAAAGAGAAAGAAAAAATAAATTTAAAAGTAGTTGGAAGACACAATGTATATAGCGCTCTCTCTGCCGTTTGCTGCGGTATTATTTATGGAATGACTTTAAAAGAAATAAAAAAGAATCTGGAAAATTATAGATTACCCAAAGACCGGACAAACATAATAAATGGAATAAACGGTTCAATCATAATCAGTGATATTTATAATGCAAATCCTGAAAGTATGTTGGCAGCTTTTGAAATAGTAAATGATATCAAAAATACTGATACGATAAAACGGAGAAGGGTATTTATACTTGCTGATATGTTGGAACTTGGGGATCAAAGCGATAAACTACATTTGAGTATTGGCAGACAGCTAAAAGGTAATGCGGATTTTGTTATTTTAGTTGGTGAAAAAATGAAAAAAGTTTTTGATAAATATAAAAAAGACCTTGGGCCAAAATTAACTTGGTTTGAAAATTCGCTTATAGCAAGCCAAGAAATATGGAGTTTTATACAAAAAAATGATATAATATTGGTAAAGGGTTCAAGGGGAATGAAGATGGAAAGGATAGTTGAAAGTATAAAGTTATAAAGTTGAAAGTTAAAGAATAATAGAAAGGAGAAAAAAGTGGATTTAAATTTAAACGAAATTATTAGAATCGGACTAACAACATTCGGCTCTTTTATTGTGGCAATGGTATGGACACCGCTGCTCACAAACTTTTTATATAAATATAAAGTTGCGCAACAAATCCGCGACAAATCTTGGGATAATACTGACGTACCGGTATATAAAAAATTTCATGAACATAAAGCTGGTACGCCGACAATGGGCGGATTACTCGTATGGGTTACGGCAGCGGTTCTAACACTCATTTTCAATTTTGATCGTACAGAAACATGGCTGCCACTATTTGTTTTAGTTACAACCGGAATATTAGGCGCGGTGGATGATGTGCTGAATATGCGAGGAAAGAGCGCGATAAAAGGTCTTGGCGCAAAACCAAAGTTTTTTTGGTTAATTTTACTCTCGGGTCTTGGCGCATATTGGTTTTTCTATCGAATGGGATTTGATGTTTTGCATATACCAGCAGTGGGGGATTTCCATATTGGTGCGTGGTACATTCCATTTTTTATGTTTGTAGTTATTGGTACAGCAAACGCAGTAAATATTACAGATGGTTTAGATGGGTTGGCTGGTGGACTTTTGGGTATTGCTTTTAGCGCATTTGGCGCGATAGCTTTTTTCCAAGGGCAACTTCACCTAGCTGCATTTTGCGGCGCAATAGTAGGAGCGTTAGTCACATTTCTTTGGTTCAATATTAACCCGGCGAGATTTTTTATGGGGGATACGGGAGCATTCGCGCTTGGTTCCACGCTGGCCGTTGTAGCATTACTGACAAATTCTGCAGTGGTTTTGGTAGTTATTGGTTTATTATTCGTGATTGAAGCTTCTTCTTCAATGCTTCAAATATTTAGTAAAAAAGTTTTTAAGAAAAAGATATTTGTTTCAGCGCCCCTGCACCATCATCTGCAAGCAAAGGGTTGGACGGAACCAAAGATTGTAATGAGATTTTGGTTGCTGGGAGCGATATTGGCTGTGATTGGGACATTGATTGGAATAATTGGGGGAGGAGTTCGATAAAATTACAAAATTAAAAATTGGATTATTTAGAAAATGAATAACCATTTACAAAAAGTTAAAATTATATATGAAGACCCCGATATTATAGTTGTGAATAAAGAAGCGGGGATTGAAGTGGATCAGCCGAGAGGAGAAAACGAAAATAATATCGTTAATTATTTGAGAAAGTATTTTAATCAGAAAAACCTATTTCTTGTTCATCGCTTGGATAAATTTACATCAGGATTAGTTGTTTTAGCCAAAAACGAAAAAGCGCAGAAAAATCTTGAACAGCAATTTCGTGAAAGGAAGGTGAAAAAAGTTTATCATGCAATAGTGTTGGGAATATTTGATAAAAAACATGGGGTCGTTGATGCATCGATCGGGCTTGATCGCAAGATAAAACAAAAGCGGACTGTTATGCGAGGAGGGGAGAAGGCAATTACAAATTATGAAACTTTAAAAAGAATTGGCGGGGAGTTCACATTGATCAAACTCGAACCGGTAACCGGTCGCACACATCAGCTTCGCGTGCACATGGAATACATCGGTCATCCGATTGTTGGTGATAAATTATACTACGGACGCGTTGAAGGATTGAAAACAAAAGGCTTTGCGCTGATTGCAAAACGGATAGAATTTCACCATCCTACCACAAATCGTTTAGAAAAATTTGAGATAAAATATGGAGAGGAATTTGAGAGACTATTAGAGGAATTAAAATGAAAAATAATTTAATCAAAAAGTATAAGGGTAAAAAAGTTCTTGTCTGGGGGCTTGGGCTTCATGGCGGGGGGATCGGAAGCGCGAGTTTTTTTGCAAAACTTGGTGCCAATGTTTTAGTAATAGATTCAAAGAGTAAGATTGAGTTAAAAGCTTCAATTGCAAAATTAAAAAAATTTAAAAATATTACTTATCATTTCGGGGAGCATCGTGAAGAAGATTTTAAAACGCAAGATTTCATTATTCGCGGGCCTGCGATAAAAGATGATAATAAGTTTTTGAAAATTGCGAAAAAAGCAAAAGTTAAAATAGAAAACGATGTTGGAATATTTTTCGAAAATTCTCCTGCTTTCAAAATCGGAGTTACCGGAACAAAAGGTAAATCAACTTTAACCGCGTTAATCTATGAACTCTTAAAACAAGAAATCAAGAAAACAAGGAAACAAAAAAACAAGAAATCAGGAATTAATCTTTCGAAATTTAATAAGGTTTTTTTAGGAGGGAATATTCGCAAATCAGTATTTGATTGTTTACAACAGGCTGATGGAAAATCGATAGTTGTTTTGGAGCTTTCAAGTTTTCAACTCGATCATGCGAGGTACGCAAAAGTTTCTCCAAATATATCCGTATTAACAAATATTTATCCGGAGCATATAAATTTTCATGGAACTTTCAAAAAATACGAAGAAGCGAAGACGCTCATATTTAAATATCAGAAAAAGGGCGATATGCTCATAATCCCTAATGAATTAAAAAAACTTACAAAAAATGTAAAAAGCGATATAAGTATTTTTGATAAAGATAAGCCAGAAGAAGTTTTAAAAATAATAGCAGAAAAATTTGGAATTAGCGATACGTCAATTGCTCACATTAAGAAAAGCTTCAAGGGTCTGGAGGGGCGCCAAGAATTTATAAAAGAATTACATGGCAGAAGATTTATAAATGACACTACTGCTACCCATCCGCTGTCAATAATTTACTCGCTGAAACGATTTGAAAACCCCATTTTAATTATGGGTGGGATAGATAAGGGTTTTGGTGAAGAAGTTGATGAGCTTGCTGATATCATTAATCAGCGCAACATCCGTGTCGTGATGTTGCCGGGAACTTTTTCGGATATTATAAAAAAGAAATTCAAAAAATCAGTACCGCTTTTTGATGTTTCGTCGATGAAAGAGGCGGTACAAAAGGCATACTCAATTTCAGCAAAAAATGATATAATTTTATTATCTCCGGGAGGCGCAAGTTTTAATTTGTTTAATAATGAATTTGATAGAGGAGACCAATTCAAAAAACAAGTTTTTGAATTAAAATCCTAAATCCTAATATCTAATTTCTAAACAAATCCAAAATTTAAAATTCAAAATAATATGATAACTAATCGTTTCAAAAAACCACAAGTTGATTTGATTTTAACCTTAGTTACTTTTGCTTTGGTTGGTTTTGGTTTGATAATGTTATCATCCGTTTCATCAGTTATTAGTTTTGAAAACTTCGGCAATCCCAATACATATCTATATAAACAATTGGTTTTTGCGGCTATGGGTATAGCGGCTTGGTTTGTAGCGCAAAAAATCGATTATCATTTTTGGAAAAAGATTGCTTTGCCTCTTTTTGTTATTTCATTTGTGTTAACTGCAGCGGTTTTTATTCCAGGAGTGGGTTTTCACTATAATGGTGCTACGAGATGGATAAACCTTGGCTTTACGCTATTTCAGCCATCAGAAGTATTAAAGCTTTCAATAATACTTTATGCGGCTACGTATTTTGATACTCATCGGAAAGATGTAAATTCTTTTAAACGAACCTTCATTCCTTTTTGTGTTTTAATCATATTAACTGCTGCGATGATGTTGAAACAGCCGGATCTTGGGACTTTCCTTGTAATTGGGAGTGTTAGTATAGCAATGTATTTTGTGGCGGGTTTGCGGTTAACATACATAGCTTCAGTTCTTGGTATTGGTGGAATTGGAATTTTAATAATGATTAAAAAATCGACCTATAGAATGCAAAGGCTATTAGTTTTCTTGGATCCAGAGAAGGATCCGCTCGGAATAGGATTCCACGTAAATCAAGCTTTAATAGCTGTAGGTTCAGGTGGGTTTTGGGGAAGAGGATTTGGAAAATCAGGACAAAAATATACTGGATATATTCCTGAAGCTGCAGGGGATTCAGCTTTTGCGATAATAGCGGAAGAGCTTGGTTTTTTGAAAATCGTTGCAATGCCGATTCTACTTTTTACGCTTTTTGCTTGGCGCGGCTATACGATTGCGAATAAATGCACAGATTATTTTGGTAAGTTAGTTGCGTTTGGTATAACCAGCTGGGTGATATTTCAAGCCATATTAAATATTTCAACAATGGTCGCTCTAGCTCCTTTAACTGGAGTGCCACTACCATTTATCAGCAATGGAGGTACATCACTTGTGATGATTTTATTTGCATCAGGAATTTTACTTAATGTATCGAAGTACCAGAATAAATAATTAATCAAGAAATCAATAAAACAAAATGAAGATAATTTTTGTTGGTGGTGGTACGGGAGGTCATGTACTGCCAAATATAGCGATAATAGATGATCTTATGAAGATATCTAAAAAGAAGGGAATAGATATCGATTTTATTTATATTGGAAGATTTTTTGGTATTGAAAAAAGAATCGTTCTTTCGAGGGGAATTAGATATAAAGGAATATTTGCCGGTAAATGGCGAAGATATGGCAACTGGCGTAATTATACAGATTTATTACTTATTGCGCTTGGCTTTATCCAATCTATTTTTATTCTACTTTTAAATCGACCGAAAATTATTTTTGCCAAAGGCGGTTTCGTAACCGTTCCACTCTGTATGGCTGCAGCATTACTGAGAATTCCATTTTTAATACACGAATCAGATTCCATCTTGGGGCTTTCAAATAAAATACTTTTGCGGTTTGCAAAAAAGATTTATCTAGGATTTCCTGTTGAAGAATACCAGAACTTACCAATAGGGAAATGTGTTTTTACCGGAAATCCTGTTAGAGAAGAAATTTCATCAATAGTAGAAAATAAACAAAAGTTTTATAAAAAGTATGGTCTTAATCCAAAGAAGCCCATAGTTTTTGTTTTTGGAGGATCACAGGGTTCGAGCGCAATAAACAAGCACATAAATGAGATTTTAGATAAATTAGTTGCAAAATATGTTTTAATTCATCAGACTGGCGTGAAAGAAGCGAATTATTTCAAACAAGGATATTTTGAATTGGACGAGAAGGATCGCAAAGATTATCTTATCTATTCACACATAGGAGAAGAAATGGGGGAAATGATGGCGAATGCAGATCTGGTTGTTTCACGTGCTGGAGCAAATTCAATCGCGGAAATAATTGCTTTAAAAAAGATTGCGATAATTATACCGCTACCTTCTGCTGCGGCTGATCATCAAAGTATGAACGCTCAATTTTTAAAAGAAATTGGCGTTGCCTCGATTTTGGATGAAAAATTTTTGGATGGCGAAAAATTTTTAGAAGAGATTGATTTTATGATTAAAGACAAGAAGACAAGAAATAGAATGATAAAAAATATGGAAAGTATTTTTCCTGAAAATAGCAGTAAAATCATTGCGGAAGAAATAATCAAGGAAATATCCAAATAAATTTTCAATTTTACAATTTTCAATTTTCCAAATTATAGAATTGAATCATTGAAAATTCAATGAAAATTGAGAAATGAAAATTGAAAATTTTTTGCAACTTTACCTTATTTCTGCTAAAATATTCTGGTATAATAAAATTTTTTTATGAATATAATTACAAAAGTCAATGGCGCGGTAAAAAAGAGAATTAGATTATTTTTTAATCCTTACGATAAGATTTTTAATAATACTCGTAGCAAGTGTTATTTTATTGGTATTGGTGGTATTGGGATGAGCGGATTAGCGCATATTATGAAAAGTATGGGTTTTAGAGTTTCTGGTTCGGACATGACCAGGTCTGCATTAACTGACAAATTAAATGATAGCGATATAAAAACTTATATCGGGCACGATGCAAAGAATTTAGACGAGGGCACGGATATTATAATAATTTCATCAGCAATTCCAAAAAATAATCCAGAAATTGAGAAAGCTTTAAAGTTCGGTATACCAATAGTAAAGCGCTCATTCGTTCTGGGTAAAATAATGAATCTAAAAAAAGGAATAGCGATTTCCGGTACGCATGGCAAAACTACTACAACCACAATGATATCTTTGATTCTTGAAAATGCTGGTATGGATCCGGTTGCGATGATTGGCGGTGAAGTAAAAAATATTGGAGGAAATTATTTGGCTGGTCGCGGAGAATATTTTGTTGCTGAAGCCTGTGAGTACGATAGATCTTTTCTTGATCTATATCCCAGGATCGCTGTTATTACAAATATCGAGGCGGACCATCTGGATTATTATCGGGACATTGTTGAAATTAAAAATGCTTTCAAAGAATTCGTGCGTCATCTGCCAAAAGATGGATTACTCGTGATATCGGCAGATGACAAGAATAATCTTGAAGTCGCAAAGGAAGCAAAGTGCAAAGTTTTTGCATATGGTTTCGGTTCAAAAAATCGAATGCAGGATGATGTAATCGATGAGTACTGGGAAGTGGAAGATATTCTGCAAGGGGATGGGGAAACGCGTTTTTCTTTATCTGAAGGCAAGGATCTCGGTGAATTTATTTTACGCATTCCGGGAAAACATAATGTGTCTGATGCTTGTGCCGCGATAATCGTTGCGAGCTATTTGGGTGTAGATATAAAAACAATAAAAGAATTTCTAAAAACTTTTGAAGGCACCAACAGAAGATTTCAGATAAAAGGAGAAAAGAATGGAATAATAGTTGTAGATGATTATGCGCATCATCCAACTGAAATTAAATCAGCCTTGGAGGGCGCAAGGAGATTTTACAAGGGTAAAAAAATAATTGCAGTTTTTGAACCGCATCAGTATAGTAGAACATATTTATTAAAAAAGGAATTTGGCGCTGCTTTCGGCAACGCAGACTTGGTGATAATTCCGGATATATATTCTGTTCGCGATTCAGAGGAAGACAGAAAGAAAATCACAGCTGCCGATCTAGTTGATGAGATAAATAGCAATGGGGCGGAAGCTATATATGTCCCGGGTTATGATAAGGTTGTTGAATATCTCAAAAAAAATACCAAGAAAGATTCTGTTATAATGACTATTGGAGCGAGTAATGTATATAAGATCGGAGAAGAATATCTCAGGAAAAGTTAAAAGTTATAAAGTAGAAAGTTAAAAAGTTATTAATATGTTATTCAAAAGAAACAAAAACAAAACGCCTAGATCTCAAAGAGTAGAAATTTATAAAGGTGCGCCAAAAAAAAGGGCGGCCTTAGTTTTTCGTGTAAGATCGCGCGCAGGTAATGTTCCTGCTCATTATGCAAATGAGGTTTATGGAAGACCGGAAAAAAACATTTACATCTCATTTACAAAGATATTATTAGTAATATTACTTTTGGCTGGCATCGCCTATGTTGCTTTATTTTCGAATGTTTTTAAAATTAAAAAGATTATTGTTGTAAATAACCAGATTTTATTGGAAAGCGATGTTGTGAAATTTCTGGAAGATAGAAATGTTAAAAATAAAAATCTTTTTTTAATAAATTCCAATCAAGTTAGAAGCGTGCTAATTGATTATTATAAAAGAATCGACGATGTACGAGTATACAAAGTTTTTCCAGCACAACTAAAAATAAAAATCCAAGAAAAACCAACTACATTAATTTGGCAGACCGGAGAACGGAAGTATTTACTCGATAATCAGGGTGTAGTAATTTCAGAAGTCAAAGAGGATGTGAAGATGCCTATAGTTGTAGACCTGGCTCAGGCGCCTGTGAAAACTGATTCGAAAATAGTAGCTACTGATTTTATCGATTTTGTAAACATCGTGGATGAATCATTGAAAAAAAGATTTGGGCTCAATGTGGTAAACTATTCTATTACACAGACGACGTTTGAACTTCGTGCAAATGTAATAAAAGATAAAAAACCAATTTATATTATTTTTGACACGACTGCTGATGCTTCGGAACAACTCGATAAGCTTGCAAAAATTTATCAGCAAGGTGAAAAAATAAATGAATATGTTATCCTTTCGGTAAATGGAAGAGTAATTGTGAAATAGCTATTATGCAATTTATATCATTAAAAACAAGGCTATTCGAGCTTTGTTTTTTTGTTTAATATAGAAGTATGGAAAAAGGATGGAATATTCAAAATTTGGCGGATGATAAATACAAAGAACAATTTAAAGGCTGGGATGATATTGTAGTGCAGATGCTTTTCAATCGTGGTATTAAAAATAAAAAAGAAGCGGAAAAGTTTTTTGATCCGAAGTACGATGAGATGTATGATCCATTTTTGCTCAAGGACATGGATAAAGCGGTAAAGAGAACTATCGAGGCATTAAACAAAAATGAGAATATAGTGATATTCGGCGACTATGATGTAGATGGTATTACATCAACCGCCGTTGTCTACAATATTTTAGAAAAATTGAAAGCTAAGGTGAGTTTCTATATTCCTCATAGGATGCAGGAAGGTTATGGATTGAATAAAAAAGCTATCGATTTTCTTAAAAACAAAAAAACAGATTTGATAATTACAGTAGACAATGGAGTTAGCAATAAAGAGGAAGTCGCATATGCAAAAAAGAAGGGGATTGATACGGTAATTACTGATCATCACGAAGTGCCAAATGTATTGCCGAATGCTGTGGCTGTTGTGAACCCTAAAAGGAAAGATTCCAAATATCCTTTTCGCGATCTCGCTGGTGTGGGAGTCGCATTCAAATTGGTTTGCGCTCTTGTGGCCGAAATTAATAAGAAAAAGAAGAAAGAAGTTATAAGTCCTGGGTATTTGAAATGGTACCTGGATCTAGTCGCGTTGGGAACAATATCAGATATCGTACCCCTAATAGATGAAAACAGAATAATAGCGCATTTTGGTTTAGTGGTTCTGACAAAAACTCGCAATGTGGGATTGAAGGCTTTGGAAAAAGTAGCGGGAATCGATTTTAAAAATTCTGATCCATATATGGTTGGTTTCCAAATCGCTCCGAGGCTCAATGCTGCCGGAAGAATGGCGCATGCGGCAACAGCTCTGGAATTGCTTCTTGCGACAGATGAGGGTGAGGCAGGAGTTCTGGCAATGAAGCTTGATAAGCTAAATCACGAAAGACAGGATACTATATTGCATAATATGGATATCTTGAGGAAAAGGTATTCTACGGAAAAAATTGAAAATATTATGCTACTGAAAGATGAAAAATGGACTTCAGGAATTATTGGCTTGATTGCTGGAAGAATTAGCGAGGAATTTTCCCGTCCCGTTTTTTGCATGGCGGAAGAAGCAGGGGTTATAAAGGGTTCCGTTCGTTCAAGTGTGGATCTAAATGTGGTTGAAACATTAAGAATATTCGAAAAGATTTTTATAAATTACGGGGGCCATCGAGGCGCCGGGGGATTTTCATTAAAAAGTGAAAATTATGAACTTTTTGAAATGCAGGTTTTGCAATATGGAAGGAATAAATTAAAAGAAGAAGAGCTGGTATCCGTTTTAGACATCGAAAAAGAAATTGAATTCAAAGAAATTACTCAGCAACTTTTCAAGGAAATTAAAAAGTTTGAACCTTTTGGTCATGGAAATAACGAACCATTATTTGTCACTTATGGAGTGAAAGTGAAAGAAGCAAAAAAAGTAGGCAAAGATGCGACTCATACAAAATTAAAGCTAACCAAAGATGGCAAAGAATTTTCGGCGATACTTTTCAATCACGGAGAAATGGGGGATCAACTTTATTACGGCAAAGATCTGGATATAGTTTATAAGATTTCTGAAAACGAATGGAACGGCAGGAAAAGTCTTGAATTAAAGATAGAAGATTTGAAGTAAAATTTCTAGCATGTCTTTTTATTGATTTAAAATAAACCGATTATCGAGAGCTATTGTATGATCCTCGTAAACCTTGAATGGGTTAATATCCATTTCTGATATTTGAGGATGGTTTATCATCAAATTAGAAACCTTAATCATTGCATCAATGATCCATTTTTTATTAAGCGCTTTTTTGCCGCGAGCTCCTTCAATAATTTTAACTGATTTTAATTCTTCAATCATTTTTTCAATGTCAAAGGTTGAAAGGGGAGCGAGACGGAAAGTAACATCTTTCAAAACTTCAAGATAAATTCCACCAAGACCAAAACCTATCATTGGCCCATAGAGCGGATCGCGTTTTGCGCCAATAAAGAAATCCATTCCGCCGGAAATCATTTCGTAAATAACAACGCCATTAATAACTGCTTTCGGATTTACTTTTTTAACATTTTTCATAATTTGCGAATAAGCTCTGCCCGCTTCAGTTTCGTTTTTTATTCCGACTATAACACCACCAACATCGCTTTTGTGAACAATATCAGGAGAATCGATTTTCATAACAACGGGGTAACCAATTTTATTGCTTTCTGCTATCGCTTTTGCGCGAGTTGCTGCAAAAACAGACTTCACAGTATTTAATCCGTAGTTTTTTATTATAATATCGGCTTCTGCACCGGCTATTAATGCTTGGCGACCAGAAAAATCATGCAAAGATTTTACAAGAATATTATCAATCTTTTGCTTCTTTGCTTTATTGATATATATTTTTTTTGGTTTATAAATTTTTTTGATTCCCATTTCACAAGACTGACAATAAGAAATTTTTTCCAGCGCCTTTACAGCTCTTTCCGGATATTCGAAAACCGCCAAAGAATTTTTTTCAAAAATATCAATTCCTTTATTTATTTTTCTACCACCCATAAAAACTGGGATAATTGTTTTATTGGAATTTTTAATTTTCTTTATTACCAATTTTGCTGTATCAGTAATTTGTGTTGAAGTTTGGGGAGTGAGTAATACAAGGATAGAGTCTACGCCGTCATCCTTTTCGACAATATTTAAAGCATTTTTATAACGTACTGCATCAGCATCTCCAATAACATCGATTGGGTTATGAGTATTTGCAGATGATGGAAGTGTTTTTTTCAGCTTTTCAGTAGTTTCCTGTGAAAGTGTTGCAAGTTCGAGGTGTGTTCCTTCTATCGCATCAGTAGTCATTACTCCCGGTCCGCCAGCATTTGTAATAATTGCTACGCGGTTTCCACCAGGTAATTTTGCTGCGCCAAAACTTTCCGCCCAATCAAACATATCCTCCAGTGATGAAGCTCGTATAACTCCGCTTTGTTTGAAAAGCGCAGTGATTGACTGGTCAGATCCCGCTAGAGAACCAGTATGTGAAGATATTGCGCTTGCTCCTTTGCTGCTTGTTCCAGCTTTTAATATAATTATTGGTTTTTTTATAGTTGTGTTGCTTGCTATTTTTCTAAAATCGCCGCCATTTGAATTCCCAGCTATATTCTCGAGATAAGCAATTATCACTTTTGTTTCATTATCCTTGGATAAATAGGATATCAGATCAAGTTCCGTTATATCGGGTTTGTTACCTAGCGAAAAAAATTTTGAAAATCCAATATTACTTTTACTGGCCCAATCAAGAATTGCGGTGCAGATTGCTCCAGATTGACTGATTACCGCAACGCCTCCTTTTTTTGGATAGGATGGAGCAAATGAAGCATTAAGATTAATTGAGGTATCTATATATCCAAGACAGTTTGGACCGAGAATTTTAACGCCATATTTTTTTGCGATTTTTAATAATTCATTTTCCATCGCTAGTCCTTCAGATCCAACTTCTTTGAAGCCAGCGGTAATTATAACTGCTAATTTGATTCTTTTCTTTCCGCATTCTTCGAGTGCAGCTGCAACGAATTTGGCAGGAATCAGAAATACGGCCATATCTACCTTACCTTTAATATTGGAAATTGAAGTATACGATTTTAGTCCAAGTATTTTTTTTACTTTTTGATCAATATTTATGGGATAAACCTTACCGGAATATCCGCCATCAATAATATTTTTCAATACTTGGAAACCAAGCTTTTTGGGTTTGTTTGATGCGCCTATAACCGCAACTGATCTAGGCCTAAAAATGTTTGTTTTTTTCATAATTATTTTTTAAAAATTATTTTAGACTATTAAGTAGTGATATACCTGTCATCTCCTCTGGTTTTTCAATGTTCATGAGATCGAGTATCGTTGGCGCAATATCAGCCAGCGCTCCGATGGGTTCGGAGATTGTTTGTTTAAAATCTTTAGTTTCTTTTTTATGTTCAAGACTTTTTATTATTAACATAAAAGGAGCTGGATATATATTGTGTTCCGTGTCATTTTCACCACTCTGAGAGTTTACCATTTCTTCAGAATTTCCATGATCGGCAGTAATAAATATAGCGCCACCGATTGACAAAATTTTTTCGACAATTTCTCCAATGCAACGATCTAAAAATTCAATAGCCTTAATTGCTGCTTTGAGATTGCCTGTATGGCCTATCATATCAGAGTTTGCAAAATTAATTAAATAGAAATCAAATTTGCCTTCATCTAATCTTTTCAAAACTTCTTCTTTAACATTTTCAGCGCTCATCTCTGGTTTTTTTGTATAACTAGATTCAGGAATTGACGGAATAAGTTTTCTAATCTCACCTTTAAAGGGTTTTTCTTGTCCTCCATTAAAAAAATATGTTACATGCGGATATTTCACTGCTTCTGCAATTCGAAATTGTTTCAAGCCTTTTTTTGACAATATCTCGCCAAGCGGATGTTCGATTTCTTTTTCGGGAAAAGCAACTTCAGCTTTAATTTTTGGATCATATTCTGTGAGAGTCGCAACATGAAGATTTGAAAACTTTTTAATTTTAAAACTATTGAATCTGTTGCTTACGAAAGGGGAGAGAATCTGGCGTGAACGATCGGGGCGAATATTGAAAAATAAAAGAGCATCACCATTATTAACTTTACCTATTAAATTTCCTTTTTCATCAGTAAGGCTATGGGGTTCAAGAAACTCATCGCTTTTTCCTTTACCATAAGTTTCAGATAATATCTGCGGGATACTATCACTTTTTACTTTGGAATTGCCAATTATAACATCATAAGCTTTCTTTGTGCGATCCCATTTTTTGTTTCTGTCCATTGAATAAAAACGTCCAGAAATACTCGCTATTTTTGCATTGATACCCAATTCTTTAATCTTTGCTTCCAAGCTGTCGATATACTCCTGAGCAGATTGGGGGGGAGCATCGCGTCCGTCTGTAAATACGTGAATATAAACTGTTTTAATTTTTTCGTTTTTGCACCATTCAAGAAGTGATAGAAGATGCTCAATATGAGAGTGCGCGCCGCCAGCAGAAAGTAACCCCATCAAATGTAGCGCTCCCTTATACTTTTTTAAATGAGCGATTATTTTTTTCATTACTGCATTATCATAGAGGTGTCCTGCTTCAATTTCGTTTGATACTCTTAAGAGAGGTTGATACACGATTCTACCAGAACCGATATTAAGATGGCCAACCTCAGAATTTCCAAATTCACCATAGGGTAGTCCAACTTCATTGCCAGCAGTATAGAGCAAAGCCTTTGGGTACTTTCTCTGATACGTATCAATATTCGGCGTTTCCGCCATATAGACAGCATTATTTTCTTTTATAGGAGAAATTCCGTAACCATCAAGAATTATCAGCGCTACCGGTCGCGGGATCTTTTTAATTTTTTCTTTTATTGGAATTTCTTTTTTCTTAAGTAGATTAAACATTTTTATTTTGGTTTTTTTGAGTTGCGAAGAAATGGCCGAAGTGGGGGTCGAACCCACATGGTATTGCTACCACACGATTTTGAGTCGTGCGCGTCTGCCAGTTCCGCCATTCGGCCAAATTACTGGCTATAACAAGCTAAGGGAAAACTTAGTTGAAAAATGAAACCTATTTACTGTATAATTATACTATGAATGATGAAACAAAAAAAGATTTTTCTTTATCTAAAAGAAGGGGGATTATTCCGTACTGGCTCAAAAGGGAAATAGCGGTTTTTAGCGGAATGTTTTGGGAAAGCATAAAATTTATTTTAGTTAGTATTATCGTGTTTAGTTCTGTTTTTGGGGTTATTAATGGTCCTGCCTTTTGGAATAATGTTAAATGGTGGTGGTATGTGAATTATGTTGATGATCATTCCGGCAGTTGGTGGGGGCTGGACCTGCCGAAGGTTTATAAAACAGCAGAAAAGGTTGAGCCAAATAATACATTAATAATACCAAAAATTGGAGTTTCTGCCCCGATACTTTTTGCTGATTCAAAACAGCCAGCTGATATTGATAAACTTTTATCGCAAGGAGTGGTACATTACCCTGATACCGCGATGCCAGGAGAGAAGGGGAATGTTTTTATTACCGGTCATTCTTCTTATTATTGGTGGAGTAAGAGTGCATATAGTAATGTATTTAGTATTTTGAACAAACTAGTTGTTGGAGACACGGTTTATGTTAACTATAATTACAAAAGATATACCTATATAGTAAATAATATCAAAATTGTTGCTCCAAATGACTTATCTGTTTTGAGTCAGGGCAATGGTAATATTTTGACTCTCATGACTTGTACTCCAGTTGGTACGAACTATAAAAGATTGATCGTAGAATCACAACAGACAGACCCGCGTCCTAATTCGAACAGTATTTTAAAAACAATGGGTACAAGATAATCTTAGAATGGAATAGTTATTGTTGTAACCCGAGATCTATAATTCCAAATTCTATAGTATTTTGGGGATTTTGCAGAATAGTTAAAATCTTATTATTTTCTAATACTTCTATTTCAATAAATGGATTTTTTGAGGAAATTATAAGTCTGTCGCTTTTCCCATCTTTTGAAATAATATTCAAATCATTTCCACTTTGGTAAATAAAATAAAGACCTTTATAAAATTCTTTGAGATTTGAGATAACTTTACTGAACCTGAGAACGGTTTTACCGCTGTTCAAATCCAAAATTTCGTAACCATGCGTGTAATAAAGACCATCTTTATTATTTGAAATAACTACTTCATCAATTTCTTTATCTATCATATCCAGATTATTTTTATCTCGAATAGAATATAGGTTGCCCTCATTCTTTATATATAAATTTTTTCCATTTAAAACAAAAATATCAAAATCCGGTGCAGGCTTGAAATTTTCGAGTAATATATTTTTTGCATAGATAGCTGTATCCAACTCTACTAAGACATTATTTTTTGTTTCATGATAAAAAATATTTTCGCTTCTTTGGATAATAAAATCTATACCTTCTTCTACTATATTTTTATCCAAAGGGCCGCTATTTATTTTATATAATTTATTTTCGAGCATTCCGAGTAAGTCGTTCGAATTCTTTGGAGAAAAGAATACATTTTCAAAATCAGGTAGATTGCTAAACTTATCTTTTAAATGAAACGATATTGAGGGATCAAAAACATCATAAATATAATAATTCATGATATTCTCGACTTTGTATTTTAAAATTATCTTTCTACTATCCTGGCTCCAGTTGAATTCCTCAACTGAGTTCGAGAAAACTGAAGAATCTAAAGGGCTGTCTTTTCTCGCATCAACATCATAAATGCCAAATGCGCCTTTTTTCTTTTGGTATGCAACCTTTTTATTATCTGGAGAAATTTTATATACAGCAAAATTATCACTTGCAATAACCTCATCCTTAATACTTTCTGGTAATAAAACTAGGTTACTGATTTGAGTGATTAATTCTGGACGAATGACAATATGTTCATCGTAAGCGGCCTTTCCATCAACCTTTAACTCCATGTCATATTCTCCCGGTAAGACATTGGCAACATAGCGTGCTGATGAAGCCAAAGAGATAGTTTTACTCATTTGCATCGTAATTTCTTTTTTATCAAGAAATACTTTTAATCCATTTTCTTTATAATCGATTAATAGCATTCCAGTTTTTTCTATTCTTTTGGATTTTGGATTAAATCTATATCCGGATGCATAAAAAATAATACCCAAACAAATTATTGAGAATATAATAGCGATAATCGCGTAAGCTATAGCAGTAAATAATTTCCGAATTTTACTTTTCTTTTTCATGGTACTATTCTAACAGTAATATGGGGTTTTGTCCAATTTTTCAAAGAATTTAGCTTTTTTTATTACATACAATGTTATATAATAGGTATATGGATAATTTCAGAATAACTGGCGGCAAAAAATTAAATGGAGAAGTGGCAGTATCAGGTTCAAAGAATGCGGCTCTTCCTCTTATGGGGGCATCTTTATTAACAGATGAGAATGTTGTGTTGCATGGGATTCCAGATTTGATGGATGTCAGGGTGTTAATGGAGATTTTGGAATATATTGGGAAAAATATTACTTTTAAAAACGGTACGATGATGATATCGCGGGGGAAAAAGATAAAGACTGAGGCGCCTTATGAATTGGTGAAAAAAATGCGTGCATCGATAATTGTACTTGGCCCACTGCTGGCAAAATATAAAAAGTGCAGAGTTTCTCTTCCTGGGGGTTGTGCATTTGGACCAAGACCGGTAGATCTACATATAAAAGGGATGGAAAAACTTGGCGCGAGGGTTGAATTGGAACACGGCTATATTACGGCTGAGGCCGAAAAATTAATTGGCGCTTCTATGATATTGGCGAGTGAATTTGGTTCTTCAGTTTTAGGCACAGATAATGTTTTGATGGCGGCAACTTTAGCTGAGGGTCAAACTGTGATAGAGAGTGCGGCAAAAGAGCCAGAGTGTACGGATCTGGCAAATATGTTAGTAAAAATGGGCGCTGATATTTCCGGAATCGGTACTTCAGTACTAAAAATTCAAGGAGTTGAAAAGCTTCATGGTGTTGAATACACTGTTATCCCCGACAGGATTGAATGTGGTACTTTTGTTGTGGCAGCGATATTAACCAACAGCAACGTAGTGATAAAAAATTGTATTCCAGACCACTTAAAATATCCGCTTGAGATTCTTAAAGATTCAGGTGCCAAAATTGAAATAGGAAAAGATTTTATAAAAGTTAAAAGTGGTGGTCAATTAAAACCTTTTTCGTTTGATACAAATCCATATCCATTATTTCCGACTGACTTACAAGCGGTTTTCATGGTTTTGGCATGTAGAATTATAGGGGTTAGTGATATCTCAGAAAAAATTTACCCCGATCGTTTTATGCATGTCCCTGAATTAGTTCGTCTTGGTGCAAAAATTGAAATAAAAGGGCAAACTGCAATAATTCACGGAGAGGAAAAATTAATTGGAGCCGATGTGCAAGCTTCGGACCTACGTTGCGGAGCAGCTTTAGTTCTTGCGGGGTTGATTGCAGAAGGGGAGTCGGTGGTACACAGAATTTATCACATTGATAGAGGATACGAGAAGTTGGAAGAAAAGTTGATTGCGCTTGGCGCAGAGATTGAACGATTCTAAAAAATAAAATCCTAAATTCTAAATCCCAAACAAATTCAAAATCACAAATTTAAATTTCAAAAAAATATGAATATAGGTATTGATGCATCAAGAGTAAATATTGGTAAAAAAACCGGTGTAGAATATTATTCTACGCAACTTTTACATTGGTTTAAAAAAATTGATGCGTCAACTAATTCCGAAGGAGATTTGCAACATGCTAAATACATACTTTACGTTCAAAACTCAAATGATATTGAGTTTTCCGACTTGCCAAAAAATTTTCATTTAAGAAAAATATATTTTCCTTTTTTCTGGACACAGATCAGGTTAGCAATAGAACTTCTTTTTTCGAAAAATAAACCAAAAAGGTTTTTTATTCCATCAAACTCAATCCCTTTCATACTTTCCTTTTTTGATAAAAAAATAAAAAAGATTGTTACCATTCATGATGTCGCATTCAAATATATTCCTGCGAGTTATTCAGCTATAGCAAGATTCTATTTAAATCTATCAGTATATTTTGCTGTAAAATTCTCAGAAAAAATTATTACAGACTCCCGATCTTCAAAGGAAGACCTAATTGCTTTTTATAACTGTGACCCGGATAAAATTGAAGTAATTTATCTTGGATTCAGTCCTCCTACTGAGACAGGTGATGAGTGGGAAAAGGGGAAGTGGGAAGAAGTTCAAGCCAAATATAAAATAGATAAGCCTTACTTAATTTATATCGGGAGACTTGAAAGTAAAAAAAATATTTTGAATTTGATTAAATCTTATTACGAGGTTTTATCTTCAGGTCATGATTTACAGTTGGTTTTAGTTGGGAAAAGAGGGCTTGGTTGGAATGAAGCGGAAGAGGTGGTAAAAAGGTATAATCTTGGTGATAGAGTGGTAATTACCGGCTATGTAAAGGAATGGGAAAAAAATATTTTATTGAAACACGCGCAAACTCTAGTTTTTGTTTCAAAATATGAAGGATTCGGTTTGCCAGTATTAGAAGCATTTTATGCTGGTATTCCTGCAATAGTCAGCCAGATACCAGTATTTGAAGAATTATTTTCAAATACATGTGTTTTTGTCGATCCAGAAAATCCCAAGGAAATAGCTGATGCGATAATAAAATTATCTAAAAATCCCATTAGACGTCTATCTTTAATCCGCAAAGGCAAAGAGAGGCTCAAACATTTCAGTTGGGAAAAATGCGCGCGCGAAACGTTGCAGGTTATTAAGAATGTTTAGGTGTAGTAAAGAGAACTTACTCCTAAAATTTTGGTCGCAGAAAATGGCCAATATCTAATGACCAATTTCCAATAGATATTTATTTAACGAGGTCGCTTCCTGAGTAAATAACAAAATCCATTATACTTAGAACCTGGCCTGAGGATCTATCAATGTTTGCAACTATTTTTCTTTGGACTCCGCCAAAATAACCAACTGATTCAATGAAAGTAGTTGGTCCGCCAAAATTGGTACCGGTAATTCCTTTGCTGGTATCAAGTGGGTTTGTAATTAATATTCCTGGTATTGAGCCATCGGTAGGCATAGTTGCACCAGTTGGGGAACTGGGAGGTCCTGTAATATACCAAGGTTTAATTCTGACTATTTTTGATGAGCCAGTCGCTGAAAATGCTTGAGTATTATTTATCGGATCAACAAATTTCGTTTCAATATTTGTAGTATCATTCAGATCATAAGTCGATATTTCAACTCCCATTCTATTAATAGAAGGTATTGTATTTACATCGGACCATTTAAAATCTACACTACTATTTGCCGGTAGTGAGATCTCTAAAACATCATCTTTATTTAATATAATTGGATCATTTATAGAACTAACCTTATACCACATTTTTACTTTATATAGACGATTATTATAATTACTTGAATTTGGCGTCCAAGTTTCACTACATCCAGATGTGACCGCAGTATCAGCATCAATATTCCAACATCTAGGAGGGTTGTTTATCTCAGTATCTTTACTGTATCTGTATTGTAATAATGCATCTTCAAGCCCAGACTCAGCGGCATAGTAGGCGATTAATGAATTATCAATTCTTGTAGAATTTCTTGTTTCGTCAATCATCTCACGGCTAGCCACAAAAACAGTAGTCAGCATGATAGCTGAAAGCATAATAGTAATAATGAGAGCTATACCTTTCTGATTTTCTGAATTCATGACTTTATTATAAAGTTTTTTTATTTTTTGTCTAATGTTTTATGGGTTTGCTGGAGAAGGGAGTGTGAGGGAAGATAAAATATTTAGCTCTATCTCATTAAATGCTGTTAACCCGATCTTATCTGTAAGTTGGACTTTAATTTTAACTTTTCCCTTAAGATTTGTAGGTAGCGCAAAAGCCTCGAGATTGAAAGAATTTCCTGCAACACCAGATTTCTTCTCTGCTATTTCTTCCTCATTAATAAAATATTTAACATTATCAATATCTTTTGGAGCTTTAAATGCGATAGAAACATCCAGCAAGCCATTTGATATTGAGTCGTTATTTTTTGGAGAAAGTATTGTTATAGTGGGTTGATTTTCTTTTTCAATATCTTTACAACTCATCTCTTCAGATGGCATATTATTATAACCGGCAGCTTTTGCCCAGGCAACAACCGGGTTTTCCCAGTTTGGATTGTCGGGCATTTCAGAATGAAACTCCAGGTAAGCTTTGTTTTCAGTCATCCCTTCCGGACAATCTTTTGCAGCAAGTTTATCTTCGCCTTTAACAACTTTGACGAATTTATGAACATTGTCAGTGTTTTTTACTGGGAACTTTTTCCAAAATACCTCATCTTTTGTTGGAAGTTTTGTTGCAGAATCACCGGAAACCGCGCCTGTATCTATTGGCAGTAGTCCAGTCAGAGCATCAACGTTTGCATGAATAATATCTGAAGGAACAGCAAATTTTTCAACAGGAGTATTTGCCAAAACTGCTTTCATGTAGCTATTCCAGATTGGCGCAGCAATCATCGCGCCTGAAGCATGACTCATTTCTTTATTGTCATTATTACCAACCCAAACACCAGTAACAACAGATGGAGTGTATCCCAGTGTCCATGCATCTCGGTATTCATCAGTTGTGCCAGTCTTTGCTGCTACGGGTCGTCCGGGAAGCGTAAGAATTCCGCCCATGCCGAATACTTCTGCTCTTGCAGAATCATCTGATAAAATATTTGTAGTAAGATAGGTGGCATTTTCATCGACAACTCTTTCGCCCTTATCTTCATCTGGTTTATATTCTTCAAGGGTCTTGCCGTTTGAATCTACAATTTTTAAAATTGGATGCGGGTCGTGTTTTATTCCTTGGTTTGCCAATACCGAATAAGCAGTAGTGGATTCCAAAAGTTTTACTTCGCCACCTCCAAGAACAAGAGACAAGCCGTAGCGGTTTGGATCATTGAGAGATGCAATGCCGAGTTTTTGTGCAAAATCAGTAGCATTTTTAATACCGACAAGAGCCAAAGTTTTTACAGCAGGAATATTTAATGAGTTTCCAAGAGACTTACGAATTGATACCGGACCGCGAAAAGCGCCATCATAGTTTTTTGGTTTGTATCCTTGTCCAAAATCCGTTTCAACATCCATCAACATGGTGGAGGGGGAGTAACCTTGGGTGAATGCCAAAGTATAAATTATTGGCTTTAGTGATGAGCCTGGTTGACGAGGGCGCAAAGCTACATTGACGTTACCATCGTTTTCGGTGTCAAAATAATTAACCGATCCGGCCATAGCCAAAATTTCTCCGGTCTTTGGGTCCATAGATACCAATGCGGCATTACTAGCTCCGCCAGATTTCAAGTTTGGAATATCTTTGGTGAGGATATCTTCTGCGATCTTTTGTTTATCAAGATCGAGCGAAGTTGTAACAGTAAGCCCGCCTAGATTTAGTCTGTCTTCGCCATATTTTTCTGCTAATTGTTCTTTTACATACATCACAAAATGTGGCGCAAGAATTCCTTGATCTTTCTGAACGAATTTGATATCCTCTTTTTTCGCTTGGTTAGCAAGCTCATCTGTAACAAGCTGAATCTCAATCATTTTATCCAGTACGGTATCTTTTCTTTTCATAAGCAGATCGGTATTTGAACCATATGGGTTATAATATGTCGGCGCTTGTGGAATAGCAGCGAGAGTCGCAGCTTCAGCGAGAGTCAGGTCTTTTGCTTCTTTATTAAAATATGTTTTGCTGGCTGCTTCGATACCATAAGCGTTATTGCCATAAGGAATTTCATTGAGATACATTGTAAGGATTTCATCTTTAGAGTAAATTTTTTCAATTTCAATAGATAAGATTAACTCCTTAATTTTTCTGGTGATGCTTTTATCAGAAGTAAGCAGAGCTTTTTTTACAAATTGTTGGGTAATAGTTGATCCGCCCTGTTGCAAATCTCTGGAAGCAATATCACGGAAAACGGCACGGACAATTCCTTTCAAATCAAAACCGGAGTGTTTGTAAAACTCCTGATCTTCTATTGCGATTGTCGCTTTCTTTACATTATCAGGAATCTGAGCTGGCGTAATGAGAGTTCTTTTTTCTTCCCCATAAATCTCGTAAAGTAATTTACCGTTGCGATCCAAAATCTTTGATGATTGGGCAACGGTACGGTTATTAATTTTATAAGGGTTTGGCAAATCTTTACTAAACCAAGCAAAAACAGAAGCGCAAAAAAGAAAAAAAGCTGCAACTATATATATAGCAATTTTCCATCTGCGGCGTCTTTTTTCTGGGTCGAATTCTTCCTTGGCTTCTTCAAAGTCTTTTTGCGCTTCATCAGTCACATCGGGAGTAAAAACGAAAGCATTATTTACTTGGAATGGTTTCCTTCTTCTTTTGAAAAGTTTGATTCTTCTCTGTGGTTTGTACATTATTGTTAGTTAATTATTGTTATATGAAACAACAATTATTATATCACACGAGTGGATTTTTGTACAAGAAAAATGGAATGTCAAATTTTAGGATTAAGGGTAAAATATATATTTGTTTTTCTGGTTATTTATTGTATTATTAGTATAGTTTCATTAATAATAAACGAAATAATATGAAAAAATTTGACGAAACAAAAATTGAACATCTTCTAAATCGGGGAGTAGAAAATATTTACCCAAATAGAGTATTTCTTGAAAAACTTTTAAAATCAGGTAAAAAACTCACCATATATCAAGGAATTGATCCAACGGGACCCAATATTCATATTGGGCATGCTATACCATTTCGGAAATTGGCAGAATTTCAAAAACTGGGACACAAAATTATCGTTTTAATTGGTGATTTTACCGCCAAGATTGGAGACCCAACCGACAAATTAGCGACCCGCATTCAGTTAACTGATAAACAGGTAAAGGCCAATATGAAAAACTATATAAAACAATTATCGTTGATCATTGATTTCAAAGGTAAAAATCCGGCAGAAATAAAATATAATTCAAAATGGCTGGCAAAATTGAGTTTTGCCGATTTGATAATGCTTTCATCCAATTTTACTGCGCAGCAAACGCTGGCGCGCGATATGTTTAAGAAGAGAATCGAAGAAGAAAAAGACCTATATCTTCATGAATTTCTGTATCCAATGATGCAAGCTTACGATTCAGTGGCAATGAATGTTGATGGGGAAGTTGGTGGAAATGACCAAATGTTTAATATGCTTGCCGGCAGAACATTAATGAAGAAAATGCTGAATAAAGAAAAATTTGTCATTACTACCAAACTTTTAGTTGATATTAGCGGAAAAAAAATGGGGAAAACGGAAGGAAATATCATTGCCTTGGATGAAACACCAGAAGAGATGTTTGGCAAGGTTATGAACTGGACGGATGGGATGATTATTCCCGGATTTGAGCTTTTAACTGATTTGTCGGACAGTGAAATTAAAATATTCTCTGATGCGCTGAAAAAAGGCGAAAATCCACGCAATCTCAAATTTAAACTTGCAGAAGAAATCGTCAAGGTGTTTTGCGGTTTAGGTGAGGCGCTAAAAGCAGGAGAGGCTTTCAATAAACAATTCCGCGATCGCGAGAAGCCGCAAGATATTCCTGAGATGAAAGTGAAAGGCAAAATTCATGGAATCGTGGAATTACTTTTCGATCTTGGTTTGGCGGGTAGCAAGAGCGAAGCGCGTCGATTAGTTGAGCAGGGTGGAGTAAAAATCGACGATGCAAAAATCACAGATGTTACTGCAAGTATCACAGTTTATACTGGAATGTTGGTTCAAGTAGGGAAGAGGAAGTTTGCAAAGATAAAAAGTGTTTAGATAAATACAAAAATGTTAGATTTTTTTCAACAAATCGACCTAAGCGTTTTCACATTTATTAATCATTGGACGCATCCAACGTGGTTGGTTGATGTCGCTTTGTTTTTTACCAATCTTGGGACATGGGGCGGAATTTGGATTTTGATCGCATTAGCAATTGCGATTTGGGGAAAGAAAAAAGGATTCCGTACATTTTGGTTGGTGATTACTGCTTTAATTATAGATGTTGCACTGAACGAATACTTGATTAAATTAGCGGTAAACAGACCAAGACCTTATCAAACTATCGGATTGACTGGATTAGATTTCTGGGATGTCAAATGGGTAGATTCATCTTTTCTTTCCGGACATGCATTTACCGCATTTGCTTGCGCATATATAATTGGGAAAAGATATCCGAAGCATGCTTGGTTAGTTTGGGTAATGGGAGTTCTGATCGCTTTCTCACGCATCTACCTTGGCGCGCACTGGCCAAGCGACGTTTTGTTAGGTGCGGGGTTGGGATTATTTGTGGGTTGGTTAATTGTGTTTATTGAGAATAAGTATTTCGTTAAGGAAGATCAATTAAACAAGAAATCAAAAAAACAATAAAACAAAATATGAAAAAAGTATTAATTGTTTCATTGAAAGCTGGTGCTGGGCATATTAAAGCAGCGGAAGCGGTGGAGCAGGCAATTAAACAAAAAAGCAATAAAGCAAGTAAACAAAGAAACAACAAAACAATAAAACAAGAAATTATTGTTAAAAATGTCGATCTGCTGGAATATTCCACTATTTTATCAAAAAAGTTTTATACGCAGTTTTATGTTGATGTGGTGAAATATGCGCCGAAGTTTTATGATTGGCTTTATCATAATATTCCTTCCTCTTCAACTGATTTTCGCCTATTATTTGACCGTATAAATGCAAACGAGTTCAAGAAATTTATTTTTGATTTTGATCCGGATGTTACAGTTTGCACACATTTCGTTGCCGCGAACATTATTAATTTTTGGCGGGAAAAATATGGTTTGAGAACCAAGACCTTGCTTACGGTTACGGATTATGAATCGCATAGTCTTTGGATAGATAAGGATGTAGACATATATAGCGTGGCAACAGATTCGGTAAAAAAAGAATTAACCAAGGCGGGAATAAAAAAAGACCGCATATTTGTCACCGGAATTCCAATCGATAAAAAATTCAGTAAAAAATATGATGGAGAAAAAATCAGAAAGAAACTTGAAATTGATAAAGGATTTACAACCGCGATTTTCTCAGGTGGGTTTGGAATGGGACCGCTAGAGGGGGTACTCAGAAATATCCAATACTCAATACCCAATATCCAAATATTAGTTGTAGCCGGAAAGAATATTGAGTTGAAAGAAAAACTTGAGAAAATAGCTGGGGATAATAGAAATATTAAAATTTTTGGATTCGTGGATAATATAGAAGAATTGATGGCGGTTAGTGATATCATTATTACCAAACCGGGAGGGTTGACTGTTTCTGAATCTCTGGCAATGGGGAACCCTTTGATTATTTCAAATCCAATTCCGGGACAGGAGGAAGCAAATTCCAAGTTTTTGCTCAAAAATAAAGCGGCTTTGAGATCTGATGATCCAAAAGGAATTGCAAAATTGGTAAAAAAAGTAATGAAGGACAAAGTGTTGCTGAAAAAATTGAAAACAAACGCATTGAAAATTGCAACGCCAAACGCGGCGGATGATGTTGCCAAGATTGTTGAGGGGCTTTTAAAATAGAAGAAAAAGATTAAAATACTAAACAAGCATCGACCATTCCATCTAAAGTTAGAAAATGAGATATATTTTTTGACCGTAAGGTGTTTAGATGGATTAAATATCTTAAAAAATAGAAAAGAGATTGTATTTGAAATATTTTCTAATATATTTCAAGATACGGATGTTTCTTTATATGCATTTGTGATTTTGGATAACCACTACCATTTATTACTTGAAATCGGAATGACATCCCGCAAGGGTGTCGGAATACCGAGAATAATAAATAGATGCAACTGCGTCATTGCAAAAAAACTCAATGAAATTGATGGTTGCAAAGGCAGAAAAGTATTTTATCAATATTGGGATTGGTGTATAAGAGATGAAAAAGATTTTTATTCACATTTTAACTATATTCATGGCAATCCAATCAAGCATGGGTTGGTTAAGGATTTCGAAGAATTGAAAAATTATAAATTTTGTAGCTATTCAGGATGGGTCAAAAAAGCGGGAGAAGAATTTTTGCATGATTGCTTGATGGCATATCCTGTGGTAGACTATCAGAAAGACAATTAATTTTTGACACCCTCACGGGATGTCATTCCAAAAATAGCATGAAAGAATTACTCAAGAAAAAAATTCAGATGGCGGTAAAGAGTCTTTATAAGTTAAAAATTGAGGACCTCGATATTTTGGTCCCGGAAAAAGAGGGATTTGGTGATTTTTCCAGTAATATTGCTTTTATTCTTGCAAAAAAAATTGGTAAACATCCAAATGAAATTGCAGGGGGAATTGCCGAGAGATTAAGCAAGGTTAAAGAGCTTGAAAAAATAGAAGTTTGCAATGGATTTATTAATTTTTTTATGAGTTCGGCTATTTATGAAAAAGAGATAAATATTATTTTGAAAGAGAAATCAAGGTATGGATCAACAAATGTTGGGAAAAAGAAAAAAGTGCAAGTAGAATTTATTTCTGGCAATCCTACTGGTCCGCTGACTATGGGAAACGGTAGGGGAGGATTCTCCGGCGATACACTGGCAAATGTTTTGAAAAAGGTAGGCTATGACGCTAGGCGCGAATATTATGTCAACGATGCCGGCAATCAAGTAAAAAATGTTTTAGCAAAATCAATATATGTTGCGCTGGATCTTGACGTAAAACTTGAAGAAGGAGAAGATATATATCGAGGAGATTACATTAGTTACGTTGCGCGAAAAATAAAAAGGCAAAAAGGGATTGATTGGATAAACTCGCATCTTGAAAAAACCGGAGAAATTGGAGCAAAGATTATAATGGATGATTTTATCAAAAAGGATATCAAGTTTTTTGGAATTAAATATGATAGATGGTTTAGCGAGCAGAGTTTATTCAAGGATAAAATAGTTCATAAAATGTGGGAATATCTCAAGGCAAAACACTTGGTTTATGAACAAGATGGAGCATATTGGTTGAAGACTAAAAAGTTTGGTGATGAAAAAGACAGAGTAGTGCGAAAAAGCGATGGAGAATTCACATATCTAATGAGTGATATTGCATATTTATATGAAAGATTGTCGATGAGAAAATTCAGTAAAGTCATCATGATTCTGGGGGCTGATCATCACGGATATATTTCCAGATTTAAAGCTGTTGCCGAAATACTCGGGCATAAGGACAAACTTGATATAATTATCACTCAATTTGTGCGGTTAATCGAAAACGGGAAAGAAGTGAGGATGAGCAAACGCAAGGGAACATTTATAACACTTCGCGAGGCAGTGGAAGATCTCGGAACCGAAGCGGCACGCTATTTTTTCATTTCTCGCGATAGCAACAGTCATATCGACATTGATCTTGATCTAGCAAGATCGCAAAGCAATAAAAATCCGATTTTCTATATTCAGTATGCGAGTGCGAGGATAAATAGTGTATTAGGCAAATCAATTAAACAAAAAAACAAGAAAACAAAAAATCTATTTGGAAATTTTGATAAATTTGAAGTTGCAGTTGTGAAAAAACTTAGCGGTTATCCGGAATTAGTGAAGCAAGTAGGGGAGAGCTACGAAGTTTACCGTTTGGCTACCTATATTCATGACTTGGCGACCGATTTTCATAAATTCTATGATAATTGTAGAATAATAGGAGACGAGCGAGAAGCGATCCGTTTGAAAATCATTAAAGCAACAGAAATAGTACTAAAGGATTGTCTGGGGTTAATGGGAATAGAAGCAAAGAAGAAAATGTAAGAATAGCTATAAAGTTATTAAGTTAATAGTAGGAAGATTTGATATGAAATTGGATAATATTTTTGGAAAACCTAAGCAATCAAAGTCAGAAAATAAATTTGGCTTAGAAGAAAAAAGTGGCGATAAGATTGACGTTAAAGAACTAGTAAAAGGTCTTTTGATGAACGATGGTAAAAGAAAGAGTTATATCGCGGCTTTAAATAAGGCTGGTACTATGATCGAAAATGCAAAAAACGATCTAGGCCAAAAGAATGAATGGGATAGCTTTTTTATCCCACTTGGATTTAAAGATATTACCGAGCTTGGGATGATTATAAAAATCTTTGCGGAAATATTAGAAAAGAAAGATTTTCTGAAAGCTCTAGGGCAATTTGATAACATAAAAAAAGTTGCTGAAAATTTTAATCAGATAAATACTTTTCTTGCTGAGAGGGGGCTAAATCTAGCAAAGGCTATTTAGTCGTATTTACTTCGAATAATTCTGTTCCTGAAAGAACGAAAACCTTATTTAAGTCTGGGGCAACCCAGATATCTTTCATATCTGTCCATTTACTAGATACATATTGAGTTTTGTATTTCCCGTCTTTATCGAATGCAATAATTTTTTTTGCGCCGGCATCAGCCACATAAATATTCTGCATATCTACTGTGGTGATGATACGGATAGGATTTATCATCAAAGCATTCGGGTCTTTTTCTTTAACGCTGCTGTCAGATGGTATTCCGGTAAGACCAAACACATCTTTTTTACCTGCTGTAAATCTCACCACATCGCCATTTTTTTGCAGTAGGTAAACACTTCCATCTATCGCCATATCAATTGAGTTAGAAATATCAACCCCAACATCTTTGATATAATTATTTTTGGCGCTGTAATTATTTACCAATGAAGCATATTTATAAATTTGACTGTCTTTTGGGACTAAAATATAAATATTCCCCAAATAGCTTGAAACAGCTTTGCCTTGCGGCCAGGCTTCATCAGTTATTTGTTTGGTTTTTTGTGTTGCGTCAACTTTCGCATTAAAAACATAAAGTCCATCGGGATTATTCGTCAACATGGCAACGGAATTTTTATCATTCAATAGTGTGATACTAGCAATCAAGCCATCGAAAGTAAGATTTGCTTCACTTGAAGTTTTCTTTTCATCAAGCGAATAAGAAACGCCTTTATATCTTTCACGGTCAATTGCAAAAACTTTATTTCCAACACGAAATATATTTCCCAGTTTTATAGTAGGGTCAACGGTATTAAAATTTGTTAAAGAAGTTGCGTCATCAACTTGTTGTATTTTAAATATTGTTGCGACCGAATCATCGATTTTTTTCTCTAAAGCAAAAATCTCCCCTTGCATATATTTTGAAGAAGAAATGGATTTAATCTCATTCTTTGCCTCCTCAAGAAGTGCTTGGGCATTTTTGATATCACCAAGTTCATTTGCTTTAATTGCGCCATCAACTTTATTTTTTAGATCCATGTATTGTTGTTCGATCCGCGTTCTTTTATTAGCAGCTGATTTTTTGCCATAAGAAAGGATGCCGGAGAAAGTGAGTATCACAATAAGCGCAATGGCAATAATGCCGAAAACCTGGCTCATTTTCTTTGAACCAGAGACTTTTTCCTTTACATGCCCTATTATTGTAGTAGTTTTACTAATAATTATAACGAAAGGATTTCTGCGCGGGCTGTCAAAAAGTCCCTGTTGAGGTGTGACAAGTTTTCCTTTTTTGGTAGGTTCATTAGAGATAAGTCCCAACAGATCTTTTGCGGCTTTTCCTTTTTTTTCTTTTTCGATTTTCGGCATTTCTTTCTGGGCTAATTTTTCATTTACTTTCTTACTTGCTTCCTCTGCAAATTTACTCACTGAAGGAGCTATTCGATCGCCATAAACTTCTTTTGTTTTGTCTTTTACTTGACTGACTCCTTTTTTCGATCTAGTCAGAAAGGCGCGCCAGAAAGGTAAAACTTTTGTTTGATATTGTTCAACGATATTTTCTTCATTAAAAATCTTTTTTCCAATCTCGCTAAATTTATTGTCGCTTTCTTCGCCTACGCCTAATTCTAAAATCAAAGTGTTGATTGATTCAATTTCTTCTTTGCGCAGCATCTTTACTATATATGCTGCGGCAATAGAAGGGGAGAATTTTGCAGCAATACGGCGCAGATCATCAAGAGAAAAATGATAGAAAAGCTCTGAGGTTGAAATAATAACTTTATCCCCAACGATAAGATCTCCCGATGCAATATTGATAAAAGTTTTTATGGGGTTTGGTTTTTCATTTGGAGAAGACAGGTTCTCGGTAATATGGGTTATCTGATGATTGCGAACCAGATATGCTTCGAGATTCCCGCTTTGCGTGACATGAAGAATATTTTGTTCCAAGACCGCAATAACGGCATTAATTTTACCAATCCAGCCGATTTCTCCTTCGTCAGCAAGACTGGCGAGTCTCTCATTAATTTTTTTTAAAGCGTTTTCAAGACTCGTTAGCCCATCAGATAGATTCTGGTAATATTCATCAATAGTAGTTTTTTCGATTAATTTTGCAACCCGCATCATTGAAGGATCAGTAGAAAGAATCTCGATAATAAAATATATTATCCCGTGGTTTTTTTCTTCGATAGTTTGTGGTTTCAAAATAGAAACTAAAGTATAGCGGTCAGGTTTTTTCTGACGTGATAAAATTTTTCCGACTTTTACAACATAGTTCTCATTTTCCATATTTGATTTTTATTTTCCTAAAACATTATTTACAGTATCATTTACCGCGCCTTTGGCACTATTTGCTGCGCTGTCTTTTATCTCATTTATGGCGCTGGTTGCAGCACTACTGGCAGCGGAATCGATCTCATTTTTGGTTTTGCCGACTTGGTTCGTGATCATATCTTTCGCGTTCTTAGTTGTTAAATTATTCTTGTTGTCTTTTACGAGTTGATAAGCAAAATATCCGGCACCAATTAATACAATTAATAGCACAACTGCAAAAATGGTTCCAAAAACAGAAAAACCGAGTTCATTTTTGTTTGATTTCATAATGATTTTTTATTGATTTTTTGTTTCCTTGCTTTATTGATTAATTGATTTATTTATAATATAACTCTATTTTGCAAAAGAGGGAAGTGATTTTTTTGGTCGCAACTATTGAACGAAGCGCGAAATTTTTATGAAGAAAACCCGAATAAGAATTTCTGAATCTCATTTTGGGCGGAGCATTCTGATGGGGGCAGAATTGTTCCGCCCAAAAACCCCGAATCCGAATTTTCCGCTCAATTTTCCGCCTTCGCTTCTTGCCACGATTTAGGAAATTGCGGCTATTTTGAAATTTGATTTATTATAGCAGGGATAGATAAAAAGATAAAGGTTTTGGAATGAAAAATAAAAGAATAAGATGTATAACAAAGATAGTTGCGAATAAAATGGCTTAACCGACTAAAATACTTTACTTTTATTTAGTTTCGTGGTATAATTTAACAGATAGACGGTTCAGATTTTATGAACCTTAAAAACCCGAGTATCTGGGTTAAAAAGCTGAAGAGCATTGTACTGAAAGGAGATGGTTCCGATGGAAGATAAAACATTGGCCCCGTCGAAAGTTACACACCGAGATCCGAAAGGTCGCAAGTGCATGTCTATCGTGGAGACACAGTATGACAAGGCTGAGCTTTCCGATGAAGAGGCTCAGCGTATTAACGAAACCCCGGGTCTTGCTGAAATGTTCGCGCAGTTTATTGCGAAAAACCGCACACCCAAGGATTTCGCCGACAAGGAAGTGAAGTCAAAATATACTTACCCGCCGGAGTACAGGGGACCGAAGCCAATCGAAAAGCAGGTGGAGATACTCCTAAAATATTTCCCCCGCCTTGACCCGGAGCCGACATTCCGCTATATGTGTGACGTGTATCCGAAACTCGTTTTGCCAAAATGGGTGGAGGGTCCTTTTGCAGTTCCGAACGAGTACGCGCTGGCAGAAAAGTTTTATCCGAAGGTGGAGGACCGCCCTGCGCGCTATTGCTCCGGTGTAAATCTGGTTCTGGAAAAGATTGCTTTATCGAGAGGGAATTTTTATAAATATCAAGGAGTGCAGATTACGCCGGGTTACTTTGGTCGACTTTCACGGACAGCCGATATGATAGATCGCCTCATCGAAATGCAAAAGGGAGCTGACATCATTATTCACCCCATGCAACTCGGCATGAGATGGCGAGGCAAGTCAGTTCAAGGGGGGCATAAGCTGTATATTCGACGAGAGTTCGGTGGGGAGTTCGGTGAGGGGTCTCTTGAGATCGGCTCTGTTATCTTAACTCACCATAAACGACTTTCTCGTTGGGAGGAGCTGGACATGGATTGCGCCGGAGATCAGTCTCTTTTTGATAACGATTTCAATCTCTGCAGTAGTGCGCCTTACTTCGACTTTGGCGGCGGCGGGGTGAGGTTCGGTGCGCGCAGTATTGACAGCTACGGCGGCTCCTATGCTTCGGTGTCTGGGTTTCTCCCGGAGTGATCCGAATCCTGAATCTTGGGTTCTTGAATTTTTTGAACCCTTGATCTTTTTCTCTGAAATAATAGAGCGATTTTTTCTCACGAAAATCTCGCTCTTTTTTTACTCTCAAAAAAATGCTATACTAAGCCACAGAATAGGCAATGTGTTTTAGTCTAAGGACTGGAACCGCCGAAAACTTAAGGCTCTATGATAAAGTCATAGTTTTGATTTTAATAAAAATCAAAAAAGTACTTTGAGACCGAAAGGTGCTTCTTGCTCGCATCTGGCGCAGGTTTCTGATTATATTTTGAAATGCTGCCAAATAAAATACAGATAAGATAGCCAACAACTGAATTCTTGCACTGAATTCGCAAATTGTTTCGGTTGGTCGGGGCAGGCGGAATCGAACCGCCGCTACAAGACCCCCAGCCTTGCGGACTGCCACTATCCCATGCCCCGGCACAAAAACTCTGCTTTAAGATAGGGCCAAATGAGAAAAGATCGTGACCTAGATAATCTAGGTGGGTGCTCTCATGACTTCACATCAGCGAAATCATATAGTGAGCTCCCTAATAAAAATTGTAGGTCGATCTTAAACCACTAGCCCCATCTCAAAACAGGGTTTGTTAAAACGTGAATTATCGTTAATTATTTAATGCTTAATTAAATCAATGAAGAACATAATTGATTGAGATATTACCCCGCTAACTATTCTTTCTCCTCCCATTATCAAGGGATAAAGAAGGTCAATTCCTGTTATATAATCTAGGGCAATAATTCCAATTAGAATTGCCGGTCCGCTTTTCCCAAATTTCTCAATAGAAGGCTGCCATGCATTAGGAGTTAAAGATCTGACAATGTTGAACCCATCTAGTGGTGGCAGGGGAATAAGATTAAAAACTCCAAGTAATATATTTACTTCCAATAGAGTTGAGAGAAATACTAGAATTGCATTTGTTTCAGGAAGGGATGAAAAATTCTGAAGAATTAATAAAGGTATTGCAACAATGAAGGCAAAGATTACATTCGATACTGGACCGGCGACGGATATCAACGCTTCGTCACTTCTTTTTTTCAATGCATTACTGTTTACGGGTACTGGCTTTCCCCAGCCAAATCCAGCCACAAGCATAAGGATAAAACCGATCGGATCAAGATGTTTTAACGGGTTTAAAGTTAGTCTTCCTTGGTATTTCGCGGTAAAATCGCCAAGGCGTGTTGCAGCCCAGGCATGGCAAAATTCATGAAAAGCAACCGCCAAGATAATACTTACGAGAAAGAAAACTAAAATTAAGGGATTCTGTAATAATTGAAAAATCATATTATGTTTTTATTTATAATTTATAGTAAATTTTAAATTTTCAATTTCCAATTTTCAATCAATTCTCAATTTTACAATATTCAATTGGATATATAGCATTGACTTAAGGGGAAAACTTTGATACACTTAACAAGTGGATACTTTCATATTAAATTAATTATTTCACCATGTCAAAGGTTTGTGATGTTTGTTCAAAATCAAAAGGTACGGGGAACAATGTTTCCCATTCCAATAGAAAAACTAGAAGGACTTTTTCTCCTAATCTTCAAGCTGTTACGGTAAATAATAAGGGGCAAAAGATTCGTCTCAAGGTTTGCGCAAAATGTTTGAAATCTCTTGGTAAGACCAAATAATTGGTTTTTTCTCCAAGTTTGATCAAAATATCAATTCTTTCGAAGGGAGGTTTTTTTGGTGCGAAAAAAAATCAAAAAGGTAGCTCATAAGGTTAAAGGGGGAGTAAAGAAAGGCATTAAGAAAATCAAAAGAAAGGTTTGCGAAGCGCAAAATCACAAGTGGGGTGATGAGGTCACATATAACCACAAAACGAATACCTACGAATTGAACTGCAAGAAGTGCGGCGCAACAAAAACATTTAAGCCCGGTACAAAAAGGGCTCTCAGGAAAAGCTTTAAGGCAAAAGTTTGACCTATTTCATATGCTTCGATCCTCAATAGAGGATCGGGGCTTATTTTTTGAAAGCTACACGAATGTCGCGAATGACACGCGAATGACGCTAATAAGAGTTATTCAGTTTTGACTTGGGTATTTGATGATGGATTTTCCCGTTCTTTTAGATAACAATCCATGCAATAGATTTCCTCTCCTTCTTTTAGCTCCTGTGAAGTTACCCCTTTTTTTCCGCATTTTATGCAAGTAATCTCTTTTTCATTCTTTTTTTCTTTTTCCTCTTCAATCTTTCTGGCCGCTCTGCAGGCGCGGCATCTTTTTGGAACTTTTTTAAATCCTTTTTTTGCAAAATAAGCCTGCTCGGAAGCATCCCAGACAAATTCTGTTCCGCATTCTTCGCAGGTTAACACTTTGTCCTCAAATTTTGTCATATGTGTAAAAATATTATTTGTAGTATAATGTTAATTATATAATAAAAACGTTAAAATATCCAATACTCAATGAATATTCTTGATGTTCACAAAAAAAACTTTGATTTCTTCAAAAATGCTGTGAAAAATGGCAAACTTCACCATACCTATGTTTTTTATGGTCCGGCTGGAAGCGGGAAATTCCTTTTTGCAATAGAACTTGCTCGCTACATCCAATGCGATGGTAAAGAATCAGAATATCCTTGTGGTGAGTGTAAATCGTGTAAAATGAGTAAAAATGGCTATATTTCAGGGGGATTTATACTGAATAAGGGCAAGGATGAAGAAATTCTTAAAGAGGATATAGTAGAAGCCAAGAAAAATGTCGAACTCTCATCTTATTATGGAAAGAAAAAAATAATCATAATTAACAATGCGCAGAATATTGGCTACCAATCAAAGGATCTATTGCTCAAGACCCTCGAAGAGCCGCCCTCTAATTCTTTGATAATTTTGATAACAGATAATAAAGAATTATTGCCAAAGACAGTACTCTCACGCTGTCCAGCGGTTTTTTTTGCCCGACCAAGCCTCAAAAAGATTAAAGGCTTTATAGATACAAAATTCAATACCAGTGGATTGGCCGACCTTTACTATTTTTTTAATCTTGGTAACATAAATACATTTTTAGACAGAAATATTATTGAAAAGGAGTTAATCGAAGAAAATTCGAGAGCTTTCGCAGAGGAATTGAATATATTATTGGTAAATAGTGACCTATTCAAAAAAATGATTCTAGCGAAAAAGATTGATGACAGGGGAGAAGTAAAAGAAACGATTCAAACATGGGTTTTGATACTTTACCACTTACTATTGTCAAAACAGGGAAATGAGCAAATGCAAGATATTAACAAAAAAGTGTTTGAAAGCTTGGAAAAAAATTTAGAATATGATAAAATAGTAAAGACGCTTACGAGCTTATTTTTATTATTGGCTAAACTTGAAACTAATGCCTCAAAGCGTCTTTTGATAGAAGACTTTATATTACAAATGTAGCAGGAGGTGGTCATGAAAGTTATCGCAGGAATTAGATTTCACAAAGGCGGCAGGATATATCATTTTGATCCGAACGGTATTGAATTAAAAAAAGGAGATATGGTGGTAGTTGAAACTTCTTTCGGAAAAGAGGTAGGAGAGGTTGTGAATCTTCGAGATATGGACTCGCGTTCAAAGGAAAGGGAACTTCTTCCTGTTATTCGGGCTTTTGACGAAAGCGATTATGGTATTATAAAAGAACAGGAAAAAGAAAAAGCAAGATATCTGAAAATAGCGGTTGAGTTGGTTGCAAAACATGATTTAAATATGAAAATATTGGATGCCAATTTTGGTTTTGATGAAAGCAAGGTAACATTCATTTTTTCGTCAGAAAGCAGAGTTGATTTCCGTCAATTAGTAAAGGACCTGACAACAAAGCTGAAAAAACAAGTAGTCTTGAGACAAATTGGGCCAAAAGATACGGCGAGATTTCTTGGCGGATTTGGGAGATGCGGTAGGCCTTTCTGTTGCTCGAGTTTCTTGCAAAACCTTGAAAGTATTACAATGGATATGGCAAAGTCTCAAAATCTTGCTGGAAAGGGGAGTGGTAAAATAAGCGGTGTATGTGGAAAACTAATGTGTTGTCTCGCCTACGAGGCTGAAGTTTATGAATCATTAGTGAAAAATCTTCCAGAATTAGGCAGTAAAATTAAGACAAAAAAAGGTATGGGTGTGGTAATAGACCAAAATATTATAAAACAGTCTGTATTGGTTGAGGTAGATAAGGATAAGAGTAGAATTGAAGTTCAAATAGGAGAAAAAGTTGAAAAAGATGATGAAAACGATTAAAATGTAGGGATAGAAATTGGGAAATTATGCTGGGTGCGAAATTAGGAGAAATTATAATTTCTTGAATTTCTTAATTTCTGAATTTCATGTTTTGAATAAGTTAATATTTATCAGACATAGAATATAATAGAAATAAAACAACAATAGGACAAAATAATATGGAAATAATAATTTTATTAATAGCGCTGGCGGTCATATTTATTATAATTGCCCGAAAGTTTCCCGCGGTATCAGGTGAATTGAAAAACATTCCGGAAGGTTCAGAAAATGGAGATGGCATGATCCAGCAAATGAATAAATTTGAGGCATCGGAAGAAGACTATTTTAATAAAAAAAGAAAAACCGGCAAGAAAATGCTTTCAATTAGAAAAGAAAAAACAAGCAAAGATGAAGCATCAATGGACCTATTAATAGAAAAGGCTGATAAATTTATGGAGAAAAAAGAGTATGGTGAGGCAGAAAGGGTTTTAATTGGAGGATTGGAGATTGACCCGACAAATTCTAAAATATATAATAAATTAGGAATTATTTATCTTGAGCAGGGAGTTTACTCCGATGCTAAAGAATCTTTTAAAATTGCTTTAAAGTATGATAAGCACAATGATTTAACTTATAATAATCTTGGTTTATCATTATTTAATCAAGGCAGATATGTAGAGGCCATAGATGCATATCAAAAATCTATTCAATTAAATAGTCTTGTTCCACACCGCTATATTAATCTCGGTCTTGCCTTTGCGGCATTAAGACGTTATGATAAAGCGATTGATGCTTACAAAAAAGCTTTGGTTTTGGATAAAGATAACGAAGATTACCAAAAATTAATCCGTGAAGTTACAGATAAAATAGCAGAGATGAAGGGAATTGAGTAAAATTTTTAATTTTTAATTTTGTAATTTTTAAATAAACGCACAAATGAACTATGATTTAGAAGAGAGGGTTGCGCGGTTTGGTGAAAATGTTATAAAATTTTGCATGGGGATTGACGGGAATGAAATATCGAGACCTTTAATTTCTCAGATAGTTAGATCAGCAACAAGTATCGGAGCTAATTATATGGAAGCTAATGGAGCAAGCAGTAAGAAGGATTTTAAGAACAAAACACGAATTTGTCAAAAAGAAGCCAACGAAACAAAGTATTGGCTAAGAATGATAGGAACTTCAAATGAGAGCCATATTGATCGATGTAGGAGATGTAGGATATTATGGTTGGAGGCTCATGAGCTGACGTTGATATTTGCGGCTATTTCGAGAAAATGTGACCGGTCAATTGAAGATTCGTTTTAAAAATTAAAAATTATAAAATTAAAAATTTTATGGTGGGATACTCAAGCGGTCAACGAGGACAGACTGTAAATCTGTTGGCTTCGGCCTTCGTAGGTTCAAATCCTGCTCCCACCATTTCGCCGCCCTAGCTCAGTTGGTAGAGCAGCCGCCTTGTAAGCGGCAGGTCATCGGTTCGAGTCCGATGGGCGGCTTTATAAAAAACCAGAATTAAATATTAAAAATTAAAAATTCGGTGTTGCTCCGCGACTATATTTTTCTTTTGCCGTTGTAGCTCAGTTGGCAGAGCGTCACCATGGTAAGGTGAAGGTCTCGGGTTCGATTCCCGACAACGGCTTTGGCATAGATAACTATTATGTTGTAAAGTTAAAAGTTATAAAGTATTAATTAAAAGGAGTCCCGACGTAATGTCGGGAAGAAGACATGGCAAAGAAAAGTAAGGGGCCAAGAGGATTAGTAACTCTTGAATGCACTAAATGTAAAGAAAAAAATTATCACACGACCAAAAACAAGAGAAATACTCCTGATAAATTGGAGTTGGTAAAATTTTGCAATAGATGCAGAGCAAATACACCGCATAAAGAAGCGAAATAAATAAAAATCTTTGAATTAGTAACGAAAAAATCTATACCAAAATATATAGTCGGATTTTTTCGTAAAAGGAGCAGTGTGGAATGCTTGAAGGAAAAATTCTTAATTGAATTTTTATGGAAAGCACGGAACTCACTGCGATGCGGGGGTGTCGTTCAATGGTAGGACATTGGTCTCCAAAACCAATGATGTGGGTTCGATTCCTACCACCCCTGTTAAATACAAAAAAAGAGTTATAAAAAACTCTTCTTTTGTATTTAATTTCTATTTAATCAACTATCTGTATTGGCGTTCCAATTGGAGCCCAGTCGTAGACTTGTTTTGCTGACCCAATACCAAGTCTGACACAGCCATGCGAGACTTTAACTCCGAGATGATTTGCGCCTTCTGTAACTGTGCCCCAAGAATATTTCCAATAAGGCAATTCATGAATTCCATAGGCTTCGTTTGGTGTGAAAGCCATCCAATAATTCATATATAGGTCATAAGCAGCAGAGTAGGCGACATCTCTTTTCTTTTCAACTTTGAAATTGCCGATTGGTGTATCGAGACCTGGGGCTCCGGAAGAAATCTTGAAATCACATACAATATCTGCGCCTTCATAACATTTCAGGTTCTGAGAACTAATTGAAATCACAATCTTTTTGACGCCGATTTTATTATAAATAGGAAGAGCAGAAATATCATCAGTTGGTTTTTTAACAGTAATTTTCCAAAATATTCCTACATCTTGCAGCCATGCGGTACCATCTATAACCGGTCGGAAGTATTCATAGTAGATGCCGCTTTTTTCTGGGGCTGTGATAGTAAAACCAAAATGCGCAAAATTTCCGGGCTCTACGATATCTTGATCCATTTCTATTCTATCAGCAGAAAGCCATGAATCATCAGAGAAAATGCTATTTCGGTCTTGTGAATGACTAGTACCAAGGTGAAATGTTCCTCTGTCCCAATAGGTAGTGCTGGTATTTTTTAGACTTAACGAAAGATCTGCGCTTTCACCCGGTGCAAGCGTTAGATTACTTTGGCTCTGACCAGCATAGAGGAAGCTATATATATTACCTGCGATGCCGGATATTTTAATACTTTGAATTCCAGATCCTTCCGGATTTTTGTTTAATTGATTTCTAAAAAAATGATTAGCAGAGCCTGCTTCGGCGCCAATCTTTAAAGTGCTCAATACTGAAAAAATTAGACACACAAAAAAAAGCATAGATAAATAAAAATGAAATCTTTTTTTGCTTTTTTTCTTCATGGATTCTTTATAATCTAATATTTTAGTACATGCAATAGTTTTTGATTTTTGAGCTGAGCATCAATTAGTAAATCCCATAAATTTCTTTGATCCTTTTTTTATTTTTAAAAAAAGCTTAAATTAGCGACAATAAAGTTGTTGTTATTTTATATTTATAATTCTATAATTTGATATGAAGGGATAAGTGTGTCTGTGTTTTTTGGTATTTGTAGATAATGGGGTGATAAAAAAATAAGAAATTAAGAAAATAATAAACTAAAGAAGCAAGATGCTAGATCAAAATGATTTAGAAAAAATTAAGGGAATTGTTGATGGTTCTATTAAAGAATCAGAGAAAAGGGTAATAACATTGCTTTCACAAAAAATTTCAGATGAAGTTAACGGTTTGGCTGTTATTGTTGATAAAAACTTTAAAAGAGTAGACAAAAAATTGGATGACATTGATAATAGATTTGAACAGGTTGACAAGAGATTTGGCATCTTGGAAGGTAAGCTTGACGGCCTTGCTGAAAGATTGGATTTTGTTGAGAAAAAGATTGATAGTATGGGAATAATGGAAAAAGCGATAATAGCAGAGATTAAAGCGGTTAGAGAGAAATTGAAAACAAAAGTTGATTCAAAAGATTTCTTAGATTTAGATATTCGTGTTAAGAAATTGGAAAAGGCAGCCTTTGCAAAAATACATTAATTAAAATTAAATTATCACATGAAACTTTTTCATCTAAAACTGAGACTAAAGAGAGCGGGATATGATCTTTTGCATACATCGGGGAAAAGTAAAACATTTATTTTTATAGTTATGCTTCTTATGGCTAGCGCGGTTTACGGTCTATCTTTGCGCGGTATGGCACAGGATGAAGGGAAGACGAAAACAAGCGCAGAAGTTTTTGATAAGATAGTTTATTATGACTGGAATAATAATACATGGAAAAACCCTATTAATATCCCTTCGAGCGAAGAGATTACTGCTATTGCGACTTCTCCTCAACCGTCTCCTTATCTCTTCTATTCAACAGCGACAAAATTAAAAAGAATCGATATTACTTTATTTTCCCCCGAGGAAGACATAACTGCATCATATCAAATTCCAGCCTTAGGTAATAATGTTTCAAAAATAGTAGATATAAGTTCTTTTGGGAATAGAATTGTTGTATTAGAAAATGATGGCGGTGCATACTATAGTGATAATAATGGTTCTAGCTGGCAATCATATTTATCTTCTTATAGCATAAGTAAACCGGCTTTTTCTGGTTTTTCCAATAATGCAAAAAGAATTGGTGTAAGCGATAGTGGTATGTGCATGCTTTATGGTGATGGTTATGTGGCGTGTTCTTGGGTTCTTGCTCCTAGTTCTATTGATAGACAATGGAAAGATGAGGGTAGAAAGTATGATACTAATATTTATGGAATAGCAAATAGCATCGATACTCATTCTACATATCGGTTTATCAGTACGGATAAAGGTTATATTTTAGGGGCAAATGACGGTAATTCAAATTATACTGCGAAAAAATATAAATCATCAGGAGGATATATATTTCCCAATATTTATTATATTCAAAGTGGTTCTGGTAGCGGTAATTATTTTATTTTTGGTGGTGCTATAGCAGCAGATAGACAATCGTCTGTATTTTTGACTTTAGATAATAATTCTGATACATCTGATCCGGTTTTAAGGGCGGTAATTCCTGCTTGTGAAACGAAATATTCAATTGCTTATCTACCAAATCCTACAAGTTCCGATTTGCGATATGCAGCAGTTGTTAAAAATTCTTGTAATCCGAATAACCCAACCCCGGTAATTTCTCCGACTTGTCCAACAACATCTGGGAATACTTATCAATATAAAGGCGTTTCAATTCATACGAAATTGGAAAATACTACTGATTCGACAATGTATGCTACTGCAAAAAGGGGAGCGAACCAAACTGTAAAAGTTACTTTAACAGTCAGTAATGGGGACACTGCGGACAAGTTAGTTGATGTGAAATATATCTTGCCGGCAGGTTTTAATTATACTTCTGGTACGGCAAAAAAAGACGGAGCAGCTTTGGCTGACCCAGTGGTTACGGGTAGTATTTTGCTTTGGAGCGGATTTAGCGCAAAAGCAGGAGACACAGTGATTACTTTTGACACAGTTTTGCCATAGAGAGGGACAATTAAACAAAAAAGCAAGAAATCGAAAAAGCGCGGATGTGGTAAAGAAATTATTAAAAAATAAATAAAATAAAAATCTGATGTTTCTGAACTTAAGACTAAGGTTGGGATTTTGAATACTACGATGATAACTAAATCATGCCTTGATGAAAAGATGGCAGATCTAAAGGGTTATACTACAGAAGTATTTTCAGTGGCAAATTAAGTTAACTTAAAAAATGGATCCGATAGATATAAATACAAATAAGAAAGCAAAGCAAAAAAGCAATATTTTATTGATGTTGATTTTAGTTATTGCAGTTTTGGTTTTTTTTGTTGGCGGTACGATTAAGGGGTTCGCGCAAACCACTTATAATCTTGCGCTTCAGGTTAATCCCAGTAGTTGGGGTACGACAAGCGGGGCTGGTCCCGGGGCAGTCGGTTCTACTAGGGAAATTAAGGCTACAGCTAAACCCGGATATGTTTTTTCTAACTGGGCGGTGCTTTCTAGTAATGGTTCTATTTCTGATCCAAACTCTAACCCTGCTATTTTTACTTTTGGCGCGGGGAATGGTCTTGTAAGGGCAAACTTTTCTGTTCAAACTTATAGACTTACTGTTACCAAAGATGGTACTGGTTCCGGGGGAGTCCTTTCTACTAATCCTGCCGGAGATATCAGCTGTGGTACAAGCTGTTATGTAGATAAAATGTATAATAGTTCAATAACGCTGAAGGCAAACGCTTCCGCTGGCTCTGCTTTTACCGGTTGGAGTGGGGCTTGTACCGGTACTAATAATCTCTGTACAGTGACGATGGATACTGCCAAAGATGTTAAGGCTACATTTACTTTGGCAATTAATGGCGCTTGGGGTAATTGGGGAAGTTGTGTACTTGGTAATAATGGGACACAAAGCAGGAATGTTTATTGCCGAAGATCGGACGGAGTTATAGTAAATGACAGTTTTTGTACGGGCGCTAAGCCTACTGTTACGCAAAATTGCACAATACCATAAAAAACATTTAAATTTTAATAAAAAATGAAATTAAGTAAAAAAACAATCTTAGTTTTAATTCCAGTTTTAATCGCGATCATTATAGCGGGGTATTTTGGTTTTGTTCAATATTCAAAAAATGTGAAATTAAATGTAACCCAAAAAGCCGAAACTGCCAAACAAGATATTAGCAGCGCTTTTAAAGGAGAGAAAGATGGTAAGAAAATATCCGGAGAAGAAAAGATAAATATTTTTAAATCTTCCGTAACTGATTTGGAAAAATATATTTTAATTAATCCTAATGATAAAGACGCGCTGTTGCAAATTGCCGCTGTTTATTACAATCTTGGGAATTATGATAAATCCATTTCTTATTACCAAAAACTAATTGCCTTGGAACCGGATGTTGCCATCAACTATACCAATATGGCGCATGCGTATTTAGCGGCCGGTAAAAATGATTTGGCAAAGGAAAATTATCAAAAGTCTATAGATATGGGTTTAAATAATTCAGTCAATTATGTCGGTTTGTCTATGATTTTGAAAGAGGAGGGGAATATAGAGGAAGCAAAAAAAGTTTTGGAAAAAGGCTTGGAATTCAATAAAAATGATTCAATGATAGAAAGCTTTCTGGAGGGTATTAAATAATGAATAAAAAAATATTATTTATAGCTGTTTTATTCATAGGGGCTATCTTTGCTTCAATTATTTCTGTTCCTCAAAAAGCAAAAGCGGCTTCAGCTCCTGCGACTGCTTCGATATCCACAACAATCACTGGTGTTGCCGGTTGGCCTTCTTGTGCTGCAAGTAATACATATAGTTATTTATCATCAGCTTATCCAAATGCGCCAAAAATGTTATATACGATTAAAGGCGGGGTAAATTCTATTAATAGTTCTTGGATTTTCGATGCAGATTATGGTCATACGAGTGGGATAACTTTCGCATTAGGAACTGGTTTTAGCGGTATGTCAAATTTTTATGATGCGGGAGCTTTAAGCGCATATGGTTGCTATGAAATAAATATAACCGTACAGTACCCAGTCATTCCGGAGGGTAGTTCAGTAACATATAAACCTTATTTTTATAGCTATGCTCCGAATGGCTTAGGCGCGGGGCTATATGCCTGGAATCTGCCAGCAACGAGTTATTTCAATCCGATTAAACCAATTGCTTTATTCACTTATACCAAAAATGACAATACTGTTAATTTTGACGCATCTTCTTCTTCGTCTCCATCAGGTTTGCCGATAACTAGTTATTTATGGAACTTTGGTGATAACAACCAAGGTTCAGGTGGTCCTGTTATTCAGCATACTTATAATTCCTCAGGTCCTTTTACGGTTCAATTATGGGTTGCGACCAGTAATGCATCTAGTAATCCATATCAATCAATAGTTAATAATTTGACTGTAACATTAAATGTTGAATCTAGTGATGGTAATGGAACGGTTTCGGGTGGAGGAGTCGGAGCAATCGGATCAAAATTATCAATTTCTGCCAGCCCAAAAGCAGGTTATGAGTTTGATAAATGGGTAATAATTTCTGGTGGGGGTTCTATAGAAAATAGCAGTTCTGCAAATACTGTTGTTACTCTTATTTCCAATGCGACCGTAATGGCATATTTTAAATTAATACCTTCTATTCCTCTTCCTACCATATCTTTTTCGGCTTCGCCCGCTTCGATTTCCTACAATGGTACGACTGTTCTGACATGGAATTCTTCCAATGCTACTTCTTGTACTATTAATCCTGGTAATTGGACGGGTATATCCGGGACTCAACCAGTTAATAATCTTACAGCCACAACTACTTATACAGCAACATGTACGGGTCCAGGAGGCAGTGCGTCCAAAAACGTTACCGTAACAGTTGGTTCAGCCCCTACTGCTCCCACTACCAATACTTATCCTCCTCAACCAAATATTAATAATTGTCCTTATACCGAATTACCAGCAGGAACCAAAAATTTTACTTTTAATTGGAATAATGTTTTTGACGCAGAAGACGGTTATATAACAAATTATCATTTCATTTTAACTGATAGTACAGCACCTACAGGATTAGCTTGCCGGAGAGACGACTATAATGCTATCAGCCCTTACGCAATTACCAGTGGCAATTGCGGTATAGATGGACTTGAAAACGGCCATGCTTATACGGCAAAAGTAGAAGTTACCGATAGCGATGGCAATAAAACGATTTCTCAAAATTGTTATTTTTCAATCGCAGCCGCTCCTTCTTATACTTATTCTTGGGTTACTGATGCGTGGGGGGTTTGCAATCAGTCAGGGGGTTATCTCCAGACCCGAACTTGCAATAATCCCGCGCCGCTTTATGGCGGAACAGAATGTCAAAGGATTGATGGTTCTCTAACAACACCAACTAATCGAGACGATACAAGAAGCTGCACTCCCTCCTCCGCCGTTTCAAACCTGATTTTTAGCGCTTCTTTGCAACGCGGAAATCAAACCTTAACCGGCGTTAATGGCGGAGGCATTACCATCGTGCAAGACGGAAACAACTATGACATTTGTTCAGATAAAACGAAATGTTCTACGCCGGTAAGAGCGGGTGATGATGTGATACTTGACTTTTATTTAGTAGATACAGACGGAGCAATATTTGCCAATGGGGAATATACGACGCAGTGTACGCTAATAAATCCAGACACTGGTGTCGAAAGTATCTGTTCCAGTACTATCAATCCTTCGATAGTTGCCGGCAAACAAAAAGCGGTAATTCATTTAATTGAATCAGGAATAATAAAACTGAAAATTACTGGAAATGGCGATGGTAGTACATTTAATAAAAACATAACCATCCGCGTACCAAGAATCAAATCATTTTAATAATAAATAAAATAAAAAATGAAAAGTCTATCAACTTCTCAAAAACTAATAGCATTAATTCTTGCCGCGATCATTATTATTATCGTGGGTATAGGATTAGTTTTCAAATTTACTAATAAAAAGAATAATACATCTGTAACACCGGTTCAAAATACCGTTCAAAATACAAATAACGAGCAAACCCAAACACCAGCCCAAGATGTGAAGAAAAATTATAATCAAATTGTTAAGGAAATTACCACAAAGCAGCAAAATGGAGCGGCGACTGCAGAGGATCTTTTCAATCTGGGTGTCGCATATTATAACTTGGGGAAACTCGATAGCGCTGAGAAAGTCTATCTCCAAGCCATTGAAAAAGATCCTACAGATGCCAGATCCTATAGTAATTTAGCAAATGTTTATAGAGATCAAGGAAAATATAGCGAGTCCGAAACTAATTATAAGAAATCAATCAGTCTGGATGCCAAAAACTATAAAGTTTATATTAGTTTAGCCTTTTTATATAATAATCTAATGAATAAAGCGCAAGAGGCGATAGGTGTCTTGAACCAAGGGTTAAGCGCAATTCCTGGTAATCCAGAAATGAAAAACTTGTTAGCACAGTACAGTAAATAACCAAAAAAGCAAAAAAACAAGAAATCAAAAAAATGACAAAAAAGATATTATTTATCATAACTATACTTTTAACGCTTGGGTTCTTTATGCCAACCCCTGCTTTGGCTGCTGCCTGCAATAGTTGCGCTGCTTGTTCCGCATATCTTTTTTGTTCTGGAATATCGGGTAGTTTGAATACAGAGTTGAATTTATCGGTTTCTGCTTTTGATGAAGATGGAGCGAGCCTTGCCGGCGCAAGCGTTACTTTCGATTGGCAAATAATTGACACTGCGCTTGGCACTTTTTCTGTCGGAGGTACTACTTGGTCAAATACAAACACTGCCGGTATTTCAACGGTTACAGTAAAAATTGGCGCGACAGTCTTTTCAGATGCCAGTCCAGCGAATGTGAAAGTCAAAGCCACTTATGCCGGTGGAGTAATTGAAAAAATTTTTATAATTACTACTTCTTGTGATAGAGATCCTATATTATATTATGGTATTGGTTCAGTAAGTGAAACTGGGGCGAACACTTGGACTTCTTCTACCGCGGAAATAATGGAAACATGCCAGCCGGAATATAAACTCTATGCTCCGGAAGGGGGAAGGGAGTAGGGGGAGAAATTTTCAATTTTCAATTTACAATTTTCAAATAAATAAAGAAAACAATTTTAAATGGCGAAAAATAAACATTTAAAACATGGGATGATGGTTCTAACTATAACCGCTATTGCGACCGCGGCTTATTTTACTTTGTTTGATATAAAAAAAATTGAGACAAAAGCAACCGAGACTGGAAACACGGAAATTTCCGCGGTTAATCCACAAGTATCTGGGAATACCATCACTTTTGATGGAACCATTCCAAACCCCATGAATCCGTCTGCATTTCAAATCTTGGCAAATAATCTATCTTATGAAGGAAAAGACATTATAATTACCAGTTATTTTATGAAAAACTTTGTAATTTCGGGCACTCATAATTTTAACAGTTTGACAATAATAAATAGCTCTGTTAATACGTCAAACCTTGAAAAAATGGAAATTCACGCAGTTGATATTACTTTAAATAATTCGACTATTAATGTATCAGGTCAAGGACAGCCTGGTGGCATAGTTGGAAAAGCTGGTCAGTTTTATAATTGTCCATCCAATCTGCCAGGCAATGGTTCAGGAATGGGAGGAGGTTTTGCGGCAACAAGCTGTTCACCATCTGATAATGGAGGTGGTGGCACTTATGGTGGCATAGGTGGTAAAAATGGAGGTTCTCAATTCAATACAAACACTTATGGAGATCCAAACAACCCATCTGACTTTGGTTCTGGAGGCGGAGGCGGAGCAAATTGTAATACCTCGGTGGATCAATACGCCGGTTCAGGAGGAGGTGTTATAAGACTATTTGCGACAGGTGAGCTAAATATTGTGAGCGGTGATATTATCGCTAATGGACAAGATGCATGGCAGACAGGATTGAACGGTAGCGGTGGAGGAAGCGGAGGATCGATTTATATTGAAGCAAAAAATATTAGAATGAATCCTGGGACAGTATATTTTTATGCTAAAGGAGGAATTGGCGGTCTCTCGAATGGGTCTTGTGCGAATGTAGCATATAATGGCAGTGGTGGCGGGGGTGGAAGAATCGCTATCAAAACCCAAAATTTTATTGATGCAAGCGGTAATAATATTAATAATGTATTACCTTCACAAATAATGGATGTTACAGGCGCTCCAAATTATGATGGGTCTTTAGGCGGTAGTTCTGGTGGCGCCGGTTCGCAGGATGGTTCTAATTTAATAATAATTCAAACGGAAATACCAACATCGACCTGCGGGAATGGGGTTTGTGATCCCGGTGAAAATTCAACAACTTGTCCATCCGATTGTCCTGTTGCGCCACCTTCCATTGTAAATAATGATTACGGTCTGACTGGAGTTCTGGTCTATCTTTCAGCGCAAGGTCCGTCATCAACAGTAGGGGATGCGAGTGCTTCAACAACTACAACACCCATAAATACTAATGCGATTACATATACTTTGAAAGTTTCGAATATGAGCAGTATTGAAAAGATAGTTAAACTAAAATTTAGTTTGCCGCCGGGATTTGCCTTCAATTCTATGGTTAGCGGCGCACCAAATCCGGACGGAATCACGGGAAGTCATATTAATACAACTACTAATTACGAAACACTTTATTGGTCAAATTATACAGCCAAACCAGGCGAGTATGATGTGGTATTCAAAGTAACGCCACCGGTAGTACCGTAGAAAAATTTTTTATTTTGTATTTTTTAATTTTTAAACAGATTATTAAAATCACGGATTACCAGTGTGGCTAATAATATCTTTTTTATAAATATTTAAATAAATATATGCCAAGAAAATGTAAAAAAACTATTTTTTTACAGAATAAACCAGTTGCGATTTTAATGTTGGCTTTTTTTGCGATTTTAATGTTGGCTTTTTTTGCGATTTTAATATTGGCTTTTTCTTCAAAGGCGTTAGCTCAATCAGATGATAATATGAGCTCCAATCTTAAAGCTCTGCCAATTACTACGGCTGAAACTTTACTTTTTACTCCTTCAGCGAAGAGGACTCTATCAAATCTTCAACTTTTGAAAGGCGTTGCAGAGATTTCGCAAAATGGAATTAATTGGTACCGATCGGCGGCAGAAATTCTGGCAATCGGCACTGCAGCCGAACCGCATATTTCCAAAACTGATCATAAAGAATATGTTGCTCCGAGGAGCAGCACTACTTATGATGTTGAATTTTATGTAAATAACACCAGCACCATTTACTCAGGCGCAACAATATCGGACAGTATTTATGTAAAAAACAATCAAGTGCAAAATTCAAATTTAAGTATTACAAATGTCCAATATTGTAATTCAGATCAAAGTATATGCAACAATATTGCTCCTACTTATACTGAAGCAAATCGCAAATTTACCTATATTCTTCCCGACAGTTTGGTTGGCGTGCATTATTTTTTAAAAGTAACGGCAAGCTATGGCGAGGGTTTATTGGAAACAGATGTGGTTGAAAATGATGTTGAGATTTCAGTAAACGGGAGTCAGGATAGCGCTTCTGATTTAAATGTTATCGTTAATGCTTTCGGGCAAGAGAATATTGGCGGTACGATTTATGCGAAAGGCGATCTAAACCTTCGTTCAGCTGATCCAACTAAAGGGGTATATAATGCGAAGTATATTATTGCAGCAGGAGGAGGTATCGCGCCAGCGAACTCAAGTGAGAATGACTGGAAGATCAAAGGTTATGAAATATTGCCCGGAAGCGGTTCTGATTTAGACCTGGATGGCTGCGTACCGGGGTCTGCCTGCAAGATAATGAAAAATAATATTTCAAAATTAGAAAAGGTTGCAGAAGCGAATTCTCTTGATGCGATAAAATCTTTATCATCATCATTTATTTCAAACAACTTTACAAGCGATCCGAGCGCTCCTCCAGAAGGAAAAGTTTGGTGGTATCAGGATGGATTGAATATTTCTTCATCGGAAACTATTTCAGGAAGACATACGATATTGGTTGATGGGGACGTTACTATTTCTGGAGATTTGACCTATGCTAATTCAAATAGTATGTTAGGAGTTATCGTGAGAAATGGGAATGTTACTATCAGCAGCAACGTAAAAGAAGTTGATGCGGTATTCTATATCTATTCAGATACAACGCATCTTAATCTCGGAAAGTTTATAACTGAAAGCGATCCAGCTGGCGATCAGGATACTTTGGTTATCAAAGGGGCAGTTATAGCTAGAGGATTTACACTTCTACGAAACTATCTTGGTATTTATGATATCAATGGAAATCTGATAAAACAGCCGGCAGAACAATTCCAATATGATGTAAGATTGTTATTTAATCCGCCGCCTGGGTTTAGCGCGAATATGTTTGGTGGATAAAATTTTAGTATTGCATTAATTTCTACATGTTATAAAATATTTATAAATAAACAAAAACAAATGATAGACATTGACGTATCTAAAATAGCTAGCGAAATAGGCGAGCCAACGGCGCGTTTTATTGAGAATGAAGAGTCAAAAAAGCAAAGGAAAAATGTTATGATTTTTTCTATAGTTTTTTTGACTATTTTTATTATTGCTGCGTTTTCGTTTCTGATTTTTTCAAATATGAATAAGAAACAAGTTGTACAGGCGCAAAAAGAAATTGCGCAACTAACGAGCGTGAATCAGGGGATGTTAAGCGTGGAAAGCGTGGGAAAAGAAATTGAAAAAAGAAATAATAGCGTCGCAATAATACTAAATAACAACCCAAATTGGTCTTTTGTTTTTGATGAACTTGAAAAAGTAGTCCCAACCGGTATTACTTTTTCCGGTTTTGAAGCCGATTCTCCTTCATCAATGAAGATTGCGGGACTAAGTCCTGACTACCCGACATTGTCCACTTTGGTTGTCGCAATGCAGCAAATGAAAGACGAAGAAAGTTCGGATCAATCAAAAAATGTTTTTGCGAATGTTTCGCTGTCTAATGCTTCTTTGGTTACATTAAATAATAATAAATATGTTGATTTTGTTATTAATTTTGGAGTTGCAAAAAAAATCAGTCATCAGGCGCTCTATCCGGCAGCTCCAGCAATTACACAACCTACGGTAGAGGAGAGTACGCCAGTCGTAAATGAAACTACACCAGCTGAAAATCCAACAACTAATACGGAAGTTTCTCCAGTTCCTGAAACCACTCCAACACCGGAACCTACGCCTGCTCCAACAACTACCCCGGAAAGTGGGAGTTCTCTGCCAGTATTATAGGAGAGAGGTTTGTAGCGCAGTAGGTTGAATAGTTATTTAATGCAAATAAAATATCTTTAAGAATATAAAAAATGGAACAACAAAATAAAAAGAAATCTTTCTTTTCAACAAGCATCAAGATAAAAGAAGAGGAAAAAATACCAGTCATGGTTCTTTTGGCTGCGATTGTTGCTTTTGTTGCAGTTTACTTCTTTTTGATGCCTGTTGCATCGGCATATCGTGCGAATAGGTTAGAGCTTGAAAATTTGAGCATTGATAAGTCTGTTTTACAGGAAAAACAAACAAAATTACAAAATCTTGAGAAGACAATAAAAGAGAAACAAGTTTTTATTAATCAAACAAAAGAGGTGCTGCCGCAGGATCCGCAAATTGCTGAAGCATTGCTGATGATTTCAAAATTGGCTACCGATAATAATCTTTTTATAAATAACTTCACTCCAAAAATAGTTGATGACACTCCTATCCCTGGTCAAACAGGTGTAGTAAAAACAGATTATAAAAGAGTTGCATTGCAGATTGATATTACTGGCAGTTATCCGAACCTAAAAGAGTTTCTGAAGAAGTTAGAGGTAAATATACGTCCGGTAAATATATCTAATATTTCTATCAAGGGAGGCGGCAATATCAAAGCTGGAGCATCTGAAGTATTGCGGTTTAATATCAGCGGATATATATACTATCAATAAATAAATTTTCAATTTTCAATTTTGCAATTTTCAAAAAAATAATTTAATAAAATACAATGGAAAATATAAAAAAGAAAACAGACTTGATAGTAATTATAGGAATAGCGCTAAATGCTTTAGCGCTTGTATTTGTCGGGTATATTTACTATACAACAATTCCGAGTTCCAAGGATCTAAAAACACGACCCATAGTTTCTATACCACAGATAGAAAATCCAACTTTAGAAAGCGAAATTAATGCTTTGAATAGACCGGAATCGTTGCCGATCAATGTTGATCCAAATGAACTGGGCAAATCAAATCCATATAATTTTTAATCAAATATGGCAAATCAATCTTTAACACAAAATGTCTCTGATGTTTTAATTTCAAAGGGGATAGTAACGCCCAGCGACATTACAAAAGCCCAACAAATCGCAGGTGAAAACAAAGCATATTTGGAAGATGCTATTTTTTCATTAGGGATTGGCCGTGAAGAAGATATGGTAAAAGCAATAGGCGAGGTTTATGGGCTACCTTACGCTTCGCTTTCTGGGAAAAAAGTTCCTTTTGTGGTTTTATCAAAATTTCCAGAAGATGTAGCGATAAAATACAATATGGTTGTATTTGAAATTACCGATGATCAAACTCTGAAGGTCGGTTTAGCACGTCCTTGGGATCCAGTAACCAAAAAAGCGCTTGATTTTATTAGCAAAGGCAATCATCTAAATATTGAGCCATATATAGTTAGTGTCAAAGGATTAAATGAAATTATTGAACAGTATAAGAGTCCGATAATGGTAGAAAAAGAAACTGGGATGGAAACAGCACCAAAGGCAGATTTAGCCTCAGGTATATTGAAAAAAATAGAAAAAAAACCTGAAGAAAAAGCTACTGATGAAGTTGATTTTTCGCGCATCGCTGAATTAGTAAAAGAAGACCTCAAAACAAAAGAACAATTAGAAGAAATAATTAAAAATTCTGCAGTTCCACGTATAGTGGCAGCATTAATAAAGTATGGTGTTGCTATCAAAGCGTCCGATATTCATATCGAGCCTTTGGAAGGCGCGGATACAAGAATACGATATAGAATTGACGGAATTTTAAACCAAGTTGCTACTATTGCCAGAAAAGATCATGCAGCGCTGGTTTCGCGCATCAAAATTTTGGCAAAATTAAAAATTGATGAACAACGTGTCCCGCAGGATGGCCGTATCGATGTTGTTTTTGGTAAAAAAGAAATCGACTTAAGAATTTCAACTTTCCCAACTATTAACGGCGAAAAAGTTGTAATGAGAATTCTCGATAAATCAGGAGGATTAATAACGATTGAAGACCTGGGGTTAACTGGTAAATCTTATGATAATTTCTTGGAAGCAATTCAAATTCCACATGGGATATTGCTCGTTACCGGACCTACTGGTAGCGGTAAATCAACAACTCTTTATGCGGCAATTTCGCGAATAAATAAAGAAGGTGTGAATATTGTAACACTAGAAGATCCTGTAGAGTATCAGATGGTGGGAGTGAATCAATCTCAGGTAAAGCCATATATTGGTTATACCTTTGCCAATGGACTGCGATCAATTCTGCGTCAAGATCCAAATATAATAATGGTTGGAGAAATCCGCGATCGTGAAACTGCAGAAATGGCGATTCAATCGGCTCTTACGGGTCACTTGGTTTTTTCAACATTGCACACTAATGATGCTGCTGGGGCAATTCCACGTCTCATAGATATGGGAGTGGAACCATTCTTAATTGCCTCATCACTTCATACAATAGTCGGCCAGAGACTTGTGCGTAAGCTTTGTCCTGATTGTAAAAAGCTGGTAGAGATTCCCGCAGCGGTTTATGACGATATGAAGGAAGAATACGATAAAATTCCAGAACATTATAGACAAGGATTGGAATTAAAAATAGAAGATAAAAAAATGTATGAAAGTGTTGGCTGTGCCAATTGCGGTGGCGGGGGATACAAAGGTAGATTTGGTGTCTATGAGCTATTGCGGGTAAGCGAGGAAATTCAAAGACTTTGTATCGCGCGTGCATCTGCTACAGATATATTGAATCAAGGTTTGAAAGAAGGTATGATCACAATGAAACAAGACGGTATTATAAAGGTTTTGAAGGGTATGACAACTATGGAAGAAGTATATAGAGTAACGACACTATAAACAATTAAGCAATAAAGCAAAAAAACAAGAAATCAAAATGGATAAATTCATTTACGAAGCGCGGGATCAAGCTGGCAAGATTGTAAAAGGCATTATTGAGGCTGACAGTATCGAATCAGCTGAAGATGTCCTGAAATACAATAAGCTTGCGGTTATTACGATAAAGCCATTTCTTTCGTTTGAGGCGAGGGTGGTTTCTTATGCTTCTGGTCTTTTCGGTGGGATCAAGGCAAAAGACAAAGCAATTTTTGCACGTCAGCTCTCAACGATGATTAATGCAGGTATGCCCCTAATGGACTCTCTTAAATATCTCACCAAACAAACCCCAAACAAAAAATTATCAGAGATAATCATTAAGCTTATTGGCTTGATAGAAAATGGCAAGAGCTTTTCTTTTGCTCTTTCTCAATTTCCCGATGTTTTTTCACAGATTTTTATAAATATGGTTAAATCCGGTGAAGCAAGCGGTAAGCTCGACAAAGTGTTACTCGATCTGGCTGATCAGCTCGAAAGCAGCTACGCAATGAAATCAAAACTCAGAGGAGCAATGATTTATCCCGCCTTCATTCTTGGAGTAGTAGCGGCTGTTGGAATTTTGGCGTTAGTGTATATTATTCCACAGTTGCAGGATATTTTTACCAGTTCTGGTGCGCAACTTCCTTTTTTAACAAAAATAATGATAGGTCTAAGTAATTTCATGGTCAATTATTGGTATATATTGATAGTATTGCTTATCGGGCTTGGGGTTTTGATAAAATATCTTTCCGCTACAAGTACCGGGAAAGACGTGGTGGCTTTTCTTGCGCTAAATATGCCAGTTTTCAAAACCATTAACAGGGGAATTTACATAACAAATTTTTCCAAAACACTGTCGCTACTTGTTAGCGGAGGAGTGCCGATCATCAAATCTCTATCTATGGTTAGCGATTCGCTGGGAAATTCAATTGTTGAAAAAGAATTAAAGCATATGGTCTTGGAGGTCGAAAAAGGAATACCACTATCAACTCCGATGATGAAAAGTAAGATTTTCCCAACTTTAGTATCGTCAATGATTGCGGTGGGCGAGCAGACAGGGCAGCTTGATAAAATACTTTCTGACGTTTCTCGAATGTATGAGCAAGATACAAATAATCTTCTAAAAGGAATCTCAGCATTGCTTGAACCAATAATTATGTTAATAGTAGGTGTTGCGGTACTTTTCTTAGTCTTAGCAATCATAATGCCGATATATCAATTATCAAGTGTTTATTAAAATTAATTGAGGAAAATAATCCTCTTGAGTTATAAATGAATGAGCCTATAATATAAATAATTATTAATTAATTTTACAAGGAGAAATCATGATGAACAAAAGAGAAAGGGGTTTTACATTGATAGAACTTTTGGTGGTGATTGCGATCATTGGTTTATTAACATTGATAGCTTTAGCATCACTAAATTCAGCTAGAACCAAAGCAGCTGATTCGGCTGTAAGGGCTGGGCTTGATAGTCTGAGAGCGCAATCTGAAATATTCTATGATACAAATGGAAATTATAATGGTAATGGAACGGTTGCAATATCTAGTTGTACTGCTGCCGGCAGCATGTTCATGGATCCAACGGTTATAACAATTCGTGATAATATTCAGAAAAATCTATCGGGTTCAGGAACGATAGTGTGTACGACTGACGCTATAGGTCAGAAATGGGCAGTAAGTGTTACAGGAATGAAAGGTGGAGGTACATGGTGTATTGATAACCAAAATTGGAATAATTCTACTCCGGTTAAAGCAGCAAATACAGGAACCTGTTCATAATATTTGTTGATAAGTTAAATTCAAAAGCCCGCTTGGAAACAAGCGGGCTTTTATAATGTCTTGTGAATTGTTATAGAATGATTATAATTAAATCATGATATTAAATACCCTGATATTTTTTGTTTTTGGCTTGATGATTGGCAGTTTTCTTTCTGTCGTTATATCGCGTTTGGAAACAGACGAGACTATTATATTTGGCAGAAGTAAATGTCCGAAGTGTCAGAATAAATTGAGATCTTATGAGCTGGTACCGCTGCTTTCTTTTGTCGTTCTGAAAGGGAAGTGTCGTCATTGTAAAGAAAAAATCAGCATATTTTATCCTTTTGTGGAGCTGGTTACAGGTCTATTATTTGCTTTACTCTACATTCGTTTTGCGGACGTTCTGATCGGCGCAAATCTTTATCTATTTTTTGCCTTTTATCTTTTAGTCATCATGATTTTTGTCGTAGTTTTTTTCTTTGATATTTTTCACTATATCATTCCCGATAAAGTTGTCATACCGGCTATCGTAGTATCTGCTGTATTAGCGGTTATAAACATAATCTTTCACCTGGATTTTTTTATTTTTAAGCCAGAGGTTCTCAATATTTTGTTAGGGCCTGTCATTGGTGGGGGGCTATTCTTGATATTGGTATTGGCAACAAAAGAAAAAGGAATGGGCTGGGGGGATGTGAAATTAGGTTTATTAATTGGCATTATTCTCGGTTATCCATTGATCTTAGTTTCACTATTTTTCTCATTTACTATTGGCAGTATTGTTAGTATAATTTTAATAGCAGCAAAGAAAAAAACGCGCAAAGACATAGTGCCATTTGGACCATTTTTGGTGATTGGCGCTTTATTGGCTTTATTTATTGGAAAATATATAGTGAATTGGTATTTGGGCGGATAATAAATATGAAAAATATAAACAAAAAACAAACAGGCTTCACTTTAATTGAATTGTTAGTTGTTATTTCAATTATGGGTTTACTTTTTTTGATGGCAGTCCCTAACTATCGGCAGCAGCAAAGAAGGAATGAGGTAAAAAACGCCGCAAAAGAATTAAGATCTCTGCTATGGGAGGCGCAAAGCCGTGCATTGGCGCCATCAAGCGCGAATACTACAGAATATAAAATCATACTGCCAAACGCAGGTACTTGCGGGCAGACGATTAACTTATCTGAAATACATAACGACAGTACAACACAAACTTTAAAAACTGTAATTCTTAAGAGCAATGTATGCATCAAAAACATTAAGGCGGATGGTTTGGATACCTCTGCTACGATTACGTATTTAGTGGGGGATAACCGTACTTCCGGTTTGGTAAGGTTTTATAATAATAACGGAACAGAGCTGGCAAAAAATAGTATCGATATTCAGGTTTATTCAACAACAGAAGGTTTGAATTATACTTATAACGTAAATATAAATAAAGCCGCGAATAGTATATCATTATCCTTAGCAACAATACCATAGAAATGAAAATATCAAATAAAAAACAATTTTCTGTTATTTCCTCAAAGCAATCAGGGTTTGGGTTAGTTGAAGTAATTGTTAGTATTGGGATAATGATTCTTATCCTTACTTTTGTGACTTTCTTAGCGCAACAAACTTTTCAAACGTGGGAAAACGCTCAAAGCAAAACTGCTGCTTATAATCTTGTACAAAGAACGATTGAAGAGCTGCATAATGTGAGAGATACAAATATTGCAAATGGTTTGAATTGGGACACAAATCTGGATGACGCGTGGTTAACTTCTTCATCATACAAAGATGGGAAGAAAGATAGAATTAATAATAAAGATTTTACTACTACGATCACGATAACTCCAATTCAGCAAGTGCCGCTTTATATTAATGGCGCATCAACTCCAACTCCAAAAGATGGTTTAAAGAAAAAATTTACTATTATAGTTACATGGAAGGATCGGAACAAAGATGGGGAACTGAAAGGGGAAACATATTTGACGGATTGGAAAAGCAAATATTAGAGGAAATGTCTAATATCTAAATTATAATATCTAATAAAATGTCAAAGTCTCAAATTAGAAATTATAATTTATAATTTAGAAATTATAAACTTTTAGAATGAAAAAAACAAAGAATAATAAAAGACAAAAAGAAAGTGGCTTTACTCTGATAGAGCTTCTTGTTGCTGTTTCTATCTTTGCGGTTTTTATTACTTTTGGCGCTTCTTCTTTGGTCGATATTATTAGACAAGATCAGAAGGTTTCCGTGCTAAGACAGACTCAGGAAAATACACGCTATATTCTTGAAACAATTACGAGAGAGGCGAGGAACGCCAATGGTGAACTAAATTCTGCCGGAGAGAGGGTCAGTGTTGCTTATAAGGTTGATAGCGGAAGACTTGTCATAGTAAATACTGACGTTTTGGCAGGAAAGGTTACAAAAAACGAATATTTTATACCGACAGGTGGAAATAACCTTCAAATAATCACTTCCACAAAAGACATTGGCGCAACAAGCGGTTGGGCAAGTGGCGCAGCGGTCATTTTAAACAACCCTGCAGATATAAAAATAAATGAATTTACTCCTGAAATTACCACAAATCCGGCGCCAGATCCTTTACTTTTGATACCTCCAAAATTAAACATAACTATCAAGTCGCAAAGTACTGATAAAAGGAATCCAACAGTTGTAACATTGACTACGTCAGTTAGCCCAAGAAATTATTAGTATCGAATAAAGAAGAGGAATTATGAATTACGAATTATATACAGATGGGGGAGCGCGCGGTAATCCCGGACCGGGCGCGGTCGGAATTATTTTGAAAAAAGACGGTGAAGTGATATTCGCAAAAGGTAAATATCTCGGAGACACACTGACCAATAATCAAGCTGAATACCGAGCAATTCTTGGTGGATTGCAAGTGGCAGCAAAAATGGGTATAAAAGAATTAAAATGCAATCTTGACAGTGAATTGGTTGTGAAACAATTAAGAGGGGAATATAAAGTAAAAAACGAAGAATTGAAAGAACTTTTTGCAAAAGTTAAAAAAGCCGAAGGCGATTTCAAAAAAGTCAGTTATCATCACATTCCCAGAGAAAAAAACAAACTCGCCGATGAGCTGGTAAATGAAGCTTTGGACAACCAAGCAAGAAAATAAAAAATCAAAAAATCTATTAATTATAGAAAAAATTTTTATGAACAAAAGAGCTGTATTCATTGCAATCATTGTCATCTTGGCAGTGTCAATGTCGCTGCCATTTATAGGGAGTTTTAATGTTAGTCAAAAAAAAGCCACGCCTGTTGATAGTTCTGCCCAAAAGCAAGTTGAATCTGACGATACACAAGGGATCGAGGGAATTGTTCGCGTAATGCCCGAAGGACAATTCAGCGAGGGAACGCATGTTTTGGAAGCTGGAGGAATAACGATTGCCGCTCTGGCAAATGGTACTGGTATCAACCTTGATAAATTCATTGGAAAGAATGTTCGAATATCTGGTGATCCGAAAGAATTAGGTACCGATGGGGGAGTTTTGATAACCGTTAGCGAGATTGAAGAAGTGAAATAGGCAAAAATAAATTTATAAAGGCGTTTTTAGACGCCTTTTTTATTTAATAGAAATTTTAGTAGGATTAATTTATAATACTTTTATGCAAACAAAAGAAATTCTTGAAGAGTTGAACGATGCGCAGAGGGAAGCTGTCACATACGATGGTGGCCCTCTTATGGTGGTGGCGGGAGCGGGTACCGGGAAAACAAAAGTAATAATCAGCAAAATCGCATATCTAATTTCCGAAAAAAAAGCCAAGCCATCGGAAATATTAGCAATCACATTTACGAAAAAAGCTGCGGCAGAGATGGAGGAAAGGTTAGATATCGTTTTACCATACGGATACAATGACGTAAAAGCGTGTAATTTTCATTCTCTAGCCGAAGAATTTTTGCGGGAAAACGCATATTCTCTCGGATATTCCACGGCTTTCAAGATTCTCACCGAGCCACAACAGATATTATTTATTCGTGATCATATATTTGATTTTAATCTGAAGGTTTACCGACCGCTAGGGGATCCTACGCGTTTTGTCCAAGATATGATCCACCATTTCTCGCATCTCAAAGACGAGCTTATTGGTCCTTATCAATACCTGGAATTTGCACAGAATCTTTCAAATAAAGCTGATAGCAAAATTGAGAAAGAGTATGCTGAGCAACAATTGGAGTTGGCTTATTCATATAAAACATATCAGGAGCTGATGGCTCTCAATGATAGAATGGATTTTGGCGATCTGATTTTTAATATGAACAAAGCATTGAGAGAAAAAGAACAGCTTCTCTCAAACTTTCGCAAAAAGTATAAATATATATTAGTTGATGAATTTCAGGATACGAATTTTGCGCAGAATGAACTGCTAAAGGTATTAACCTTAGAAATTCCCAATGACCAATGCCCAATACCCAATAAAATTCAAAATCCTAAAAACTTACAACTTACAACTTATAACTTACCAACTATTACTGTAGTGGGGGACGATGACCAGTCAATTTACAAATTTCGTGGGGCAGATATTTCAAATATTCTAGAATTTAAAGAAAATTGGGAGGATACTAAACAGGTAGTTTTAACGGAAAATTATCGCAATACTCAGGAAATACTGGATGCGAGCTATAAATTAATTCAATTCAATAATCCAGATCGTCTTGAGACAAAATATGGTATCAATAAAAAGTTAAATTCAAACATGCAAAATGGCAAAAAACCGGAATTGCTTTTCTTTGAAAACGCTACAGAGGAAGCAGCAAATGTTGCAGAGGAAATTAGGAAATTAAAAGAAATTAATAAAGAAATTAAATACTCAGACTTTGCGATTTTGATTCGGTCAAATAATCAGGCTTTACCATTTACCAACGCGCTATCTGGCAAAAAAATCCCTTATTTATTTACGGGAAACGAAGGGCTTTTTCGTAAGAGTATTATAAAAAATGTGATCGCTTTCTTTTCAATATTAATAAACCCAGCCGATAATCTAGCGCTTTTTAATCTCTTGGTTGGGGAATTTGTAGGGGTTGATTTCGACCGAATTAGTGTAGTATTGCACAAAGTCCGATCAAAAAACATTCCGCTTGAGGAGTACTTGAGAACCGAAGACGAAAAAGTATTAGAAAAAGACCTAGGAAAGGGGAATCTGGAAAATATTAAAGAAATATTAGAAATATTACAAAATATTAGGAGAGAGAGTATTACTGCGAGTGCGGGAGAAGTTCTCTACAAATTTATTTCAGACAGTGGATATCTGAAAAAGCTTGCGACAAATGAGAAAAAAGGAGATATGAATTCAGGCGAAAAAATAGTTTCTATTTCACATTTTTTTGATCGTATTCTTGGGTTTCAAGAAGCAAATCTGGATGTTGGTATTCAGAAATTTATGGAATATCTTAACCTTCTCTTAGAAATCGGCGAAGATCCTACGGATGAAATGGACGATCCGACATATGATGCAGTAAAGATTCTGACAATTCATGGCGCGAAGGGGCTGGAATTCAAATATGTATTTATGGTTGGACTTTCTGATTCGAAATTTCCGTCGAGAAATATGGGCGACCCAATAAGGTTTCCGAAAGAATTAAAAGGTGGTTGGGTTGGTGTTGACGAAAATGAGGATGAGCCGGACAGCAAAACTCTCCATCTTGCTGAAGAGCGCAGACTTTTTTATGTTGGTATGACCAGAGCAGCTGAAAGGCTTTATCTGACATTTGGTCGTGATTATGGCGGAAAAAAATCAGTAAAAATCAGCCGATTTGTTGTGGAAGCGCTTGGAACGGAAAATGTAAATCCGGAATATTCAAAGCAGACGGAGCTCGAGCGAATAGAACATTTTGCGCCAAAAGAAGTTCCGCTTTACTCAACCAGACTAAAACTTAAGGATGAGAAATTGAGATTATCACGCGCTGAAGTGGACGATTACCTGACTTGTCCACGCAAATATAAATTTATTCACATTACTCCGATCAAGCTCATGACCAATCATCAGATTATATTTGGTCGCGCTATTCACAAAGTGATTGAAGAATACTATAAGGCAAAAATTTCAAATGACAAATTACAAATTACAAACAAATCACAAATCCAAAATTCAAAAACATTAAATATGGATCAGCTTTTAGAAATTTATAAACAAAACTGGAGTAGTGAGGGGTTCATCTCAGCAGAACACGAAAAGCAGCGATATGATGAAGGTATTGGGGTGATAAAAAAGTTTGTTGCAGAATATTCAAACAATATTGAGGTTTTAGAAATAGAAAAGCCTTTTAAATTTGAAATAGAAAATAATATTATCGAAGGGCGAATTGACGCGCTCGAAAAAACCTCAAATGGGGGAGTGGGAATCATTGATTTCAAGACTTCTGAGATTGACGATCAGAAAAAAGCAGACAATAGGGCGCGTGACAATACTCAGCTGGGAGTTTATGCCCTTGCGATAAAGGAATTAACAGGGGAATTGCCAGAACGAGTGGGGCTTTTCTTTCTCATGAATGGTATCGTTGGGGCATTTACTCCGACCGAAACGTCGCTGGAAAAAGTAAAAGAAAATATTATTCGTGCTTCAAATGGTATCCGTGCGCAAGAATTTACAGCTACTCCATCGAAAATGGACTGTGAAAATTGTCCATTCTCCAGATATTGCGATGATTCAGTAGTTTAGAAAAGAGCCTCGCGGCTCTTTTCTATTTATCTTTTAAAACTTAAATGATTTTTCTAAGTTTACTGAGTTTTTATCAACCTTTATTTTCATTGCTTTGTTCTCCGACTCCTTTGAATAGCCAGCCGTGATACCTTTTTTTGGGTTTAGGACAAATTCATAACTCTTTGCTTCGTTTTTCTTGGGGTTATAAGATAAACCGCCATGTTCTATATATAAATTTTTTTCTGCCAACTTACGTTCTTTCTCCGATAGGAAATTGCGGATTTTACCGAGGTTTTTGCTTTGCGATAACGAACCAAAAATGTTCTGTTCAGTTAGGTTTTCTAATTCAGTTCCTTTAATATCCTGTTTAAACTGCTTAACCGCTATTTTTACTTGTCCCATATCAAGAAACTTATTTTCTTTAATAATACCTTGTTGTAGTGGTAATATTTCAGGATATTCATCGTTTGAAGTCATATTAATATTCCCAAGTCTTTGAGAAATAGCAATACCATCAGTTTCGCGATTTGACTCGTTTTTTAATTCGCTTGCTTCAATCTGGTGGGCTAATGACATTAGTAAGACGAAGCTCATTGTTGTTAGGAATCTTTTTAAAGTTTGCTCTTTCATTCTTTGTTTTTATTTATGTTTTTGGCTTTATCCACAGCTTTTGACAAAACCGTATAATTGTACCATAAAAAAGCGAAAAAGTCAAAGGTTTTTAACTGATGTAGAAAGTTTTAATTTTTTGTGGTAGATTATAAATATGGAACCAACAATTTTAATTTTAACAGTGCTTGTGGTCGTGCTGATTATCATATCAGTCTATATTTTGGTTTCCCTTAATAAAAAGAAGAGCGAACCGGTGGGGGATGATAAAGCATTTCTTCTTATCCAGAACCAACTGCAAGAATTGTCGAAGGTTATGGATGCAAAATTAGGCGAAAGTACAAAAAGCATGCAGATGCAATTCGGACAAAGCGCCAAAATAATTTCTGAAGTTACCGAGAAATTAACCAAGCTTGATGAGACGAATAAACAGGTAATTGGGTTTTCGGAACAACTGAATAATCTGCAGAAAGTTTTGACTAGTCAGAAACAAAGAGGGAATCTGGGTGAGGCTGGGCTTCAGTTAGTTCTCGAAAATATTCTACCGCCAACCGCATTTCAGTTACAATATTCCTTCAAAGATGGAGATACGGTAGATGCTGCAATATTTACGAAAGACGGGATTATACCAGTTGATGCGAAGTTTTCACTTGAAAACTATACGCGCGTTATTGCGGAAGAAAGCAAGGAAAAAAGAAAAGCGCTCGAAAAAGAATTCAAGAATGATCTGAAAAAAAGAATTGATGAGACCAGTAAATATATAAAGCCAAAAGAGGGGACGCTGGACTTTGCTTTCATGTTTATCCCAGCCGAAGCAATTTATTATGACCTACTGGTAAATGAAGTCGGAGAAGTTTCTGTTAATACGAGAAGTCTAATTGACTATGCATTCAAAGAAAGAAAGGTGATTATAGTATCCCCAACTACATTTGCTGCATATCTGCAAACCGTTTTGCAGGGTTTGCGGGCATTCAAAATTGAAGAACAAACAAAATCTATTATAAAAAAAGTTGGCGATCTTGATACGCATATCCGGAAATATGAAGCATACATGGGTAAACTTGGCAGTAATCTTGGCGCTACGGTAGGGGCTTATGAAAGCGCGAGAAAAGAGTTTACAAAAATCGATAAAGATGTCGTAAAAATTGGCGGGGTTGAAAGGGAATTAATTAGTACAGTGGAAGTAGACAGGCCGAGAGAGGAAGAGTTGTAATTTATCCCGTTGACTACCCATTTAAAATTTGCTAAAATATTTAAAAATGAGAGAAAAAAAGTTTTTGAGGAGGGCAAAAATTATTTTGTCCTTTTTGTTTTTCTAGGTTGTTTTTATAAAATAGCTTATTTTACATAAATATTATTGACGTTATTGAAAAAATGTGTTAAAATGGCCACATATCGTAAAAGGGATCATTTTTAAAAAAGCCAAAATATCTTTTATATGACAAAAAGCCAAGTCTATGGAAACATGGACAAAAAAAGCCAATACACAATGAAAACAGAAACTCGGGCCAAATAGTTATTTGTCTTGGGTTTTTGTTTTTATAAAAGGATATGTACATTAAAAATCGAGCAGAGTAAGAATAAATAATTCTATTATTATATTCAGTTAAGGACAACAAAACTTTCTTTCCAAATTTGGAAGGGGAGCAAGAAAATGAAAGGAGGTTACCTGATTCCTGATAGGCCCTCGATATTTTTGAGGCAGGGATCAGTAAACATATTTTTGATTCCAAGTGCTTTCCTGCGGGGGGACAAGCATAGGGATAGTACATAGCGAAAACCCCAACCACCGCCTCATTCACTTTTGAAAGAGGTAAATCTATGGATAACAGGAGGTAAAACGCTATGAAGAGGTTGCGCAAGGTAGCATTGCTACCGATGATTCTGATGATTGCGATTCTCGCCGGAGCGGTTTTTGCCGGCGGATGCGCCAAGACACAGAAGGTATCGAAGAACCCGACCGTCGTCACAAAGGACGCCGGCACGGGGACAGCGAAAGATGCCAGCAAACTCCTAAAGGATGTCGTTCCCAAGGGGAATATCATTAAATGCGAGGAGCTTGTGGACAAGGGCCTCGTGCAAACATGTACGATGGTCTGTGCCCCTGGGGGTAAGGTCGCTCAGCGTCTGGTAGCCCAGAAGGCAAAGCCGGACATGATCAGGAAAATGATTGCTAATTGCCCCAATGATTATAAGGCGCGTATCGTAGACCCTTGCATTTCGAAAGAGGGTAAGGACATTGAACATCTGACGTGCGTCTATACCGCCTTGACCGAGTTCGGCATTGAAGTCGTAGACGACAAACTTGGTGTACCCAGCGAAGATGTCCCAAATGTTTTCGACGCACTGCGCGAAAACAAAGCCGACCACAAGGAAATCAAATCCGGTATCAAGGACATCAAGAAAGATACCGCTGAAACCGTCAAGATCGTGCGGGAAACTAAACCAGTGATCATCAAAACCGGGAAACAGGTCAACGATATTCACAAGATCGTGACCAGCCCCAGCTTCGCGACGAACACGAAACCGACAGTTGGTTCAGTACCGCCAGCGGGCAAGAAGAAAAAAGCCTCCGCAGGCAATACTGCAAACGATCTGGACAATCAGGCGCGGGCGTTATATAACGCTGGTGACTGGAACGCTCTTTGTAAGATGATCGGCAGACTCATCGAGCTCGACCCGAACAACACATGGTACAAAAGTCTTGGCTCCTACTGCAACTCGCTCGCGGCCAAGCCGAAGAAGAACAAAAGAGATACTATTATCGGCGCAACCATGGGGACGCTCGGAGATATGTACATCGACAAGCCTCTGTGCGACATGAGCCTCAAGAAGTCGATGCACGGACGCAAGTGCGTGCTTAACCCAGCCGGACTTTTCTTCGACTATTTACTCTGGGATGCCACAGTAAATATTATGCCGAAGAAGATTCAGGATAATGTTTTCGGTAAGAATCGGCCTGTCCCTCCACCTCCTCCCGCATCGAATCCGAACCCGAATCCGACACCAGGAAACGGCAATGGCGGTGCCGGACAGTATTGCGAGAAATGCGGAAATGTTGCGGATACCACGAACGTCTCGGGTATAACCCCTGACGTTCCGAATTCTCAAGTATGGGATTCTGACTGGCAGCCCGCTCCCGGTACGACCGGTGGCGCAGGCACCAGTACCTCAGTTATCGGCGCGAACGCATGGCCGGAACCTTCTCCGCGATCCAATCCGACGTCGGCAGTGAAGACTTCTGGTTTTGAGGATTCAGGCAAGACCAATATTTCGAATGTGGCGTCGGTGGGGGTAGTTCCTCCGCCTCCGCCTCCTCCTCCGGCCGCGGAGAGCAACTCTTCTCTCTTCTGAGTTTTACCCTGCCTATGGGCAAAATCAGTCGAGAGAGGACATTCAACCCAATGGTTAGCGCTGAAACTGCTTCCCCGGAGTAGTTAAGTGTTTAACCGCAATTCCTTTTGAAATGTATGCGGCGAATGGGGGTTTCCCCATTCGCCGCACTCATATTTTTTATAAAGGTATTCGCAAAAAATTTGTTTTCCTTAACTGAATATATATAATAGAGAAATGCGAATTGTCGCGAATTTTTCACGAATTTCACGAATGGGTAATTTTGAATCCATTAGCGAAATTAGCGATTAATTAGTGATAATTAGCGAGCAAACAAACTTGATAACTTAAAATAATAATCTATATTAAATATTTTTTAGAATAGATTAATAATAGTTAACAAATAATAATAAACTTAAATTTGTACGTTTTTGTCTTGGGATTTTTTGAAGTGTCAGGTTGGTGAGGGTCGATGACACGAGAATAAGAATAGACGAAAATGTTATCAAAAGGAGAAAAAATGATTAAAAAATTAATAAATTATTTAGCGATTGGTCTTATGACTTTCGCTATTGTTGCTCCAGTTGCAACATCTGCTGCCGGTTTGTCTTTGACATCCGCTGTAGCAAATATTACATCTGGAAATAAGGTATGGACAAATTCTGTCAATGCAGCTAATGGTAATAGCGTGCTTTTTGCAATGAACATTACTAATGGTTCTGCAACTCCTGCAACAGGAGTAATGGCAAGAGTTACTATGCCAGCCGGTTTACAATATACTGCCGGATATTCAAAAGTATATTACAAAGATTTAAGTGGTGCTGACAAAGTAGCTCCAGTTGCTGATGCTATCGCTTCAGCTGCAGGAACTTCTCTTGGAATTGACATTCCAGCTGGAACTACTGCTTTTGTAACTTACAAAGCTACTGTTTCTGCTGCTAGCGGATCATTTGCCCCTGATAATCAGGTAATGGCAAATGGCGGAGTTGCATTATCAGCAAATAACGCATCAGTTGTTGCTGGTGGCGCGAGCGTACCTGCAAGCGTTACGACAGGTACTCCTGCTACTTCAAGCGTTGGTGACAATACAAATACTAGCCAACCACAAGTATATCTTGCATCATCTCTATACAATTTAACAAAAGGTGAGACTGCTTATAACCCTAGCGTTAATGCATCTGCTGGCGACGAATTAATCTACAGAATGACTATCACAAACCGTGGTAGCTCAGCTGCTACAATTCTTCACGCTCGCGCTATAATGCCAGCTGGAATTGAATACGTTCCAGGATTTGCAAAATTGTATTATGAAGATGCGACAGGTACTGACCAAGTTATTCCAATTGCTGACGCTATCAATGGTGCTGGTAATGGTGTTATATTACCTGATTTAGCAGGTGCTCACTGGTTTTACTTAACTTATAAAGTTAAGGTTTCTGGTAACACTGCTGCTGGTACATATGCTGCTGACAACCAAGTAATTGGTTCTGGAATTTCATTATCAGATAACAATGGCTTGATTGCTGTTGGTACAACTATCAACACAAATGTAACTTTGGCTTCATCTTTGTATAATCTTACAAAGGGAGACAAAGCTTACACACAAAGCGTTAATGCAAACCCAGGCGACGAATTAATCTACAGAATGACTATCACAAACCGTGGTAGCTCAGCTGCTACAATTCTTCACGCTCGCGCTATAATGCCAGCTGGAATTGAATACGTTCCAGGATTTTCAAAATTGTATTATGAAGATGCGACAGGTACTGACCAAGTTATGCCATTAGCTGACGCTATCAATGGTGCTGGTAATGGTGTTATATTACCTGATTTAGCAGGTGCTCACTGGTTTTACTTAACTTATAAAGTTAAGGTTTCTGGTAACACTGCTGCTGGTACATATGCTGCTGACAACCAAGTAATTGGTTCTGGAATTTCATTATCAGATAACAATGGTATTATTACAGTAAGCGGTGAACCTACAGCTGCAAAGAACTTATTCGTAAATGCTACTGCATATAATTCAACAGCTGCAAAATCAATTGGATTCAATAATGTTGTTTCTGCAAACAGAGGCGATGTTATCAAATTCCATGTTGATTTCGCAAACGTTGGAAATGCTGAGCTTGCTAACGTTAAGTTAACAAATGCGTTGCCAAAAAATATGGAGTTTGTTGCTGGTTCAGTAAAAGTAGTTTTATCTGGTAACACAACCTCTACTGCTGACAGCTCATTCTCAAATGGTATAAGTCTAGGCGACTTAAGCGTGGGTGCTACTGGGTATTATGAATTTTCTGCAAAGGTGAAGAGTGATACTCCAAGTAATATCTCTCAATTGACTTACTCTGCAAACGGTACCGCTGATGGCATTACATCTGTTTCAAGCTTAGTTACCATCAATTTGGGTGGTGGAGCTGTAACAACTTTGCCAAGCTCAGGAACTTCTGAAACAGTTCTTGCATTGATACTATTAGCTGCATTCATCTCTATCGCTTCTTACATCTATATGAAAGAAAGTGGTAATTTGGACAAAGCTTTGAAAGTAATCAATAGATAATTACACTCGCATTAAGTGAGACAAAAAACCTTAGGTTAAAACCTGAGGTTTTTTGTTTTGGTAAAAGCGGTTTGAAAATATTGTAAAATATTGTAAAATATTAAAGAAATAATATTTTGAAATATTCTGTAATATTTTCATAATATTTTAATTTTTTATGAACATACTTTCCCTCGAAGAATTATTACTCGAAATAGACCGCAACAAAACCTTTCTCAAAGAGAAGGGTATTTATGATAGGATATCAGAACTGGAAAAATTATCAACCGATCAATCTTTCTGGCAGAATAGCGAAACTGCCGGTAAGATTATGCGTGAGTTGGCTGATTTACAGAAAGAAGTAGGGGATTGGGAGCAATTGGAATTGGATTGTACGGGCGCGGTTGATAATACTGAAATAGAAAATCTTAACAAGCGTTTTGCGGCGCTTGAAGTCAAAACTTTTCTCAATGGAAAATATGATAGGGGAGATGCGATACTTTCAATCCATTCCGGAACGGGAGGAGTGGACGCGATGGATTGGTCGGAAATGCTAATGCGCATGTACCTTCGTTATGCTGAGAGCAAAGGTTGGAGCACAGAGATCCTGCATATTTCAGCAGGAGAGGAAGCGGGCATAAAAAGCGTAACAATAGAAATTAAAGGTGTTTATGCATATGGGTTACTGAAAAACGAATATGGAGTTCATAGGTTAGTCCGAAAATCGCCATTTAATTCACAAAATCTGCGTCAGACATCTTTTGCGCTGGTTGAAGTTCTACCAGTCTTGGCAGATGAAAGCGAAATCGATATTGATGAAAAAGACCTACGAATTGATACGTTCCGCGCGTCTGGAAAAGGTGGACAAAAAGTAAATGTCACTGATAGCGCAGTACGAATTGTCCATATACCGACCGGCATCACAGTCAGCTGTCAGTCAGAAAGAAGCCAGCATCAAAATAAAGAAAGAGCGATGAAAGTTTTGAAGTCGCGTTTGGCATTGCTTCTTGAACAACAAAAAGAGTCTGAGGTAAAAAAATTAAAGAGTGAAAATGTGCAGGCTTCATGGGGACATCAGATCCGTTCATATGTACTGCATCCATATAGAATGGTGAAAGATCACAGAACGGATTTTGAAGTCGGAGATGTGGACGCAGTTCTCGATGGAGATATTGAGGAGTTTATAGATGAGGAGCTTCGCAGGAAAAAATAAAATATTCTTTAAATTCTTTTTAATGACAAATTAAAAATGACAAATGTCAAATCAATGTCAAATGTTTAATGTCAAATTTATGAGCGTATTATTTTATCATTTGAAATTTAGTCATTAATTTGAAATTGGAAATTTGAAATTTGACATTTGCTGCCTTGCCTCAATTGTAATTTGATGTATAATGGTAAAAAAGTAATAACGAAATGCGATGATTGTTATAAAGAATCTAACCAAAGTTTATCCGCCAAAAATTATAGCGCTTGATGATTTCTCCGCGCAGATTGAATCTGGAGAATTTATTTCTTTGGTTGGCCCCTCTGGCGCTGGCAAATCAACTCTTATCCGAATGTTGATAGCGCAAGAACGTCCTACAAAAGGCCAGATTTTGATTGGGGATAAAGATATTACTCGTTTAAGCCGTCGTCATGTTCCTTATTATCGTAGAAAGATTGGCGTGGTCTGGCAGGATTTTAAATTATTACAGAATAAAACTATTTTTGAAAATGTCGCTTATGCGCTTGAGGTAGTGGAAAAATCTCAAGCGGAAATAAATGCACGCGTACCAAAAATATTAAAATTAGTAGGCCTTGAAGGTAAAGAAGATCGTTTTCCAAGAGAATTGTCAGGTGGAGAAATTCAAAGAGCGGCAATAGCCCGCGCCTTGGTGCATGACCCGCATCTGCTGATAGCTGATGAGCCAACAGGAAATCTGGACCCGGTAAATACCGAAGACATTGTAAAATTGCTTTTGAAAATTAATAAGCTTGGCACTACTGTAATTCTGGCTACTCACAATAAAGATGTCGTTGATAACCTGCGCAAAAGAGTGATAGTTTTAGAAGATGGAAAATTAATCAGTGATAAGAAATTAGGACGATACCAATTATAAAAAATATGTTTAGCTACAAAACTTTCAAAAATGCAGTTCATAGTCTCATACGAAACAAATGGCTTACATTTGCCACTGTTACTGTAATGACATTGACACTTTTTACGGTGAGTGTTTTTATTATTCTTAGTATTTTGATTAATTCGACTATCGATACAGTAAAGTCAAAGATCGATCTTGAAGTATATTTCAATGATAACATTGCCGAAACAGACATTCTAAATGTAAAGCGAGATATTTCAAATATGCCGGAGATCAAGGATATTAAATATATTTCGAAAGAACAGGCTTTCCAAGATTTTAAAGAATCGAATAAAAATGATCCGGCGCTTTATGAAACTATTACGGAAAAAGATAACCCAATTCCAGCCTCGCTTCGTATAAATGTAACCAAAGCGGAGGATACGGAAAAGATCAACGCGCTTTTCCGCGGAGGGAAATATGACGCGATGGTATACAATACCAGCTATGAAAAAAATCGAAATGTAGTGCAAAAATTAATTTCTTTTGGCGGATATGTAAATAAAGGCGGCATTGTTTTGAGCTTGATATTTATTATTACGAGCTTGATTGTGGTCTTAAATACTATTCGTATGACAATGTATACGAGAAAAGAGGAGATTGAAATTATGAAACTTGTTGGCGCGACGAATTGGTATATTCGCTGGCCATTTATTCTTGAAGGAGCTTTTTATGGGCTGATATCAATGCTTTTTGCTTCGGCCGCGGTTATTATAGCGCTGCGTCTTGGCGAGCCATCAATTCGGTCATATTTCTCTGAATTTGGTTCGAATTTCTATAATTCAATTTATTCATATGGTGTTATGATTATCGCTTGGCAGTTCGGCATCAGTATTGCTGTTAGCGTAGTCAGCGCGTTTATTGCAATAAGTAGATATCTGAAAGGGTGATAACCATTCTCAAAATGTGAGTAAGTGGGGAAAAGGTAACTGTGGATAACTCCACAGTTTTTTATTATAAAATACCATGCTATACTACTAATAAGGTAAATAAGCGAAATTTGGTATTTTAGGGGGGCACATCGCGCCCTTTTTGTATGGAAAAATCGCTATATATAGCTATTTTAACCTGATTTTCACATAAACTGAATGTAAATATATAACACGAAAAAAGTGTGTTAACCATCGAATAAGGTTGACAAGCTCGATTTTTTATGATACACTGATATGGTTTGCTCAAAAAGGGTTGTGGAGAAAATCCACACCCAAAAAGTAAGCCCTTTCGTATCAAATAATATATAAGGAAAGGTAATAATGAAAACAATACAAAACAAAAAATCAGCTACTGCCAAACTATTAATGGGGATTGTCTCTCTATCAATGGTTTTCTCAATTGGCGCGGCATTTATACAGCCAGCAAAAGCTGATGACCTATCTAATGCTATTGCTGCAAAACAGGCTCAGATAAATTCTACTACCAAAAAAATTCAAGAGTTAAAAAGCTTCATTGATAGCAAGCAGAAAGAAATTTCATCTTTGAACAGCCAGCTTGCAGTAATTGACAGCCGAGTGGAGTTAATTCAATTGCAATTGCAATCCACTCAAGCTGAAATAGAGAAGACGAACGCTGAAATAGAGAAGAACGAGAATGATATCAAGCAAAAAGAGGTTGAGATTGAGAAACAAAGATCGAATATTAACCTCGTAATCAGAGAAATATATATGGAGAAAGATAATAGCTTATTGGCAGTTATCGTATCTTCTACAAGCTTTTCTGAGTTGGTAGAAAGAACTGAATACCTAACTCGCATCCGCGCTCAACTAAAATTAAACATTGATAAACTAAATACTTTAAAGACCGAACTTGAAAAGCAAAAGGTAGAATTGGATAAGAAGTCAAAAGATCTGGAACAATTAAAGAGTGATAAACAAGTTGAAGAAACAGGTCTTGAAGATCAGAAAGCAGCAAAACTTCAGATTATGCAGGCAACCAAAGGTCAGGAATCTGCTTATCAATCACAATTAGCAAAAGCAAACGCTGAAGAGCAGGCTATTGCTTCAGAGATTACCAACCTTGTTCAAGAACAGGCAAGACGTCAAAGAGAAGCTGCGGTAGCTGGGCGTGAAGGCCGTGAGCAAGTTGTTAATAAAGGTGGATTCGGCTACCCATTACCTGGTTCAAATAGAATTAGTATTACTGGTGGTGACTATATGGATCCATCATATGGAATGGGATTCCCTCATACAGGAGTTGACTTAGCTGCAAAACAAGGTACTCCAGTATTAGCAGCAGGCGCAGGTACAGTATTGGTTGCTCACGATAGTGGCGGTACTGGATTATCATATATCGCTATCGATCATGGAAATGGATTAGTCACAAAATACTTGCATGTTAGCGCGATCTATGTGAAGAATGGCGATATAGTTAATACGGGAGATACGATTGGCGCTTCTGGTGGCGCTCCTGGATCACATGGAGCGGGTGTGTTTACCACCGGATCACACTTACACTTCGAGATAGATGACTACAAAGGAAATTCAATAAACCCACACAACTACTTAAGTATATTGCCACCATTGTTCTAAGGGCAAGAATCTAGAATCTAGAATTTAGAATCTAGAATCTAGAATAAAGAGGAATGCCTTAAAAAGCATTCCTCTTGTTATTTCTGAAAAAATAGGTTAGAATTTTTATATGGTACAAGAAGAGATCGTAAAAATTGATCCGAAAGAAAAGCGCAATGGATCAAACAGATTTATTGTTGTTATTGTGATAATGGCTTTTATCGCAAATGCCATTGGATTTTTTATTATTGGAGCATATTTTGCAACAAAATCTCCGGATATTGTTAAGCAAAAATTAGTAAATACGCAAGCCCCGGTAAAATATAAAGACATTGATTTTAGTAGATTCTGGGAAGCGGTAGGAATGCTTGAAGCTAAATATATCGGAGATGTTGATTACAGTAAATTAGTTGATGGCGCAATTGCTGGAATGACCGCAAGTCTCGGTGACCCATTTACAACATATTTTGATACAAAAACACTCGGACTATTTAATAGCGAGGTGACGGGTACTTTTGAGGGAATCGGAGCAGAAGTAACAGCGCGTGATGGTAAATTGGTTGTAATAGCTCCACTGGAAGGAGCCCCAGCCGAAAAAGCGGGAGTAAAGCCTGGAGATATCATCGGTCTGATTGATGGGAAAGATGTATCCAGTATGACTATTGATGAAGCGATTCTCATGATGCGCGGCAAGAAAGGAACGGAAGTCAAATTATCTATAATTAGAGGAACAGAAAAACCAATTGAATTAACCATAAAACGCGATGTTATTAATGTAAAAAGCGTGGAATATAAACAGCTTGATGGCGGGGTTGCTTATGTCAGGGTTTTGAGATTTGACAATACCACAAAAAGCCTATTCGATCTTTTTGTTTCTGAAATAAAAAAGAATGGTAGTAAAGGATTAATTCTTGATCTTCGGAATAATCCCGGAGGTTATCTGGACGCGGCGGTAGATCTTTCTTCTGAATTTATTAAAGATGGTCCTATTGTCATAGAACAATACAAAGATGGAAGGCGCGATACGATAAATGCGACAGGAAAGGGAAACTTCTTTGATATCCCAATGAATGTTTTGGTTAATGAAGGAAGCGCTTCTGGTTCAGAAATAGTTGCTGGCGCAATCAAAGATCTAAAGAGGGGATTGCTCATTGGTGAAAAAACATTCGGTAAAGGATCTGTGCAGGAAATGACGCCTCTAACCACTGGCGGCGCTCTTAAAATAACGGTAGCGAAATGGCTCACTCCAAATGGTACAACGATAGACAAGAATGGACTAAATCCGGATATTGAGGTAAAATATGAAGATAGCAGTGATATTAATAAAGACAATCAATTAGATCGAGCAGTTGAAGAGATTAAAAAACTAATTAAATAATTTAAAAGGAGAATGCCATGCAAATCGTTTTAGTAAAGAAGGTAAAAACATTAGGTAATCCGGGAGAGGTTAAAAACGTTGCCCGCGGTTATGCGACGAATTTTCTTATTCCACAAGGTTTTGCTACACCAGCTACGCCGGGATTAATTAAAGAAGCAAAAATAAGATCACGTAAATTCGATAAAGCAGCTGTTGTTGATGATTCTGCCATGGTAGCTTTCATTAAAGAGCTTGAAGGAGTTGAATTAGCTATTAAGGCAAAAGCAAACGAAAAAGGGAATCTCTTTGCTTCAATTCATGCGGCTGATATAGTTGAAGAATTAGCAAAAAAGATTAGCAAAAGTATTGACGAGGAATATATTATGTTGAAGGAGCCAATTAAAAAGGTTGGAGAATATGAGGTTGAGGTGAAAGCTGGCGATAAAAAAGGTATTCTGAAATTAAAGATCGAACCGCAGGTATAGTTCTAAATTTTTAATTTTGTAATTTTTAATTTTATAAATAAATCTTAATTTTTAAAAATTTGAATTTAAAGCATTCTTTAAAAATTCAAAAATTAAAAATTAAAAATTCCGGAGGTATTTAAATGTTTGACAAAGTAAAAGACTTATATAAATTGAAACAACAGGCGACCGCGCTGCAAAAAGTATTAGCGCAGACTATAATTGAAGCGACAAGCCCAGATGATTTGATAAAAATTGAAGTTAGCGCGGATCTGAAAATTCAATCTATCCTGATTGATGAGAGTTACCTTGTTGCTGAAAAGAAAGAGCAATTAGAATTTCAATTGAAGAATGTTATGTCTTCAGGCCTCTCCCAAGCACAGCAAGTCGCTGCAAATAAAATGAAAGAAATGGGCGGACTTGATGGGCTAATGGGGGGATTGGGGATGTAGGAAGAAGTTAAAAGTTTTGGAGTCGCTTCGCGACAATATATGAAAATAATAGTTGGGTTGGGAAATCCGGGGAAGAAATACACAAACACACGACATAATGTGGGGTTTTTGGGGTTGGAACAAATAATCAATAAAACAAAAAAACAAGAAAGCAAGGTTTCGATTATCCAAGAATTTAAGCTTGAAAAAAAGTTTGATGCGGAGGTTGCAAAGTTAAAATTGGGCAAGGAAGATATAATCCTCGTCAAACCGCAGACTTTTATGAATAATTCCGGAATTGCAGTGCGTAAAGTAGTTGATTTTTATAAAGTAAACCCAGAAAAAGACTTGATAGTTATATACGATGACATAGATATTCCTTTGGGGAAGATAAAAATGCGCGCTGAAGGTTCTTCTGCGGGCCATCGAGGATTACAGTCTATTATAGATAATCTCGGTACAGAGCGCTTTATACGCGTCAGAATCGGTATCGGCAGACCAGAGGATGAATTAACAAAGATTGAAGATTGGGTTTTGCAGGCTCTAAAGGTTAGTGAAAAGGAGATTATTGAAAACGTCATTGAGGATTTATTGATAAATGGAATTCAGTATTTGGGAATGTAGGGGAGACAATTAAACAAGAAAGCAAGAAATCAAAAAATCAAAAATAAAAACCGGTCGAATGACCGGTTTTTTTGTACGAGTAGTAGCCAGCTTGGCGCTGGCTCCGAAGGTGCTACTTCGGTGTTGAGAGATTTGGAGGTGGTGTAGATGTTTTGGACGGATCCTCCTGGGTGGGGAGGCCTCATATTAATGTATTTATAGTTTTATTTTTATTTTGGTAGGCTATGAGACCTTTACATCCGGGACGATCCGTCCAAATTACTCCTCACTAGCAGAATTCCCAAACTATTCTGTCTAGGCGACATTATTTTGACCCTAGCTCCTCCAATAGGATTTCTGAGCTAGTGCGTGGGTGCTAATGGGGAGAGTACTACTTGCGAGTAGGAATTTCTTAAAGGAGGGCTAAAAGATTTTCCGAATCTCAACTTGCGTTGAGAGTTCGCAAGTAGTTTTCTCTCCACAAACAACTTTGATATTTTTTCAAAAGGCGAACCTCTTGAAAATTTTTTCTAAGTATTGGTAGAGAGAGTGCTAACCGCGAGAAAGTTAGAGAGGAGACAAAGGAAATAAATTTTCTTTGAGACCAGACTGACTCTTCGTGACTAGCACTTTCTCTACCAACTCCATATGTCTAAAGTTAGTGAGAAGTGATATAGATTTTTTATGAATGTGCTTTCTTTCGATACTGAATTTTGCTTATAATATAGCACAATGATTTCTAATTGTCAATGGATAATTTGTCCACAAATAATATTGACTTAATTAAGCCATTATTATGTAATAGATGGACAAATATACTTGAATATTTTACACACTGGTCAATTAAAAAATAGCATATAAATTGACCACTGTGGATAACTTTTAGAATAGGTTACGGGGATTAGGATGATAGGATTTAGTACTCTTGGGCTATATTTAACTAACGATAACCTTGAGTTTTACATTGATACTGGTATAATATTTATGAATGAAGAATTTAGCAAAACAAATTTCAGAGAAAATAACCAACTCAAAACTATTTGAGGCGGGGGTTCGTGTACCTACGCCTTTTTTTATTGGTGAAGTAGGGGATATAAGCAAGTCTATATTGCTAAGTTATTTTCATAACGAGCTCTATGAAATACCCGGTAAAGCGGATAAAAAGAGAGTGGTTTTCCTATCAAGTAAAAAGATTCTCGATTCCGGGGATATAATTAGCAACACTAAAACTCTTGGGTTTGACAGCTTTTTTTGGTTAAGAACAGACAACGTTGAAGAATTGTACTTGCCGGAGAATAAAAATAAGGCGGTATTTATCGATTTCGAAACACTATTTACTCGCGTCATTCCAATCGAAAACTACAAAGAGAGTTTTTTTGAAATCAAAAAGGGCGAGAAATATGATATCGCGCATCAGATTCCGGATCAGTTGGTTAAAAACGGATATGAAAAAGTGAAAAAAGTCGGCAGTAGGGGAGAGTTTGGTGTGAAAGGAGATGTTCTTGAGATAAATATTTTTGAAAAGCAATATAGAATTGAATTTTTTGGAGATGAAGTTGAAAAAATTTCAGACTTGGTAAACGAAAAAGAGTTTGAGAAAATTGAAGTCTACCCAAATAAAATTACAGAAGGAAGTGATTTTTTTCTCAAATATCTTGACGGTTTTGTTTTTTTGGTTGATGGTGAAGATCAATTTAATAACAGTTTCTTTTCGTATTTTTCATCTGATGATTATAAAGTTACCGAAGACGAAATCGAAAAACTTAAAGATCTTGAGGCTTTTGTAAAAAAACAAAAGGTTGTTTATATTGAACCATTCCATGTAGATGAAAAAAAGGGTGTGAACCTTTCTTGGTTTGCGCCGAAAAACTATAAAGGCGCGGTGATGGAATTTGTTCATGAAATCAAGAAAACAATAAAACAAGAAAACAATAAAACAAAAGAGAGGGAGGTTTTTATTGTTACCGAGAAGATAGATGAGATGAAGAAATTTTTATTGGAAAACTCTATTGAAGTAGGGTCAAACAGCCATTCGGCCGTACAAATTATTGGAGGGCATCTTAGCGAGGGAGTTGATCTTGGAAGTCTTGGCATCACGATTTTTAGTGATAAAGAGATATTTGGCCAATTTAAAAACAGGAAGAAAAAAAAGATAGATTTTTCGGCAATTACAAACCTGAAGAAAGGTGAGTATGTCGTGCATATTGATCATGGTATTGGTATTTTTACCGGATTCGGGGAAATCACAGTAGACAAAATCAGCCGGGAATATATTTTCATTGAATACGGAGGAGGAGATAAGATTTTTGTTCCACTCGATCAGGCAGATAAAATAACAAAATATATCAGCGTTGGGAATCAAAGTCCTCTTTTATCATCTTTGAAATCCGGAAACTGGCTAAAAGTCCGTAAAAAAGTTCAGGAAAATGTTGAAAAAATCGCTAAAGAATTAATCGAAACGCAAGCTTTGCGATCTGGAGAAAAACCTTACCGATATATTAATGATGCGAAGGAGCAAGACGCTCTTTCTCGTAGCTTTGCTTACAAAACGACGCCAGATCAGCAAAAAGCGATTGATGATGTGCTTTCTGACATGATGGAAGCAAAGCCGATGGATAGGCTTGTCTGCGGAGACGTCGGCTATGGCAAGACAGAAGTGGCAATTCGCGCTGCTGCTCGTGTCATTGATTCGGGTGGACAAGTTGCAGTATTAACACCAACAACAATTCTTGCTGAGCAGCATCTGCAGACATTCCGAGAAAGATTGGAATTTCTGCATTGCAATATAGAATCTTTGTCTAGGTTTCATAGTACTACTGAGCAGAAAGAGATTGTGAAAAAAATTGCAAGCGGAAACGTGGATATTGTGATCGGGACCCACAGATTATTATCATCTGATATGAAATTCAAAAATCTCATGTTGATAGTTATTGATGAGGAACAAAAATTCGGCGTAAAGCATAAGGAAAAGCTCAAAAAATTGCGCGACAAAGTGGACATTCTCACTATGACTGCGACCCCAATTCCAAGAACTCTTTACATGGGTTTATCAGGGCTGAAAGATATTAGCGTTATTGCGACTCCGCCGGAAGGAAGACTGCCAATAAAAACCATCGTGATAAAAGGTGATGAAGAGATTATACGAGAAGCAATTCAAAGAGAAATTGATCGTGATGGACAAGTTTACTTCGTTCATAATGAAGTGCGGACAATTACTGCCTTGGCGGGAAAACTAAAAACATTATTGCCAAAAGTGACTTTTGGAATTGGACATGGACAAATGGGGGAGGAAGCTTTAGCTCACGTGATGAATGATTTTGCCGCAGGGAAATTCCAAGTTTTGGTTTGTTCTACGATTATTGAGTCGGGGCTGGATATTTCAACCGTTAATACTCTCATAGTGGACAAAGCGACAAAGTTTGGTCTATCCCAACTGCATCAACTTCGCGGGAGAATCGGTAGAAGCTTCCGCCAAGCATACGCATATTTTCTTTATGATTCGAAGGACTTGGTTGGCAATGCCGCAAGACGGCTTAAAACTATTACCGAAAAAGGCGATCTTGGTTCCGGCTACCAGTTATCACTTGAAGATCTTGATATCAGAGGTTCCGGAAACATACTTGGAAAAGAACAGCATGGATCGATGCAAATGGTTGGTGTTGGATACTACCTTCGATTACTCGAAGAAGCAGTGGGGAATATTAAAGAAGGCAAATCGACATTTGCAAAAAGCGAGGATGAAATTAAGATTGATTTACCGATTTCCGCGTTAATTCCGGATGGATTTTATGAAAAGGAAGAGGATAAGATAAAAATGTATCAGAAATTGGCAAGCATAGATGAAATTGAAGAAATTGAGGAAATTAAGGAGGAAATTATAAATCAGGAAAGTAAAATACCACAAAAGTTTGATAATTTATTCGAACTGATTAAATTAAAAATTCTTGCAAAGGCCGCTGGAATTAAATCTATGGTCGTAAAGGATGTTTTATCGATTGCGGATGTAAAGGTCAAAAAATTATATATCGAATTTGACCATGTTTTAACAAAAGAAGAATCACGAAAAATTGTTGCGACAAATGGCTATTGGTATTTTGGCAATATGTTGGTTCGTATTGATTTGGAAAAGTTAGGAAGTGATTGGCTGAGAAAGTTGGAAAACCTGATTGAGGATCTTGCAAAATAAAAATGCCTCCCTTTCGGAAGGCAATTCCCGGCAGTCTAAAAAGACTGAGGGAAAAGTGGCATTGTTATAGATCAAGATTTCCTTGACCCGGGATTGCATACCTTTCTTTCTTTCTACCTTTTTTCGCAGGAGTATTCGCGTTTGATGCTTTTTTTTCTTGATGCTCGCGCATTTCTTCCTCGATGGCTTTCGCGATCGGGAACTCTTTTTTCCAGCAGATATTTTTCTTGCAGGACCGAAGTGTTGGTGCGAATTCTGCTGATGTTCCTTTCAGCTCTTCTTTTGAGACCTTCATGTTGACGATTTCGCGGCCTGGGTTTAGTGCGAGCAAGACTTTTTTTTCAGAAGTGCCGATTCTTTTTACCGGGTAAAGAAGGTTGTCTCCGGAAATTATGAAAACGTATAAGATTTTTATGGAGCAGTCTTCTTCACGAATATGGGTATCGGCATCGATAAACCCCATTTTTTCTCCGGAGAGAGTTTTCTGTGCTCTTGTCAGAATTCTCCCGATGAAAACCGGTGAGCTAATACTTTCTTTTTCTTTCTTAGTTGCCTTGATGCGGAAAGTCAGCGTTCCGTTGGACAGTGAAAGGATATTCATGAACCATCCGTCCTGATGTTCCGCTAAAAACTTGGAGATTTTTTTCTTTTTTATTTCCCCATAGTCTTTTGGCGTCCAAGAAATTTCGAACACCCTCCAGTTTGGATCTGTCAGAAATACCTTCTTTTTTTCAGGCATTTTAGCCCTCCTTGAATTTGTAATGTTCTTCCTAATGCTTTAAATTATAGCATAAATAAGCCAATATGTAAAGATTATTTTATTTTACTTGGTTTGGTAAAAAATTTATGTTACGCTGAAAATATGAAAAAAGACGATCTAAAATATTGGGTTGGATTTTCAATGATACCGGGAATTGGGGCTGCTCGCGGGAATCGTTTGGTGAGCTTTTTTGATTCTATGGAAAATGCTTGGAAAGCGAGCGATTCCGATCTCTCTCGCGCAGGAATTGAAGAGACTATTATCACTGAAATAAAAAAAGCGCGCGGCGAAATAAATCTTGATATTGAGATGGAAAAAATCGAGAAAGAGGGGATTCGCTTGATTACGATCAAAGATAAAAATTATCCGAAATTGTTGAAAGAGATTTATAACCCGCCGTTTTTGCTTTATGTTCGAGGTGAGCTGAAAAGTGAAGATGAGTTTGCCTTTGCGGTTGTGGGAGCTAGACGTTGCTCTGATTACGGCAGGCAGGTTACTAAAGAATTAGTAACCGGTTTGGCGCAAAATAAAATAACGATTATTTCAGGGTTAGCTGCAGGCATAGACGGAATCGCGCATCAAGCGGCTCTTGCAATTAAAGATGCCAGAACGATCGCGGTCTTGGGTTGTGGAATTGACGATGCGAGTATTTACCCCACAGAAAACCGTGCTCTGGCAGCCGAAATTATTAATGGGAGAGGAGCGATAATATCAGAATATCCGATATTTACGCCACCGCTCAAACAAAATTTTCCAGCAAGAAATAGAATTATTTCCGGGCTTTCGCTTGGCGTATTAGTCGTCGAAGCGACGGAGGTAAGCGGATCGCTGATCACTGGACAATTTGCGCTGGAACAGGGGAGAGATGTTTTTGCGGTTCCGGGCTCGATTTATAATAAAAACGCATCAGGTCCAAATGCGCTGATAAAAAAAGGCGCAAAATTAGTTGAAAGAGTTGATGATATTCTGGAAGAGTTGCACTTGAAAAATGTGGCAGAAAATATTGAAGCTCATGAAATAATTCCAGAAAACGAAAATGAAGAAAAAGTTTTGAAGGTTTTGGAATTAGAAAGCAAGCATATTGATGAAATAGCGCGCGAAGCGGGGATTGCGATTTCAGATTTGAACGGTACGCTCGTGACAATGGAAATGAAGGGGTTAGTGAGGAATGTAGGCGGGGGAAACTACATGAGAGCGAAGAGATGATTTCTACTTTTGTAAAGTTTTTATGCATCATGGTATTTTGTTGCAAAAAATTTCTAAGCTCTAATTCCTAATATCAAATAATTAAATATTTTTTGACAAGACATTGGTAAGTGTGATATAAAGGGAAAGTTAAAAAATTTTCAATTTTCAATTTTCAGTTCTCAATAAATTTTCAATGTTTCAATTCTTAAATTTGAAAATTGTTAATTGTATCATTGATTGAAAATTGTGAATTGATAATTGAAAATTATAATAAATACTTTTATGAGTAAGAACTTGGTAATTGTAGAGTCCCCAGCAAAAGCAGGAACGATCGAAAAAATATTGGGGAAAGATTTTATGGTTCGTGCGAGTTACGGACATGTTCGCGATTTGCCGAAAAGCAAGCTCGGTGTTGATGTTGAACACGATTTTGAGCCTCAATATATAATACCGACAAAAGCGAAGAAAACTGTATCGGCACTCAAAGAAGACCTGAAAAAAGTGAAAACTCTTTATCTTGCGACGGACTTGGACCGAGAAGGAGAGGCCATCGCTTGGCATTTAAGTATTGCATTAGGATTAAATGCCAAGAAGTTAAAAGTTAAAAGTTCAAAGTTAAAAGTTAAGGAATCGCCAAGCGATGATATTAAAGTTCATAGGATTGTATTTAACCAGATAACTGATAGTGCGGTGAAGGATGCGGTTGCAAATCCAAGAGAACTAGATATAAATCTTGTGAATGCTCAGCAGGCTCGCAGAGTCCTTGACCGTCTTGTAGGTTACAAACTTTCACCATTTCTATGGAGAAAAGTAAAAAAAGGTCTTTCAGCCGGCAGAGTTCAATCTGTTGCGGTTCGATTAGTTGTTGAAAGAGAACGCGAAATTCAGGCGTTTAATCCTGAAGAATATTGGGAATTGATAGCGGAATTAATTAAACAAGAAAGCAAAAAAGCAAAAAAACAAGAAGAAAAATTTCAAGCGAAATTGATTAAGAAGGATGGTAAAGAATTAAAAGTAGTCAATAAAGAACAGGCGGATCAGATTTTAAATGAATTAGAGAAGGCTGATTATGTAGTTGGTGAAGTTCGCAGGAAAGAAAAAAACCGCTATCCATCTCCGCCATTTACTACCTCAACACTTCAGCAGGAAGCAGCGCGCAAACTTGGGTTCTCTGCAAAGAAAACTATGATGGTGGCGCAAAGGCTTTATGAAGGTATGAATTTGGGTTCCCATGGACATCTTGGTTTGATAACATATATGCGTACTGATTCGCTAAACTTAGCGAGCGAAGCACTAACCGCTATTCGCCAACAAATAAATGATAAGTTTGGCAAAGAATACTTGCCGGATAACGCAAATTTTTATAAAAATAAATCAAAGGGCGCGCAGGAAGCGCATGAAGCTATCCGCCCATCTCATCCGGAATTGTCTCCTGATGATGTAGAAGCATATCTAGATAAAGATCAGATTCGTCTATACACTCTCATCTGGAAAAGAGCCGTTGCATCTCAAATGGTTCCGGCCGTTATGGACACTACATCGGTAGATATTAATGCGAAAAACTATATGTTCCGCGCTACAGGTTCAGTGGTAAAATTTCCCGGTTTTATAAAGGTATATATAGAGGATATTGACGAAGGTGACAAGATCGATGAAGAGGATAAAGAAGGATTTTTACCACCTCTTAATGAAAAGGATAATCTTGATCTGGTAAATCTAGATCCTCAACAAAAATTTACTCAACCGCCGCCAAGATTTACCGAAGCATCTCTGGTAAAAGAACTCGAAAAAAATGAAATCGGACGTCCATCCACATACGCTCCGACTCTTGCGACAATTCAAGATAGGGGATATGTGACACTAATTGAGAAAAAATTTCATCCGCAAGAAATTGGATTAATCGTGAATGATGTTTTGGTAGAACATTTTCCGCAGATAGTTGATATTGGTTTTACAGCGAAGGTAGAAGAAGAATTTGATGATATCGCAGAAGGCAAAGAGGATTGGCACAAAATGATTAAAGATTTCTATGGACCATTTGAAAAAAATCTGGAAGAAAAAGATAAAGATATTTCAAAAGAAGATATTATGGGAGAAGAGAAAATTACTGATATAATGTGTCCAAAGTGCGGGAAACCGCTGAAAGAAAAATTTGGACGGTTCGGTAAATTTCTTGCTTGTACAGGATTCCCGGATTGCAAACATACTCAGCCTCTCGAAGAAACGAAAGAAGAAGCGGAGGCAGTTAAAGAATCTAACGGAGGAAAATGCGAAAAATGCGGTTCTGAAATGGTAATCAAGCAAGGACGATTTGGAAAATTTCTGGCTTGTTCGGCTTACCCAAAATGCAAAAATGTAAAGTCTATGAATGAGCAAAAACTTGATATGAAGTGTCCAGACTGCGGCAAAGGTGATGTTGTTGTAAAATTTACAAAACGCCGCAAAAAATTCTGGGGATGTTCCGCTTATCCTGATTGTAAATGGGCAAGTTGGGAAGATCCGACTAAGGGGCAAGAAAACATAAAAACAAAAAATCAAGAAAACAAGGAAGAGGAGAAAAAAGATTAAGATTAATTTGTAGGGGCGCATTGTATGCGTCCTTTTTATTTTTTATGTTATAATCATTTTATGCAGATACTTTATATTATTTTTATGTTGATACTTTTTGGGGCGACAGTCTTTATACTGTTCGATATTATATTTTCCATGATTATGATTCGCGTGCCGAGTCTGAGCAGCAACAAATTTGTTATCAAAAAAATAATCGATGACCCATATTTCAAAGACATATTTGTCCAGGGTAAGGTACTTTATGATCTCGGATGCGGGAGGGGAATGGCTCTGTTTGCTTTAACGAAAAAATTTCCGGTAAAAAGTACAGGCTTTGAAATCAATCCTGCTGTTCTGCTTTATGCAAAAGTCAAAAGACTGATATCGGGATCAAAGGTAAGAAAAAACTCAAAGATAAAATTTGGCAATTTTTTCAAAACAGATCTTTCGAAGGCGGATATAATATATCTATATTTATTCCCTGAGATTGTGGAGAAGCTTGAAGAAAAAATCAAAAAAGAGTGCAAAACTGGAACGTACATTATTTGCAATACATTTTGTTTCCAGAATATGGAACCAATCTGGACGTATTTTATCGCTAAGGGAAGCCTAAAAAACATCTACGTTTATAGGATATAGTTATCCACAGAAAATATTTTATATAGCTTGCTCTATATTTTAAATATGTTATTATAAATGCAAATGATTACCATTTGTGGATAACTTTTTGTGTAAAATATTTTAAAATTATTTAATTAAGTCATATTGATCCTGTTGAACAATTTTGCTTTTCGCAAAATCACTGTAAAGTGTTGTTTGGCAGGGTAAAAATACTAATAAAAACAAAAAAAATGAAGAAGAAAATGAATCCAAAATGGTTATGGGCAGGAGTATTGGTATTGGTAGTCATAGTAGCGGGAATTATTTATACTCGCGCTAGTTCAGACATTACCGCTCCCGTAACAACCGCAACTGTAACAGGCGATAAAGAAATAGCGCCTTTTGCTGATTGGTACAAAGACCAAGCGGTAGTAACTCTATCAGCTACCGATCCAGGTGATGGTGGTGGCGAAGTGCCGCAAATCAGTAAAGCTGCCGGTGCGCCCGATCTCTCAGCTACTTATCAAGAAGCTCAACCCGGCACACAGACTTTTTCTGATAATTTCGATGGTGGTTTCAATAGTAATATTTGGGACTATTCTACTAATGGCGATGCAAACTATAGCGTGAATAACGGTGTGTTAGATACAACTGTAAATGGAGTAAATTCATCAATATTTTTCTATAGTGATCCTTCATATTATGTTGACTTAAACAATAACCCAAAACCAATATTCCTTGAAACTGATCTTACGATTAATGAACTTGATATTGCTAATGGTAGAATATCTTTTGGTCTGGAAAGCGGAGGCAGTGATAATAGTAAAGCCCTGCAGTTTAGTATTGATTTTTCCCAAAATGGTAATGGCAGGGTTATGTATAATATAATGGATGGTGGATCGGAAGTACATGAATTCCTTACTACCTATCCGATTTCAATAGGACAAACAATTAGACTTCGACTTGAGATTAATGATCAAAGCCAGGTGCGATTCATGGTTGATACGGATATGGACGGCACATCTAACAGCTCTTCTCTATGGACCAGTTTTACCCCTTGGAGCGGTTTATCGAGAGTTTCATTTGGAGTACGCAATGATAATCAAAATAACAAAATCATTACTAGTTGGGATAATATCAACTCCAACCTGCTTGTTTCAAGTTCGGGCACTTCAGCCGGTTATCTTTTTAGCGCTACCGGTTTAAGCGTCAATGGAATTGATTACAATGAACCTTATCCGTTTGTGGATGGCAGTCCTGCCGGTGTTTTGGTTTGGGGTAATGAAGGACCAAAGCCTCTTCCCGCAGTGCTCCCAATTCCTCAGCCGCTTCCTGATCTTTACGCTTATTTAACCACCCTTACTATTCCTGCTGGCGCAATGGGCAACCCAGATCCGCTTGTGTTCCACTGGACTTGGTATAGTATGGGGCCAGATACTTTTGCAAGTATTATGATGCAATTACAAAGCTTTGGTTTTGATATAGTTACTGATGCCTTTGCAAAAGTTTACACTGGCTCAGGAAGTAACTATATCTCAGCGACACTTCCGGTTTCAACAGAAGGTTCAATAATAATACAAAATTCGGTTCCAGTAATCATTCCTCCAACCACCACAGGTCCTGTCGTTTCCGGTGTAGATAAAACTTATTATCGAATAGGAGATACGGGGAGTTTCTCTGAATACACTAGTCCGGTTACAGTTAATACTCTTGGAGTAAACAACTTCTACTATTACTCTACTGATAATGCTGGCAATAGGGAAGAAAACAAGATGTTAGTGATTAAGATCGACAAAGACTCTGATGGCGATGGTATCTATGATAACTTTGACAACTGTTCAAATATGAATGGCAAACCTGAATTCCAAGGATGTCCAGCAGCTATTTCAATTAAAGGATATCTACACATTGTCTATTCCGGTAAAACTAGCGGTTATGCCGGAACTGATAGTAATGGCAAACAAAAAAATTCAAGTAAAATCGCTATGATACCGGGACCAGTAGGGGATTCTCGAGGTGAGATAATTAATTCAGTAACTGCAAAGGTGTTCTCTTATGAAAAAGTCAAAGCTAAATTCGGTAGTCCTAAAAATGACTTTGATAAGGATTATGAAAGCAGTTATAAAAATTCTTGCGCAGATATTTATGATCAAGTCACAACTACTTACAAAAAGGATATAAAGGTAACTCCTGTAACTCAGGCGCAATTAGATTCAAGTCCAGATCTAGTTGGTGTATCAGCAAAAGATAAATACATTGTAGCTGAAAGAGTGGAAATAGCTGACCCAATTGATGGTTTAACTAGAATTGCAACTGTTTGTCGTAAGATTAGTAGCCCCGATAAGTTTAATTTTGATTACAATGGCGATAAAATATCCGATCCAGTAGCTCAAGTAAAGACGACAGTTCTTAAAGCAATAAAAGATAATTGTGTAAAAAATAACCCATCCAAGATTTGTATCCAGATTAATCCAGCTGATGAGGATGAATATACAGGTTCTTTGCTATCGGTTGTTTACCCGCAAAATGTAAGTTGGGAGGAAGGCGTTCAGAACTATATATATCCATACATTTTTACTTCTGATTCTGATTGGTCAGCTGATGTCTGCGCATCAGTACCAAATGGTTACAAGGTGGTCGGGGCTTATGATGAAAATGGGCAGTTGGTTTCTACTTCTAGCTGTATGCAAACATTTATTGCTAATACATCGAAAATAGTCGCATTTGAAGTAAGTGACATTGGTAGTCCAAAAGAATTTAATGTCGATTCAACGCTAAAACTAAATCATCAAGGCAAAATAAAGACTGTTAAAATGACTTCTGCTACCAAGAAGAAGACTAAGGAACAAATGGGAACTAAGACTACTCAAACCGCAAGTACCTCTGAGAAGAAACAAACAAAGACCAAAAGTATTAACTTAAAAGATATATTTAAGTCAAAATAAAAACTTCTTGGAAAAATCGTTAATAAATCCCCCGAGTAATCGGGGGATTTTTGTTATTCCCATTCATTTTATTTGTGTTATAATTTTTATATGCTAAAAGAAGTTCGCATACATGGCAGAGGAGGGCAGGGAGCTGTGACGATGGCAGAGATGATAGCTCTTTGTGCTTACAATTCTAGGAAAGTTGTTCAAGCTTTTCCTTCTTTTGGTGTAGAAAGACGAGGCGCTCCCGTGGAAGCTTATGTGCGAATTAGTGAAAAAGAGATTTCCAGACGCGATCATATTGCAAATCCGGATTACCTGGTAATTCTCGATCCGACATTGCTTGAAAACAAAGGTATGTTGAATGGTCTTGATAAAGGAGACATGGTTTTGATTAACTCTTCCAAAGGCGAAGATGAGATAAAAAAGATATTTTCAATATATCCGGATGTCAAAATTAAGTGTATTGATGCAGTTACTCTAGCTATCGATATCATTGGAAAACCGATAGTAAATACGGCATTGCTTGGCGCGTTTGCATTTTGCACAGGGATTTTTGACATGAAAGCTGTGAGGGCTGCCATTGAAGAAAAACTTGGCGATAAAGGTCCCGAAATGGTTAATAAAAATATCGAACTTGCGCAAAAAGCTTATGATCATTTTGATCCGCACAAACAGTTTGTAGTTATACCGGGGGAACAGCATCTGGCTGTGGTTGATGAAGACAAAATGGTGGTAGACAGTTAAAGCAAATTTTCAATTTTACAATTTCCAATTTTCAACCAATGTTTCAATAATCCGATTTTTTAATTAAATATATCGCGAAGCGATACCTACAGTGAAAACTGAAAATTGAAAATTTCAAAAATAATTTAGAAAAAGAAATAATTATGAATAAAACAAAATATCAAAATTTTGACAACCCGGGCGGTTCGCTGAAGAATAAAACTGGCGGTTGGAGAACATATTATCCTATTGTAGATAAAAGTAGTTGTATTAATTGTGCAACTTGCGCCAATTATTGTCCTGAAGGTTGTATCCTGCAATTTGATAGCGTAAAAACAAAACAACCAAGCCTGAAGGGGAAATATTACGAAGCGGATCTGGATTATTGCAAAGGCTGCGGTATTTGTGCTGAAGTTTGTCCAGTGAAATGTATTAGAATGGAGAAACAAAATTAATATGAAAAAACTTTTAGAAGGTTCACAAGCTATCGCGCAGATAATTAACCGGTGCAAACCGGGAGTTGTTAGCGCGTATCCGATAACCCCGCAAACGCATATAGTTGAAGATTTGGCAAAACTCAAAGCCGATGGGGAAGCGGAGTATGAATTCGTGCGCACCGAAAGCGAGTTTGCGGCTGCTTCTGTCGTACTTGGCGCATCTGCCGCTGGCACACGAACATATACTGCGACAACTTCCCAGGGGTTACTTCTCATGCTCGAAGTTTTATACAATATTGCCGGATTGGAATTGCCGGTAGTGATGACTTGCGCCAATCGAGCGGTCGGCGCGCCGATAAATATTTGGAACGATCAGCAAGATGCGATGACGGTACGCGACACTGGTTGGATAATGCTCTTTGCCAAAAATATTCAAGAAGCGGTTGACCTTCATCTTGTTGCTTATAAAGTTGCCGAAGGGATAAATCAAAGCGTGATGGTGAATATGGATGGTTTTTATCTGACACATACGATGGAAGAAGTGAATATACCAGAACAAACCAATGTTGACAGGTTTTTACCAAAATTTAAACCGGTAGATTTTCTTGATGTAAAAAATCCCAAAACTTTTGGTTATCTTGCAACGCAGAAAGAATACCAAGAGATCCGCCTCCAACTACACGAAAAGGTTAAAAATTCAAGGTCCTTGATTATTAAAACGATGAAGGATTTCAAAAATAGTTTTGGAAGAACCTTAGAACCTGTTAGCACTTATAAAACGGCTGGAGCGAAGACAGTTTATGTTTGTATGGGTTCGATTTATGGAACCGCCAAAATCGCAGTAGATGAATTGAGAAAATCCGGAAAACCGGTTGGGTTGGTAGCGATAAATATGTTCCGGCCTTTTCCTGATAAAGAGATTTTGGCGGTACTCAGCAAGATGAAGAAAGTGATTGTGATAAACCGCGCAGTTTCTCTTGGCGCGGAAGGAATTCTCACCACTGAAATAAAAAAAGCTCTTTATGGAAAATGCAAAGTGAAAATTGCCGATGAGATAGTTGGGCTTGGTGGAAGAAATGTCAGTGTGGAAGATATAAAAAATCTATTAGTATGAAAAAAATATTTTTTATAATTTTTTTAATTATTCTTGCGGCAGGGCTTTCCAGCTACGGAGTATGGTATTGGCAAAAAAGTATTTTTGACAAAGAGAAAGCTATGCTTCAAAAAGCAATTGATGATTTGAAGGCGAATCAAAGCAATCTTAATCAAAGTATTACTGTAAAACCGGAAACGAATAACGGAGCATCTCTTAACTGTCCTAAAAATTACACTGAATATATTTCTAATAATTTGGGGGTTGGCTTTTGTTACCCCAAAACAATAAAAAATCCTGATTCAAGCATCGGAGTTGTTGTTATAGAAGAGGGCGATAAGATTTTTATCAATTTTGAGGGTCGTCCTATTTCAGATGGGCAGTTTGTAGAAGTTTTTAATAAAGATAAACGTGACACTTTGGTTCAAGCGATTGAGAAAAAACTTTTGCAGGGAATTTCAAAAGATAAATGCTGGGCGAACCAGACTGCCGCCCCATCGGGAACGCTTAATTTTTTTAATGCGGTTGAATATCCAAAAAGCTATATTTTTACGAGTGCGTTAAAATACCCAGTACCAACAAATCCAGAAGATCCTTTTTTTGTAAATATGGGTGATTGTCCAAAAGAATACGCAGCAACAAACGGCATAAGAGCATTTATGATGGATCAAAATAATCCCGACAGATTCTTCTTTTTTAGTATTGGCCAGTATTACATAGCAGTTGAGAATGAGCCAGCTTGGCAGGAAACATTTAAAGTATTCGCGAAATAATAAATATTAACTTAGAACATGGCAAAATACAAAAATAACAACTTACTTTTTCCCGGCCACACCGCTTGCGCTGGTTGCGGGCAGAATATGACCGCTATCCATGTGATCAACGCTTTTGGACCAAATACTATTGTATCTGACGCGACAGGGTGTCTGGAAGTTACAACGACGAAATATGGTGAAAGCGCATGGAATGTTCCATATATACATTCACTTTTCGAGAATCCATCCGCGGTAGCATCAGGAATTTTGGCAGCGTTGAAATCAAGAAAACAAGAAAACAAAAAAACAACAAATCAAGAATCAGAAATGCCGAATGTAGTTGTCTTTGCAGGCGACGGTTCAACATTCGATATTGGGTTTGGGCTGCTTGCGGGAATGTTTGAAAGAAGAGAAAATATTACATATATTTGTTTTGATAATGAAGGGTACCAAAACACCGGCGCGCAGGCTTCTGGGTCTTCACCGCTTGGTACAGAGACTACAACGACTCCAATAGGAAAAATGTCTTGGGGGGCAGATCAACAAAAAAAGAATATGGTCGCATTTGCGGTTAGTATGGGTGCGGTTTACGTCGCGACTTCTACTGCTGCTTATCCGAAAGATATAGAGAATAAAATCCGCGAGTCGATGAAATATCAGGGTCCAAAATATATCCAGATTCTTGTACCTTGTGTTCCAGGATGGGGTATAGATCCATCTAAAACAGTTGAGGTGGCACGGCTTGCCGCAACAACTGGATTTTATCCGGTTTTAGAAATTATCAATGGAGATGTAATAAAAGTTTTAAAAACTTCAGCCTTAAAACCAAAGATTGAGGATTACTTGGCTTTACAAGGACGCTACAAGCATCTGTTCAAAAATGATGAAGGAAAAAAAATTATTAAAAAACTGCAAAAAATATGCGATGCTAACATTGAAATTTATGGACTATGCCCGACGTGCGAAGAGCATCAGATATTAATGCAATATCGGGACAAGTAATCAGGAAAACAAAAAAGCAATAAATCAATTAAGAAAATAAAAATGAAAAAGCTTGATCATAAAGCAATTGGATTATTTTTTTTACAATATCTTTTTAAGACGGGTGTTTTTGCTATAGTTTTTTGCGCAGTAATATTTTTCATTATCACAGCAAATTTCAGTACAGCTTCTGGGGTTAGCGCAGATCTGATTAGTAGTTCATATGCGATGCCTCTAACAGTATCTTTAATAGTTTTCTTTTTATACATTGGCGCTTTATATACATGGGCATTGTTGTTTTACAACAGCTATAGTTATGAAATGACGGCTGACAGTTTTAAGCAAGAGTTTGGAGTTATTTCAAAAGAATTTATTTCTATTCCCTATGATAATATTCAGGATGTTGAAGTTATCCAAGATATATTTCTAAGATTATTAGGATTAGGACGAATGGATATAAAGACTGCGGGGGAAGGGGAGGAAGAGGAAGCTGCTGCAGTCTTGGTTGCGGTCGCGATTAATGATGCAAAAACGTTGAAAGACGAATTAATGAAGAAGGTAGATGAACATAGATAATTAATAAAACAAAAAAGCAAAAAACAATAAAACAAAAACTATGCCAACAATTAAAGACATTCGTGCGAGAGAAATATTAGATTCACGTGGAAACCCAACTGTTGAGGTTGATGTTACATTTGACGACGGTGGATTTGGTAGAGCTAGCGTTCCATCAGGCGCATCAACCGGAATACACGAAGCATTAGAATTGCGCGATGGCGATCCAAATAGATATGGTGGTAAGGGGGTTTTAACTGCTGTAAAAAATGTTAATGATTCGATCCGCGACTTACTAGTCGGGCAAGATGTAGGAAAACTTCGCGCAATGGATCGGATGATGATAGCTCTTGATGGTACTATTAATAAAAGCAAACTTGGTGCTAATGCGATACTTGGCACGAGTATGGCTTTGGCAAAAGCAAAAGCAAGTTCAAAAAAAATCCCACTTTATCAATTCATTCGAACTGTGTTTAACCTTGATGTGCGCGATGTGTATCGAGATGTATATACTATGCCGGTCCCTATGATGAATGTTCTAAATGGCGGAAAACATGCTGACAGCAGTGTTGATATACAAGAAATGATGATTGTTCCGGCAGGATTTAATTCGTTCCGTGAGGCTCTAAGAGCTGGTTCAGAAACTTTTTACGCCTTGAAAGATATATTAAAAAAAGAAGGTTTATCTACTGGTGTTGGAGATGAAGGGGGATTTGCGCCTAATCTAAAAAATAATGAAGAAGGATTAAAGTTTTTGGTCCAAGCAATAAAAAATGCAGGGTATCTGCCTGGTGAGCAGATTTTTATTGCGCTCGATCCAGCTGCTTCGTCTTTCTTTGAAAATGGCAAATATATATTTAAAGATGGTTCTATCCGAAACAGTAATGAAATGATTGCGCTTTATGAGGATTGGATAGGTAAATATCCAATTATTTCGCTTGAAGACGGTTTGTCCGAAGATGATTGGGAAGGTTGGGTAAAATTGACGGAAAATCTTAAGCATAGAGTACAATTGGTTGGAGATGATCTTTTTGTGACAAACACGGAAAGACTGCGAACTGGAATTCAGAAATGTGTGGCAAATTCAATATTAATTAAATTAAATCAGATTGGCAGTGTTTCCGAAACCTGTGAGACTATAAATTTAGCTTTAGAAAATAAGTATACGGCCATTGTTTCACATAGGAGCGGTGAAACAGAAGATTCCTTTATAGCAGACTTTGTTGTTGGCGCTGGCACTGGACAAATAAAAACGGGGTCATTATCACGTAGCGAGAGGGTATCAAAATACAACCAGATTTTAAGAATAGAAGAGGAATTGGGTGATAGAGCGATATTTAAGGGGAAAGGTGTTTTTGGTTCTATTAGGTAAAATATAGTAATAAGTATTGACATATTTATAAATTAGTTCTAAAATAATAGAAACTAGCATCTTTTATGATGGTGCAAAGACGTTGTTTAAAAATTGAAAATAAGGAGAATAGACATATGAATACGAAAGAATACTGGAAAGTAGCATACCCGCCACCGCAAGCAGTCTATGATTACTGCAAACGATTTTCGATTGCTAAATTTGTTTGTGAACTGGGGTGTAGTTCCGAGATAGATTTGTCAGTCTCGGGTTTAGCTCTTGCCGAATTGCAGAAAAAAATGGCATCGGTCAAAAGCTTTATCTTCATTATTGATATTACTGCTCTCGATGATCTGGATGAAAGCAAGATTAAGTTAGCAAAGTTCGCGGATTTTTTACGGATCTATGCTAATATGTCCTCTGCGTTTCTTGTGATCACAAGAAGCACTGCGCGAAGAAAGATGCTAAACAAGCTCATACATAAAGGAGGAACTTCAAAAGTTTTCGCCTATGCCGCGCTTGCTGACCAGCTTATGCATCATTTTGATGTAGCATATAAAACTTTCAACGCAGACTCTCTCATGAAAGACGTCAAACAAGAATGCGCGAATGACATCGAAGATGTTATCAGCTATCTTGATAGGCGAGATAGTGAAAAGGGAGCAGACATTGATAAAGCAGTAAAGAGGATTGCGGAAAAATTTCACAAAATTAAGAAATTACCGGGAGAGGATCTTGATATACATCCAAAAAAAGGATCGCGGGGCAATGAGGATGATAACGCCCAAATTATTAAATTCAGCCATTTAAGAAAAACAAAGGGAAGGGATTGATGATATCAAAACCTTCCCTTTTTTATTTACTAAATATTATTATTCATATATAATAGAAGCCATGAAAACACTACCTGAATCGATACAAAAAGCCATAGACGCATTTGGTTCCCTTCCTGGAATTGGGCCAAAAACAGCCCAAAGGCTTGCTTTCTATCTTTTGCGAAGAGATAAAAAATACAGCGAGGACATTGGCCAGGCAATAATGGGTCTCAAGAAAAATATAAATATTTGCGCAGAGTGTCAGAATATTTCTGACTCGGGGAGATGCGCTATTTGTTCTGACGCCAGTCGCGATAGATCTATTATTTGCGTTGTTGAAGAACCGCTCGATATATTAGCTTTTGAAAAATCTGGTTATTTCAAAGGACTTTACCATGTATTACAAGGATCGATTTCACCAGTTGACGGTATCGGTCCGGATGACTTGAAAATTAAAGAATTACTTGAGCGTATTGGAAAAGATTCTGAAATTAAAGAAATAATTCTTGCAACAAACCCAACGACCGAAGGGGAAGCGACTGCTATGTATATTCACCGCCTCATATATCCGCTTGGAATTAACATCACTAGAATTGCGCGTGGGATTCCTTTTGGCGGAGATATAGAATATGCAGATGAAGTAACTTTGAACAAGTCTTTGGAAGGACGTAAAGCCTACTAACGTTTTTTGACTTATAAAATATTTATTGCAAAAAATTTCCAATTTCCATTGTAAGTATCGCTTCGCGATGTATTAAATTGAAAATTGTAAAATTGAAAATTTATGTTATATAATAATATTCTCGAAACAATTGGCAATACTCCGTTAGTGAAAATTAACAAGCTTATCAACAAGCCTGGTGTTAATATTTACGCGAAAATAGAAGGAGTAAATCCGGGTGGAAGCATTAAAGACAGAATTGCTTTGAAAATGATTGAAAAAGCTGAAGAAGCGGGTTTACTCACTAAAGAAAAAACCATTATCGAAGCAACCAGCGGCAATACGGGAATCGCACTGGCTATGATTGGCGCAGTAAAAGGTTACAAAGTTGAAATTGTCATGAGCTCTGCTGTGTCGATTGAAAGACAAAATACGATTAAAGCTTATGGCGCAAAAATCACTTTAACAGACGGAAGGTTTGGTACAGATGGGGCAATAAAAAAAGTTCAAGAATTAGTTAAACAAAATCCGGGCAAGTATTATCATACCGATCAGTTTTCCAACGAATACAATGCGGTCGCGCATTATGAAACAACAGCGCGCGAAATTTGGGAACAAACGGGCGGAAACGTTGATTATTTTATTGCGGCCATCGGGACGTCTGGGACTTTGATGGGAGTTTCAGAAAGCTTAAAGAAATATAATCCGAAAATAAAAGTAGTGAGCGCAGAACCGGTAGTAGGGCATTATATCCAAGGTTTGAAAAACATGGAAGAGGCGATTGTGCCATCAATTTACGATAAATCAAAACTTGATGATATTATAATGATTGATACCGAAGAGGCTTATGAAATGGCGCGAGATATCGTTCGAAAGGAAGGAATTTTTGTAGGAATGAGTTCGGGCGCGGCTATGTTAGCTGCGAAAAAAATAGCTGATAAAATTAAAAGCGGGAATATTATAACTATTTTCCCGGATAGGGGAGAAAAATATTTGAGTACGGGATTATTTGAAGTATAATATTAAAAAAGTAAATTAAATAATAAAAATAAAAAATAAAAATGAAAGCACCACAAGAATTTGATTATGCAGAAAATGCGGCATGGAGAATGTTCCGCATTATGGGTGAATTTACAAATGGTTTCGAATTTATTTCAAAACTAAAAAATTCGGTTACTATTTTCGGTTCGGCAAGAATTCATGAAACCAATCACTGGTACAAAGAGACACAAAAATTAGCCCTAATGTTAACAAAAAAAGGCTACCATGTGGTAACTGGTGGAGGTCCTGGTATTATGGAAGCGGCTAATCGCGGGGCATTTGGTGGAACTCCAGGGGACAGTATCGGATTAAACATTCAACTTCCAAAAGAACAAAGGGTAAATCCATATGTCGAGAGATCAATGGCTTTTCATTACTTTTTCACGCGAAAAGTTTGTATGAGTTTTTCAGCAAATGCTTTCGTATATTTTCCGGGCGGATATGGTACTTTTGATGAATTTTTTGAGATTGTAACTTTAGTTCAGACAAAAAAAATTGAAAGTATACCTCTGATATTGATAGGAAAAGATTTTTGGAAACCATTTATTGATGTACTAAAAGAAAAAATGTTAGATGATTATGCAACGATCGACAAAGCAGATTTGAAACTATTTGAGCTTGTAAATACAGCTGAAGAAGCTTTCAAAATTATAGATAAAAATTTCAAGAAGAAGAAAAAGAACGGAAAGAATAAATAAGTTAATAATATCCAATAACCAATACTCAATATTCAATCAATATCCAATGATTTAATATCTAATTGGGTATTGGAAATTGGGCATTGAGTATTTTTTTGCAACTAATGGCTAAAGAAAATTTAAACATTGTTTATCAAGATCCATGCTTACTTGTTATTAACAAGCCAGCCGGTCTTATTGTTGAATCACAAAAAAAAGATGACCAAACGCTTGAAACTATATTGAAAAAAGACTTTGGAATCGATCTGCCCAGATCCGGTATAGTCCATCGGCTTGACCGCGATACATCGGGTTTAATGGTCATCGCAAAGACAAAAGAGGCTCTCATAAATCTACAAAACCAATTTGCTTCTCATAGAGTTTTGAAAATTTACTCAGCATTAGTATTTGGAAAGCTGGAACCAAAGAAGGGGACTATAAATATTGCATTAAAGCGGGATCTGAAAAATAGAACAAGATTTGTGGCTTCTAAATCAAAGGATGCAAAATTAGCAATAACTCACTACGAAGTATCCGATTACAAAAAATATCCGATATCCGATATCCAATATCCAATATCGTTATTGAAAGTTCAAATTGAGACCGGACGCACTCATCAAATTCGCGCGCATATGTTTGCGATTGGACATCCGGTAGTTGGGGATCAGGTATATAAAAATAGAGATTCGGAGGTATTTTCAAAAAATATTGGACTAAGCCGGCAATTCTTGCATGCAACGGAGTTAACGTTCAAACATCCTGTTACTGGAAAGAAATTATTTTTCAATTCGGATTTGCCGGAGGATTTAAAGAAAATTTTGAAATAAAAAAGCGGCCCTTGCGGGGTCGCTTTTAAATTTAAAAGTTGATGTTGTTGCCGAGGTTATTGCTCCTCGGTTTCTTCTTCGGGCAATCCGCCGTCGGAGATAATATCTCCTTCCAGCGATTTGATACTGTTATTAGCGGTTATTGCGTTGTAGTCGTAGCCGAGGAAATCGGCTCCGGCCTCAACTGCCCGGCGCGTGTCTTCGTCCTTGATGAAGGATGTGCCGAGGTTGATAATTCTCGTCACTCCCATCTTCTTGTAGGACTTTTTCACGGCTGCGACGCGAACTTTGTTCGCTTCACCTTTGTTATAAGTGTCGGCTTCCATGTTGTCGAGAATTTGCTTTTGGTTCGCGACAATTTTCCCGTTGACCGTTTTCTGTCCGCCCATGAACTCGTCCATGTCGCCAAAGGTTGCTTCCCCCATACTTTCTTTTTCTTGGAAGAAGATATGACTGCCATTCATTGCTGAATGGCAATCCATAATGACGAGTTTAGCGTCTTTTCCGCGCATATAAACCGCTGTGCGGTTTACTCCCGACTTTAGCGACTTGCAGGCGCGTTTATTATACTGGGCGGGTGAATCTCCGGAACACACTCTCAGGGCATATGTAATGCCGTAATCGGATTCGGATTCAGCGCCCTGAATAGGATCTACAGCGCTGAGGCAAGCATATCCTGTTGCCTTGAACGCGCCGCCGCTCGGATCGGCATTGTAAGCTGTAAATACAGCCTGTGAAATGTCGTCGGCGCGGACGGATGTTGTTCCCGTGATGGCGATGGTGCTTAACACGATTGCCACGATTGCTATAATGGTCAGTTTTTTCATTACTGAACCTCCTGTAAAATTTTTTCATCCCTGTCCAGCGGACGAGGGAAGTTATAGCTTTTGTTTATATTAAAACCCAAAAATAGGGTTTAATAGCCAAAAATTAGATATTAAGTTACAATACGGATTAAAAAATTATATAATAAATATATCATAAAATAGCTCACGTGTCAATAGTTTTTAATTAAAACAAGCTATAATTGGCGATACAATGGATTGTTAAAATATGCAGATTGTTATCTTGTTTATAATCTCTTAGCAAGTTAGCAAGATAACAAGCTAACAATTTCCCGTTTTTCTTCTTGCAAAATGTGAAGAACTTCATTACAATGCATATATAACTAAAAGTAACTTCTTTACTATGCGAAAGAAAATCTGGATTAATATTGTTTTGATTTTGATTATTACAGTAGTTGCGGGATTGCTAAGCTATCCCAAGGAACCGAATATAAAGTACATCAAGAACCTGAAAGTTCATCAAGGGCTTGATCTGGTTGGCGGAACGGAGCTTACTTATGAAGCGGATGTTTCCAAATCAAAAAATGCGAGCGCGGATATTGAAAATCTTTCTGGGGTATTTGAGGCGCGTATAAATGAGTTTGGTGTTTCAGAACCATCGATTCAAACTGCTGGTTCAAACAGAATAATTATCGGATTACCAGGTATCAGTGATATAAATCAAGCGATTGAAAGAATAGGACAGACCTATGACCTGAAATTTATGACCGAAGGCACAAAAGAGGATGGTCAGATCTATAAGGATTATACAAACGCTAATGTTACATATCCCGGATACTGGAAACCATCTGAATTATCAGGTAAAAATCTCGTTAGCGCGTCAGTTCAATCTCAATCTGATTTATCAGTTGTAGTTGCAATAAAATTTGACGATGCCGGAAAAGAACTTTTCAAAAAATTAACTACTGATAATTTACAAAAAAGGGTAGCAATTGTTCTAGATAATAAGATTGTATCCGCTCCAACAGTTCAATCCGCGATTGAAAACGGTGAAGCAGTGATTACTGGTAATAATGATATAGCTGAAGCGCAGAATCTTGCAAAAAGGTTAAACGAGGGTATGCTACCGGTTCCAGCAAAATTAATTGCGCAGAGAAATGTTGGCGCTACTCTTGGTAAAGATTCTATTCATAAAAGTTTTATTGCAGGACTTCTTGGTATTCTATTCGTAATGTTATTCATGGTTATCCGCTATCGTTTCCCAGGGTTTATTGCTTGTATGGCTCTGATTATTTATTCATTAATTACTCTTGCTCTATTTAAAGTATTTGCAATTACCTTAACTTTAGCTGGCATTGCCGGATTTATCCTCTCGATAGGTATGGCTGTGGACGCGAATATCCTAATATTTGAAAGAATGAAAGAAGAACTTCGAAGGGGTAGAAATTATTCTTCGTCTATTAAAACGGGTTTTGCAAGAGCTTGGACATCTATCCGTGATTCAAACGTCTCATCTCTTATAACCTGTACAATATTATTCATATTCGGTACGGGAGTTGTAAAAGGTTTTGCTGTTACTCTTGCACTTGGTATATTGGTTAGTTTGTTTACAGCGATAACAGTTACCAGAAATCTGCTTTATTTATTCTTGAATAATAAAGTAAATAAAAAAGATTACTAATTAATAATTAAGCAAATAAATATGATAAAAATTATTGAAAAATGGAAAATATGGATTGCGCTTTCGCTTATAGTAATTATTCCTGGGGTTATAGCATTGTCTGTTTATGGTTTGAATCTTGGTATTGATTTTTCTGGTGGTACTCTTATTGAAATCCAATTTCCAAGCAAACAAAGCGTAACTGTTGATGAAATTAGCAAAGTGTTTGCAGATAAGGAAATAAAAAACGCGCAGATTTCATTAACGAGTAAAAATTCTTTTCTTTCCCGAACTCACGTTATTGATCATGCGCAATATCTTGATCTGAATAAAGCTTTGACAGAAAAAATAGGAACCACAAAAGAGGTAAAATATGAGACTGTAGGGCCAACTGTTAGTAAGGATCTTGCAACAAAAGCTGTCTGGGCATTAGTTTTGGCCTCTATAATGATTATTATTTATATCGCTTGGGCTTTCCGATCCGTACCAAAGCCTCTTAGCTCTTGGAAATTTGGTATCTCAGCCGTTATTGCGCTTGTTCATGATCTGATTACCATAATTGGCATATTTGCAATCCTAGGGCATTTTATGAATGTTGAGGTTGATACGCTTTTTATTACCGCGCTTCTGACGATTATGGGTTTCTCAGTGCATGATACGATTGTGGTATTTGATAGAATCAGGGAAAATCTGAAAACTACTTCGGGAGATTTGGTTTATATCACAAATAAAAGTATTACAGAGACGATGAGCCGATCGATCAGTACTTCAGCAACAGTTCTTTTTACCCTTTTAGCGTTATTACTCTTCGGCGGAGCTTCAACTTTTTGGTTCATATTTGCACTATTTATCGGTATTATAGTTGGTACCTATTCATCAATATTCGTTGCTTCAGTTATAATGGTTCTCTGGCACAAGGGCACGAAAATTTAGGAATCGCGAATTATCTCGAATTAAGACGAATTATCACTAATGGGTATTAGATAATAAATAAACACAAAATATGCTTTATGCACTTCTAGGGATTTTAGCTGGTACAGTTCTTGGGGTTTTTATACCTTTCAATATTCCTGTAGATTATTCTCGCTATACTGCCGTAGCCATTCTTGCAATACTTGATTCAATAATTGGGGCCATCTGCGCACAGTCAAAGAAAGAGTTCCGCATTGCAAACTTTATTGTGAGCCTTTTATTCTATATGTTCTTGGCAACCTTTTTTGTTTATCTTGGTGATAAACTTAATCTTGATCTATACCTAGGAATAATAGTGGTTTTTATGTTCCGAATTATGCAAAATATTGGAGTTTTGAGTGATTTTTACTTTAAGAGATTTCTCAAAGATAAAGAAAAAGATGAAAAGGGGACTATTCTATAATAATGTTTTATAAGGTTTATGATTAAGGGCCAAAAGCCCTTTTTTGTTATATTTTGTACAGATTAGCAGTACTGAAATAAAAAAGTGTTGACAGGGTTTTTCTGGCATGTTATAATATTCGCATAAATCAAATATGGCTTGATTTGCCTTATTTTTTTAAAGGAGAGTTTACTTATAAATAAGAAGTGGTAATATGGCTAATACAACCAAAAACGTAGGAGGAGAAATAAGGATCAAAGATTCTCATTTTAATCAGTTTGCTCGTGATCTTGTTTCCAACCTGAAAGAAAAACAGCAAAAGGTTCTCATGAAACGTTTTGGTCTTTCTGGCAGAAAGAAAATAACTCTAGATGCAATAGGGAAGGAGTTTGGTGTTACCAGAGAAAGAATTCGTCAGATAGAAGTTGCTTCTTTGAATAAGTTAAGAAAACTTGTTATTTTAGAGCACAATAAACCGGTTTTTGATAAAATAAAGACTATTATCGAAAATAATGGGGGAGTTATCCAAGAAGATAAACTAGTTAATGAATTAATTCTTGATCTTGAGCAGAACAGAACCGAAGAAATCAAAAAGATTTTAAAATTCCTTTTGCTTTTGAGCAATGAAATTCAAACTATCGAAGAAACGGAACATACTAAATCTGGATGGGCTCTTGCAACTTATAAAAAAGAGGTGATAGAAGACATTGTGAAAGCTTTTGGTGAAATTCTTGATAGCAGAAAAGAAACTATGAATGATGAAATTATAATGGCTGAAGTTTTAAAACATGCTGTGGCACAAAAACATGCGAAATACGTTAATCCGGAATTCCTAAAATCAACTATTGATATATCAAAAAAGCTACACGCTACTGAAGATGGTAAAAGAGGCTTGACAAGCTGGCCTTGGGTAAAACCAAAAACCATTCGCGACAAGATATTCTATGTTTTGTCAAAAAAGAATGAACCAATGCATTTTACTGAGATATTTAATTCAATAAAAAACGCTTCCTTTGATCAAAAGAACGCTACTGTACAAACAATTCATAATGAACTGATCTCTGACAAACGCTTTATACTTGTTGGCAGGGGGTTGTACGGACTATCCGACTGGGGATTTGAACCTGGAACTGTAGAAGAAGTTATTGAAAAGATATTAACTAAAGGGCAGCCAATGAGTCAGGAAGATATAGTCGAAGAAGTTATGAAGAAAAAGAAAGTTAAGAAAGCAACGGTACTCATAAACCTGCAAAACTCACCAAAATTCAGCAAAACAGCCGAAGGTTACATAGTGAAAAAATAAACATAAAAGCAATAAAACAATTAATCAAAAAATAGAATAATTCGGGCCGCGCTTTTAGCGCGGCCCGAATGATATCAATCTTGATATCAAATCCACTTTAAATACATTTACAATTCTGGTATTATAATATTATGGAATCAATATCTAATGGTTTTAGTTTCTCCGACATCTTATTCGGCGCATTTCGAATCATTTTTTATTTACTAATCATAGGTGGTTGGATTTTTGGTTTTTCGTTAATTATAAAAGCTTATAGCAAGCGTAGAAAAAGACTTTGGCTAGTAAAGCAAAAATACACCACATTACTTATTAAGGTTCCTCGGGCGAACGAAAAAGGGCCACTTTCGGCACAAATGATGTTTGCGTCTCTTCATGGTATTCATAAAAGTACCAAAGAAAAACTAGAAGAAGGATCTTTTCAGGAGCATATCAGTTTTGAAATCGTATCTTCAGATAAATACCTGCGGTTCTATGTTTATGTGCCGGTACATCTTGTTGATTTTGTTCAAGGTCAGATTTATGCTCAATATCCGACAGTAGAAATATCAGAAGTTGAAGACTATACATTAGTCAAAAGGCCGGAGGGAATACATTTTGTCGGAACAGAATTGATATTAAACAGAAATAGTTTTTATCCGATTAAATCTTTTCAAAATTTCGAAGTGGATCCCTTGGCGAGTATAACCGGAGTAATATCACAATTGAATGAAGGCGAGCAGATTTGGATCCAGATTTTGACCCGTCCTGTCGATGATTTATGGCAGCAAAGTGCAATGAAATATGTATCGGATATTAAATCTGGTAAAAAACCTGATTCTAAATTTACCTTTACAGGAATGGGGATAATTAAGAAGTTATTTTCAATAGTATTTTTATTTTTTAAATTGTTGGCATCTCCCGAAGCTTTAAGTAAAGGATCAAAAGATTTTAAATTACCCGGTCCAGTAGAACAAGCAGTGAAAGCGATTGAAGAAAAATCAACCAAACTTGGTTATGAAACAAAAATTCGTTTAACATTTTTATCAAATAAATCTTCAGAAGAACTGAAAATAAAAATGCAGTCAATCGTTGGAGCTTTTAAACAATTTAATGCTTCAAACCTCAATGGATTTGCGGCAAAAGGACTTTATTTTGATGATTTCGAATACCTTAATGCAGTACAAGCCAGACATTTTGAAGAATCTGGGTTCATATTTAATATTGAGGAGTTGGCATCACTTTTCCACTTGCCAACTGTTACTGTAGAGACTCCAACCATCGATTGGGCAGGCAGCAAAAAAGGCGAGCCTCCTGCAACATTGCCTTTGGAAGGAGTTGTGGATTCACAGGATTTGACTGTTTTTGGTAAAGTTAATTTCCGCGATAAAGATATGAATTTTGGAATTAAGATGGATGATCGCAGACGTCATATGTATATCATTGGTCAAACTGGAACCGGTAAAACAACCGTGATGAAGAACATGGTACTTGATGATATTGATGAGGGCAGGGGATTGGCGATTATTGATCCGCACGGAGAATTTGTGGATACCGCGCTCGATTATATTCCGGAAAAACGTATTAATGATGTTGTCTACCTAAATCCTGGAGATAGAGAATACAGTCTTGGATTCAATCTGCTCGAAAATGTGGATGTTCATAAGAGGGAAATATTAGCATCCGGGATGATGAGTATATTCAAAAAAATATGGGAAGGCGTCTGGTCTGCGCGTATGGAATATATCATGAAAAACATCATTCTCGCTCTCATGGAAACACCTGGAACGACAATGCTTTCAGCCACCAAGATGTTGACGAATACTGGTTATCGCAAAATGATTGTGGATAATATTGCTGATCCAGTCGTAAAAGCATTTTGGACAGATGAATATGAGGTACAACTCAAAACCAATCCGCGTTTTGCTACCGAAGCGATTGCTCCGATTCAAAATAAAATTGGACAATTTTTGTCTGTTCCATCGATTCGTAATATTGTTGGCCAGCCGCAAAGCACTTTTGATATCAAAGATATAATGGATAATCAAAAAATCCTCTTGGTAAAAATTTCCAAGGGTGAAATCGGTGAAGATAATATGGCTCTACTTGGTGCAATGATTATTACCAAAATTCAGCTGACCGCTATGGAAAGATCAACGATGAGAGAAGAAGATATGAAAGACTTTTACTTATACGTTGACGAGTTCCAGAACTTTGCGACCACTTCTTTTGCAACAATTCTTGCAGAGGCTAGAAAATATAAATTGAATCTAATAATGGCTCACCAATATGTCGCGCAAATGGATCCGGAAATCCGTGATGCCGTATTTGGTAACGTAGGAAATACTATCGCATTCCGTGTGAGCGTGGATGATGCTCCAGTATTTAAGAAAACATTTGAACCAGTGTTTGATGAAGTTGACTTGGTAAATCTTAGCAACAGACATATTTACGTGAAGATGACAATTGACGGTGCGGTAAACCCAGCTTTTTCTGCTACTACCGTTTATTTCAAAGATATTAGAAAGTTTCAAGGTCTTGGAGATAGAATAATTGCAGAGTCCCGCGCAAAATATGCTGTGCCAAGAGCTGATGTTGAACAAGCTATTTTAACTTGGTCAGCTCAGATGGCGGAGCTTGAAGGTAAGAAAAAAGATTTCGGAGATAAAAAGGGATTTGGCAAGTTAATTGACGCTGAATCTTTGCCAGAAGTGACAGAAAAACCAGGCGAAAAATTCCGTGAAATTAAGGATAAAGTAGGTGGGATTTGGTATGCAAAAAAGAAGGCGGAGAAGAATCTAGAATCTGGAATAACGAATTTAGAAGAGAAACAGGGAAAAGGGGAAAAGGAAGAAATTAAAGAGGAAATTAAAGAAATTCCGCAAGAAAAAACGGAAACTAAACCTGTTCAACAGGTTCAAAATCTAATGGAGAGTGGGGGAGTGGTAGTAAATACCGAACCAGCCGATAAAAAACCAAACGAAGAAGAACTTGCAAAGGATTTTGGCAGTATTGAAATAATGAAAAAAGATTCAAACGAAGACCAGGGGACGGTAGTTGTAAATACCCAAGTGCCGCAGCCAGAAGAGGAAGATAAAAAAGATGAGAACGTTATTCATCCCGGTGGATCAATTCAATTGCATTAATATTTGACAAGACTTTGAATATTATATTATAATTAATTTTATGAAAAATATAGTTAGGTTGAATAGCTGGTATTTCTTTTTCTTTACTGACCAACCGATCAGCTAACTTTTATTTATCATCGATTAAATAAGTATAAAGCTGATCGAAAACGGTCAGTTTTTTATTTGTTCATTAAAAAATCAAAAAATACAAGGAGGATAGGAAGAAGATGGTTATTATTATGAGAAGTGGCGCAAGCGAATCACATATCTCTACGGTTCGCAAGGAAGTTGAGGCAAGGGGCTTTGAAGTGGTTGAGAATAGGGGAAAAGAAAACGTTGTGGTTGCCATAATTGGTATAATTGATACCAATCAGAGGCAGCCACTAATCGATCATTTTTCCCAAATGGACGGGGTGGAAAGAGTAACTCCAATAACAAAGCCTTACAAGCTTACGGCAAAAGCGGCGAAGATTCAAACAAAGATTCATGTAGGGGATGTAGAAATAGGCAACGGTAGATTTGTGGTAATTGCCGGTCCCTGCGCTCTGGAATCGCCGGAACAGCTCATGAGCGCTGCAGCTGGGGTAAAAGCGGCTGGTGCCGCAATGCTGCGAGTTGGCATTTACAAGCCCAGAACTGGTCCGTATGCTTTTCAGGGGATGGAAGAAGAGGGCATAGAGATCGTTCATGGCCTTAAAGGAGAAATTGGTTTGCCAATTGTTTCAGAGATCACAAGACCTCAGATGGTCGAGAAAATGAGTGAAGTAGTTGATATTTTGCAAATTGGCGCGCGTAATGCGCAGAATTCCGATCTGCTGAAAGAAGTCGGCAGGGGAGTCCGTCCAGTGGTTCTAAAAAGAGGACTTTCAATGACGCTGGACGAATTAATGCAAAGTGCAGAATACATTTTATCGGAAGGTAATCCCAATGTTATTCTTTGCGAGAGGGGAATACGTACTTTTGAAACAGCTACGCGCAACACCCTAGATCTTGGTGGCGCGGCATATCTGAAAACTGTTATGACACACCTGCCTGTTATAATAGATCCTTCGCATGGTACTGGAATACGCGAGCTGATCGCTATTAGCACAAAAATGGCGGTCGCAGGGGGGTTTGATGGATTATTGGTCGAAGTTCATCCCAAACCATGGGAGGCACTTTGCGATGGTCCGCAAAGCCTTACGATAGAAAAATTTGGAAAACTTATGAGCGAGCTGAAGCGCATTGCTCCGGTATTTGATAAGGCTATCTAAGTATTTTTAAATTTTCATTTTTAAATGGGGCGCCAAAAGCGCCCTGTTATTTTGAAAATAGTAATACTTGACAAAATAGGGGAATATGTTGCAATATATAAATACCGAAAAATCTGGAATTTTATAGGAATGATTGAGCTGGGGAGTAGGGGGGTCAAAAAAATGCGCATTTTGTTGCGCATAAAAAAACGTGACAAATTGAGATAGGGTAACAGTTTTAGTACGTCGCACAATATATGTTATGCGACACTGAAGAAGGGTTTCATTTAGAAAAGGTTTATTCCCCGCTATTCAAATTTACAATAAATATTTTGGAAATTAAAAATATTTTTGCTTTCGCTCCCCTTCTTCATTGTCACATAACATATCGTAGATTTTGCGCACATTCGTTTGGATTCCGCGAATGTCGCAAAATCTACTCTAGTCTCCCCTACTCATTTTTTAATTTTTTTCTCAAATGTCAAAAATGTCTTAAAAATCCTATAAATCCTACTAATCTCACCCTAATTGAACCTGGAAAAATGACTATTTCGCGTTTAAATGCTCTAGAATCGATTTTCTATAATTTGACGAGTATTTGTTCATTTGAGATTGAAAATTCAAATAGGAATTATAGAGAATGTTAAAAAATACAAATTTTGGAAATGCAAAAACCGCCATTCGGCGGTTTTTGCATTAGATATAATTTTCTTTGAATTATTTTAATTAGCAATCATCAAGTATGCTGGTGCGCTGCTGACTTTTGCATACTGCCAAGCAACTGTGCCAATAATATAGTACTTATTATTAAACTCTATTGCTAATTTATTGCAAGACGTTCCGGCTGCAACTGGATACGGAAAGGTTTTAGTATCTATCAATGAATAACTTGTGCCATCATAAACTTTTACTTGATATCCAGTACCGTCATGAATTGGTGCAGAAACGGAATCTTGAAAGACATAGATTTTACCTGTTTGCTGGTTTGCTGTGATAAGGAAATTACGATCGGTGCTTGTAATTGTGGTAATATCAGCCAAAGTGCCGGCATTAATAACGATAATCTTGTAGCTAGTTAATATATAAACCTTGCCGTGGGCTGAATCTATTGATAACCCTACAAAAAAGTCTGGTAAGGTGATAGTTTTAGTTATAGTATCTGATATACCGTCAATCGCAAAAACCAATCCGCTTGAAGGATATGCTGATACTGGAAAATTTACATACACTTTTGCATTTGTGCTATCTAAAAATATCTGTCCTCCAGGGTTTAATTTTCCCGTAAAAACCATTGATTTCAAGATTTTGTATGTAGCTCCATTTACTACAGTCATGGATTTTGTTTTTGCGGAATTATTATAACCAATAGTATAAATTTTGTTTCTAATGGGATCATATTCAATATCTGTTGCTACATAGGAATATCCAGTAGAAACCGAAAGTTCAGTAACTGTTTTATTTGTTGAACCAGAAATTACGGTTATTGTTCCGCTGCCGTCAAGGACAAAAATTCGATTTCCAGTCTCATCGACAACGATTTTTTTAATATCAATTGAAGCAAGATTTTTAAAATCTTTTATGGTTTTAAATGTGTTTTCGTCTATAATAGCCAGATTGTTTTTCATTGATGAATTGGGTTTAGAATATGGGAGATAGATCTTGCTTGTTGTCGGGTTGATGGAAAAATGAAGAGCAGCAGTTTCTTTCGGCGCAAAACCGGAAACATTTTTATAAGATACACTTCCAGTTGCATGGTCAATAATTGCGAATTTAAAAGTGTCCAGTGCCATTAGCGCGTAAATTTTTCCTTGGTTTTTGTCACCTACCATATAGTAAGCCCCACCTTGCAGGTTTTGTAATGGACTTGAAGGAACAGTTACGGTAAAGGATATTCCATTACTCGTTCCCGCGCTTGTCGTTACAATAACATTTCCAGTTGTTGCTCCAGTTGGTACTGTAACAACAATACTTGTTGCTGACCAGCTGGTAACTGTCGCAGTTATACCATTAAATTTAACTGTGGAAGTTCCCTGTACAGACCCAAAACCAGTTCCAGAAATCGTTACAGAAGAGCCTACAATACCTGAATTTGGAGTTAATGTCGTGATAGTTGGAATACTTCCATCAAAGATTGAAACGTTACTTCCGTTTTGATTGAGAACATAAATTTTACTTGTAGCTTGATTAATTCCGATAGCCATTGGATATGCTCCGGTAGTCAAAGAACTTACCAGATTATTTGATGACCCATCATAAACTTTTAATAAATTGGTAGCGGAATTCGTTACGTAGATTTTATTTGTTATGGGATTATATGAAACGTAGCGCGGGCTGTTTCCTGCTCCCAAACTTATTTGAGTAGAAAGAGCATCGGTTGCGCCATCAAGAATAAAAACACTATTTGCAAATGGATCAGCAAGATAAATCTTATTAGTAGTTATGTTGACTGATGGTTTATACATCCCAAATCCTCCTGTTACAGCTATAGTTGAGGAAAGAGTATCAGTTGCGCCATTGATAACGCTGATATTTCCATTGCTTGTTGTAGATAAATAGAATTTATTTGTTGCTGAATTAAAAGCAATATAAAAACCAGCCGCGCTGATAGTTTTGGAAACTGTCCCTGTTGCGCCGTTAATAACGCTTACAGTGCTATCGCCATTATTAACAACATAAATTTTATTTGCTGCTTGGTTTACTATAATATCGGTCGGATAAGTTCCAACACCAACATTTGTTGTTGTAAGAGTTGCGCCGTCAATAATAGTAACGTTTTTACTTAGTCCGCTGTTTGCAACATAAACCTTATTTGTCGCAGTATTGATATCTAATGATAAAGGATTATTACCTGTTGCGATATTTGAAATCAGAGTATCAGTTGATCCATCAATAACTGATACATTATTTGAGCTAGTATTTGCTACAAAAATTCGATTAGTAACTGAGTTAACCGCGATTGCTCTGGGGCCCGTGCCGACAGTAATGTTTTTTATCCACGCATTAGTTGCGCCATTAATAACCGAAACATTGCCGCTTGTTTGGTTGGCCACATAGATCTTATTCGTCGTCTGGTTGACTGCGATCGCGACCGGTTTTGTTCCGGCAGCAATATTCGATATTAGAGAATCGGCTTTTACAGAAGGAATGCAAAGGAATAATAGCGAAAAAAATAGAGCAATAAACAATGTTTTTGTAGCTTTCATTTGGGTGGCTTATTATTATTTTTTTAATTTAAAAACTATAAATAAACTTTTATTCTTCTTGGTTAATTGCCGCGCTTTCAATTGCCGCCCAATCAGAATCATCTTCGGATGGAACTGCTACAGTAACACTGTCGCCCGGTTGCAATTTGAAGTATGTTACAGAAGCTAAAAGCACTTTATATGCTTTGCCACCGGCCAGAACTTTGTATTGCCCTTCTTCATACAATAATGAACCTACTAGGCGCTTTCTGTCAACTGGCTTTATTTGTTTATAAATAAAAGATCCATCATCTTCAATAGTTAATTTTAGAACATCTCCAGCAACAAATTTTGATTTGCTTGCGTAGTTTGCCGGTACGGGATATTTTTTCTTATCAGGTCCGATCATCATTTCACCGTCAAAAATTCCTTCAATAATTCGTCCTTCAGAAAGAATATTCAAATCAGCTGCTTTCTCATCAAAATTAGTTCTTTTTAATCTTTTGGTTGGTTTACCGTCAGATTCAGATAAGAGTTGTTTTGCCGATCTTATTTGGGCCTCGGCAGATTCTAATAAATGTCGCACAATATCAAGGTCGATACTCGCCTCTTTTTTGTTGTTTGGTGTCATATTTGTCTTATTTTAGTTATATTTTTGGGTTTATTTGAATTAAGATGAGTGCGTTCGAAGCACTCTTCCCCTCCCCCATTTGTTTGAACATCAGTAATTATAACACAAATAAATAACCTTGGCAAGTATTTTTATTAAAAACTGACTTAAACCGCTATTTTTATAAAATAGTTTAAAAATGAACCTAATAATTAGGTTCATTCCTGCCTACAGGCAGGCAGGTTCATGTATCTCTATACCCTATCTAATATAATTTATTCACAAACCGGTGGCGTATATGACCATGAAAAAGTTCCTGGCGCTAATTTGTTCCCAATAAAATATACAAGCGCGAATGACAATAACGTGATGATTGCGCCTACTATAGCGGCAGTAATTGCCGAAGTCCCTCTTTTTACTTTGCTTGGGTCTCCGCTAGATGTAATATACATAAACCCGCCATAAATAATCATAATAACTGTACCAAAACCAGCTAATGGAGCCAAAAATTTAAATATTTTATCAATATAGCAGTAAATAAAATTTGCAACTGGCGCCGCAATATTGTCTTGGTCTACGGCAAACACAAGATTAGGAATTGCGATTGAAGCCAAGGAAAGAAGGGCAAAAGATTTTTTTATAATCTTTTTCATAAAAAGTATTTATTAATATATTTATGTAAAATTTCAAATTACAAATGTCAAATTTCCAATCAATTTCAAATGTTTTGATGTAAAATGTCAAAAACTTAACTTCGGATTTTGGGCTTGATTTGATATTTGAAATTAGATATTTGACATTTCCTACTATGCTCTTTCCCGAATTTCCTCTTCTACTATTTCGCGGTCGCGTCCGTATTTCAAGCGAGATAATTCTTTTATTGCGTTGCCAATTTCCTGGCTTCTTTGAATCTTAGTAAAATCAAGGTAGGTATTTAATGAAAAAGGTCTTAGTGATGAATTATCCGCTAATAAACTAATATATGCATTTCCACTTTCGATATTTGAAATATCATAAGCATTGAAAACCGGTTCAAATTTTTTCTGCAAAAATTCAGCATCTTCAACACCAACGCGATATGTACAAATTGTTCCGACGTTTCCAAATACAGCATCGCGGATTTTGGCATCACCTTTTACTACAAGCTGCCCAATGTATTGGTGTGCAATAGTTAAAGCGAGTTGGTATTTTCTTGCTTCTGATAATATTCCAAGAACAGAATCGGTTGTAAAATTCTGAAATTCATCTATATATAAATAAAATGGTTTACGGTCTTTTTCTGGCATATCAGATCTACTCATTGCGGCAAGATAAATTTTGGAAACCATAATAAGACCCAATAAGTACGCATTCAACTCCCCTATCTCGCCTTTTGCGAGCCTTAGAATTAAAATCTTTTGGTTATCCATTACTTCACGAAGATTAAAAGCGCTTTTTTGCTGAGCAATAATTGGACGCATAATATCATTTGCGAGAAACTGAGTTAATTTCGAAGAAATGTATGGCACAATATTCGCCAATGCAGCGTCTCCTCCCGCTTTTTCTGCTTCTTTCAGCCAATAATTTTTAATAATTGGGTTCTGGCATTTTGATAATTTAAAAGCGCGAAAATCTTCGTCTGCCAAAACCTTTGGGATTTCAAGGAGTGTTGACCCGCTTTCAACATGTTCCATCACAAGCAAAGCAGCATTTCGAAAATATTGTTCAAACATTGGACCGCCAGTAGCTTTGAGATCATAAAGTTTGTCAAAAACATTAAGCAATTCTCCTACTACAAGTGTTTTTTCTTCTGGACGGTTAAACTCCATCAAATTTAGGCCTAACGGTCTCTCAAAGTCTGCAGGAGAAAATATTATTACGTCTCCAGCTCTTTCTTTTGGAATTCTAGTTAAGATATCATCTGCATCAGTCCCATGCGGATCGATATAGCAGCATCCTTCACCGTTTTTAATATCTTGAATTATCATTTCCTTGATGAGAGTAGATTTACCAGTACCAGTTTGGCCGAGAATATAAAAATGTCTGACCCTATCTTTTGGTTTAATATAAATGGGAGTTTTTACAGAGCGGAAAATATTGTATCCCAAAAATAATCCTTCCTTTGGCACTTCCGGCGGAGCGGGAGCACGTTTGCTTACTAGCCATGAAATATTTGGTGTCTCAACATGCTTATTGGGAAAATGAAAAATAGAAGCAAGTTCGTCAGAATTCAAAATGTTTTTATTATAATATGGGAAAAACCGGAAAATAAAGTCTTCAATAATATCGCGTTCACTTCTTTTTTTATCAGAAACAAATTTATTTCCAACTGCGTGATTGAAAACGGAAAAAGAACTGGTAATATTTGCCATTTGCATTTTTGCGTTTGCTTTTGTAGGAGAATTTACAACAATCCTGATAACCGTTTCAAAACCGACCTGAGCGATTTTTTCACCAATCAATTTTATTTGTTGTTCCCCTATCGGAGTGGCGGTTTTTGGTTTGTCTTTGTTGGCATCCGGAGCTTGAGACGCTTTTGCGATATCACCGAAAACTTTTCCAGTACCTTTCAAAATATTTTGCAGCGAGAATGGGTTGAAAGTAAGAGGTTTTCCTTCTTGTAAAGATTTGACATAAAAATCAGCGTTTTTCTGCCATTTAGTTTTGGTTGGGCGGATTATATATTGTACCGCTGCTCCTTCATCAGATCCAAGCTTTGATAATGCGGTTGTTACAATATTGAGAGTATCCTCTTCAAACTCTTTATAAACGCGTATTGGAACAATAGATGGTTCGGATAATATCAGTTCAGTAGCGACCTGCTCAGCGCCTTCATGAAAAATATTATACCTTTCCGTTTCTTCGATCACTGCATCCGGGTAGAAAGAAAAAACTTGTTTTTCGATTAATGTAGAAATTTGTCTGGGGGCGGCAATATAAAAAGCGATTTTTTCAGCATGTGATACTATTTCAAAAGAAATATAAGCGCCTTTTTCGTAATTAAAAACATCAATTTTATTATCGCGGATTGAGTAAAGCGATGAGAACATTTGAGATGCTCTGGCAGCAAATTCTTTAACCCCTTTTTTTGCAGCCTCGGCGGATCCACCTGATTCATTTTTAGACACATCTGATTTTGGTACCATTATTTTATAAAGTACCATATTAAGCGACCTGGCAATCTTGCCTTTTTCATATTGCAGTTTTTTATAATAGCGGTAAGCATAAACCGCAATTACAACCAATGCGACTATTCCAACGACGCAGTAAAGGAAAATAAAAAAACTACCAAAAGTATCAGCTGAATTTGATGCGTAATCTAAAGAATAATCCACTTTTGTTTCTGTTTAGTTGTTGCTATTTTCTATTTACAATTTAACATAATACAAATAGTAAGTAAATAAAAAAACATGCCGCAGCTGAATGCTGCGGCATGTGGGTAAGAACTTTTGAAAATCGGTTACTCGATCGGTGGCCAGACGACCCCTCCGCCACTGTTTTTATTGCAATGGAAAGTAAAGGTGTCGTTGTTGGCAAGATTTGCAGATGCCGGCGAAGCTATATAGCCCGATGGGCATGCGAGTGTGTAATTACCCGCGATAGGCTTCGGTGTGAAGTTATCCAGATCGTATGTGCAATTATCGCATCCGATCGTGAACGTGAAAGTATTTCCAGAGCCCGTTACCGTTGCTGTTGTTCCGGTCGGGAATGCGACATCCGCCTGCACATATATTCGCGCATGTGTTGTCGGTGCGACCACCTGCGTGTGACTGCACATAAACTGTTGACTTCCTCCGGCTGCGAGTATCGCCGAAGACGGATTCGGTGTTACTGTGTAACCAGTCTTGGTGTCGCATGTGAGCGAACAGGTGCCGGCCGGAGCGCTTGTTGACAATGTAACCGTTCCGCCATCTGTTGTTACTTTTCCAGTATAGGTTTGTCCGCCGCAGACGACAGTTGCGTTATTGTCCATCGCAACGTTCGAATAGAACGTTATTATTCCCGAGTTTGCCGGTGGGTTTGCGATAAATGTGTACAAACAAGTAAAATTAATCGTGGATCCATTCGAGAGAATAGCACTTGTCTGGTTAATGACAAGCGTATAATTTGTCATCGCATCGCATGCGAAAGTATGACTTCCTGTGTTGGCATTTGCGAATATATACTGGCCGGAAGCATTAGTGAAGTAATGAGTGCCGTCGAGAGTGAACCCGGTTACGGCCATATTGCTCGCAACGTTGATTATGCCAGTTGTTGTCGCCACGACAGTATATGCGCAGGTGAAAGTGATATTCCCGCCCGAAACCAGTATTGCTGATGTGGGGCTCGCGACGACAGTGTAACCGGACTTTGCATTACATGAAAAAGAATAATCTTTTGCCGTCGCAGTCGGGAATGTCGCATCTTCTCCAGCCGTGTTAGTTGCGTATGTTACGCCGTCGAGGACGAAACCTGTGTTAGGCAGGTTCGATCTGACAGTGATTCGACCGGGTGTTGAACCGCCTCCTCCGCCACCGCAGCCTGCGGCTGCGGTAATGAGTATGAGCGTTCCTATAAGGAGCAACATCAACGTATTTCTTTTTTTCATGTTAATCCCCTTTCTTTTCTGCCTGTCCCGAGTATAGTTGAGGGGCTCAGGTCTTACGATTTATGGGAATTTTTTAACTAAATTTATTTATGTAAAGGTTCATATTAAGAATATTGGTCTGAACCGCAAACCTTAATCTATGTAACTAATGTAGCATATTTTAATCAGATTGTCAAGCATTTTATTAGAATAAACGCTAATATTGCCAAATTAAAATATATACTCCCCTATTTTGGAGAAATGTGATAGAATATGATAAGAATATTATCAAAATATTAAGAAAATATTTTTTTAATATTCGTTTAGTATTTTAATTATATTTATGCCTCAAAAAACTACAAAAAAAAGAATCGAGCTCCTCTGTCCTGCTGGTGACATTGAACGTCTCAAGACCGCTGTTATATTTGGCGCGGATGCGGTTTATTGCGGGCTTCCATCTTGGAGTATGCGCAATATGCGTGAAATTACTTTTACTATTACAACACTAAAGGAAGGCATTGAATTTGCGCATGAAAAAGGTGTAAAAGTATATCTAACTTTCAATATCTATCCTCATGAGAGCCAGATAAGACAGGCGGAAGCAGATCTTAAAAAAATAAAAAAATTAGGTTTGAAAATGGATGGAATTATCGTTTCCGACTTGGGGATGTTTAGTCTTGTGAAAAAATATTTTCCAGATATACCGATTCATATTTCAACTCAAGCGAATACGATAAATTCTAAAGCGATCGAGATGTGGGCAAAGCTTGGAGCAGATAGAATTGTGCTGGCGCGCGAACTAACATTAAAAGAGGTAAAAGATATTAAACAAAAATTGAAAATTGAAAATTGTAAATTGAAAATTGAGTGCTTCGGTCACGGCGCGATGTGCATGGCTTATTCGGGCAGATGCCTGTTATCAAAATATTTTACGGGTCGTGAGGCAAATCTTGGTGAATGCGCGCAGTCTTGCCGTTGGAAATATAAAGTTAAAATTGAGGAAGAAACGCGTCCCGGCGACCTCATTGATGTTCAGGAAGATTCGAATGGCACGTACTTTATGAATTCGAAAGAGATTTGTTCTCTTGATATTTTAGACAAATTTATTGAAGCTGGGATTGATTCTCTGAAAATTGAGGGAAGAGCGAAAACGGTTTATTATCTCGCGACTGTGACAAGGGCATACCGAAAAGCGATCGATGCATATTATGAAAAAGAAAAGAAATTAAGAAATTTAGAAATTAAGAAATTAGATAAAGAAAAAATAGAAAAAAAATATAAGAAATTAATTAATGATTTAAGAAAGGAATTTGACCTAATTCAGAACCGCGGATACAGCCATGGATTTTTGCTCGGGAGACATGACTACGAGCAGGAATATAATATTGCAGCATTTAAACCAAATGTGTTATTTCTTGGTATCGTTTTGGAAAGTAAAAACCACCAGTTAAATACTGCTGCGCAATTTGATGGGGTAAAGGTTGAAGTAAAAAATAAATTTAAAGTTGGCGAAAAGATCGAGATAGTAACTCCGGATGAAATTATTAAAACAAAAATTAAAGAAATCAAAGATCAAAAAGGAATAATACTGCAAGAGATTTTGAAACCGCAAGAAAAAGTTTGGATAAAATTTGACACAAAAAAAGATATTTCAGAGCGGTCTATTCTGAGAAAAATAATAAAAAAGGAGTAATATATTATTACTCCTTTTGGAATTTGCCGTTTTCACGGACTTGAAAAAGATTAGAAGATGATAAATTCTTGTGTTGTTCTGTTGTAACCGATCGGTCTATTTTCTTGACCGCGCAGTCTTCTTATTTCTCGAACCGCATCAAGAATATTCGTCGGTAATTTCAAAGGGAATATCTCCCCTGATTTTTTATGCACCGCTACCGGTACAATAAAGGGGAAACGAGAATCTTGCCCCCATGTCAGGCGAAAACCGCTCTCAAGATTCCCATGGGATTTCCTGATTGGTTTTCCTTCTTTCTCTGCTAATGCGCTTTCCATTTATTAATGTGCCCCTTTCAAAAAAAATTTGCTGCCAATAAGCAACTTGGACAGTTTAGCATATAGAAAAAATATAGTCAAGCAAGAAAAAAAGCGCTTGCGCGCTTTTTATAAAAATCGTTGGCAAATAGTAATCTTTTACCTTTTCTTTTTGCGAGAGGACTTGATTTCCTTGTCTCTCAAAGAAATGATAGAATTAACAAACTTTCGGAAGATCGGGCTGGCGGGGTTGTACTCCATTTTTCTTGAAGTACAGATGGAAATATTTACTGCATCATCCTTGCCGTTTTTTGGGTTTGCGATTCTTTTGTTGATGTGAAAATCGATATTATCTTCCGTTATTGCTGATTTGAGACTTCCATTTTTTAGGATACTATCTATCGTTTCTTGACCTTTTTTATTCAATGGGTAAATCATGATTTTTGCCCACTCGAGTCCGTCCGTTCCTTCTCTAAATTCAATTTCTGCAGTCCATCTTTTTCCCAGAACGAGAATTTCGTTCATTTTTTCCCCTCCTTTCTTTTTCGAATCGCTCTTTGTCGCGTTCCTCGTTAATGCGGATTTTTCTGAGTACTACATCAGTGAGACTGCAACCTTTTCGTAATGTAAAACAAGTTAATGCGTAAAAAATATCGGCTATCTCCATTTCCATATCGGGCGGTGCTTCGCCGGGCTTAAGAGGTTTTGTCAAATCATCCTTATTCATGGCATCGCCTAGCTCCCCCACTTCAGAAACAATTTGGCGATAAATCGCATTTTCCTGCCAAAGCCCTCCACACTTTTGCGTTTGCTCAAAAATCTTTGCCTGAATTGCTTCAAGTGATATTTCTCTATCTTTTTCCATTTTTCCCTCCCACTTGTTTTTTAAAGTTCTTTTTCTTATTATCGCGTATTTTTAGCGATTTTGCAAGAAAAAACGCTACTTAATAAATAAGTGGCGTTTAATGTTTTTGGTTCTTGAAATTAGAAATCTGCGCCTGAGTGAGGACCATTATAAAAAGGTTTATTCATTTTTTTCATTTCATTAAGATCTGCGATAATATTATCTAGGGTTGGTTTTTTTCCAGTTGTTGTCCTGTAGAGTTTTTTTGCTAATTTTGATTGTTTCCTTAAGGCTATTGCTTCGGGCGATCTTCTTTCTCTTCCTTTCTTTTGGCTTCCTTTCTTTTGGTTTTTTTTCTTAGGCGTTTTTGGCATTTTTCACCTCGCATCTGTATTTGAGTTCTACTTAAATCATTCCGCAAAGCCATCATAGTTACAAGAAATTTTCTCTGTCTTGTCTATAAACAATGATTTTTCCATCTGGTGCGATTGATCCCTTAGATATCCCAGTTTTTAAGGAACGCATTCTTAAACTGCTCGAAAGTTCCTTTGTCTATATTTTGCCTTATTTTGCGCATTAAATCAAGGAGAAAGTTTAAATTATGTAAAGTGGTGAGCCGTATTCCGAGAACTTCTCCTTCTTTGAGTAGATGATGGATATAAGCTCTAGAAAAACCGTTTCGACAAGAATAGCAACCGCAACCAGACATGAGAACTTTTTTATCATTTTTAAATTCTGAATTAAGTAGATTTAATTTTCCGTTTCTTGTTTTCTTGTTTTCTTGATTTTTTGTTTTTTTATCGTAAACCCAAACGGTGCCGTGGCGCGCGAGGCGCGTTGGTAGAACGCAATCAAACATGTCGATGCCGCGTTCGACGCCTTCAAGCAGATCTTCGGGAGTACCAACTCCCATGAGATACACCGGTCTTGGGTGACCGGTAATGCCCAATGACCAATGACCAATTCCCAATTTTTTGGATTTAGAATTTGATTGGATATTAGATATTGGATATTGGATATTTTCTACGACAAGATTCTCATTTTTATGTAAAATATCGGTTACCCAATTAATAACTTTATACATCTCCTGCTTTCCTTCGCCTACCGCAACGCCTCCAATAGCGATTCCGTCAAATGGAAGAGAAGAAATATATTTTGCGGATTTTTCGCGCAGGTCCTTAAATGTGGAGCCCTGGATAATTCCAAATAATAAGGGGTTAGGGTTTAGGGTTGAGGGTTTAGATTTATGATATTCCAAAGCTTGGAGAGCCCAGTTATGAGTTCGCTCCATAGCTTCGGTAGCATATTTTTTAGTTGCTGGATATGGAGTACATTCATCTAAAACCATCATGATATCGCTTCCCAGATTTTTTTGAATATCAATAACTTTTTCCGGTGTAAAAAAATGTTTTGAGCCATCGAGATGAGACTGGAATTCAATGCCATCCTCTCTGATTTTAACAAGGTTCTTGACGTTATTTTTCAATTTACAATTTACAATTTTCAATGAATTTTCAATGTCGCAATTTTCATTTTTTAATTTTGAATTTTTACTTTGAACTTTTAACTTTGAACTTTTAACTTTTTCTCGCCCCAGCGAGAAAACCTGATATCCCCCACTATCAGTTAATATCGGTCCGTTCCAGCGCATGAACTCATGCAGCCCGCCGAGTTTTTTTATTTGCGTATCGCCAGGGCGCAAATAGAGATGATAAGTGTTTCCCAATAAAATATCTACTCCCAATTCTTTTAGTTCATCGGGAGTCGTTGTTTTCACTGTGCCCAGCGTTCCGCATGGCATAAAGCAGGGAGTTTGAATTTCGCCATGCGGAGTTTTCAATGTTCCTAAACGCGCGGATGATTTTTTGTCAGTTTTGATTACTTTAAAACTCATAATTTTCAATTACCAATTTTCAGTTTTCAATCAATTTTACAATTTCGCAATTTCCAATAATTGAATCATTAAAAATTCAATGGAAATTGAGAAATTGTAAAATTGAAAATTTCTACAATACTATTATATCAAAAAACGAGACAAAAGTCCCGTTTTTATAAAAAAGTTTTGAAATTCTTAAATAAAAGTTGTCTGCGCCGCAATCATAGTTAGCTTTGCGGCATCATACATTTTATCAAATGATTCCCGTGTGAGATCTTCCAATTCTCGGATGATCGCATCACGATCCCAACTTTTGCTGCCTTGTGCAGTTTTTGATGAGCTCATATTGCCACCTCCGCAGATCCCAAAATTAATTTGTGCGATAAAATCCACGACCTTCTTGTCGCCTCATCAAATTCCGCAAAAGCATTTTCTGTTAATTCGCCCAATCTTTCGTTAACTTTGTGCGCCATCTCGTCTGTCATCTGGTAACATTTTACATTCTCGTCTTCAAATGCCAAGCTTTTTGGAGCTTCACATCTTACCCAGCCCATTTCAAGCATTTTTTTATCATAGTCATCTAATTCTTCCGGAATACCCGCTTGCGCAGGCAGGCTTGATTCATCATTTTTCATTTTAATGTCCCCCTTTCGTGGCGTATTTTAATATTATCATGCGTCAACAAAAAAATCGAGAATAAATCTCGATCTTTTTGTTGGCCCCAACTTTTGACGGTTCGAGCCATCATATAAGGTGCGATTGGTTTGTAAAATTATTTCAAAGTTACTTTTCCGCCTGCTTCCTCTAGTTTCTTTTTCATATTTTCTGCATCTTCTTTCTTTACGTTTTCCTTAACCATTTTTGGCGCGCCGTCAACTAAATCTTTTGCTTCTTTTAGTCCCAATTCAGGCACTACTTCTCTTACGGCCTTGATTACAGCAATCTTTTGTTCTCCGCCTGATGTTAACTCAACATTGAAAGATGTTTTCTCTTCAGCTGGTTCTCCGGCAGCAGCTCCGCCCGCAGCAGGTGCAGCCATCATTGGCATAGCAGCTGACACTCCGAATTCTTCTTCCAAAGCGCTAACCAATTCAGCAACCTCAGTTAATTTCAATTTCTTGATTTCATCAACCAATTTTCCAACTTCTTTGCTAACATCTTTTTTTTCTGTTGTTTCTTCTGACATGTGAATCTCCTTTTCTAAATGATTATTTAGATTTATTATTTATAACTTTTTAATCGCAAATTAATTTTCAATTTTCAATTCTCAATTTCCAATCAATGACACAATGTTCCAATTCTCAATTTGAATCATTGATGCATTGAAAATTGTTTTTATCCCTTCTCCACAATCGCTTGTAACGTTCTTACCAATTTTGGCGCTTGTCCACCAAGATTTCCAACTAATTTGTATAATGGAGATTTCAGTGTGCCAAGTAGTTTTACAATCAATTCTTCTTTTGAAGGTATATCAGCCAATCTATTCATTTCACTAGCAGTTAAAAAGTTTCCTTCATAGAATCCGCCAAGAATCTTGATGCTAGGATTTGTTTTTGCAAATTTCTTGATTTCTTTTGGCGTAGAAACTTCGTCATTGATAGAATATGCAATTGCCAATGAAGCTTTATTTACAATCTCTTTGACTTTTGCGCTATCAAAAGCTTTCGTTACCAAAGTAATTTTTGCAACTTCAAATTTACCACCTTTTGCTTTAATGTTTTTTCGCAACGCTTGTAGGTCAGTCATTTTACTGCCTTTGTAATCAGTAAAAACAACAGATTTCGCATCAGCGATTTTCTTTTTTATCTCTTCTAATGAATTTTCCTTTTGTAATTTGGTCTTTGGCATAGTGTAATTTAAAATATAAAGTAAATATTTCAAAATATTATTGAGAATATTTTATTAATATTTATTTAATATTTTTCTAATATTTTGTAAAAATAAAAAAATCTGCGCTTCCGCAGACGTTATGTTCACATTAAAAATGTGTCATTCCTGCGTAGGACTTATATTAACCGCCTACGGTCTTTGGAAACTATAACCATTTTAACTTAATTTTTGAAATAAGTCAAGTAGTATTTAATCTGGAAGTAATGCGATTTTTATGATAAGATAGAAGTGTTTTAAAAACGATCTTTAAAAAGGAGAAAATATGAAAAAATACGAAATAAAATACCCATACTTTTCGCAAAACTTGATTGAGGGCTTTGATTGGATTAGTAACACTGGTGTTGCGACTCTCTGGACGGAAAAGGAGAGAATGTTTGCAGGATTTGATAGGGGAACTTTTGCTGTCATCGGTCAGCTTTATTCAAAAAACGGCATCAATCCCCTGTTGCGCAACATTCTTGCCAATCCATCAATTCGCTATATCGTATTATGTGGAAAAGAACTTTCCGGTTCCGGGCAAAACCTAATTAATTTTTTTCAAAACGGGGTTGATGAAGAGTATAATATCATCGGCTCAAAGGATGCAAAGGTTGATAAAGAAATTCCGCTGGAGTATTTGGAATTGGTACGTGCAAATATAGAGGTTGTGGATCTGCGTGACGAAATAGATCCGAAAAAAGTAAATAAAAAGCTAAAGGCTTTGAAAAGCGGACTTCCTGCTTTTACGGAGAGAATTATTTTTCCTGAAGCGCAAGCAAAAGCGGATGTATTCCCTTCGGAAATATCGGGAATCAATGTGCGGGGAAATACTGTCAGGGAATGTTGGATCAAAATTGTCCGACTCATCCGTTATTATGGTTTCGTGAAAGAGTCTCAGCATGGTGATCCGCAGAAAGAGTTGGTGGGATTCACAACGGTTATAACCGGCGAGGATCCTGATAATATCGATTGGTTTAGTGAATTTACCAGAACGACCGAGGAACTTTTGAAATATTATCCTCAAGTTTTGACTCCTGATCCAATCGAAGGCGTTCACTACACATACGGCCAAAGACTTCGCGACCACGACGGAATTGATCAGATAGAGTCAATGATTGACCAGCTCAAAGGCGCAATTTATTCGCGCCGCGCAGTCGCATGTACGTGGAGAGTTGCCGAAGATCATAATAACTCTAACTCGCCGTGTCTGGATCTTGTGCAAGCTTTGGTACAAGGAAAGAAACTGTATCTGACAGCCTATTTTCGCAGCAATGATATGTATCGGGCTTGGCCGGAAAATGCTTTCGCTCTGCGCAAGCTCCAGAAAATGATTGCAGATGGCGTGGAGTGCGAGCTTGGCGATCTCGTTATTATATCCAATTCGTCGCATATTTATAAACAGAATTGGAATGATGCGGATCGGCTCGTAGAAAAATATGGGCGGGAAGTTAAATGCTCGTTTGATCCTCGCGGTAATTTTATTATCTTGCTCGATAGAGATAAAAAAGAAATTATCGTAGAACATCAATCCCCTGCCGGTTTGCCGCTGCGACAACACAGGGCAAAGAACGCTATGGAAATGTTCGGTATTTTGTACACGCACGATTCGATCAGTGATACACTTCATGCACTCGATGTCGGAGCAGAGCTTCAGAAAGCGGAAATCGCTCTAATAAAAGGCATTGATTACATTCAAGACAGAGATCTGGAAATCTAATTTAAAGAGAAAGGAATACGGCCATGATTGAAGTCGATACCCCGCATGGGAAAAGAAAAGTTATGATGATCGAAGAATTCAACGAACTAAAAAAAGAAACCGAAAAGTTTCTGGAAGAAGTTGAGAATCGCAAGTGCGATAAGTGCGGTGGAGAGCTCATGGTGACAAGAGTAAAGTATTCCCTTTGGGACTCTCCTGCGCAAACAGCCGGCTGCTGTGCCGGAAGATGCCTTATCATTGAAACTCCTTTTTGCCCGAAATGCGAAAAAGAGCCTACGGGTTGTCCCGTCGCCGACAAAGGCAGCTATCATTACATAACTCCCGAAATCGCTGCAATCTAATATTTCAAATTTCAAAAAAAATCCGCCTCCGATAAAATCGGAGGCGGTATTTTTTTAGTAAAAAAGTATTATTCATCCCATTCTTTGGGGTATTCGAAACTGTCAACTTCATAACCAAGCTCTATGAGCCGATCTTTGGGGATCATTTTCCCATGGCCTGTAGCTTCGGCTTTATTCTGTGCCGCTGCGAGGCGCCGCGTCGCAATAACCTCTTCGTGGAAATTCAGGTTCGGTTCTGTGATCTCCCACGAGAGTTCGTAGTGGTTTTTTTCGCGCATTCTCATTACAGCGCCTTCAATGTCATGTGCATAAGCTCCGTATAGATGAAGGGAGTTGCTGATGTCGATGTATTTCCCGACGAAAACCGGAAAACCGAGTTCTTCACTGATCCATTTCGCTACGAGGCGCTGAAGGTCTGTCATAGCGTATACATTCATGCACCACGCTTTGAAAAGATCGCGCGATCTCCAGTGTGTTGTCATATGCAGGAGGTATTCGCCTTCATTCTCGCTTTTGAAAAGCCGGAAGTGAATTCTCTGCAGACAGGGTGGATCATCAACAAAAGGATCGTTCCACGGCATCCACGTGCTGACTTGGAAATCGCGTCCGGAGACCCTTCCCTTTTCTTTGTAATTGCTTTTTATGACTTTGATCATATTGGCAATTTGGTTTACTCTGGAACCGTCCGGCAAACGATACTCGAAAATTCTTTCGTGGTACGTATAGTCCCATCCATCTCCGACCCAGTTGTTATGGATGCCCCAGACTGCCTCGAGTCTGTAGACCTCGAGTTCCGGTATGAAACCCGGGATGCCGATCTTATGAATTCTACGCAACGATTGCGGATCCGCTATCTCCACAGTGACGGTAGCGTCCCAACCCAATGGTGTTTGAGTGGTATGTTTCGGCGTTTCTATCCGCGCGCCGTTGTCAAAAACGGCGAGCACAGCATTTTGATACCCTTCGCAGATATCATTCCCTTTAACATGAATTACAGGCAGGTCGCCTTGTCTTGTGGTCACTTATTCATCCTCCTTTTTTGGTTTTTCGGGCAGGATCTGGATGTCTCTTTCCATATCCCATTTTTCCAGTTTTACTCCGAGGCGTCCCAGATACTCGAATACTTCCTGATCTCCATCATAATCATGGAGATAGACGACTCTTTTTATGCCTGCGTTGACGATTTGCTTGGAACAAGACTTACATGGTCTGTAAGTAACATATAGGATGCAGTCCTTAATTGATACTCCCAGAAGCGCGGCATTTGCGATTGCATTAAGCTCTGCGTGAGAACCGCGGCATTTTCCGCTTCTTTTTTTCTCCTCACCGTCTACAACCCTTGCGCATCCGACCTCATCGCAATGAACATCTCCTTTCGCCGGACCATTGTAACCGATGGCGACAGCATTATTTTCTCTCGCCAAAACTGCACCGACTTTGTAATTTTTGCAATGAACTCTTTCTGAAGCGTTCTCAGCAATTTGCAAATGAGTTTTTTCCCACGAAGGCATATAATTAGCTCCTTGTTAAAGTTCACCTGCTTATAAACAGGCTAGGATTTTTATAGCAATACAAAAGGGGCCTATTAGCCCCCTAAAAAAATTATACCTCAATAAGATTTTTGTTCAATCCTTGACTTTTAATAGAAAGCGGGCGTGACAAATGTCACGCCCGCGGAGAGGTTGTATTTAGAAACACGTATTTAACGCGGAATCATATATAGGATATCTTCCTCAAACATTGAACCTGCGCGCAACGTTCGAGTTTTGAAAAATCCCCTGCTATCTTTGTATTTATTGAGTTGTACTTGGTAGTAATGATCGCAGTTGACGAGATTTCCGCTATTATCAAATTCGAAATTTCCGTCGATTTTGCAGGTGTAAAAACTGTTGCTTGGAGAAATATTCTTATCTCTGGTAAAGACATGTGAAATATCTTCAAGTGCACTAATGTGGACGCTGAAATAGCTATTTTCATCAATTGCGATCACATAACCTTGCTCTTTCATCTTCTTCGCGCACTCAGTATCGTTGAAAAATCCATCCCACTTTTCACCGACACATTGCTGTCCTTTGAATCCTGCGCGCATGCTATGTTTTTCGTCGTCATTGGTTGCGACAATCATATAAGGTATGCGGCATCCGGCGACGTTACCATCCGGAGTATAGAGCAGATTGGTGACGCAAACAATGTAAAGCGGCAGAGCTTTCCTTTCACTATCTCTCTCAGTTACGATCGTATATTTACCTTTTGTAAAAGATGCTTCAATAATTTTATAGACATTTTGAGTATTGTTGCTAGTGGATGGTTCTTGGTCAGATGAATCAGAGTCAGAATTATCGGTTGGTGATATTTCGGGGGTTTCGATAGAAATATCGCCGCCATTGGAAGCTTTAGTCTTTAATTCGTCCGTTGCCTCAAAGAAAACAGAGACACCACCATAGCCCTTGTCTAAAATCACCGGATTTCCATTGGAAGTTTTTCCGATTTTAGCAGTTCGAACATTGCAATCACTGGTACCGTACTTGAACGCAACAAGATACTTATGCTCCGAGTTTTCCCCTACCTGCGTTACCTGTGTTAAACAAATGTCTCTTTTATTAAATATGGCATATACATAAGTATTCGATGCAGAAAATACAGTATACCAAACTTGACCGGAATCGCTGCTATTATTTGCAGCGCTGTTGCTTTCCGTATTAAAATCGTCCGGTGAAACGGTAACATCCATGGGGCCGCTATCTTGACTTTTTGCAATGTTTATCAAAAATAATAGTGCCAAAATCACTGCTGTTAAAATCCTTTTCATATCTTACCTCCCGGTTTTTTATCAGTAGCAATATGGAGATGTTACTAGGTATCCGACCATTTCGAATACGTAGCAACCGGATTCTTTGGGCATGACTTCTACCGCATAAACACCTTTTTGTTTTGGCGACGGTTGAGCGGTGATTTTTTTATGCAGATTACCGTTTTTGTAAATATTAACAGTAATCTTTTTCGTCACATTGCCCAGTCCTTCTTTCAGTTTGATGATGATTTGAAGCTTATTCATCGGTTGATTGAAAGAAGATGGCGGATATGAGACATACACGCCCCAGACGCCGCGCGTAGCGATAGTTTTTCCATTCTTGATTGCTTCGATGGTACTTTGCTTTGTGAATTGATCAGGGAAAATATAAGTTTTTACATTGAGCCAAGCATTAGGGTAAAGCATGCTGTGCAAATCCATTCCACCGACAACGAATCCACGCCATCCTTTTTTAAGCGCTTTCAAATAACAGTTCATATCAAAGGTGGTATGATATTCATTGAATATTTCAATTCCGGAAAATTTATTCACCTGATCACACCACAGAAGACTGGTGTGCGGATGATTATAAACCGCAAATCCGTCTTCGTCAGAAATCACTTTTTTCAAAACCTGATCGAGTGTCAAATTCGGATTGAAAAGATATGGTGTAGAATTTTCCGAATAAGCGTTCAGGTGATGATTTGAACCTTTTGCCGATCCGATCGTGATTTCTCTCCCAGTCAAAACAATAAAGGCGCCTTCCTGATTAAACTGCTGTGTTTCTTTTTGGTACCACCAGAATGAGTCAGAATGATCACTGATATGCATGTCAGAATGATCGGAGTAAAAGACTCCTTTCATCCCTCCACTTCTAGCGTTTTTTGCGACCTCGGTTACGGTCGAAGATCCATCGCTCCAGCCCTGTGTGTGAACATGCCAAAGAAAAGGCAAGGTTTCGAAGCACAAAGTATTGGTGCCTAAAGCAAAAACAAATACCAAAACCAGAAACAATTTTCTTCTCATAATTTAACCCCCAATATATTTTTTTAAAGGACTATAAACTAAAAACCAAGAAGTTGCCTCCTTGGTTTGTTTTTCTTTTTTATTATTTAATCTTTGACAAATCCAGTTTTATACCTGGTCCCATTGTTGATGAGATGAATGCAGAGCGGATAAAATTCCCTTTTATGGTTGATGGTTTTGCTCCAGTCAATGTTTTATAAAACTTATTAAAATTTTCAAGCAAGTCTTCTTTTGAAAAAGATACTTTTCCAATTCCGACATGAATTCCTCCCAGTGAATCAGAACGGAATTCAATTTTTCCTTTTTTGATTTCATCAATTGCTTTTGCAACGTCTGTTGTTACTGTTCCAACTTTTGGGTTTGGCATCAATCCTCTGGAACCTAAAAATTTTGCGACTTTTGCAATTTTGGGCATCACTTCTGGCGTAGCAATCGCGATGTCAAATCCTAACCAGCCCTTTGTAACTTTTTCTACCAAATCTTCTAACCCTACAAAATCAGCTCCGGCATCTTTGGCGATTTTTTCATCCTTATCTCCTACAAAAGCAAGAATCCTTTTTGTTTTTCCTGTGCCTTTTGGCAAGACTACTGTTGAACGAACGTTTTGTTCCGGTTTTGACAGATCAATGTTTAACTTCGCGTGGAATTCAATAGTCGCGTCAAACTTGACAGTATTGGTTTTTTTCAACAGCTCTATCGCTTCATCGGGTGAATAAGTTTTTTTTAGATCCAATCCTTCTACCGCTTTTTTATACTTCTTGCCATATTTATTTGCCATTTGATTTCTCCTAGTGGTTCAAGCGAATATTCGATATTCTCCCACTTATTAAATATTAATAAATTTTCAATTTTACAATTTCCAATTTTCAATCAATTCTCAATGACACAATTCTTAAATTGAATATATCGCGAAGCGATACCTACAATGAAAATTGAAAATTACTTCTCGATTTCCACTCCCATTTGTCTTGCGGAACCCGCTACGATTTTCATCGCAGCATCCAGGTCTTCGGTATTTAAATCTGGCATTTTTGCCTTTGCAATGTCGGCTAATTGCACTTTTGTGAGTTTACCAACCTTAGTTTTATTTGGTGTTGCAGATCCTTTTTCGAGTTTCAAAGCTTTCTTAATCAGGTCGGTCATTGGAGGCTGTTTGGTAATAAAATCAAATGATCTATCTTCATAAACAGTAATAACAGCAGGGATAACCATATCTCCCATTTGAGCGGTTTTTTCATTGAATGCTTTACAAAATTCCATAATATTCACACCATGTTGACCCAACGCGCTGCCTACTGGAGGTGCAGGATTTGCTTTCCCGGCAGGAATTTGTAATTTGATTAACGTTTTAACTTTCTTAGCCATAGTTTTTTCGTTTAATAGTTTAATGCATTTCAATCAGAAAAATATTTTGAAATATTATCGATCCTGAATTTTTATATTTTCCTAATATTTATTTAATATTTTGTAATATTTTATTTAAATTACCTGGCTTTTTAAATATTGAAAATATTATTTTTTCTATATCTTCTTCACTTGCAGAAAATCTACTTCTACTGGTGTTTCGCGACCGAATATATTTACCAATACTTTTAATTTACCCTTTTCTTGATCGACTTCATTTACAATCGCTTCCATATCTTTGAATGGTCCGTCATTAATTTTTACCGGATCACCGATAGATAGGTCAATCTTGTATTTTGGTTCTTCAACTCCCATTCTCTTCAAAATTATATTCACCTCATCTTCATTAATCGGTACAGGGTCTGTTCCTGTCCCAATAAAACCGGTAACATTCTGAGTGTTTCGCACAACATACCATGAATTTTTGGTCATAATCATTTTTACCATGATATAACCTGGGAATATTTTCTTTTCTACTTTCTTTCTTTTCCCGCCCTTAATTTCAATTTGTTTTTCCTTTGGTACTATTACGTCAAAAATCTTATCTTGCATATCAAGAGTATCACGTCTTTGTTTGAGCGATTCAGCCACCTGATCTTCATAACCAGAATAAGTATGTACTACGTACCACTGGGGGTTACTATCTCTCTCTTTATCTTCAGTTAGAACCTTTCCAAGAGATTTCCTCTCGCTTGCTTCTTCTTTTCTCTCGGTTTCAACTGGGGTTGCATCAATCGCTTCTTCACTGGTAGGTTCTTCAATAACCCCTGTTTCATCCGTAGGATTTGTGTTTGTGTTGTTTTCTGTCATAAAAATTATTTATTTAAAGCAATTAGATACTTAACGCCTGCATAAAGGCCGTAGTCAAGCGCGCCTGTTATTGCAGCGATTATTATTATCGAAAATATAACCAATAATGTTTTGGTTACGACCTCTGATCTTTTTGGCCAAGCGACCTTCTTGAGTTCAACAAAGGCCTCCTTGACAAAGCTAGTTAACGGATTATGTAATTTTTTTGCCATATGTTTTATTAAATTCTAAGCACTAATTTCTAAATTCTAAATAAATTCAAATTTTTAAATTTCAAATCCAAAACTTTACATTTTGAATTTTGATATTATTTAGTATTTAGATATTTAGAATTTAGGATTTTATTGATACGATCTTTACTTTTGTTTTCATCTGCCTATGTCCTGTTCTGCGTCTATAACCTGTTTTTCTCTTGAATTTCTGGATTACTACTTTTTTATCTTTGAATTGTTTTACGATTTCGGCTTCTATTTTTGCACCTTCGACAGTTGGAGTGCCAATTTTTATATCTTTTCCATCTGATATCAAGAGGACATTATCCAAGTTTAATTTTGAACCATCTTCTCCTTCGATTTTTTCAACATCAAGAATATCACCTTCTTTGACAATGTATTGTTTTCCACCGGTTTTTATTACAGCAAACATGGTATTTCTCCTTAAAGAAATTAATAATTTCGCCCAACTAAAAATAACCTTAGCGGTTATATGTCAAGTATAGCAAATAAATTTTGATCGGTCAACACAATAATAAAATAATTAGAAGCGCTTAATTTAAGCGCCTCTAAAGAGAATTTACACTGCTGCCAGAGCCATTCTTTTGGCTACCGGCATGCGGCTTTCACCTACGAGAGTTAAAACATTTCGAGTTTCGAGTGTGTCTGTGAAAATCGCGACAACAATTTTTCCAGTTGCCGTTTTAAGAATCGCTTCTCCGTCATTAAAAAAATTACCGCGGACTGCTTTTACGGATCGGATTACGTCCATTTCAGTCAACCCAGCTTGATCAGGCTCGGCTAACCGTGATTTTGCGTGGTCAGTGAGCCTGACCCTACGAAACTTTGGACTGTAATTCCGGCGGACAGTTCTTCGAACACTATTTCCACTATTTTTTCTGGGCATTTTCTCCCCTCCCTTTTTTTATGGTTTTAATATATAAATTATAGCATAAATAAGCCAAAAAGTCAATGATATTTATGAAAAAATAAGAGAGCATTAATACTCTCTTTATTATTGGCTAGTTGGGTTATAAGAGTTTAGAAACCATCGCAAACCTCTATTTTGTAACGTGTTCCGTTATCAATTTCATTTTTATCAATAATTTTGAAAAACTTTTCTTGTCCGTTAATTTCAACCATATCTATAAGATATTGGTCGACATTCAGCATGAGAAATTTTCCACCGGATTTGCGAACCTGCTTTGCAAGCTCTCGCAGTATTGCCAAAGCTTCGGATAGGTAAATCGCTGATTCCTGAAAGTCCAAAGTAAAAATATTTGTCTCCCCATCTTTTAATTTATTATCGATAATAGTTCTGGTTGTGGTAAAAAAAATTTTTAATGATTCTCTTATGTCTGTCTTTGTCTCTCTCTCAGGATAGACATCTGTTAATTTAATAACATGTTCTCTTTCCATTGGGGCCTCCTATTTTTTAACGAGCAGATTATCTTGAAAGTGAAATTTTCAGATTGCTTTCTCCAATTTTACCTTCTTTCTCTATATCTTTTACTGTAGCAATACCGGTGTTTAACTGTGATAATACGGTTTGTTTTTTTATCTCTTCATTGTATTGTTTTATAACAGACTTCAAATCTTCGGAGTCAGTTTGGTAATAACAAATAATCTGATCAGTAAAAGCATATTTTGCTTCCTTGCGCGCATCTTGGATTAATCGGATCACTTCACGCATTTCGCCTTCAGCTTTTAGCTCAGGTGTTATTTTGATGTTTAAAGCAATTTTGATGCTGTTCTCTTCTTTTACTGACCATTCTGGGGATTCTTGGATAGAACTAGCAGAAACGGACTTTACGTTTAATTCGTCTGCAATGATTTTTTGTAGTTCATCGTCCAACCCCGCCTTTTCAATTTTTAATTCACTGAGAGGTTGTCTGACACGGATTCCTTGCAGTTTTCTAATAGAGTGTCCCATCTCAACAATAGCTTTTGCGGTATCCATATTTTTTTCAATCTCTTCATTAATCATACCCTCATCAATTTCTGGCCAATTTTCCAGGTGTACAGATTCTTTTTCACCATTAATAACCGAGTAAGTAGCTTCTGCTAAGAAAGGCGTAAATGGTGCCATGACCTTGGAAAGCGTTAAAAGCACCCATCTCAAAGTTGAAATAACTGCTTTTTTGTCTAATTCGCTTTCACTTCTGAATCTATCTCGTGATCTTCGGAGCCACCAAGTAGATAGTTCTTCAATAAATTTCTTTATCGGACGCCCAGCTTTTATCGTATCATAGTGATCCATCCAATGTGTTGTCTCATCAACCAATTTTGCGGTTTTTGCTACAATCCAAACGTCTAAGATATTGTCAGATTTTTTATATTCTTTGGTCTCAAATGAGGACGAATATTCCTTATAAAAAAGCACAACATTCCAAAGTGTGTTTATAATCTTATTATAACAGTCCTTCAGATCTCTGTCGCTAAAGTATAAATCGTCTGCTTGCATTACTACGCATGTCATAAGGTAATATCTTAGCGCATCAACACCAAATTGATCAATGTTTATCCATGGATCTGTGTAGTTCATTTTTGACTTAGACATCTTCTCGCCTTTTTCGTTGAGAATAGTGCCAGTCGTTACACAATTCTCAAACGCAATGTTATCAAAAAGGATTCCACTCACAGTATGAGTATAGTTAAACCATGCTCTGGTTTGCGCGATATATTCCGCAATGAATTGACCCGGCATTCTGCTCTTAACCTCATCTTGATTTTCAAATGGATAGTGAAATTCGGCGAAAGGCATCGAACCCGATTCTACCCAGCAATCGATTACTTCTGGGATTCTGGTCATATTCCCGCCGCATTTATCGCATTTTATGTTTATTTTATCGACAAGGTTTTTATGAATATCTATTTCCTGAACCTTATCCGTAGAATATATGGAATCGAAGTTTACGGCTTTTTCTTTTAATTCTGCAACTGATCCTATACAGGTTACGTTAGTACATTCTTTGTTATCGCATTTCCAGAAAGGAAGTGGTGTTGCCCAGTATCTATTTCTTGAGATATTCCAATCCGGAGCCGTTTCAAGGATATTGAGAAATCTTCCGTGTTTCAGATTATCTGGATACCAATTTACTTTCTCGTTTAACTCAATCAATCTGTCTTTAATCTTTTGAATATTGATAAACCAAGCTGATATTGCGTTATAAAATAAAGGTGTTTCACATCTCCAACACTGTGGATATGGATGCGTGTATTGTTCGCGTGCAAATATTAGGCTGTGGGCCGCTAAATCGTCCTTAATGGTCTTTTCTGACTTTTTGAAATACTCCCCTTTTATAATGTCTGGGGCATTTTCGTTAAATAACCCACTATCTGTTACAAGGGGAATCATTGGTAAATCGTTTTTTACTCCTAGAGCATGATCATCTTCGCCATACATTGGAGCAATATGCACTATTCCCGTACCATCAACCGTTGTTACGAAATCAGCTGCGACTACGCGATATACTTTTTTCCCTGATAACTTAAACTTTTCAACATCAAAAAGAGGCTCGTATTCAATACCAACCAGTTGGCTTCCTTTGAATTCAGCTAAAACTTCGCCATGCTTTCCCTTGAAAACTGCTTCGAGGCGTTCTTTGGCCAGAATAAAGTTGTCAGGTTGCTCTCCTTCTCCACCTTTAACCAAAACGTAATCAATGTCATCTCTTACGGCCAGAGCTACATTACTCGGCAATGTCCAAGGTGTTGTAGTCCAAGCAAGAACGTAAGTATTTTCAGGTAAAGAATGCGCAGATGGATTAATAACCTTAAATTCTGCGGTTAAGGTTTCTTCGGTAACGTCTTTGTAACTATTATCCATCGCTACTTCTGATTTTGCCACCGGAGTTTCACATCTTGGACAGAACATTAGAACTTTGCTGCCTTCATAAATTAAGTCTTTGTTCCATATTTCTTTCAGAGCCCACCAAACACTTTCCATGTAGGTGGAATCCATCGTTTTGTATGAATTTTCAAAATCTACCCAGCGACCGATTCTATTAACCATTTTCCCCCATTCCTTGGTATAGGTTAATACCTTGGAACGACAGGTTTCATTAAATTTATCTACCCCTATCTTTTCTTCTATATCTTTTTTACCTGAAACTTGTAATTCTTTCTCAACGATATTCTCAATCGGCAAACCATGGCAGTCCCAGCCCCATCTACGACGCACATAAAAGCCCTTCATGGTCCAATAGCGTCCAACAACGTCTTTTATAACAGAACTCAATATATGACCGTAATGCGGCAATCCTGTGGCGAATGGCGGGCCATCTAGGAAAACATAAGGACGGTCTTTTGGGTTTTTATCCAAAGATTTTTTAAATATTTTTTCATTTTCCCAAAAATTTAATATTTCTTCTTCAATTTTTGGAAAGGATTCTTTCGGATTTGACAGTTTGAATGACATAAAAATACTAGGAAATTAAAAGGAAATTAAAAACATATTTCAATTTCTTCTTAATTTCCCCGCCCAAGCGGGATAATTTCTTCTAATTTCTTTGTAGTTTAGAAATTAAATGAAATTTTATTAATAAAAAAAGTTATTTTCTATTGTGCTTATAATACAATACTGTTCTATTTTTTTCAATTCCCTATTTTTTCTTTTCAAAAATAAATATCTATGGTAGAATGTATAAGGTTAATTTTATAACCGATTGTTCATTAAAATATCTCACATAAGGAGATTAGAGATGCAAATTAATCCGTATAAAGGTAAAAGTGAAGAAGATATTCTTGCGGAAGCGCAAAAAGTTTTTGATGATCCGTTGCGTTCGAAAGAAGATAGGTTTCGAGAATTAATGTTGATCTGTAAATATTCTCGTGATCCAAAGAACCGGAAGGAGATTTCAGTTATGGCGCACAAAAATGCTTCATGCCCGGAGGAGGCAATTCCCGCTCTCAAGATTCAGATGAATCCGGAATTTACCGAACCTGCGAATATTGTTCAATAAGTAGCTCAGTAGTTTTGAATAAATTAATCTCTTTGCCCTCCGTTTATGCGGAGGGTTTTTTATTTATCAACCTCAATGATTTTGTTCCTGGATTTTTCACCAGTAACTATACGAACTTTGCTTTTTGATACATTATAATGTTTTGCGAAGAATTCTATAACTTCCCTATTTGCTTTGCCTTCTACTGGCGGGGCGGCAACTTTTAGCTTCATAACCTCATCACCAAAAAGAGTCTGGTCTGTTCCGACTATTTCGGTTTTTTTTGCATTTGGAGTTATACGGATTGAGAGTTTCATTGGGATGAATTATGAATAATGAATCTAGAATAAAGAATATAAATCATTATAGATTAAAAGCAGTTAATTTTGAACCATAATTTTCTCCTTTACAAAATGGCTGTACTGTGCTATAATATAAAAACCGATTTTGAAAATCAAACAGGAGGGCGTTATGCCTACATTTACCTTAAAAAAGAAAGTAAATGATTTTTCTCAGGTTGTAAATCTTTTCACTAAAGAAGAAATAAGTCAGTTACCACGGGAAGCTGTGGTAAAACCGCGCAAGAAAAAGGACAAAGTGCCTCGCATCTTTGTGGAACAAGAGATCGCGAAGCTTATTCCCGAAACCAACAAAGTTGGCGATCTCGGATCGCTGGAGAAGCTTTTTACACCAACTGAAATAAAAGAGTTGGGACCTCCGGTTGTGAAAGTAAAATGCTCGGATGCGGTTGAAGACGAAATTCCTGAAGGTGATTTCTCGGATATCGAGGAGGCGCTTCTTCGGGGAACTCAAGCTCATGCTTTCGAGATGGAACCGGTAATACCTTCAGTTCCGGCTGAAACAATACCGGTAGTAGTCACTAAGAATAGTGTAGCCGAAGAGATCGCTGTTGTTACGGAAGAAATTTCCGTTGAGCAACACGAGGACGATTCGGTTCCTGAAACTGCTCTGCTAATTACGGAGCCGGAAGTCCAGATAGTGACGAAACCTGAGGAGGTTGTAAAACCGAACAGCGGTTTAGTCATTGACATGCTTCCGGAAAAGCGCAATACTATATTAGCTTGGAATCCAGAAAAGCCGATTTGCAACTGCGGATGTCCCGTTTTTCAGGGGGGTCTCTGCAAGCATCACTGGCGTCTTCTCGTTCGCGAAAAGAAAGCCAAGTAATTCACGTTTCAATTAAAAAGAGGGCATCTGATTTATCAGATGCCCTCTTATATTTGTAGAGACATGCCAAGGCATGTGTTATTAATAATCTATCCCCTTCTTCGCTTTAATGCCTTTTTTGAATGGATGTTTTATCTCATTTATTTCGGAAGTTAAATCCGATAAATCAATTAGCTCATTTGAAGCATGTCTTCCAGTAAAAATCACATCCATTCGCGAATTTTCTCGAATTAATCTCGAATTGTCGCGAATGAAATCAAAGATATCGCTTTCATTTAGTAATTTTAAATATATTGCATTTATAATTTCATCTAATATGATCAGATCAAAATTTTTACTCGAAATTTTTTCTTTTGCAAATTCCCAAGCTTTTTCGCAGGATTTTTTATATTCAGGATTGTCGAGAATACTTTTTTCTGAAATTGAAAGCTTCTCATCATCAAAAAACTGGTGTATCTCAATTTTGCTTTCTTGTTTTCTTGCTTTCTTGTTTTCTTGAACAAACTGCCATTCGCCTATTTCTTTATTACCCTTTATAAACTGAATTATGCACACTTTCTTTTTCCAACCAGAAGAACGTAGTGCCGTTCCCAGCGCCGCGGAGGTTTTACCTTTGCCATTTCCTGTAAATACAATAAGCATATAAACAATTAATCAATAAAATAAAAAAACAAGAAAACAAAATTTCATAATAATAGTTTAGCATTTTTTATAAAATAAAAAAACTGGGGTTTTATTTCCCCAGTCGAGCGTTGTATGGATTAATTTAAGCGGAAACCTTGATCGCGAATAGTTTTGTGTAGTCAACGTTTGTCGCTTCGACGCGAAATTTGTCTTGAAAAATCTCACCGCTGTCTTCAAGATCATCAAAAGCTTTAGCCAACAAAGTGTTTGGAATTTTGCGTCCGAGATCAATAAAATATAGACCTTCAATATTTTGATGTTTTCCGTGTTTCTTCTCGAAGGCATCAATCAGTTCCCGTTCGGAACTTTTTGCGCATATTTCCATCACGCTGGACACGAGAACCGGCTGAAAGTCGGGATCATTCAATATCTTTCTGAGCATCTCAACTAATTCCTTTTTCCTTTCTTGGAACTCTTTGCTTGTCAATCCTTCATCTTCCCATTTTGGTCTTGTTTTCAACATGTTAAGATTGCACTCCTTATCTTTTTCTTTTATTTTAGCATATTTATCTCAAAAAAAACAGGGCGAATGCAATTCGCCCCTACAAATATTTATCCCAACAATCCCACAAGTCCTATTCCCCTATCCGCATTTACTAAATCCGCAGACGTTGCAAAGCAAACAGCCTTCTTTGTGTTCGAGAGATGCTCCGCAATCCGGGCAAGTCGCCATGGTTTTGCTGCTGCTGTTTGACTCGCCTGGTTGTTTTTTTGCTAATTCCTGTAAAAATTCTTGTTTTTCTTCCTCCTTATTTAATTTTAAATCGAGCGTATTTAATTTATCTTCGCCGTTTTCAAAAAGCTTTGGCTGGTCAATTTTTACGCAATGGTTTTCCAAAACTTTTGCGATAGCGTCTGAGCAAGAAAGTATTAGTTCCCCATCCTGCCAGATTGGCGAAGGACAGCGGATAGCCTTCATTTGGTTAATAATTTCTTTGACTGATAATCCTGCGCGCAGTGATGATGATAGAATTCTACTTAAAGCTTCGAGTTGGCTTGACGCGCAACCACCCGCTTTTCCCATCGCGGTGAAAACTTCAAAAGGTCCCTGTTCGTCAAAATTGATTGTTACATATAGGCTTCCGCAACCGGTTTTCATTTTTTCTGTTACTCCGCGGACAACCTTTGGTCTTTTGCGTGGTTCAATTTGACGCGGTAATAATGTTTCAGCCGGTTTCGGTTCATCTTTTTTATAAGTAGATTCGGTTGTGAAAACTTGCATATCTTTACTACCATCGCGATATATCGTGATTCCTTTGCATCCCAATTTATAAGACAGTAGATAAGTTTTTCTGATGTCATCAATAGTTGCTTCGTTTGGGAAATTAATGGTTTTGCTTACTGCATTTTCAGTATATTTTTGAAAAGCCGCTTGCATTTTGATATGCCATTCTGGAGAAATATCGTGGCTTGTTACAAAAACATTTCTCCATTTCAAAGGAATTTCTTGAATATCTTGGATTGAATTGGTCTTTGCAACTTTCTTTACCAATTCATCCGACCAGAATTTATCTTTCTTAGCATAATATTCAAATAGTGGATTTACGAAAAATTGTTCTACCTTTGCCGTACCCTCTTTTGTATATAAAGATTTTTTGCTATATGCTACGGCAAATAGCGGTTCTACTCCACCCGAACAATTACCAATCATAGAAAGCGTTCCGGTTGGCGCGATGGTAGTGATTGCCGCATTTCTGATTTTGATTTTTTTGTCAAACCAGATACTTTTATCCCAGTGTGGGAAAACCCCCCTTACTTGCGCAAGTTCACGAGAGGCTTTGTGCGATTCATTATTTATAAATTTCATAATCTTTTCCGCAAGTTTGATCGCTTCTTCGCTATTGTATGGTATTCCCATGCGGATCAACATATCCGCCCATCCCATTACTCCAAGACCGATTTTTCGGTTACCCTTTGTCATCTCTTCAATTTCTGGGACAACATAATTATTCATGTCGATAACATTATCGAGAAAGTGTACGGCTTTATGAGTAGTTTCTTTGAGATGATCCCAATTTACTTCTTTGCCTTTCAGCATATTTGATAAATTAATCGAGCCAAGATTACAAGATTCGTAAGGCAAAAGCGGCTGTTCCCCGCAAGGATTAGTACTTTCGATTTCTCCTAATTTTGGAGTAGCATTGTCGCGGTTTATTCTATCGATAAAAATAATTCCCGGATCTCCCGTCTTCCAAGCATTATGTACCATTTTTTCAAAGACTTCTTTTGCATTGAGTTTGCCAACTTTTTTCTTGTCTTTTGGGTTAATCAAATCATAATCTTCTGCTGATTCTACTTTTTTCATAAAATCATCCGTGATAGCAACCGAGAGATTGAAATTTTGATAAGATTTGTTATCTTGTTTTGCGTCAATGAAAGCGAGGATGTCCGGATGATGCACTGGGAGAATCCCCATATTTGCGCCTACGCGAGTGCCGCCCTGCATCAGTTCCCCGCCAGTTGTGTTAAATATTTGCATAAATGACAGCGGACCGCCGGCGACACCTTTTGTTGAGCCTACATGCGCTCCAGCAGGTCGCAGTCGTCCAAAAGAAAACCCTGTTCCCCCTCCGCCCTTGTGGACTAGGGCCATATTTTTCAGAGCATTAAAAATACCTTCCATTGAATCTTCAACCGGCAATACGAAGCATCCAGAAAGCTGGTGAATCGATCTTCCTGCGCCTCGCAGTGTCGGAGAATTTGGTAGAAAATCAAGATCTACCATCAGATTATAAAATTCGACAGCGGTGTCCTTAACGTTATTTTTTGTCTTTTCGTAATTTGCTTCCGCTTGAGCAATATATTCGGCAACACGCCAAAACATGTCTTCGCTCTTTTCTGTGGGCTTTCCTGATTCATCTCTTTTCAGGTATCTTTTTTCAAGAATTTCAACCGCATTTGGCGAAAGGTAAAGTTTATGCTTGGTAGCTTTTTTGTTTGGGTTCTTTGTTTTGGTAGATTTGTCTGTGGTTGCCATTTTGTTTATATTAAATTTATTGCTATCTTGTTATCCCGCTGGGAAAGATTTTTTACCAAGTTAGCAAGGTAACAAGCTAACAAGTTTCCGTAATTAAAAAAACAAAAGTAAACGAACAATAACTTTTGTTTTTGATGTACCTCTATCCCCAAACCCTGTATCTATAGTACCAATCCAGAGAGCAACAAACAAGATATTTTTTTTAGGCTTAACTAACCGCTTTACTTTTCCTGTGTATAAATCATGGTGTTGAGTCGGCCATTCTCGAATCAAAAACCACGCCTTAAGTTGGCGCGGTTTTGGTGGAAATTGAATTTCATATTTCATTTTCCTTAGTTAAAAAGTATATTACCATTACAGTAATGCCGTTTATAGGCATTCCTTTGATTGGGTTGATTGTTCCCCAGACAAAAGTGCCAATCACGACAATTAAACAATAAAAACACATAATTCTTTGCATTTTCTATCTGGCTCCTTTGCGATTTTTTCTACTTCGTCTTTATGTCGCGTGCCGAAAATTATCAGTATAAGATCTCGGTTTGCGTTCAAGAGTCAATTTGAAATAGAGTATTATTCTCCCATATAACTAGCGGACTACCTATGTAGGTGGCAATAAAGACATTTGTATTAAAGAACTTCTTAATTTATTCTATCAAAAAAAACCACTACTTTACAATAGAGAAAGCAAAGACACGCAGCCGCGTGTCTCTACAATATTTATTTCAATGGTCCTAATAATCCTTCCTATTTCATTTTTCTGCGGATGAATGCTGGAACGTCCAGCTCATTCTCCTGGTCCTTTCTGCTCTTTGGCTTTTCCTCTTCATCACTTTCAGACTTTTCTTCATCGATAGCTCTTTTCTTAGTCTTTATATTATCAAATCCTGTTGCTATAACAGTAATTTTTACTTCGGATTGCATCGCATCATCGATAACCGCACCGAAAATAATATTTGCATCTTTGTCAGCAGCTTCGGTAATAATCTTTGCAGCTTCGTCTATCTCATACATTGATAAGTCAGGGCTACCGGTAATATTAAATAGAATACCCTTTGCTCCTTCGATTGATAGCTCAAGCAATGGTGAGTCAATAGCAGCGCGGGCAGCTTCGATAGCACGGCTTTCTCCGGTAGCGCGTCCGACACCCATTAAGGCGCTTCCTGAATTTTCCATAATAGCTTTCACATCAGCAAAGTCAACATTGATAGTGCCGTGTTGCGTTATTAAATCAGAAATACCTTGCACTGCTTGTCGAAGTACATCATCAACAACGCTAAATGCATCAATCAAAGATGTTTTCTTATCAATAACTTGGAGTAATTTGTCATTTGGAATTACGATCAGGGTGTCGACTTTATCTTTAATTTCTTCAATTCCGAGTTCACTTGCTTTTTGGCGTCGCAAACCTTCAAATCCAAATGGTTTTGTGACTATTCCAACGGTTAGCGCTCCTAATTCTTTTGCAATCCCAGCAATTCCCGGCGCTGCTCCCGTACCAGTCCCGCCACCCATGCCGCAAGTAACAAAAACCATATCAGCGCCTCGAAGCGATTCGTAAATCTCGTCTTTATTTTCTTCTACTGCTCTTCTACCAAGCTCTGGATCAGCTCCGGCTCCAAGTCCGCGCGTAGTTTCTTTTCCAATTTGAATTTTGATAGGAGCTTCTGAATGATAGAGTGCTTGAGCGTCTGTATTTACAGCAATAAACTCAATACCTTTAAGACGTGCCGAAATCATGCGGTCAATAGCATTGCATCCAGATCCGCCAACTCCGACTACTTTTATTCTTGCAAACACATCAGCGCCATCATTGTCAATCATGGAAATGTTTTTTTCTGAAGTAGTTGCGCTTTCTTTTACGCTTGTTTTTTTCATTTTCATAATTATTAATCTCCTATCTCTAAGTATTAATTCGCCCTCCTTAGCAGTATTATTTTAAAAAATGATTAATTATCTCTAATCTCTAAGACATTTTTAAAAGCGACACTAATTCGCAATGAAGCGAATGGCGCTAATGGATAGAAATATATTAAATTTGTGACATTCGTGCGTAATTCTTGTCACGTATTCAAAATATACCATATTTAAAAGGAAATGTAAAATACTTTTGAAATCTTACCTTTTTTTGAAAACATTTTTAATTTTTCCGAGTATTTTCATAGAGCCTCTGAAACCTTCTATTATGTTTTTCATTCCACCCTGTTCGCGAGCCAGATCAAATCCCCATAGAGCTAGCCCAATCGCGGTTGAAAATGAAGGATTATCTATTGTTTCTTTGTCAATTGAAACAATAGAATCGTTAGTTTTGCCTAATTGTACAGGAAGTCTCAATGATTCTCTGGCTACTTCGACAATATCTTCTATTTTTGATCCACCGCCAGTAAGAATCGCTCCTGCAGGTAGAAGCCCATCGCGGTTTATTTTGCGCAATTCATCTTTTACCATCATGAAAAGTTCTTCCAGGCGCGCATTTATTATTTCTACTATATATTTTCGGCTGATTAATCCTTTATCAATAGATGGATCTATCTCGGACAGATCAATTGTATCTTTTTCTGACACGCGATTTGTTGTTGCCGCGCCATATTCTACTTTCACTTTTTCTGCAAATTCAATTGAAGTTTTCAGCCCTATCGCAATATCATTTGTAACATGAGAAGCTCCGACTGGTATAAAGGCGGTGTGCAAAATTTCACCTTCTTCAAAAACGGCAATATTTGTACCGCCTCCGCCGATATCAACCAGTACAACCCCAATTTCCTTTTGTTTGCGAGTTAATACTGTGCGTGAAGCTGCCAAGGAACTCAAAACCATTTCTTCTACATCTATACCAGCCTGATAAGCGCATTTCAATAGGTTTTTTACGACAGGCGAAGAAGCAGTAATAACGTGCGAATCAACTTCAAGTCTGATGCCTTTCATGCCGATCGGGTCTTTGATGGCATCTTGGCCATCGACAATAAATGACCGAGGAATAACGTGAATAACCTCGCGATTTGCGGGCATCGAAAATGCTTTTGCGGCATCGATGACGCGCATAATATCGTCTTTTCCTATCTCTCCACTTGGGGAAGAAACCGCAACTACTCCCCTGCTATTTGCTGAGCTAGTTTGTCCTCCGCCGATTGATACCAACGCGCGTTCAATTGGTATGCCGGACATTCTTTCCGCTTCTTCAAGCGATTGCGCGATGGAAGCGATTGTTTCATCGATATCTACTACCATTCCTTTACGCATACCGTTTTGCGCAACATTGGAATAGCCCAAAACAGTTAAGTCGCCAGTCTCATGATCGCTTGACATAACTATAGTTACAGTTCTTGTATTTCCTATATCAACACCAACTTTGGTTTGTTTAGTATTTTTGCCCATTTATTTATTTTAATATATTTCGAAGTAATATTGAACCTATGATTTTTATAGAGTGGGTAGCGTTTTTTCTGCTGTTGTGGAATTCTCTTTATTTTCAGTGTTAGTATTTCCATCCGTTGGCATGCTTTTCAAAAAAGCATCATATGAAGACGATGCGGATGAAGCGGGTGCTTTTTTTGCCATACTTGGGAAAAGATATTCTTTAAGTCTTTCGGTAATTGAAATACTATTATTATTTTCTATTTTTTTATTACTCCAAAGGCCTTTTCTGCTTTCTTGCGCTTCTTTTTCATAGATCGTCCAGTCGCCCGTGCTGATCATTGACGGAGTTGATATATAAATATGTGCGAGTCCTGCTCTTAATATTTCCGTATTAATATTTTTATTATCTAGGTAAATAATCGCCCGCAATCTGCCAAAACTGTCTTCGGGATTTTTATTATCTAATTGAAGATATATCTGTTTACCTTCCACGATATTTTTCAAATAATCAGCGGCTTCCATCCCCCACTCCTCGTCTTTTTCTGGCGCTTTGATTCCGGCAAGCCTTACTCTTTGATTGTTTTCTAACATCACAATGTTCCCATCTACAACATTTTTGATCAAATAGGTAGGTAAGTTTTTTGGACGAGATAAAGTATATTTTTTATCCTTATTTACCTTTGCATCCGAGTTTGTAGTACTATCTGATTTGGCTTTAAAGCTTGGCAAGTCATAGGCTGTTCCCACTTGGAAACTAGCTTGCGGAGCCGGTTCAGCAGCTTGAGAAACAAAGTTATTACCTGTTCCGATAAATAAAACAGCACCCACTATAGTGAGAAACATAAAAGCAAATACCGTCTGCTTTATCCCATGCTTATGATGGCTTATGTGTTGAAGCATTTTTGTTATATTCTTATTGTTTTGTCTTTATCTTAAAATATTGGTACTTAAATGAAGATTCTATAATTAACAATGTAAATTTCTAAATCCTAAGCTCTAATTTCTAAATAATATCAAATTTCAAATTCTCAAATAATATTTAGGACTTATAATTTAGATATTAGGATTTCCGGGCAATTATCTCCTTAAATTATTGCCCGGGCGTGCTTCTTTAAATTTCAATAATATCTTTCTTGAAATTGCTTCCAAGTCTAGAAAATCATCAGCACGGTTAATTAAATTCTGGCTTGAACTTCTGCCAAATGCAACAACTTCAACGATCTTGCCATGATTTTGTAGATATTCTACCAATGGAATATAATCACCATCTCCACTGACCAAAATGACCACGTCAATATTTGGAGCCATTTTTATAACATCCATAGCCAGACCCACATCCCAATCGGCTTTTTTTGTACCATCTCCAAAAATCTGGAGATCTTTCGTTTTTACTTCAAATCCACTTTTCCCCAATGCATCAAAAAAAGAACCTTCTTCTGGCATTGATGCTTTTACAGCATATGCAATAGCACGGATCAATTTGCGTTCGCCCACAGCTTCTTTGAGAATTGCGCCAAAATTTACTTTTGATTGGTAAAGATGACGCGCAGTATAGTACATATTTTGGATATCAACGAATACCGCAACACGTTGTTCCTTGTTTTTTATAATACTCATTTTTTCTTTTAATTATTACTTGTCATATTTAGTTTACTCTATATTATTTTTTCTTCAATAGGATTTATTTAATTAAAGAACCCCGAAAATTATTAAATTTTCGGGGTTAAGATACACTCATTTTAAAAAAGTTTAAAACATGTTTGAACAATACATTCATAATAAGATTAGCGTATTTTAGGATGCCGTTTCAATAATTTCTCTGCTAATTTTTTGGCTTCAGACTTAGTTTTAACTCTTTTCTCTAATTGTGCGTCATAAACTTTTGACAATATCTCACCAACTATCTTATTACCATGCGTGATTCCCATGATTTTCATCACGACATCTCCACGGATTAATGGTTTTGGAAGGCGAGGTTTGTTATTTTCCGCTTCGAGAAATTTTTTTCCGCGATTATACGCAGAAAGCTCCGGAGGCAAAACTCGTCCGGATGGAGTTGACCGTACAGAGCTATTAGCATCTACCCAAAAAAGCTCAAGTAACTTTGGAAATCTTGGATCGGCCAGGTACATGATGCGGCGTGCTTCGCGCATTTTAAATAAATTGGAAAACAACATGTGAAATTTTATCATCCAAGTTATCGTATTAATTTCATCGTTTCCAAATTTCAATCTACGCAAAATTCTTTCCGCAATCTTTGCGCCCTCACTATCATGTCCATTGAAACGAATCCTGTCCCCTGATCCTTTTGACGGCATCATTAGTGTGAAAGCTTTGCCAACATCATGCAGTAATATCGCCCAGTTGATAATTGGATCGTTGGTCCTTGATTTTTCTAGCCCCAATAAAATATGATTCCAAACATTTCCTTCGTAGTGGTAATTCTTTGGTTGAGGGGTTAGCTTCGCATTCGACAATTCAGGAATAATCAAATTAAGAAGTCCCGTTTTTTCGAGTTGTTCGAATCCCCTTCTTTTATTATCGGAAGTTAAAATCTTCGTAAGTTCTTCACGTACCCTCTCTGCTGAAACTTTTTTTATCAATTCCTTATTTTTTACAATTGCATCATATGAATTTTTTTCAATATCGAAATTGAGAGTTGAGGCGAACCTTATTGCGCGAAGCATTCGAAGGGCATCTTCGCGGATACGTTCGTTGGGGTTTCCAATAAAACGGATCACCTTCGCTTTAATATCTGCCAAGCCATTTACATAGTCTATAACCTTACCATCCTTTAAAAACAAACCGTTAATCGTGAAGTCCCGACGTACCGCATCTTCCTTTGGATCGTTAATTAATTTAATTTTTTTGGGATGTCGGCTATCTATAGAACCAAAATCTTGACGAAATGTGGCAATCTCATATATATAGCTCTCTTTTTTTGTTTTTGGAACAACAGCTGCGATAACACCAAAAGCTTCCCCTATCTCAATAAACTTGATTTTGTTTTTGGTTAAAACTTTTTTTATCTCTTCCGGCTTTGCATTTGTGGCAATATCAATATCTTTGGTAGCGCGTTTTAAAATCTTATCGCGAACATAGCCACCAGCAAATAGAGCGATGTAACCAGCGCTTTCGAGATGTTTAACTATTTTTACCGCATTTGTTTCGAGTTTTGTCATTATTTATATTATACCTTAATTATTTCTTTTAGAAAATAAAAAAACCGTTCTTAAATTTCAGAACAGTTTTTTTATAAATTTTTATTTTGTAATCGAAAATTCAACTTCTCCCGTTTCGCCAGTGGTTATTTCCGCTTGAACGGAATAATCCCCTACTGGCCAACCACCAAGGGGCTGCTGAAAAGCAAAATTATACGCTACCGTTCCTTCCAGTGAAATATCCTTGATTATTGGGCCGATCCTTGAATCGCTTCCTTTCTGTTGCAGTACCACGGCAATCTTGGTTCCACTTTTCGCACCGTCAATAAAAACAGACGCATTTATCTCGGAAGCTGATGAAGGAAAGCTATTACCATCAACCTCAACTATTCCTTTATCGCCTACTTTTTCGTTCAATTTTATACCAAGTATTTTTGTCGCAACGCCAATTTGGGAATCTTCTGCTACCGAAATATTCTCGACTTCAGTTTCTTCTATCGGATTATTTTTTACTACATTTGTTAAATATTCTACAGATCCAAATTTAACCGCGATTGCCAATAGAACTAATAAAGCAATCAACCCAATGATTATTTTCCAAAAAGACCTTTTTTTTGGCTGGTTAGTTGGTTTTGAGGAAGATATTAGCCCGATATCTTCTTTTGATTTTTTGTTTTTTTGATTTCTTGCCATATATATTTTGTTGTGATAGATCCTTGAACAACTTTCGAGTACATCAGTGCTCGAGGATGATAACTATTTTACTGGAACCCAGTCTATATTTCCAACGTCGACTGTGTTTCCATTTGCGTCAACCGCAGTTACATTTGCCGGTGCGCCGCTTTCAGTAGTTGCGCTTACTGATGGTGTAGCTGTATTAGTTTGTGGTGCGGTAGCTGGTTTCGCTGAGTCAGTTCCATTTACGATGTAAGCTTTCTTGATAGAGATCGCCTGTTTCGGCCGGTTATTTGTTGAGTCAGTTTCAGCAGCTGCGATTTGTTTTACGATATCCATACCTTCAACCACTTTGCCGAAAACTGTGTGTTTCCCATCAAGTTGTGGCTGGGCTTTTTCTGTAATAATGAAAAATTGGCTACCGTTCGTATTTGGTCCGGAATTTGCCATTGCAACCATTCCCGGTTCGTTTTTCAAAGAAGCAAGATTTTTATCATATTTGTAACCAGCATCCTGATATTGTTTGATTGTCTCTGGGGTCACATCAAGAACCCAAGGATTTATTTCATCGTCAAATTTTCCACCGGCTGCTGACTCTCCACCTGTTCCCCATTGCGCGATTTTTGTATCATCTTTTGATAATGGATCGCCAGTCTGAATCATAAAGTCTTTTATAACTCTGTGAAATTTTACCCCGTCGTAATATCCTTTATTAACCAGTGCTACGAAATTTTCCACTGTTTTTGGGGCTGCGTCTTTCATTAGCTCTATGCGGACAATACCTTTATCGGTTTCGAGCACGGCTACTTGGTTTGAAACTTGTGTTGCTGCTTTTTTATCTTCCCATACTTTCTTAAAATGGTATTTCCAGCTTGCAAATGAACCAGCTCCCAAAACCGCTAGAATCGCAATTGAAATAAGTGAAATTTTTAAAATCTTTTTTCTTTTAACTTTTTTTGTTTGCGCATTTTGGATTTTGAGTTCTCGATTAACAATCTTCATCCTGGACTTTTTTCCCATTTTTGTTGTTCTCCTTAAAATTAATTATCAGTTATTTTTGAAGTTGAATACTTAATATCCAATACTTAATACTCAATCAATATCCAATTGGGAATTGGTTATTGGACATTTGGCATTTTTTGCAATTAATGCCATATGATATGAAAACATTATTTAAGATTTTTTAATTTTGATCGCTTCCCGTACTCCTCTTCTTCTTTTATTCTCTCTTCAACCATAGTATATATTCTCTTATTCAGATCTTCAAGTTCAACTGTTTCCTGCACGCCGTCGCGCATATCGCGGATTATTGCAGTATTGGTTACCGCTTCTCTTTGCCCTATCATTATTGAAAAAAGAGCATTTACTTTATCGGCGGCCTTCAATTGCGCTTTTATCGTATCTTTTCCAATCGCCATACCCGTCGATAAACCAAGTTCTCGCAGTTCTCGAGTTCTTTTTATCGCAACTTTCTTTGCTTCATCGCCAAGCTGAATCATAAAAATATTGACTTTGGAATTAGATTTTGGAATTTTGACAGAATTATTTTGTAGATAATCTACAACGCGGTCGATTCCTATACCAAAACCAAAAGCAGGAGTACTCTCTCCTCCCATCGATTCAATCAGATAGTCGTATCTTCCACCGCCGGCAAGTGAATTTTGACGTTTTGATTCTTCTGTGGTAACTTCAAAAACTGTTCGGTTATAATAATCAAGCCCTCTCACTAAGTTTGGTGACAAATTGTACGGGACACCTGCTTCGTCCAAGTATTCAAGGACTGACATAAAATGCTTTTTGCAATCTTCACAAATATAATCAACTGCTACTGGGGTTCCTGCGATGATCGGCTGGCATTTCTCATTTTTACAGTCGAGAATTCGTAATGGGTTTTTTTTCAATCTTTTTTTACAGTCTTCACAGAGCTTAGTTTGTTTTTTCTTAAAATGGTCAGTTAATAATTTTTTGATTTTTGGGCGGCATTCATTACATCCGATTGAATTAATGTGAATTTCGATGTCGGGAATTTTTAATTTTCGGAAAATGTCCCAAACCAAAGCAATAACATTCGCATCAATTGCCGGGTCTGCTTCGCCAAAAGTTTCAACATTGAATTGTGATAATTCTCTATATCTTCCTGATTGAGGGTTTTCATGTCGGTAGCATCTGCCGAGCGTATAGAGCGTAATTGGTTTTGGCCAAGTCTGCATACCATTTTCAATGAAGGCGCGTACCATACCAGCGGTAAATTCTGGTCGCAGCGCTACCAAACTTTCGCTTTTGTCTTTTTTCTTATCTTTTCCCCCTCCCATTTTTGAGGCATCAAAAATATACATTTCTTTTCCTACTATGTCGGTTTCTTCTCCCACGCTTCGCATATAAAGATCAGCCTTTTCCAATGTGGGGATTTCCATTCTTTCAAAACCGGCTGAAAGAGTCAGTTCTTCCATAGTGCTAATTGCAAATTGCCAGTAATACCAGTCTTCGGGCAGAATGTCCCGAAAGCCTTTTAATCTATTGATTGTCTGAATTTTAGGCATAAATTTTTTCTTGTTAATTTAATATAAATTTAATATATGAGACGGGTTCATTATACTCCCCTTTTCCAGAAAATCAACAGCAATTATTTATCTACACAAAGCCAAAATATTTTTTTGTATTTTTTAAAAAATATTGACTTAAAAATAATAAAATAGTATAATAAGTAAATATTCCTTACCTTAACAAAAGAATACGAAAGCGAGGGCATGAAGATGAAAGCGATCTTTGATACATTTATGCATAGCCCATATATGGGCTTTATGATCGCGTTGGCGTTCCTGTATTTTCTGATTCTTCTTGACTGTACGAAAGACTACCGCAAAGAGCGGTCGCGGAAAAATCTCTTTTTTATCACCTTCTGGTTTCTGGCCATGGTGTTAAACACTTGGTCGTTGAAAAACGTATGGGTGGAGCAGATATGGACAGAGCGGGCAAAAATCTCATATCTGGTCAAGGAAGGTGACGGAAAGCTTCACTGCGCGAGCGGAAAACTGCTCAAAGTTTATATTCATGGCAATGTCCCGCGTCAATATGACGAAGCTGTGAAGTGGGCCATCGAAGAATGGAATAGATCTCTGGGTATCGAGGTATTTGTTTTCGGAGGATGGGCTACCGGCGGCGATACACTAAATGATCTTCAGGAAGACAACGCTGTGCTGGTGGCTTGGCATCCGATAGATCTGCGGCAAGATGGCTCATATGTAATGGGCACTGCTCAAAGCGGCGCTGCACATACGGAAACAGGGATAGGATGGAAATCGGTCGTTGTGATGAATTCGGAATGCAAGTTTTTTACAGGCTCTGAAGCTCCCAACTCTCAGCTTTTCGATTTCGATTCGGTTGTCCTCCACGAACTTGGTCATTCACTCGGGATTAACGATCACCTGAATGATGGTCAACCGTCAAATCCCGGCAAGCTCGTGATGTATCGCGCAACAGAGCTCGGTGAAGTAAAACGGGTTCTGCAAAAAGCAGACCTGGATGCATTTTCCTGCTCGATTGACGTACGGCGGTAAATTTTCTTTTGTTACATACGGGGGCCACCCACAAAGTGACCCCCGTTTTTATTTTAGTAAACTTTCGATTTCTTTTTTATAATCGCCCAATTCGAAATCCGGTCCATGGCCCGGATAGACATGCGTATCATCAGGTAACGTTAAAAGTTTTTCTTTAATAGAAATTTTAATTTTAGCAAAATCCCCACCTTTGAAATGAGTTACACCGATAGAGCCGGCGAAAATTGAATCGCCGGAAAATAATACCTTTTGTTCAGGATTATAAAGACAAATAGAGCCGGGAGTATGACCGGGAGTAAAAATAATTTTCAATTTACAATTTTCAATTTCCAATATGGAGCCCTCATTAATAAATTTATCAATATCATTTTTTTGTAAAAGATTCTCGTCGAGAATCTCAAGGTCTTCCTTGTGGCAAAGAACTTTTGCTCCACTAATTGACTTTAATTTACTAACTGCTATAATATGATCAAAATGAAGGTGCGTTAAAATAATGTATTTTATTTTTAATATTCCAATCTCTTTAACAATTTTTTCAACATCATCTCCTGGGTCGATTACAAAACATTCACTTTCTTCTGAAATGATATAGCAATTAGTTTCTAGTATCCCAACCGGAATTTTTTTTATCTTCATAGGTTTATTTTTTGCGCTATCTTTATGATAGTGCTTTGAATCTTATTTTTAATCCCTGGATTTGGCGCGTGATGATTGCTCATTGCGCGCCCCTTTTTCAAAATTTGATGAAAAGGGATAATGGACCCTTTTTCGATTTTCTTAGAAATCCTCCTCTTTAATTACTTAAGGGGAGGTATTTTTATTTACGAACCGAAACTTTCTTTTCTACAAAAACTATTTTATCGTTTTTCAGATCCATAGAAACCTTCTCTCCCTCCTCTATCTCGCCACTCACGATTTTTTCTGCTATTTGATTTTCGACTTCATTTTCGATCAAGCGTCTGATTGGACGCGCGCCAAATTCCGCATCAAAACCGTTTTTTGAGATCCAATCAATCGCTTTTTTTGTGATTTCAAGAGTTATTCCCTTTTCGTTTTTCAATCGTAACTTTAACTCAGCAAGATTTATTTCAACAATTTTTGCGATCTCTTTTTTACCAAGAGGTTTAAAAACAACGACTTTATCAATACGATTTAGGAACTCTGGATTAAATTTTCTCTTTACCTGTTCAAGAACAATGTCTTTCATTTTCTCATAATCGGTATTGTTAGACGCAAGATTTTGTATCTCTACGGAATCATTATCTTCAATCTTAAATCCAAGCGCGGCGGAACGTGTTAGCTCATTCGCGCCAATATTCGAAGTCATAATTATTATTGTATTACGAAAATCAACCTTTCTTCCTTTAGCATCCGTTAGAACCCCATCTTCCAGAATTTGCAATAAAAGATTGAAAACTTCCGGATGCGCTTTCTCGATTTCATCAAAAAGAATTATTGAATATGGTTTTTTGCGCACAGCTTCAGTCAGCTTTCCGCCATCTTCATAACCAACGTAACCTGCCGGCGCGCCAACAAGGCGGCTAACATTATGCTTTTCCATAAATTCACTCATATCAATCTTAATCAATGCATTATCACTCTCATAAACTTCAGATGCCAAGACTTTTGCCAATTCTGTTTTTCCTACCCCAGTCGGTCCAAGAAATATAAAAGATCCGATCGGTCTTCTAGGATTGCCAATTCCAGCACGGCTTCTTTTTATCGCTTTGGCGATAACTTCAATAGCTTCATCTTGTCCGATAATTTTCTTTTTCAGGATATTTTCAATATTTGAAAATTTATCATAATCTGATTCAATTAATTTCGAAACTGGAATTCCAGTCCAAGTATTTACAACCCTAGCAATATCTTCTTTAGTAACTATTTTTCTTTTTTCTCTTGGGATGTCATTTTTTTCTTTTCGCTTTTTTTCAATTTCCTCTATTATGAAATTTTCTTGATCGCGTAGCTGAGCAGCCAATTCGTATGCTTGTTCAGCTATCGCTTTGTTTTTCCCTTCGATAGTTGTTTTGAGTTTTATTTCAAGCTTTTTAATTTCAGCGCTCTCCCCTATCTTTTCTTTTATTACTACACCAGACGCAGCTTCATCAATCAAGTCAATTGCCTTATCAGGAAGGAACCTATCGGCAATATATCTATGCGATAGTTTTGCTGCGATCATGACAGCTTCCGGTTCAATCACAACTTGGTGAAAATCTTCGTAGTTTTGCGCAATACCTTTCAAAATTTCAATGGTGTCAGCTACTGTCGGTTCTTCAATTACAACAGGCTGAAATCTTCTTTCGAATGCCGCATCTTTTTCAATATTTTTGCGGTATTCTTCAATCGTAGTCGCGCCAATGCAAGTAATCTTACCGCGAGAAAGAGCAGGCTTTAACATATTACTCGCATCCATTGAACCCTCAGCTGCTCCAGCACCAATTATCGTGTGAATTTCATCGATAAAAAGAATCGCATCGCGGTCTTTCTCTACTTCATTAATTAATTTTTTTAAGCGGTCTTCAAATTCACCGCGGAATTTCGTACCGGCTATCATACTCCCCAAGTCGAGCGAATAAATCTTTTTATTTTTTAGTTTTATTGGTACTTCGCCTTTTATAATTTTCAAAGCTAACCCTTCGACAATAGCAGTTTTTCCAACGCCTGGATCGCCGATTAGCACAGGATTGTTCTTGGTTCTGCGCGAAAGTATATGAATTATTCTTTCGATTTCAGTTGTTCTACCAATTACAGGGTCAAATCTATTATTTTCTGCTTCAGCTGTCAGATCAATTGAATATTGGGCGAGCATTGATTTTTTCTTATTCTGGTTATCCGGTCCCATTCCTGATGTTTCACCCATCATTTCAATGTCCTGTTGAGGTGCATTTTGCAATAATTCAATTAATTGTTTTTTTATGCTATCAGGATTAACATCGATGTTTTGAATGATTTGAAATGCTTTGAAGCTCGGGTCTGCTAATATTCCCAAAAGCAAGTGTTCAGATCCAAGATAAAAATGGTTAAATCTTTTTGCAGTCAAAATCGCGGCTTCGAGAGCTTTTTTTACTTCTTCATTAATATTGACACTTTTCTTATTCGTATAGATATTATTAAACTGTGGCATAAAATTCATCGCGAGTTCAGCTCTGTCATGGTCAACGCCAAAACTTTCCAGCATAGAATTTGCTAGACAGTTTTTGTTCATTAATATTGCAAGCAGAATATGCTCTGTTCCGATGACTCCAGAGTTGTTTCCCGCGATGCCTTGCGCTTCAGTAAGGATATTGCGAGCGTTTGAGCTAAATCGATCAAAACCAAAAATATTCATATAATTAATCCTCCTGTAGTTATAATCTTACTATATAAATTTTATTTAAGTAATACTTTGTTTGAATAAAAATGTTTAATATCCAATGACCAATATCCAATCAATATCCAATTTTTCAATATTCAATTGGGTATTGGTTATTTAGAGTGCTTTAGCACTCTGTCCTGTTGAGTGCTAACTCTATTATATAAATACGCAAAATATTTGTCAATATTTCATTGAAAAATAAAAAGCCGCTTTAAAGCGGCTAAGGAAATTATATCTTTGAATCTCAGACTTTTAATTTAAAAATATGGATTGCAATAAATTGAATAATCAAGAAAAATAGCGCCCAGACAGTAAGATCAATTAGAAGGTGTGCTGCCTTCCACTGCCACCCTCTTTTTTCTTTATAATCTATATAATTCTTAATTAATAATCCGATATATGAGGCGGGAAAGGCGGCAATAAAAATAAATATAAGATATAGATTGATATCGATAGCAACCACCTCCTATTCTAATTTTTCGGTTTATTTTAAACTATCCGTAAAAACCGTTATGTCGGAATTAACCCAATAACTAACAAGAAAAACCGCTGCGAAGATTAGGATTACATAGATGTATGACCTCAGATATTTTACATCTTTTTCCTTTTTTCTATATATCCATATAAATAAAAAATCATAAGCACTGGCAATCACACACGCAGGTACAAATGCTTTCAAAAATAGCGCGATGTTAAAATACGCCATTAAAAGGTAACCTCCTTTTATAGTGTTTTATTTTTTCTCAGTTTCTTTTTTCTTTGTTGCAGACTTTTTCTCTTTCTTATTTTTCTCCGGTTCTTTCTCTTTTCCCTCCTTTATATTTTTCTTTTTCTTTTTACTTTCTTCTTTTTTTACTTTCTTCTTTTCTTGTTCTTCATCTTTATCTTCTTTAAAACTTTTTGCCGCCTCAGAACCAACTTCAATAACATCTATTTTCCAATCAGTTAATCTAGCGGCAAGGCGAACGTTTTGTCCGTTTTTACCGATTGCTAAAGATAATTGGTCTGGGTTTACAATAACTAAAGCTTCTTTTGCTCTCTTATTTAATTTAACACTATCTATTTTGGCCGGAGATAATGCATTTGCAATATATGTTTCCGGTTCTTCATTCCAGAGCACAATGTCTATTTTTTCGTTGCCAATTTCACCAAGAACTGCTTGTACGCGTGTGCCACGTTGTCCAACGCAAGATCCAACTGGGTCAACACCTTCCTGAAGCGCTCGCACTGACATTTTTGTTCTTACCCCCGCTTCTCTTGCGATTCCCATTATAGCGACTGACCCAGCTTCAATTTCTGGAACTTCAATCATAAATAAATATTTAATAACATCATCAGCCGCGCGGCTAACCATAATTTGCGGACCCTTGTTTGTTTGTTCAACTCGTAGAAGTAGTACTTTTATTCTTTGTCCCACCCGGTAATTTTCACCGGTGATTTGTTCTGATGGAAACATAACGCCATTTGCTCTTCCCAAATCAACAATAATATTTCCGCCTTCAATCTGTTGGACAACTCCATTTAAAAGTTTGCCTTCAAGTGTTTTGTATTCATCAAATACAACTTCGCGCTCAACCTCCTTAAGCTTCTGGATAATAACCTGCTTTGCAGTCTGCGCTGCTATTCTGCCAAAATCTTCTTTGGTTGGCAGCGGGTATTTGATAACACCATCGATAACCGCATCTTTGTCTTCTTTTAGCGCGTCAGCAAGCAATATTTCTGCGTTTTCGTCGGCAACTTCTTCGACAATCTTCTTCTCCAACCAGAATTCTGTAGTACCTTTTACGGGGTCGATTTTACATCTGATTGTCTGGGACGGCTTTGCATAATCTTTACGGTATGCTGCCGCTAGGGCTGATTCAGTAGCCTCCAGAATAGATTCTTTGCTAATTTTTTTCTCTTCAGCGATTTGTTCGAGAGCGGAAATAAATTCTTCGTTCATTCGTCACAATTTTACTCTCACTTTCGCATCCAAAATTTAAAAAATTTTGTTTGCTCCAGCTTTCGTAAAATTCCTCCTCTTAAGAAAAAATCCTATTATAGTATATTAATTATTGGTATAGATTTTTTCTTCGTATTAATTTTAAAAACAAAAAAACAGAGTATTTCTACTCTATTATATTTCTATTTTACAACATCCAAATTTACTTGTCAAATTATTTACCCCTCCAAACTTTCCAGACAAATTTTGGAAAAGCGTTGATAATTCTGCCGATTCGAAATGGTTGGCAGACAAGTCTCCATAACCATTCAATTCCGAATCTCCTCATAAATCTTGGCGCTCTTCTTGCTAGCCCAGCAATAAAATCAAATGTTCCACCGACTCCAATAACAACTTTTGCATTGAGCTTATCCAAATTGTTATAAATGAATTTTTCCTGTCGAGGAGAGCCAAAAGCAACAAACAAAATATCCGGTTCATATCCGGCAACTCTATCAGCAATCCCCTCTTCTTCCGGGCGGCCTGAATAAGTACCGACAATATTAATTTTCGGGAATTTTGATTTCAATTTTCCCGCAACGTTTCCCGCGACTCCCTCCCCTGCTCCAAGTAGGAAAATTTTCCAGCCTTCATCTTGCGCTTTTTTTGCTATTTTCCAGATCAGGTCTGCTCCGGTAACACGCTCCGGAATTTCAGAATAGAGCCAACGACGGTTAAATAAAATTGAGAACAAAGAAATTTTCAACCAGAATATCTTTTTGATTTTATAAATAAATCGCGAAGTGATGCTTAAATTTTGAGATTTGAGATTTGATTTTTGAGTTTTCGCAAGATATTTACTTGCCCATACGATTCCGACGCCATCAGCTGTATTTAAGTTCGAATTTTGTAGTGCTTTTTTAAACTCGCTATCTTGCGCCGCGTGCATAATAAACTCTGGATTAACCGTTGCGATATAGTGATACCCGCCTTTTTTTATATAGTATTCAATCTTATCTAAAACATCAATATAACCTACCCGATCGATAGGAATTCCTAAAATATTTATGCGGACATCGTCTTGATTGCTCATTGCTATATTATATCATTTAGAGCGAATTAGAGCTATTTTTTATTTTTGGTGATTTTTACTTTTCGTTTTACTTTCTTTACTAACTCTTTCCTTTCCTCTTCCGGGAAGAATTTTGGAGTTTTCTTTTTCCTCTTAAATATCGCAGCAATTAATAATAGTAATGCCAATAACGCAGCACCAAAAATAATATAGGAAAGAAGATTGTCTTTCTGCCATGTGGTTGTAGTAGTGCCTGGTATTGGTTTGGGGGCGAGAACTTCAACAACCAGAGTAACTCCCAACTCTTTCTTTACTAATGAACCGCTATCTGACCCCCCATCAGTTTCTGTATTAAATATAGCTGCAAAGTATTTGCCTTCTTTTGCATCAGAAGGAACATTAATCTGAAAGTTTACAGTTGCTTTCTCCCCTTTCTTAACACTCATACTACTCTCATTTAATTTAATCCAACTGGTTAAGGGTGAAGTAACCTTTTTTCCATCTTTGTCTATAAATAGCGGGGTTCCATGTTCCCCATTACTAGGAGCAAAGGCTCTAGTGCTAATAGTAATTATAAGATTATCATCAGTACCATTGACATACTCATAAGAAGAGCTTTTAGTTTCTCCTTTATCTAATTTGAGACTAATTAACGCTGGAGAAACAGAAGAGCTGATAGTGTTAGTAGTTTCTTGCGCCAAGGCTTGGTTGGAGAATATTAATATGGAAGCAGTAATGAGAAGGGTTGTAGATATTTTTTTTAGCATATTTGATTTGTTGTTTTTTTTGTTTTCTTGATTAATTGTTTCTACGGATTCGCCATTATTGAGAAAGTAATGGTGTTTTGATAAGTTCCTGCTGGTTGAGGACTCTTGGTGGATAATTTGAATAAAACATCATCATCATGAGTCCCGTTTATCTGTGTTACTATCGGTAGGTCAGACAAAGTTAATCCTGCCCAATTAACGCCATTTGAAAATCTGGAAAGATTGATTGATGAATATCCAAAGAAAGAACTAATTGGAGTTGGTGGCCATACTTGCGGACTAGCGTTAGTAGAGGTAAGGGCAGGAATAGTGTTGCCTCCTGATGTTAAATCTTGGTCTTGTCTGATATCAATAGTATATCCATTAACCAGATTTGTTGTGCCTTGTAGATCAAGCGCTCCAACCTTTGTATCCCCTACTGTAGTACTGCCAAAAGGAATTGTTGTAGAAGTAGTAGTGATATTAGTTGTTTCAACTCCAACCGATATTCCACTGGCAATACCAAGAATATTAAAGCTTAATATTGAAGCTGGTGTATGAATAGTTTGCGATGTTGCGCAGGTAAAGTTCATAAAAGTATCATGCAGGCAGATATTATAAGTATAATCAGAATCTGGCGTTAACCCCGAATCAATAAATACGTCATCTGGTATATAAGGATCATATAATTTAATTGGAGTTAGAGCAGGAGAGAATGGATCCGTTGGGAAAGTATTTCCATCAACCCTATATACATGCCAATCATCGGCATTAGTATCGCTACCGGAAATAGTATTTGTCTTTACACTAACCTGATTCGCAAAAGTAGTTCCTGCTGGGAATGATAGGTTTCCTGGAGAGACAGGATTTTTCGTATCGATAGTAAATGGATCTGAATCAATAGTTGCTGTATGTCCGTTTCCATCATCCGCGCTAATTCTGATCTTGAGGTCAGACTGATCCGCTCCATCACAAGTTAATTTCGCATTCCAGCTGGAGATAATTGTTGCAAAAGTACTGGTGGAGGATACAGGATTGGTAAACCCAGTAACGCCAGAGATACTGCAACCGACTGGATTATTAATTAGTGAGAATGTGATAGTTAAACCATCCGAGTCTGGATCTTTTACTTCAAAACTGAAATTGATATTACCAGTACCAGCAGCTTGGACTGGTTGAGCAACATATTGTACTACTGGTGGTCCGTTGAGACCGCTGGTAGTTGGCTTGACTGGATCAGTATATGCTGTCTTATGTCCATAGTTATCATAAGCCCAGATATTAAATGAATATTGTGAATTAGATCCTAATGGTGTGGCCGTATAGTCTTGCCCTAAGATATAATTATCAAAGGCAGCTAATTGTGTATCGGATTCTGAAACGGTACTGTCTTGTTTGTAGTAAATCTTAAAGCTATTTCCTCCTCCTTTTAGATTTTGATCAACACTCAAAGGATTTAAGAAGAATGTATTGGTGCTTAGGCGTACTACAATAGTATCTGCGGTTGGTGGGTCATATGTTAGCCCCTCTATTAGTGTAGGCGCTTTAGTGTCGAGTAAAAAACTGCTTATCTGCGCAGATGAATAATCTATCAGGTCGTGAGCAATAAACTCTAAACCAGCATTAGATAATTCAAGCCCAGGGCAAGTAGTATCGGCATCAGTCCAAGTAACCGAATAACTACCATTTGATAAACCAGTCAAAGAACCAGATATTGTACCGATACTGCATCCTTCTGGAGGGTTAACAATTGATAAAGCGACTGAGAGATTGCCAGCGTCAATTCCATCCGGATCATTAATAGTAAATCCGATTACAACATCGTCACTACCTATTGTTTGAACAACAGAAAGAGCGGAAAGAGTCGGAGGATTATTTGGAGGAGTGATTTGAAAGTACATTTCATTAGAATAGATAGTATTAGTAGTTTCTCCATTATACTCTACGAACATCTTGTAGCAGTAAGTATGGCCAGTTATTGTAGTTGAGATATCAGACATACCATTAGGATCAATGTTTGATTTATAAATAATCGTTCCCCCATCTACTGAATCAAGATAATTATATACCGTACCGTCTACCAGATTGCCATCAGTAGTACAGCTAGGTTGTTCTTTCTTCCAAATAAGATAGTTCTCGAAACTGAAATTATTTGTTGGTGGAGTGTCTATGTATGTGACTACTGGCGCTGGGCTTGAGGTTGCGCTGAATGTATTTGGTCCTTCCGCCACTGCAATCGCATTGCCAGCCAAGGCTGGTGAGAAATTGCCATTTGAATAATGCGCATAAATTCGGTAATAGTAAGGACCGTCATCAATATTATCATCGTCAAGGCTTGTCCCGGTTGAATTGTAGACTACCATTCCCCCGCTCAAAATATCCCCCAGGTTGTATGTAGAACCATTAGCGGGAGCTATTATTGGATCTGAATTAGCTTTTCTAACTATCAGATAATAGTCTGGGGTTCCACCGACAGGAGCCGTCCAAGTAAGTGATAATCTCATTCCATGCGGAGTTACAGAGAAGCTTGCCGGAGCAGGCACAATAGTTGAATATGTTACGGAAGTCGCAGAAGTTTTATGCCCATATTTATCATAAGCCCAAATATTAAATGTATAGTTTTGTCCCGGTGTTAATCCGGTTACCGAATATGCAGCTCCAGGAGTAAATGCTATAGGAGCTCCTGTTATGAGTATTCCTGTTTCATCAACACTTCCCCCAGAAGCATAGTATATCTTGTAGTTAAGCGCATTAGTATCAGTTGTTGAATTAGATCCTAGATTGAAGAATATCTTATCTCCTGTTGATGAAAAATTAGTTAAATTAAAGTTAGAAACAGTTGGAGTTGGAAGCCTTGGGGATAGAGTATCAAGCAGAAATGGAGCGGAGTTTTGCGAAACAGAATTAAGACTATCGCTGGCAGTTACTTGGATAACAGCATTTGTTACTTCAAATCCCGGGCACTCTCCTGCCAGCCCTGCATTCCAAGTAGCGGTATGAGTATAGTAAGTGCCATCAATCCCCGCCAAATTATCAGTTAAATTCATTTGGCAAGTGGAGCCTCCCGGATCAATCATGCTAAATGTAATATTCAAATTGGTTGAGTCGGAATCTCTAACACGGTAAGCTATAACAATATTTTCAGTTCCGGTAGTTTGTAGCGCTGTGACTGAACCAATCTCTATCTCTGGAGGCAGATTTGGCGGTACATAGGTAGCGGCAATTCCAGCGGAATAAACTAAGTTTGTTGGAACCGCTAAATCATCTCCCAGATATTGAGTAAAGATCTTATAGCAAACATTTGTACCAGAAGAAACTCCCGTTCCTCCCATATTATCAGTAGTAGTGGTTCCGGTTCCGGAATAGATAATTTCTTCATTAGTAAAGCCGGTTGGATCTAATGCATTATAGTTATTATCCTTGGTTGGCGTCCATTCGATTAAACAAGTAGGAGACCCAACTTCTCTAACTACTACATATTTTTGTAAACTGTAACTTGGTGTGGGGGCTACCCAGTTGAGTGCGATATCATAATTTGATCCATTTGGTATATAGGCAGGAGCAGATAACGACGCGTTCAGAGCATTCGGTGTTATCGATGGAGCTGAAACCCCCTCTGAATATAGATTTCCAGAATAGTTGGCAAAGATAGTATAGGTATAGGCTGCTCCATCAACTGCATCATCATCCAGAGTGACGCCTGTGCCATGGTAAACTACTATCGTATCTGCATCTACCGTGTTGCCAGCAGCATATATTCCAATACCATCTGTTGGCGTCCAAGTAGACGCGGATGTTCCTTTCTTACGAATAACCAGATGCTTATCTGGCGCCGGCAGCATTGCGTCCCAACTCAGATGGACTCTCATACCTTGAACTATAGCTGTAAATCCTGTAACAGATTTTCCTTTTGTGCTGACATTTAATACCGTAGCAGCAGTTTTATGTCCATAGTTATCATAAGCCCAGATATTAAATGAATATTGCTGGTTAGTTATTAGCGAGGAAGCAGTAAATATCTGTCCCGCAACATAACTATTAATATTTGGTAGTATTTGCGTACCGCTTACTTCGTCTACCGTTGATCCTTGCTTGTAATAGACTTTATAGGCAGCGGTAGTTTTTATGTTTCCATCAGTAGCCCCGGTAGCTCCGGTAGCGACAGTAATGGAGTTGCTGTTTTTGGAGGACAAAATAAGGCTGGAACTTGCAATGGGAGCTTTGGTGTCAAGAGAGAAAGTTGGACTAGCGGTACCGGTGGCTCCGATAAAATCGGAAACAGTGGCTGTCAGTTGAGCAGAACCGGCTAACATTTCTACGCCTGGACAATCCCCCGCGGTTCCATTAGTGGTAGTGGCGGTCCAAGTAACGCTATGAGCTCCGACACCGAGGTTAGTTATTGGTCCGGTTAAAGTGCTAATACTGCATCCTGAAACCGGATTTGTAACAGCAAAGCCAACAGAAAGCTTGCCATTATCAGATGGATCAATATCATTTACATTAAAGTTAATTACCACATTATCCGTGCCGATCGTTTGGGTGATGCTATTTACGCTAATTGTTGGATTATGATTTGGCGGTTGAGTCCAAAGACTTAATCCAGAAGAATACATTAGATCAGTAGTATTGATTGTTTCACCATTATATTGGACAAAGATTTTGTAACAATAACCAACGCCATTTGTAACTGCAGTATCAATATATGATATTGGCGCTGCTGGGTTTTTGTAAATGATATTTCCAGTTCCTTGCACTCCTGAATAGTCAGCTCCATTGGTTGGCGTCCAAGCCCCTGAGCAATCAGCCGGAGTTGTTGCTTTCCAGACAAGATAATTTGCAATCTTAAATGTATTAAGAGGCGTGTAAGGTCCTGATAGATTGTCCAGTGTTACACTTGGTGTTGCTTCATTGGTATTATCAAACTTTTGGGGGTTTTCCGGGTTAGGATTTCCGCTTACTGCCGTTGAACCGACAGAATAACTGAAGGGAGCCGCGGTTCCATACTGAGCATAAATTTTATAATAATACTGGGTTGGCAAAGTATTTACATTTACATTTTGATCAGTGCATGAAAATCCTTTACAGACAACAACACCATCGCCAACCGTATCACCAATATTATAGTCAGCAGTTTCCCCGGTTGGATTCCAGTTTGGTTCTGTTGTGCCTTTTTTTCTAACAATCAGGTAATTATCAGGATTGCCGGAAGGTGGCGCTGTCCATCCGATATTTATCATCATTCCTTGAATCGTGATAGTTGGGTTGACTGGCGGATCAATAATTGATGTTAGAGTGCTGCAAGCAGAAGTCCCTACCGAATAAATATAACCAATATATTGAGCATAGATTGTATAGCAGTATCTGGTTCCAAAAAATACATTGGCATCGTCAAAGTTTTTTACTTCACTTCCCGCCCCGACATTAGTGCTGTCATAGATCATCTCTTCTCCGGTTACAGTAGTATTTGACCAGGTATTATAATCCGTCCCATCACTTGGAACGAAAGTAGGAATACTATCGATACCTCTAACGATCAAAGTTTTTGTTTGCCCGATATTATCAATTGGATTATTCCAGCTGAGATTTAATTTTCCGTTAGTCGGAGTTATTGTTAAAGGAGAAATAACAGGCACAGTTGGGTTGCTAGCTGGTATAAGAACTTGAGATATTGAAGGCGCTGAATAATTAGAGGTTTCGTTCTGGGTATAGAAATTATAAGTTTTATTAAATGTATATATACCATAATTTCGCAATCCTGATGGAATAGCGCTGGTGCTCAGATCATCATTACATCTTATTTTTGTTTGGGTATAGTCCGCTGTATTAACACAAACCACTTGATAATCTGTTGCCACGCTGCTAATAGTTCCGTCGCTATTCAAATAATCACCTCTTTTATACATTATGTTTTTATCAAGGTAAAGACGATATGGCGCGGATGCTAATGGACCTCGAACCACTAAATTACCACCCAAATCTTGTTGGCTCTGACTGGTTCCTTTGGAATTATTTATAATACTAAAACCGGCTCCCATTGGAAAAATAGTAGCGCCAGCAGTTCCTTTAGTAATACTTCCTGCGGGGGCAGGACCTGATGGTATTGATCTTTCTGGGGTTCTATCTTGAATTTCGATAGCTCCGGTTATTTGATTATTATTTATATAAGATACATTTGAAACGGAGTTAATTTTTAGCCCTGAAAAACCGTGATGCTTTATCTGCCCATCTCTTTTGTCTTTTACTTTTACTGCTAAATTAGCAATACCATTTATGAATCTCGCTGTAACTTTTGAATCTGAAAAAGTACAGTTCGCTCCGTTGCAGCCGGAAAAAACATATTCACCTGCAAGATTATCTATTATGCCAATATCTACCGTTCCATTGAAAGACGGGTCATCATAAATTTCATAGGGAGTTGTAGAAGGAGTAAAATTATTACTCCAAGCCGCTCTTCCCTTTATAATTCTAAATTCATCCAGATAGCCCTTAAAGGCTGTAACAGACCCAAAATATTGCCCTATATATAAAGCGCCGCTATTATTCCATAAACTTAATGATGACATAAAAGAGTTTACAGTAGTACCATTAACAAAAAGATAAAAAGTATTTCCATTCCTTGTTAGCGCATAATGTACCCAAACGCCTGGTGTTACCGGACCAAATGTTTGGCCAACTGGTTGACCGCTAGCGATATCCCAACTGCTACCATTACTAGTCATGTAGACGTTAAGATTGTTGCTTACTACTTCAAAAGCAATTGGAGCATAAGCGCCGGAGCCGATGGCAAGAACACCTTGCCTGACATTATCTGAAAAGTTAGCCCAAAAATCTATCGTAAAATCACCCGCGCCAAAAGTCCAATCATTAACATTATCATTAGCATAAATATAATCAAAGTATGGAGAGGTTACTCTCGGGAAAGCGCCTGACGCGCCGCCAAATTTACTAGTGTTAGTGGAAATTGTTGGTGTGTTGTAACGCAATATTGTATGGTTTGAAGGAGAACTGTCAGTATAGGTAGTTGATCCATTTGTTCCATCGAGATGAAGCAAAAGCTTAGTATCGGAGCTAGGGTTAGTCCTTGTTGCTCTCAAATTTAATTTTTCCCAGTTGCCATCATCAGATAATGGAATAAAATCAGAGGTCCAGCGCGCCACTCCTTTACTGATACGGAACTCATCCATATAGCCATTATAAAATAATGTATTAGTAGACTGGTATAAACATCCGATACCGACATCGCTGAATTTGGAGTATGTAGACGACTGTGTTCCTACTACGGAACCATTATAAAATAATCTTTCAACCCCTAAATTATCTCTAACTAAAGCAACATGTTGCCATCCGACATCACTGCCTAGTTTTATAGTACTGACAGGAGAAATAATAGAAACTCCATTTTCAGTATATTTTAGCTGACCGGTAGTAGTAATTTGTAATGATGATGCATTAGTTGTTGGTGTCGCGCTATTTTTTTGAGAATAAATTGTTTGAAGTGTCGTAACAGATTTTGGATAAATCCAAGTATCAATAGTAAAAGCTCCGGTGCCATACTGGAAATTTGATGTAAAAGTACCATCAGGTATTAAACGACCTGTGGAACCATTAAATAATAGTGAATGCGTTCCAGTTTTCAAAACAGTATCAGAGAAGGAAGTTGTGCCATATTTAATAACAGGTATTGATTTTGCGGAAGAATCATAAATAAGACCATCTCCCCAGTTATCCATTTTCAAAAGAAGTGAGGTATCAGAATCTGGAGTATATCCAGTGCTAACTGCATTGCCTTCATCAACACCTATCGTTGTTGCTGAACTATCGGCTTTTATATATGGAGTATTATTACTTAATTTTGTATTATAAGTTAATGGTGTTGCGCTCGGACCATAAGTCGTAGGGATAGCCAGAGAATCATAAATAGTACCGTAATTCGCTCCAGTTCCACCTCTATTCACAGAGACGGTGCCGCTGTAATTTTTTTGCGTAGCTATGAGAGATATTCTGCCACCTCCGCCAATATTCCCGCTTGTCAAATTAGAACTAGCGGAAATAGAACCGGAGCCAAGAATACTATTTGCTATTAATTTTATACCGCCTCCTGAAGCGCCGTCAAAAGATCCGGCAGATGTTGTATCCGAAGAAATAAAGCCATCAACTGTTATATTACCGTCTGCCCTAACTCTTACTAAACCGCCGCCGGTATTATCACCATAACTACCGGAATAACCTCCACTGCCCAAATCATTAGGGTTATCCGCTAAACCATAGGTACTGTCGCCGCTTGACGCAGCTCCGCCATAACTTCCGGCAGAATTAGCAGACCCATTATTACCCGGTCCTCTACCCATGTCATAGCCCTTGCCATCAACATTAATAGCGCTAAATTTATCAATTAAAGCATTGTTTGCATGTATTCTTAATGTATAAGCCTGATTGTAATGCATTCCATTGCCATCACCCAGGTCTTGGTTGGTACAGGAAGTATTCACGCAATTTACCGTTAAGTAATCATTTTGAGTATGCGTTAATATTGCTCCATTCTGGATATAAAGATTGCCAAAATTCTGTTCAATATTATTCTTATTTTCAAAATTGGCATTGTCCAAAATAACTTTAGAAGTACTATTCGCGTTAATGCCAGGAGAGGCGGTAGGTCCGATATTAATAAAATTTGATTTTCCCTTTATAACTAAATTTGACGTTCCGGCTAATAAAGAAATAGTTCCGCTATTAGTTAAATTAGTTTGGTTAACTTCAAAATTCCCACCATCTTGCATGACAACGGATTGTCCAGAAACGATTGCGGCTAAAGTCAGGTCAGTAAGAGTTGGCGAGGTATTCTTTACGGTAATATTTTTATACGTACCGCCTCCTATTTTGGTTGGATTGTCGTTTAAAACTGAATTAGAAATAACAAGTTCTTTATCAATTAAGGCTCCCGAGCTATTGTTTGCAAAAAGTATCGTACCGGGTCCCCCATCAGTAGACCCTCCATAAGCGGTAATTGGACCATAAAAATCTTTTGTGGTTTTGTATGTGATCGCGATCCTTCCGCCTCCTCCGCCGCCTTTCGCAAGATCTATCGTTCCGGGCATGCCGTTGGCAGAAATTTTTCCAGCTCCGAGAATCCGGTCTGCATCCAATCTTATGCCTCCTCCTGACCCACCGGCAAAACCATTTGAAACCGTACCTGAATTTGATAATATAGAGCCATTATTAACAATATCGCCCAAAACTGTTATTCTTACTAATCCTCCGGCAGTATAGCCGGTATCACCGCTGCTTCCCAGATCATTTGGATTATTCAGGTCTCCATCCGAGTCGCCATAAATATCTGCGCTTACTCCCCCAGTATTATCGTTACCACCTCTGCCACCATAAGAACCTCCCGCGTAACCACCGATTGAGTAAGCCGTACTTGACCCTCCCGGCCCAAAACCTGATGTTCCAGGTAATGTTTGAAATCCCTTTTGTGAAACATCTATCGAACTTTTGTTATCAATATTAACACTTGTGGCATTTATCCTTAAGGTATATTTTTGATTCCAATGTTTCCCATAGCCATCACCCCAATCCTTATATTCGCAAGGAGGGATCGCGCCGCCAACTGGATTATCAATTGAATTCCTAAGACAATTTGTCACACCGGTAGCATCATTGACGGCATGGCTCATGACAGCCCCGTTAGAGATAGTTAAATTGGCGAAATTTTGGATAATATTATTTTGGTTCTCAAAATAAGTGTCTATGCCGTCAAATATAGCGTTTGAGTTCGCGGACAGGCTAAATAACCCTGTACCGCTATTAAGTATCCGAGCGGTATTTTTCGCCAGAAATTTTTCTGCGGAAGTCTGTGAAGCTAAAGTGCCTTTATTTTCAAGTTTGGAATTATTTACTTCAAAAGTACCACCATTGATGTTTACTATATTACTAGATTCAATAATAGCGTTTGCTCTTTTATTAACTGTGATATTCTTATATGTGCCAGAATCGATTTTTGTTTTGCCAATTTTTGTATATGCATATGGAGTATAGTCCGGAGGGTTATCGGTATGATCCTGATAATTATTTGTAATAATTAAATCACCATAAGCCTCGATATTTTTTTTCTTGAATACAGTGCCAGCTCCTCCATAGGCGTTAGCAATAGCTTTGATATCACCGCCAAAATTTGATGAATTATAAAAAAGCGCGATTCTGCCGCCGCCACTGTAATAAGACCCACTACCGCCATTTGCTGTAATAGAAGGTATATTTACGCCGTCAATTGTACTACTAATAGTATTGGCGCTGAGTCTTACTGAACCGCCCGATCCCTCTCCAATGCTGTTTGCCGTAATTTTGCCTACGCCGCGAATTAATATTGTTCCCGCGGCAGTTATATCAACTACTCCGCCTCCTACTCCCAAACTACTGCCGCTGCCGAGTTCTATCGGGTCAGAAACCGAACCGTAATATTTCCCATAACAATTGGTTCCATCCGGACCAGCCCCACCATATGCAGCGCCTTGTGAACCGGGTTCAGCCACACCTGCTCCCGGCCCCTTACTATGTTCATACCCTTTGCCATCAGCTGATATCCATCCGCCGGATTCAACCAAAACATTTCCACCAACCATAACATTCATACCATATCCTTTTCCATCATTTGTTATCCCAGTGCCATTGAGTCCGCCGGTATTATATATATTGCCGCCATATAGATTTAGCGTTCCACCGCTTGCGATATTCAAATCACCATCAAGAACCAATCTTCTATAATTTGTGCCGCCTGTTTTACTTGCACCGGTAGTTTTTGGCGATATATCTAAAGTCGCTCCCGTTTCTATCGTTATGCTTTTACAATGAATTTCTTTGCTGGTACTATCATAGAAAGTGTCACCAAACACAGCATTATTGTAAGCCGGAATAATAACATTAAGATTCGCGTCAACTACATAACCAGCATACGTGCCAGCTGTCTTGCAAGGATTAGAATAAGCCGCTTTTATTTTTTCATTTGGTTTTAAACCCAAACTCAAAGTAAACCCAGCTATTAACACTAAGAGGATTAAAAACGGTCTTAAAGGTATTTTCTTTTTCTTTACCACAATCATATTTTTTTGTTTTTATTGCTCATGCTATTTTAAACTTTTTAATGGAATATTAAACCTTAAAACCTCATTCTCTTCTACCTTGAAAATCTCGCCATGATAGTTTTTATTGCCGCCTAACTCTTTTGCTTTTAAATCTATCTGATAATGAAAATCAGCAATTTTGAAATAATACTCCCCTTTCGGTAATATGAAAGTAAATCTGCCAGCTTCATCGCTGACGCGCGTTTCCAACAATTTATTGTATTTTTTATCAAATACTTTAATCGGCATACTCTTGAGCGGTTTTTTAGTCTTTGAATCATAAATAATACCCCATGGAATAATGGCTGATGTGCGAATGCGCCTCATAGTAAGAATCATCAATATATATAGTATGATCAATATTTCATTATATAGGGTTGTATTTATCCAAAGCATAACCAACGTGACCATCAGACTTACCACCAAAAAAGGACGCGATATCTTTTCTGAAAATGCTTTTAGTCTGTCTATCAATCTTAACCGAGCAGTTACCGCGGTTGCTAAGTCAATTGGTACAGAAATAGTAAGTTTTTGATTCTTTTTTAAATTAAACTTATCTCCGAAATATAAACCGTGATATTTACCGTCAACTACCGCTCCTTTTAGTAATTTTGAAGGAAACCCAAACTGGTATTTAGCAGCTGTTAAATAGTATTTGCCTGATAAAGGTGGAAAACCAAACCTTCCGGACTTATCGGTTGTTGCGGTTTGAACGATATTTTTTGTTTTTGCGTCAAATAATCTGACAGTGCCAAGATCAATCGGCTCTTTTGTCATGCTGTCATAAAGTATTCCCCAAGGTTTTTGTTTTCTTCTGATACCAAAAAACTGTAATATTACGTTAAATAGGTAATTCAAATATGGGAAAATAGAACTTAATAAATTAATAATTGGAGAAAAGGCGCTTACGGCGATTACAGCTGTAGCCGCAGGAGCGACAACATAAGCAGCAGCCTCTTTTGTGGCGGTATTATTTTTGAAATCCGCGATAGAGTTAACGGTCATACTAAAGCGGCTTTGGCTCAAAAACTTTATTGCTACCACATTACTTGAATAAATCTCACCGCTGGTAGGGTCTCTAAGGCTAAATTGAAAATTGGAGATATGCTCTTGGGTAGAACTGACTTTGAAATATGCAATGCCATTATTGTCTGTGGTATTTTCCGGTGGATTAATTATATCCCTACCGCCTGAACTGAATTTAATATTAATTCCAGAAATGCCTTGTTTTTTACTATTTGCGATTCTAACTTTTAAATTTGCTATGTCTAAACCATTATTAAATACTATATTTTTATCCGAAGAAATAGAAATAGTTAAAGGATAATCAGTATCCGCGATAGAAATTCTTGTAATACCAAAATTGTTGCCGCTTTTTTTGGCCAAATCAGCCGCATAGCTGCTAAAAGGCGTCATCAGAGCGCAAAAAATCAATGTGGACAAAAATAAGTAGGCTATTTTTTTAAACGTTGTTTTTTTCATATTTGTTTTGATATTGGGTCGATAGGAATTTTCATCTTAAATCCTTTTTTAATAATCAATTTAGTTTTTCTTCCGAGATAGACTAATTTTGGTATTGTAGTCTTTCTTCCAAAAACTTTGGATGGAAAAAGATACCCTCTTTTTTCAACCGCAACAATATAATCCCCATCTTTAAGATTCTTTAAAATAAATCTGAACTTTCCTTTATGGTCGGATAAAGTCGTTTGGAGTATCTCGCCATTGGACGCTTTGCGGATTTCAATTTTTGCGTCCGATATGGCGCGACCTGAATCTGCATCAAAGATATAACCCCAGTTTTTGGAATTTTTATAGTATAAAATCGATAAGTAAAGGACCATCAACAACAACAAAGCGGCAATGATAGTGGATAAAACATTCTGCGCAAATGTTTTTGGCGGACCAGAAATCAAAAAAGCTTCCGTCAGGCCTAGCTTGTCTATTATTTCAGATGGGGTTGGAACATATTGCAAAACTTCACCAGACGTTACCGCTGCTTCCGGAATGATTTCTGATTCTATGATGTTGAAAAAACCCTCAATTTTATTTGGTTCGGTTACGGTAATCTTAGCATAAGCAACTGTTTTTTGTCCTTTTTGATTTTCACAAGTCAATACATAAGTATAGATTCCGGTTTCAGCCGGAACTGTAACAGTTTCACTTCCATTAACTGGCTTGTTTCCTGCCCAGCCGTCAACACCCGAAGCGCTGCAGCTATCAGCTCCTTTGGAAGTCCAGGATATTTTGGTTGTTCCCAATGCCCCAATTTCTATCTGAGGATTTTCGGTTGTCATCGTTACTTCAATACCGCCGCCTGCGCCGCCAAATGTTTCTTCAGTTGGTTTAGTAACTTCTATTGGGTTAGTAATTGGCATTGGAGGTTGTTCTTCAATTGGAGGTTTTTCAGCAGTTGAAACATTGATATTGATCGTACGGCTGATAGAGCCAAATACATTTGAACAGCTTAATTTATATGAGAAAAACCCAATAGTGTCTGGTAAAGTTATACTACTTGTACCAGATAAAGATTTGTTTCCGCTCCAATCAGATGCTCCGGAAGCCTCGCAGGTGTCAGCTCCGGTTACATCCCAAGCGAGTGATGCGGTATCACTGGGAGCAGTAGTAGTTTTATTTGAATTAAAACTGATAAAAACCGGCGGCAATCCAACGTTTATCGTTACAAAAGTTGAACTTTCATCGCAAGTTAGTGTATAAACATAAATACCCGGGGAACTTGGTAAAACCACATCTTGCGCTCCGCTTGGAACAAATTTGCTACCGGACCAACCAGCAACTCCCGAAGCGGTACATACTGCAGCCCCGGCCGCAGTCCAGCTCAAAGAAATGCTATCACCTGGGGCAACCAAAGTCTTATTTGCGATTAATATTGGAACCACATTAATCTTTACCTCCACGCTAGCCATGTCTGAGCTGATTCCGTCAGTGCAAATTAGATTAAATATTTTATTTGAAGTAATATTATTTAATGTAATAGAACCGTTTGTATTTGAGCTTGATCCAACTGAAAAATCAGGACTGCTACAAGAAGTGGCATCCTGCGAAGTCCACGAAAGCACGGATGATCCGCCAGAATCAACTAGAGCTGGCGTCGCAATAAAAGAAGTAATTTTTGGAACAGTTGGAGTTGGGGGGGTAGAAGTATAAGATGGTCCGCCACCCGCGGAGATTGTTACCGTAACGCTACTAGTTGCGTCAGGACCTCCAGGACCAGAACAAGTAATAGTAAAGGTAGTTGCAGTGGTTAACGCGCCAGTTGGAACACCGATCAAGTTGCTAATCGCGCCGCCTGTTGCAAAATCACTACTATTGCAAGATGTTGTATTAGTAGAATTCCATGTTAATAGCGATGAATCCCCCGAATTCACAGATGTTGGCGTCGCAGTAAAAAAAGTAATTGCCGGAGCAGCTGAAATTATATTAACCGTGGTATCGACATTACTGGCGGCAAACATGGAAAGCATTCCCAAAAAAAGAACAAGAACAGCAACAGAAATAAATCCGAAGAAAAATTCATTTTTTACTTTCTTTTTTATTATCATGAGGGCTTTTTATCTATACGAAAATAAAGATATCCACAGTTAAATATCGGTCTATTAAAATATACTATAAATTGAAATATAAACAAGGTACTTTATATCTTATTTTTTGTTTTTTTCAGTTCGATAAAATATTAACTATTTATCATTCGTGCTAATCTCAAATCGTCATAAGAATGTCTGCCCTTAAAATACTCAAAAACCGGAGTTAGCTTTCTAGTTTTTAAATCTTTAAAAGCCTTTTCAATTTTTGGCAGCGCGCGTTTCAGGTCTGTGCTTGCAAGACGCATTAGTTCCTTGCGTTCCACTTTTCCTTTCTCAACCAATCTTTCAATATGTGAAAAAACAGTATTTTCACTCAAGGCGCGGATTTCGGCAATTTGGGTAATCCCCTTCCCTTCCTTCCAAAGCTTCAATGTTTCGTTAATCGTATGCGTTTTTTTACCTTTTTTCTTTGGAATGACGTCTTCGGTATTTATTGCACCGCCACAAAATATAATGAAATCATTCTGTGTTTTTACTAACTCTTGCTCGGAAAAACGCGAGAAAAAAGCTTCGGCTTCTTTTGAGTCGCGTCGAAACTCTTGATCTTTTTTCAGTACTTCAGGGTCAACTTGAAAGGATTTATCATTCCATCCTAGAATGTAGATTCCGCGTAATCTGCGCACACGTGATAATGCCACATACCCTTGGCCGAATTCAAATACGCTCGAAAGATCAATAACCGCTTCATCGAGCGAAATCCCCTGGCTTTTATGCACCGTTATCGCCCAAGCTAACCTTAGAGGAATCTGTGTGAGGCGTCCTTTCACTTTACCATCTTCCTCAACCGTCCAATCCGCGTAAGAAACTTCGATTTTACGTCCGTTTCTCAATTTTACAATCGGCATTCCATTATCATGGTTGAATGAATCAACTACTCCCAAAGTTCCATTTACATATCCGTCTTTCGGATTATTTCTGGTAAACATGACGGCAGCGCCGATTTTTAATTCCAGATTTTCCGGTGATAAACAACCTTTTTTCATTATGGCAACCAGCGCTTCATGACCTTTTGTAATCATGGGAAAGCTCTGTTTTGGCTCGCGAATTTTTTCTAACATCTGATTATTAACAGTGTCCACATCGATATTATGCGAAAATAGTTTTGGCGCATGATCAGGAGCCTTTACCGCATCTACCCGTCGTCTTTGAATAAGAGCTAACTCATTAACTCCAAAAGAATTGGAACGGATTTTCGATAAAAGATTAACAAGTTCAAAATCATCCTGACGGTACTGCTCATCAATATAGCAAGCGATAAATTCCATATCGCGCCAGGTGCGTGAATCATATGCAAAGCGCGCGGGCGCTCCTTCGTCAAAAAGGTTATCCTGTAAATATCCACTAAACTCATTTTTTTTGATAGGCGGAAGCTGAAAAAAATCTCCTACCAGAACCACCTGCATACCGCCAAATGGAGCTTGGTTTTTCTTAACCCCACGACAAATCGCGTCTACCATTTGTAAAGTTTCGGGAGGGAGCATGGATATCTCATCAATAATCAAGACTTTGGCCTCCCCCACTCTTTTCTCGATATAATCGTTCGTGATAATGTTATGAAAATCCGATTTGCTTAGATGATTTTTGATTCCAATACCAGACCAGGAATGAATTGTCATCCCACCAATATGCGTAGCAGCAATTCCGGTTGAAGCAGTGATCGCCGGTTCAATTCCGTGAGAACGCAGATATGCCACATATTGGTTAATCGTGTAAGTCTTCCCAGATCCCGGTTCTCCGGTAATAAAAACATTAGCTCCGGATTTCAAAATTTTGAGAGCATCAGCTTGAGTCATGGTTTAATATAATAAGTATAACACAAAATTACTTTGCCTTAACCGGCTTTTTATCATGCTTGTCAAAGCGAAATATCTTAACTCCAAAATACACAACGAGCGCGATTACAAGAAAATCAATAACCACGCCAATCATATCTCCATAAAGAATCGTAGCCGAACCTACGGAAAAAGAAGCGGATTTAATATCCCCTACCGCACCGAGCCCTAACCCAATAAATGGATTAATAATATCTGTTACGAGAGCCGAAACAACTTTTGATACTGCGCCGCCGAGAATAAAACCAACAGCTAACCCGACAACCCCCTGCTCTTTAATAAAATTAATAAAACCTTCCACCCGTCGTAATTCCACTCCCACTTTTGAGAAAAAAATTTCAGTTTTATTCTCCGTAAGCTTTCGTGAAAATCCTCCTTTTAAGAAAAAATCATACCAAATAATCTGGCATAAATTTTTTCTTGGTTAAATAATATTTTAAGAAATACATCTATTTTTTCATTATAGCATAAATAATAAAATGCAAAAGGCATTGAAAAAAACTCTTATTTGTACTATTATTTAATTATTAAATCTGAATATTCTGCGTGTTTTTTAAAAAATCAAAATGGAGGGTATAAAAATGGCTGGATCGGAAAAAATCGTGGTTTTTTGCGGCGCGGGCAGGGTCAATCGCCTCGCAAATCTGGTGTTGCGCAATGTCAATAATTCGCGTCCCGGAGAAAAAGACCTTAATCTTTCTAATATTAATTTTGGTTTTTGGAGCGATGGCGAGCCGGACGACCGCATTGCCACTCCGGCTAAAATTAGCGGCAGACACGCGGTTCTTTTTGTCAACTGTTCTACCACTCCTTTAGTAACCCAAGCGCTGCAACTGATGTGGGCTATCAAGCGCCAATATAAAGCGGAGAGCCTCACGGTCGTGATGCCTTTCATGTCCTACCGCAGACAGGACCATCCTGAAGTAACACATGAGATTCACCGCAATCTCTGGTTTATGGAGATGCTAAAAGCAAATGGGGTTGACCGTCTAATAGTTTGCGATGTTCATTCGGATCAGACCAGAAAAAATGCCGAAAAAATCGATCTGGTTTTTTTCAATGTAGATCCGACTCCAGCTTACGCAAAGGCAATGTTTGATCTGGTTTCTCGGCTGCGGGGCGAATTGATCCCGACATTTATTGATGCTCCAGATAAAGGTTCTATACCGCGCGCGGCAAGCTTGGCGAAAGAGCTGAATTTGCCGATATTGTTCGACTTAAAGAAATTTAAGACACGATCCCAAACAGGCAAAATCACTATGGATAAAGAGGCTGACGAACAGATTCTGTCATTAATTAAAAAAGTCAAACAGGATTATGGCGTTGAATCAGTATTAATGAAGCCGGATTTGGTTTCCGGAAGCGTCGTAATTTCACGGGAAGATGAGCTGGATACCGGCGGAACAGCAGCAATGCGCGGGCGTTGGTATCGTGAAATGGGCGTAGCGGAACTCTACCTCGCAGTTACACACTTGGTACTCTCGCCCGGCTGGCGCCGAAATATCACTGATAATTCTCCGTACACTCATATTTTCGGCGGCAATACTATCTATCGTTCATACGAGAAAAGTACGGGCGGATTGATAAAAGATGTTGATATGTCGCTGGTTATCGGATCAACGCTCAATTCTGTACTCAATTTACTTTAAAACTTCAATTTACAAATTGAAAAACCTCCGAAATTTCCGGAGGTTTTATTTTTCATGATTTTTTTACTCGGTTGTTGCCCCGTCAAATTCAGGACTGTCAGCCTCAGCTTCTGCTTTTGTAGCTCTGACCACCCTATCTTTGTGGTGAGCTGGAGAGTAAATAGTGTACAATTTCAATTCATCGGTTGCAGAAGTATTTATAATATTGTGCTGCGCTCCGGCTGGAACGATGATCACAGATCCGTTTGCCAATTCATATTCATTGCCATCAATAATTGCTTTGCCTACGCCTGCTTCAAAACGAAAAAACTGATCATTATCAGGATGCACTTCCATCCCGATGTCTTCGCTTGGTTTTAAAGCCATCAAAACCAATTGTGAATGCTTTGCCGTATAAAGCACTTTGCGAAAATTAGAGTTCTCGAGAGTATCCTTCTCGATGTTTGCGTTAAATCCTTTTGCCATATTTTTATTTTTACTAATATTTCTAATATAATATTAGTCTTCTACATTCCAATATATTGCATCAATGTATAAACCAGAAGTGCCGGCCAAACAACCGCTTTCAAAAATCCCAAAACTCCAATCCAAAAAGTTGCCGCGGTTCCAATGTAATAAACCGCTGCGCCTATAAATCCTAAACTGTAAACACTCCATCCACCGCCCATCTTTTTATGATGACAGCGGCATTCACATTTTTCGTCTTTTTTTACCATTTGTTTTTATGTTAATAATATTACTATATTAATTTACTATTTTCGTCAATCCATTTTTTCACTGCGTTATAAGCGATATTCAGACGGCTGGGAAAAGTTTCATCCGTAATATGCACTATGACGTCGTCTTTAAACCTATTCAAAAAAGTATTGTGTTCCAAAACAAAATTATCAATGACTGTCAATGTTTCGGTATAGTTTTTTATCTTACATAATTGTTCTAGAAATGAAATAGAAAGATCAAGACTGACAATGCAATATTTATACCCGGCAGCCAACAGCTGCGCTTTTCTCATCTCCCAAGACCGATCCACGCTCGCATCATAAATAAAAGAATCTCCTTTTGCAATAATCTCTCGCAGCCTCTCATCTCTGCGCTTTGCATATTCATTCACGTCCATTTTCCCCAAGTCTTCCTTCACTTCCGTGCGGATGACGTCATGAATAAAAATCGGCAGATCAAGTTTGAAACTGAGATAAGTCGCAATCGGGCTTTTGGAACTGCCTACTGCGCCAGCGAAAAGAATTACGAATTTATTTGATTTATTTTCCATAAACGCATAATATCACTTGTCGAAAACCTTGTCGAGAGGCATCATACAACTCTATTGAAATTTTCATATTGAACCACCCTGCAAACATTAATAGCGCATATTTATATCGCAATTTTTAGTAGGATAGTAATAATGATAACTACAGAAATCCATCCAACAGTATAACCAAGTAATTTGACAGCATCTTTTTTCTGTCCGTCGATGTATAACATTATCGGTTTAGCAAAGACTAGAATTCCCATAACAGCAGCGGAAAGAACGAAAATAAGTAGCATGATAAATGGCACCAAAAAACCATCCTCTTTGCCAAAAATGTTCTCACCATGAGACATAATTAATGCTATAAGAGAGACATAGGCCGCTGCCAAAACCGCGTTGATAAGACCTTGCAGATACAGGCTCATTTTTTTCATAGAAAAATTTTATTAATATTAAAATCAAATCCATTATAGCATTTATCCCGTCAAATTAAAAAAATATTCAATGAGACAATAAAATCCGCTTTTGCGGATTTTATTCATCTTTATTCATCCAGTAAGCTTTTTTGATCCAGCCAATAAGTTCTTTGTCAATTTCTTTTTTATCCTTAATATCTAGGTAATAAAGATAGCGGTTTTTTGAGATCTTTACCATCTTCCATGTTTTTTTACTTTTGATTTCAAAATCAGTTCTAAAATCAATTCTAATCCGATCTTTCATCGGAAAAACCGCGCCAAAAGTGTAATTACTAACAAAGTGAATGCAGCAAGGCGGAGATTCAATCTTTACTTTGCCAATATTTTTTTCTATTTCATCTTTCAGGTGTAAAAATAGTTCTTTGGCAAGTTCTTTATTTTTAAAATGTTTTTCCAAAGGAAATTTAACACAAGAATGTGATTGATTCTGGTTTTTGAACTCCCTTTTGCATTTCGGACACTTCCAAAGTTTCTTCAAAATCCCCTCCTTTTTTACATTAACAATATTATTCTTTTAGAAAATCACGGTATTTTTCCGGAAGACGCCCTATTGAGCGAAGGTAGGCTATATCTTTTGGTAGATTTTCTCTGACGCCCATTACCGTATCTTTAGCTACATCATCAGGCAGGTTATCAATTATATCATCTTTAAAATAATTATAAAATTTTATCGAATAATCCAAACGTTCCAATATCTCCTCATCGCTCATTAGCTCCCCAAGAGTCTTATCCTCGTCTTCTTTGCATTTTATTCTACGAATCAGATCGCCAGGTGGCGTACTATAAATACTATGATGTTCTCTTATATTCAGCCCGAGCTCACCAAATTTCTTGATCTTATCCGAAACTTCAGTAAAGCCTTCTCTTGAAGCCATCCTCTTTTTTATTTCCGAAACATTCAGTTTTGACATATTATTTTGTTCATTATTCATATTTGAAATATATTACTTTTTATAATTTTATTTTAGCACAATATTATCGCTTTCGCATCTACTTTATAATTCCATTCCCAGTTCTTACATTCACCCGCATAATCAACTCCTATACGTTTTGATGAGATAATTTTTTTAGACACACGAATCTGTGTTTCTACAGGTTCGATCCAAATATGATTACTGGCAACCAAATCTTCGCCATAAAGAGATTTATCAATTTGGAGCGCTTTACAGGTTCTGCCAGGACCGTTTATTTGAGTTAAGTTTTTAATTTTTAATTTTGTAATTTTTAAATAATTTTCAAAATCTAAATTTTTAAACTTGGAATTTCGGGTTTGAGATTTGTTTGGACATTGGGATTTATGATTTGGGATTTTGAGAGCAACAGCTCGAATCAGTACTGCTGCTGGAAACCCTTTTCCCATTGTTGTAAAGTTCAAACAATAGTGCATTCCATAGATTAAATAAACATAAACCAACCCTGCCTTATCGAACATCACTTTATTCCTTTCAGTTTTACCGCGGCTTGCGTGAGAGGCTTTATCATCAAATCCATGATAAGCTTCGGTTTCGGTTATAATAGCCTCAATTCTACTGCCATCAGGCAGAACCCGGACAATTTTTTTGCCGAGAAGCTCTTGCGCAACTATATTTGTATCGCGATTAAAAAATGATCTTTTTAATTTCATGGATATAATTATAAACAAAAAAGCCGTTCTTTACCAGAACGGCTTGAAGAGTTAATTTGAATTGGTTACTTGCTGGCGAAACGAGATTCCTCCGCTTGTTTTACATGAAGGTTCAAGATCGCTCTGCTAGCGAGGGTAACGAATTTCTCATTTGGCGCGACAGTAATGTGAAAATGATTGCCTTCTCTATACCAGACGATATCGCCGCGCCATTTCAGCTGATCAAGAAACCATGACAACTGATCGTTCAACTTGTCGGAATTGTAAGGATCGATATCAATACCTTCTCCCCAGAGATGCGATGAATAGACCGAAGGAGAAAGTCCCTGGCGAACTAACTGTATCTGCTTTTCGTATGTGCGCAGAGCAGAATTTACCGTAATTCCGTGTCCGGTTACTTGCCTCATCTGACCAGCAAGATGGTAAAGCACGCCGGCAGCATTCTGGGACAGATATGGCGCGCTGACTTTATTAAGCTGGATGTTTAGAAAATCACTGGGTTCTATTTTTGCAAAAAGTCCCGACTGAGCCCACCTCTCTACCTGCGCCATTGTATATTGTGGCATTTTTTCTTCCGGATACCAGATGGTTTCAGTTACCAGTTGAGTTCTGCGAATTGGATTATTTAGCTGCTCTACTTTTTGCGCAAAGACAGCCTTGTCCATTTTCCAAAGAGATCTAGCCTTCATAGCTGAGCGGACGCGAAAATAGTAGGACCACGAGTAATCTTCCAACTCATGGAAAAGCAGCCGATGGGTCTTGGGGTGTTTTGAAGGAGAAGCGTCAAAAACGATATCTTCCCAAGTAATTTTTTCGGGTGATTGCCAACCGGCTCGATATTCTCTGATAACATTACTCAAATTGCTTCCACCCATATGGTATCCCGCAACCGCGAAATCGACCTCGCCATATTTTTGCTGTAAGGAAGCTATGTACGCGGCTTGAGCACCAATTGCTTTTATGGGATCAAAGCGTTCATCGATGCGTGAAAGCGTGATGGCGTCCTTATCTGCGCCGCTTTTTTTAAACCGGAGGTAAAATCGATACCAGTTTCCCGCCACTTTCAGTCCGTATCCGCGTGCCGTGGAGGGAGAAAACTGCGCAATTCCTGCGCAAGATGACCCGGAAAGCGCGTAAATATCCCCGCCGCTTTCAAGATAAATAATTCCTTTAAGCGTCAGCGCATCGACGCCGTGTTTGTTGGCTGCAGCATTAATAGCCAAGTCGTATTGATCGATTCGTTCCATCATTGCCTGCGGCCCGCCATTTCTTTTTACATTGAAAATAATCGGATCGTAAGTTTTGATAGCCCCGGCAATCAAATTCTCTTTGCTGAACTTAACCGGATAGTCCGAGGTAAAATACCGCGGTAGAATCACTTTTTGCTCCCGAGGAGACTGATTGCATCCTTTGTCACGAAAAGTGATAACCATAAGAATCGCAAGCAGAAAAATCGCTATAACCACCTCATGCGGCCAAAACTGCGCAAAGTGTTTTCTAAGTTTAGAAAGTGGCATTTTCAATTTCTCCTTTTTCTATAAAATTTAATGTTCGCGCACAATATGCGAATAGAATAATTCTAACATAAATTAAAAAGAAAGTCAATAGAAATATTGACTTTCTCCGGTATATTTATATAATTCTTTCCTAAATTATCTCCATCAATTCAACTTCGAATATTAAAGTGGCGTTTGGTGGGATTTTGCTTCCTGCTCCAGTTGCACCATAACCAAGTGAAGGCGGTATTGTAAGTTTTCTTATCTCCCCTACTTTCATACCGATCAACCCTTGGTCCCAGCCTTTTATTACCTGTCCAGCCCCAAGATCGAATTTGAATGGCGTTCCACGATCATAAGAAGAATCGAATTTTGTTCCATCAACCAGTGTGCCGGTATAATTAACGCTGACACCGTCGCCAACCTTTGTAACTTCATCCCCTGTCCCTTGTTTCAACACCTCGATTTTTAATTCCGTTGCTTCTGCTGCGGTATCAGAATCAGTCGTTGCAGTCTCTTCTTCTACTGTAGTATCATCAGTTGGTTCCTCTTCTTCAACAGGGTTCAAAGCAACAGTATTGTTTACTGCTTCTTTTTTTACTTCAGGAACTTTTTTACTATTCAGAGCTAAGTAGCCGATGATAATTCCGGCGCCAATTATTAGCACGAAAATGATTGCGAGAGTTTTAGACATACAGTTAAATTTAATGGTATTATTTATTTAGTATCCATATCATAAAATTGAAATAAGTCGCTACTAACACCCATGCGGTATAAACCAACCAAAGCGCGAAAGCAATTTTATTCTTTTTCCATAATATCACCTCTATCCAAATATTTGAAGCTTCTAATAACAGGATACAAACCAGCCCCATGAATGGTGAATTAAGACCAAAGAAAAGCACACTCCATAATACATTCAAAACGGCATTGGTAATAAAGGCATCCGAATATAATGCTTTGTTTTTGTCTTTGGATAGCGTTTTGGAGTTATAAAAAAGAATCAGCGCGATAGTGGAAAGCGTAAAAATTATCGTCCACATTGTGCCGATAAAGCTTCCCGGTGGCGTTAAGTCCGGAGTATTTAGTGAATAATACCAGCTCATTCCAACATTCGTTGCCAGTGAGCCCAGCACTGCTACGGCTATGACAGCCAAAGGAACCGCCCAATAATGTGTTTTTGTTTTCATTTTTTATATTTATTATTATTAAACTATTAAAGAATTGTGATCATTTGAAGCTATTTTCTTTTTAAGATATTTTAATATTCCACCACCATCAATTATAAAAAATTCTACAAAACCCATCAAAACAATCCCCATTATATATGGCGCTATCACCATTCCATAAGCGCCAAGTATTGCGGGAGCAGGCCAGCCGACAGTCAGGCCAAAGATGAGCCCGAAGAAAATTCCAATTACAGCGTAAGTAAGGTATTTTGGGTTCATCTTAAAATATTTCCTAATAAATATATAGGAAACTATCGTTGTAATAATAATTATTATTGGAAAACTAATTTTGTCCATATTTTCTAAACCCTATCCCCTATACCCTTCCCATTGACTCTTTTAGCGTTCTTACTTCAATAAATTTCACTTTTCCCACAGGCTTCAATTTGCTTTGACTATTTTGCTTCGGAATGACTATTTTGTCAAACCCCATGCGGATTGCCTCCTCGATTCTTTTTTCCAGATTTGGAATAGAGCGAATTTCGCCCGAAAGCCCGAGTTCTCCGAAAATGGCTGTGTGGTCGTCTATTGGCTTGTTTTTTGCCGCCGAAATTATCGATAAAGCAGCTGCCAAGTCAACTGAATTTTCACGAATTCTGATGCCTCCAACAACATTGAGATAGCAATCAAATTGACTCATATCCACACCCACGCGTTTTTCAATAATTGCAATTAACAAATTCAATCTATTTAAATCGATTCCTGAAGACGTTCTTTTTGGATAACCAAAATAACTCTTGGAACACAATGCTTGAATTTCAACCAGAAACGGACGGTTACCCTCGATAATCGAACTAACTGCAACACCGCTCGCCCCTTCAAGACGTTCTTCGAGAAAAACCTTTGAAGGATTTGCAACTTCAGTCATGCCATTTTCTTCCATTTCAAATATTCCAACCTCGGAAGTTTTGCCAAATCTATTTTTTATCCCGCGCAGGATTCGGAAAGATTGATAGCGGTCTCCTTCGAGGTAAAGAACAACATCAACAAGATGCTCAAGCGTTTTTGGACCCGCTATCCCCCCATCTTTTGTCACATGTCCGATAATAAAAATCGGCACATTCGTGGCTTTTGCAACGCGCATCAGGGACTCGGTAGCGTTTTTCACCTGTACTATACTGCCTGACGCGGAAGCAATTTGATCGGAATATACGGTTTGAATAGAATCAATAATAACCAGGTTTGGTTTTTCCATTTCAATAGTTGCAAGGATTGATTCCAGATCGCTTTCAGCAAGCAGAAATATCTTTTCATTTTTAATTTTCAGTCTTTCCGCGCGAAGCTTTATTTGTTGCGCTGATTCTTCGCCGCTGACGTAAAGAATTTTCGTCAGACTTTTATTTTGTGAAATTCCAACGAGAGATTGGAGAAGCAAAGTACTCTTTCCTATCCCCGGATCTCCACCTAAGAGAACCAGCGAACCGAGTACGATCCCCCCGCCAAGCACGCGGTCAAATTCACTTATATTAGTTTTGATTCTTTCAAAATTTTTACTATCAACTTTATCTAAAGAAATAAGTTGCGCAGCAACACCGCCACTTTGAACTTTTAACTTTGAACTTTGAACTCGAGAAGAAATTTTAATTTCTTCGAGGGTTTCCCATTCATTACATGCTGAGCATTTCCCCTGCCAGCGAAGGAACTCCGCCCCGCAATTATTACAAACAAATTTCAAATTCGTTTTAGGCATAGACATTTTGATTTATTGATTTATTGCTTTTTTGTTTTCTTATCTCCTATTCTATGCTAAATTTAAAAAAAGTCCAATATAAAGCGCATGGTTAATTTTACGTTATAAAAGCCAAAGAAAGAACGGTTTTGTAGGAATGCTACACATAACGCCCCAAAAAAAGGGCTTAAAATTTTGCGCCCCTACAGGATTTCTAATCCTATCGGGCAATGATCGGATCCGAGAATGTCTTTCAGAATCCAACTCTTTTTCACTCGTTTTGAAATATTTTCAGAGACGAGAAAATAATCAATGCGCCAACCGATATTTCTTTCGCGTACCCCTGTCCGCCAGCTCCACCAGGTATAGTGGCCATTTTCTTTTACAAATTCGCGGAATGTATCGATATATCCGTGGGATAAGAATTTATCGAAAAAATCTCTCTCATCCGTCGTAAATCCGGCGTTTCCCATATTGGCGCGAGGATTGGCGAGATCAATATCTTTGTGCGCAACATTCAGATCCCCTGCAATTATAAGTGGCTTTTTCTTTTTCAAAGACTCACAGTATTCGAGGAATTTTTCGTTTACTTCACGTTTGAATGGAAGTTTCTCAAGTTCCCTTCCTGAATGTGGTAGATAGGTATTAACTAAATAATAATCCTGGAATTCTAATGTCTGCACTCTCGCTTGTTCGTCTATAACCCTAAACCCTATACCCTCCTTGTATCCGATTGGTTTGTTCTTCGTTTTCACGTATGCAAGAAGTCCGGAATATCCTTTTTTTGCTGCTTGGTAAAAATATGTTTCGTAACCCGGAATTTTCCGCAAAGAGTCATCAATAGTATCCCAGGAATTTTTTACTTCTTGGAACAAGTAGATATCGGCATTTTCTAGAGATATAAAATCCCGCAAACCATATTTGATGGCCGAGTTGATGCCGTTAATATTGAAAGAAATAATCTTCATGATAAATTTAAAATTTAAAAATCAAAATGTAAAATTTTGGTATGCCTTTGGCATATTATACATTTTTAATTTTAATTTGTCATTTTACACTTTGATATTTGCATTTTGATATGTTTTTATGATATAATAATAAAACTATGAAAAAAGAATCGAAAACTTTATTTCGCAGTAAAAAAGACCGAATTTTTTTAGGCGTTTGCGGAGGATTAGCCGAATTTTTTGACATGGACTCAACTTTGGTTCGTGTCATTTTTGTTTTATTAATATTATTTAGTGGCGTTGGAATTATTATTTATATTCTTTTAGCGATTTTTGTACCGGAAGAAGATGCTGTTGATGCGAAAGAACCGGAAATCAAAGAAAAGCTGAAGGATTTTGGGCAGGATGTAAAAGACAAAGTGAATGATATAGCAAAAGAAATCAAAACCCAAAACCGCGAGATAGATTATTCCAAGACTCGCAATATTGTGGCAGTTATACTGATTTTTATTGGTGTGGGATTGCTCCTTCAGCAATTTCTTAATTGGAATATTTGGGATATCTTCCTTCCATTGATTATTATTTTATTAGGCGTAGCAATTATTTTTAAAAAATAAAAAAATGACTCATCAATGCAACGAAAATTGTAATCATGATCGTGGGTTTTCACCAAATAGATGGTTGATCGGTATCCTAATTATTGGTATCGGTTTAATACTTTTAGGACAAAACACCGGTTTGCTAAGTCTCAATATCGATATCCAATGGTGGAAGCTCTGGCCAATTCTGATCGTTTTTTTGGGATTATCAATGCTGAAATTCAAAAATATCTTGGCGAATATCGCAAGTTTTGTAGTGCTTCTGATGGTTATTGCCGCAATAGCCTTTATGGTTATCAAAAGCGGCGCTGTAACTATTGGAGAGCAAAAGCCTATTAATCAAGATATGAGGTTGAATGGATCAGTTGGTAACAATGATCCTTTTGGACAGGAATTTTTACCATTTGAGTTGCAAAATGGACCGGTAACAAAGAGTTAAAAAAAATTAGGAGGAACGCCTATGAAAAACACTAACACCCAAAAAGAAGATGAATTTCAACCTGGGTGGGAAGCAATTAAGAAGGCTGCGCTTGAATTAACTGGGGAAGATCATCCTTGGACTCCCAAACAATTCGATATCGAACTAAATGATGCGACATTAGTTCGTGGCATAAACGGCGGTGGCAGAATTATAAAAGAAGGTTCATTCCAACTAAAATTCAACGAAGAAGACCTCGATTTATGAGGTCTTCTTTTCGTTTAATTAGCAGTAATATTTCAGAACATGGAAAATAGCCGGCTAATGATTGGTACAAAATTACTCTCGAGCATGCTGATATGCCAAATACCAGCCTTTTTTGGCGCGGTCTTTGCTATTCCGCATAGAGCCGCCTGGTATGCTGAGACTAATACGCCATTTTTTATGCCTCCTGCTTGGGCGTTGAGTTCCATCTGGGTTGTGATATACATAATGATGGGACTGTCTCTGTTTTTTGTTTTAGTTCAAAATCATAAATCAAAAGAGATTTCTCATGCAATGCCATATTTCATAGCTCAGTTCGTTCTGAATATGATGGTTGCGCTATCACTATTTGTCGCAGGATCCTTGGGAGCGAGCTTAATTATCCTAATTCTTTTATTGGTTTTTATCGCGTTAACTATATATAAATTTTCAAAAATATCAGAAATAGCAGAACTGCTTTTAGTCCCCTATCTGATAGTTATTATTTACGAGATCATGATTAATATAGCTCTAATATTTCTAAATTAGCTGTTATTTTATTGAAAAAAGCTAAAAACAGCATAAAAAAGTCCAACTATAATAAAAATAGTCGAAATGAGAAGCCCCATTTGAACACCAGTTATGGTTGAAGTTTTGGTTTTGGTACGTGTTTTTTTAGACAATTTTAAAAATTAAAAATTATAAAATTAAAAATTGGACCCTTACCTGACCACATCTATTACTGCTTCAATCGTTGTCATGCCGTTTAGAGCCTTCAAAAGTCCATCTTCAAACATCGTCAGCATTCCTTGGCTTTCGGCATGTTTTGCGATCTGTGATTCACTTTTACCGGTCAAAATCATTTCTTGAATGTCTTTGTTGCTATTCAAAATTTCAAATACACCGATTCTACCGGTAAAACCTTTGCCCCCGCATCTTGGACAGCCATGGTTTTTGAATAAAATAATGTCTTTGTAGGTTTTATAACTAATCAGCCCCATTTTTTTCAGTTTTGCGAGAGATGCGTAAACCCCAACATCGCGATCCAATTTATCAAGGTATTTTTTCTCCGGTGTGAAACTTTCCCGGCAATAAATACACATTTTCTTTATCAATCTTTGCGAAATCGCCAAGTCGAGCGTTGGGGATAGAAGATAGTTTGGAATTCCCATATTCTCCAGTCTTGAAATCGTCCCTACGGCAGTATTCGAATGAATAGTTGATAGCACTATATGACCCGTCAGAGCGGCGTTTACGGCGATGCTAGCAGTCTCATTGTCGCGTATTTCGCCAATCACCACAATATCAGGATCTTGGCGTAGAAGCTCTTTCAACCCTCGCGAAAAGGTAAACCCATTTTCCTCATCCACTTGGCTTTGATTAATATGCTTGATCGGATATTCCACCGGATCCTCGATTGTCGCAATACTGGTGCCTTCAATATTCAAAAATTTCAAAACAGAATAAAGTGTCGTAGATTTGCCGCTGCCGGTTGGACCATTGATTAATATTAGTCCATAAGGTTTTTCGAATTCTTTTTTCAGCATCACAATATCCGAGTCGTTGAAACCCAGATCGTGCAAAGATAATTTTTGTTTGGAATCATCAAGAACTCTGAGACAAACTTTTTCACCAAAATAAGTCGGTATTATTGAAACACGGAAAGCTAATTCTTCATCGAATACCTCTACGCTAAATCTTCCGTCGTCAGTTTGATTGTCTTCGTCGGTAGTGGTTTCAGAAGATTTTTTGATTATCTCAACCAGCTTTTGAATCAATTGCGGCGCCATTTCAAATTCATCATGGAGAAAACCGTCGATACGGAATTTTACCACACCGCTATTTGCAAATTCTTCGACATGAATGTCGGAAGGTCTGGTGTAGTAGCAGTATTCCATAAGAAGATCAAAACAGTCCTCGCACTGTGTATGATCGTGAGATTTTTTATCAATAAGAACTTTCAGTTTTTCGGCGACTTCTTTTTTGTAATAAACAAATATTGAGCGGAAACTGATATCGTCTGTCAAATAAGGCTCGATTTTTCTTTTTGCTTTAATTTGCAAAGTTCTTAAGATCTGCTTGTCCCATTGTTTGGTAAAAGCAACCTTCAGTTTTGCTCTGCCCAAGCCTTTTTCTTTTGAAATCTCGAATGGAATAGCGCCGTACTTATTAACAGTGTCGCCATTGAAAATATCGAGAACTCCTTCATCAACCTCGAGGCGCTTCAAGTTTACGTATTTTACTCCCAAGCCTTTCGCCAATATTTCATAATAAAGATGACCGGAAATAATGTCTTTCTGACGGAGTATATCTTCAGGAGAGACCTCCAATCTGTGAGCGTTTTTTATCACATCTTCCCAAGCAGCCTCGTCAACTATTCCAGCGTCTATTAGAATAGATTTTAGTTTTTTCTCGTCAATTAACATGATTAAAAAGTTTTGTTTTTATTTTAATAATTATCCCATGCAATGTAAAATGTAAATATCAAAATGTAAAATGACAGATGTAAAATTAAAAATTAGATATCATTCCGCAGGAACCCCAATTTTTTGCACTTTGATTTTTAATTTTTTATTTAAGTTAAAAAAGTTATTTTAAAATATCTTTAACTTTTTTTACTATCGCCTCCGTATCGAAATCTACTTTCAGCCAAAAATCTTTTGCCCCCATTTTTTTTGCTTGTTTCACGTCAGATTCTTGGGAAAGATTTGATAACATTATAAAAATTATTTTTTTCGTTTTCGCGTCTTTTTTTGCCGCTTCAAGAACCTCAAAACCGTTTTTCTTTGGCATTATGATATCACAAAGCACTAGATCAGGCATTTCTTTTTTTATCATCGCTATCCCCTCTTCCCCATTTAGCGCCGCGCAAACATCATAAGTCCCCTCTTTCGCAAAACTCGCCGCAAGATATTTATTCAGCATTTTATCATCTTCAAGTATGGCGACTTTCTTTTTTTTCTTTATGGTTTTTGTTGGCATAGTTTTTGTTTATTTCTAATAGCTTGATTATAGCATAATGGATTTGAATGACAAATTACAAATGTATCTATCTTCTCACAACCCTATAACCATCTTTCGTATCTTCTACCTCATATCCGGCTTCGCTTATCTTTGCGCGAAGACTATCTGCAAGCTCAAAGTTTTTTTCCTGTTTAGCATTTTTTCTATCTTCTGCAAATTTAATCACATCCTCCGGAATATCGATGGTTTCTGATTTTACTTCATCGAGCCGTAATCCTAAAACTTTATCAAAATCAAGAACCGTTGCGAGCTTATCCGCATTTGTAATATCTGATTTCAAGACTTCCTGTAGGACTGCGAGAGCCTTCGGAGTATTAAGATCATCGTTAATCTCATTTTTGAAATCATCAACAAGACTTGCGCTAACCTCCCCTATATCATTTCCTAATAATAAAATCTTATTTTTTAGATTGCCCAGACCATTTTTTGCCGCTTCTAGAGCATCCCAGGTAAAGTTAAGTTTCTGATTATATCCCGTAAAAAGCATTAAATAGCGAAAAACTAAGGGTTCATAACCTTTTTCAATAATATCATTCAGTCGGTAATCGTTTTTTAGTGACTTGCTCATCTTTTGTCCATCAACCATTAACATTTCATTGTGCATCCAATAATTTACAAAAGTTTTTTCATTAGCAGCTTCAGATTGCGCAATCTCATTCTCATGATGAGGGAATATAAGATCAATTCCACCAGTATGAATATCAAAGGGCTGTCCAAGGTTATCCTCAGACATTACTGAACACTCTATGTGCCAACCGGGCCTACCTTTACCAATATCTGTTTCCCAAAAAACATCCCCATCTTTCTCGTCCCAAGCCTTCCAAAGAGCAAAATCATGCGCCTCATCTTTTGCATATTCATCATTTGATATTCTCGATTTAGTGTCGCGTTCAAAATCGACACCGGACAGTTTACCATAGTCTTTGAATTTCGAAATAGCAAAATATATTGATCCATCTTCTGCTTTATAAGCAAACCCTTTATCCAAAAGCTTCTTGATTAGTTTCACCATACCATCAATATTTTCAGTTGCGCGTGGAAAGATATATTCTTCTTTATTAATATTTAATTTTTCTAAATCTTCAAAGAAACTCGTAGTATATCTGTCTGTAAAATCTTTTAGTGTCAACCCATTGGATCGAGAATCACGAATCGTTTTATCATCAACATCAGTAATATTCATTATGTGTTTCACCTTATATCCGTTGTAAAGGAAAGTTCTGTGCAATATATCAGCAAAAATATATGCTCTTAAGTTCCCAATGTGAACAAAGTTGTAAACCGTAGGTCCACAAGAATAGATGCCAACTTCACCTTCTTCGATAGGTTTGAATTCTTCTTTAGACCTTGAAAGTGTATTATATACTTTAATCATAGTGTCGGTTTGCTTAGTTTTTGTAAATTATAGTAATATTAGCATAATTTATCGATAATTTAAAGGTTAAAATATGTAATGTAAAATGTAAATGTCAAAAATCAAAATGACATATAATAAATGTAAAATTATTTCTTTTTTCCTTTTAAAGTTAATATACTTGATGCTAAGATGTTTGCAATCTCGCAAAGTTCTTTTATCAAAAAAACATTCTCATTGTTTATAGGGTTTGTATCGCGGAAAAGTGTTAACCAAACCTTTGATTCATTGGCAGATTTTAAGCTATGATTAAAAAAGTTCGTAAAATCTTTTTTACTGCTGGCTGAATTAGCTTCTATAAAATTAGCCAATATACTCGTACCACTTCTTAACAGTTGTTTTCCTATAACATCGTTTGATTGTGATCTTGGGAGACTATTTATATATTTAATTAATCGTAAAACGAACGAGTACAATCTTTTCTTAAATTCATTTTTAAAATTTGCATCTGTCATTTTACATTTTGATTTTTAATTTTTAATTTACTTTAGACCAGGCTCTTTTCTCCTCTCTTCGCCCTACTGCCTTTCAGTGGTAATGTCACAAAGAAAGTTGTCCCTTCATTTTCTTTTGATTCGAACCAAACCTTTCCTCCGGAGCTTTCTACGGCGCTTTTGGCAATATAAAGTCCAAGTCCGGTTCCTTCGGTATTTGAAGTAGCAGCATTAGATGCTCTGTAAAATTTCGCAAATAGATTTGCCTGCTCGGCTTTTGGTATTCCGATTCCCTCGTCGCGAACCTTGATAACCAGATTATCTTTATCATATTTCTCGACATTTATCCAAAGACGGCCTTCGTCTTTATTATATTTTATCGCGTTTGAAACGAAGTTATGTATCGCTTTATTAATAACAACAGGATCAAATTTGATTTTTGGCAATTTATCATAGTGTGTGATAACTTTCAAATTCTTGTGGCGCGCAATCGGTTCAAATTCATGCATGATTTCTTTCATCACGGCAACTATGTCAGTTGGTACTGGCGTGATAGAAAGGCGTCCCTCGTCAATACGGGAGACATTCAGAAGTGAATTGACGAGTTTTATAAGTTTTGAATTTGTGTCTTCCAGCTCATGAACGCTCTCAAGCTGTTTGCGGTTGAGTTTTCCTTTATTATCTTTAATCAGAAATTCCAGCGCCCAGCGCGTGGCGGTCAGCGGAGTTCGCAGCTGATGGCTGGCGACGGAAATAAATTCGTCTTTGAGCTTATCGAGTTTTTTCAATTCTTCATTCTTGTGGCGAATTTGAGCCGTTGCATTATCAACCTTTACTTGCAGAGTTTTTGTAAATCTGCGTGTTTTTTCATATAAAATAGCGTTTTCAATAGCAATTGCCGACTGCGCGCTGACAATTCCCAAAAGCTCAATATCCTGTTGATTATATGAATCACCGGATTCTTTTGCTCCGATTGCGATAAGGCCGATTGTCTTATCTTTAACGTTTAACGGCGTTAAAACTTCTACGTCAAATTTTTCCAATACAGAAACCGTCTTTTTATATTTGCGATTATCTCTAATTTCGGATGTCAGGAAAGGTTCATCTTTCATAACATATTTTTTGTGCAATCCCTTATCGCCGAGAAATCTCTTTCTTCCCTTGAACGCAAACCCTTTATTATGGACAAGGTTGTAGTCCCCGGTTCTTCTGGAATAATTCAAAATTCCAATCGCTTTGCAATGAAATGCTTGGATTAAAGCATTCGTAATATAGTCATCAATTTTATTTATATCAAGGGTTGATCGCAGTTTATCAGACAGGTCTGCAATCACTTCGGCGCTATCATAGAGTGATGAGAAAAAATACTTATTCGCGATTTTGTAAAAATATTCTTTAACTTTTGGAAATACAGCAATGGCAAAAATAACAATGATTAGATCAATCCATCCAGTTGCTTTAAAAACTGATTCCCCACCAACAATAAACTTAATTAATACTGCAGGGATAATAATTGTAATAAGAGATGAAATGTAAACAAAAGAGGAACGAAGAACGAATTTGATGTCTAAAAACCGCGTCTTTACAATCGCGTAGGCAGTAAATACTACAAATGAACAAGCAAGAATATTGAGATAAGGAGGTATATTAATTTTATACCATAAAAAATAGTTTGTTGATCCCCCGAAAAAAGCCAAAACAAAACCAACTAAAATATATAGAATTTGGACCTTTTTTACTCCCAATAATTTTTTATAACTTTTAAATAACAAATAAGACGAATATGCAAAATATCCAAAAAAGTGCACAAGATAAAAATGGTACAATATCCCAGGAACTGCCCAAAAGCGCATTGAGAATATTGGAACCATATCAGCAATAAAATATGGAGTGAAAATAAATGGAACTAGTATAGATGCTAAAATATATCCAATTATAACTATTACTTTTTTTTGCTTATATACATCCAGGAAATTACAAACAAAATGTAAATAAGCAACAGAAACATAAGCAGCGCCAATATGCAGTAATCTAAAAGACAAAAGTGTACCTTCAGCGTTTTGCGATAATGGCCAAAATATATATGCGGCAGACCACATCGTAAAAAATAAACAGAAAAGAGCAAACGAGCGATTAATATTGTTTTTTGAATTATTGAAAAATACAAAAATACCTAATAAAGTGCTAACTATAGCATTAAATAATCCTGTAAATGCAAAATACAAATACATAAAAACAATCCCTCCTAAGTTATAATAGAATTATAACAAAGTTGGGATTGTAATAAAAGATGTTTTTTTAGTATTAAGCTTTTAAACGCGCTCTGACAATTGCGTACTGCCCGGGGACTCTTTCTGTCTCCGTGTCGCGCTCACTGTGGATGTCGATAATTTCGTATCCGGCATCATTAAAGACCTTTCTGACCTCTTCCTCGGTTTTCGGTTTGAGATGCCAGCCGAGTTTCGCGAAGATTCTGAAGCATATCGGATCCTCTTCAAAACTCCTAGTCAGAAGTGTAGCAGCGTAAATTTCGCCGTTACGCGTTTCGATAAAGCGTCTCACTTTTTCGAGGCATGTTACCGCAACCTCCGGTGTCATACCACATAGAACACCGATTAATACTACGAGGTCTGCGTCGATAGTGGGAAACTTTTTTGACATAAAATTTCCTTCCTCGAAAAAAACTTGTCCCGTAAGTCCATCAGCTTTAGACCGTGCCTTACCGAGTTCGATTGCGCCGGAGTCAATATCTACGCTTGTCCATGAAATCCTTTTGACGATCGAATTGAACCCTTTCATTTTTGACAATATTTCTATTGTCTTAAATGCGTAAGAACCGGAACCGCCTCCGAGGTCTACTATGTCGCACGATTCGTGTTCGGTTATCCATTTTGCGAGTATTTTACTTGCGGCTGGCAACCGGTTAAATAGTGCGCGGCCGCCAGGGCTATAAACAAGCAGGTCGTCAATTGAATAACGAGGCGGCATCTGTGGCAGAGTAGAAGCGTAAACAGTTCGAGTTATGAAATCGCTTGCAGGGTTTGTTGCGATCTCTCCAGCCACAGGCGAGTTTTGTTTAAAAAACTTTATAAGATCCTCGTCATAAGGTTCCGTAGATGAAAGCTCCCGCCTTATCCTTTCTGGGAAACATTCTACATTTGAGTAATCAACGTACATTTCCATCAGTTCCTCGAATCTTTCCTTCCTTCCGTTTTCAGACATTGTGTTGCCTCCTTGTTTGATAGTCCCCTCAAGGAGGACAGTATTTGACTCAATATGTTTTTAAGGGTCGTGCATGTAAACGAAAAATAGCCTACATAGCCATTATTTTACTACAAAATCATAGTGTTTGTCAAGAGGGAAATGAAAATATGCTATAATCAAAATAAAAATGTCAAAAATCGAACGAAATAGAAAATCGATACGGATTAAAGAATATGATTATTCCGAACCTGGAGATTATTTTGTTACGATCTGCACAAAAGACAGAGAATGTTTGTTTGGGGAAATTGTGGATGGGAAAATGGAATTAAATAAGATTGGAAATGTTGCAGAAAAATGTTGGTACGAAATTCCGAATCATTTCCCAAATACAAAATTAGATATTTTTCAGATAATGCCAAATCATATTCATTTTATATTGCGGATATTAGAAGAGAAAAACGATATTTGTAGGTAACAAAAACAATTTAATTCAGGGCGGGGAGACCCCGCCCCTACGGGATAAAAAACCAACATTAGGACAAATAATTGGGTATTTTAAATATCAATCAACGAAAAAGATAAATATTATCTTAGACAAAACAGGCAACCCCATTTTTCAACGCGGCTATTACGAACACATCATTCGCAATGAAAAATCGTACGATGAAATTTATAGTTACATAGAATCCAATCCGCAAATGTGGGAACGAGACAGCAATAATCCTAAGAATATTTTAAGGAAAAATACCATGAATTTATAATTGCCAACACCTACAAAAGTACTTGACACATCGCGTTATCTATGATATAATTATAAATGTATTATTTTGCACCATAACAATCTGCAATATCCCCCGCATTTATGCGGGCAAATCTCCCAAAAATGGGAAAAATCGAGGTGAAAGAAATGAAACGAATAGTGCTATTTTCCATGCTTGCTACGGGTATTTTAATTTTAGTTGTCCTGATGCTCATTAGAACGGAAAAGTCCATGGAACGCACGGATTCACCCAAGACCGGCCGCTACTACTACACTCTGGTCGGGTCTGACTGCGGGCTGAAAGATCCCGAATGGATAGGACTTAACAAACACTGCAAGACCCGCACGCTCAGCGCAGAGGATATCGAGAGCGGTCACCATTTCACAGTATCTCTGTCAAAAGACGATCTTTTCACTGCCGTTGGTCTCGCGTACGACTGCGAAACCATCCCAGACGGCAGAGTAACCTGCAAATGGCGATCCGGCGACAGTGAGGAATTCTCTGGCGTCCAAATGCAGTACTTTTCGGAGATGGACCGTTGGAGAAAGTCATCAAATGCCACACCGATAAACACAAAGATGACTATTTCGCAGTTCATGGCGGCGCGCCGCTATCCCAAGGGGCAGAATTTCGCAAACATTCCCAATGCGGAAATCTACGGAAAGGATTGGGACCACCCCGAGCAGAATCAACCCTAAATTTCTCTTGAAACACAACGCCGCGAAGGCTTTAGCCTTCGCGGTTGTTTTTTTAATAAAAATATCCCAAAAATCTATTTTACTGCAACGCCCGCCTCTTTTACCCTCTTTATATCTTTATCATCAAAAACTTTCTTCTCTTTCAAAATCTCTACGGTTTTATATACTTTTTCGTTTGTTTCAACTCTGAAATTTGCCATTACATCAGTAAGAAAGGATTTTGTAACCATAGTTGTTTCGATTCTATCGAGACGTCCTTCGATTTTCTCAAATCTACCATCGATTGCGCCGAATTTAGTAGTTAAAAAATCTACAAGTTTTTCATCTCTTGATTCCATGAAATTAATGAATTTTTCATCATCCATAATACTATCTTTTTGTTCGTCTGTATTTCCCATATGAATTTATTATTTATTGTTTTTGTAATATACAACATTTCAACAATCCGCGCAAGAGAGGAAAAGTCTGGACATAGAGCCAAAAATGTGCTATTATTATGGTGTCCACAAGGACAAACAAAGTTGTTTAACAAAATACCTTTCAAAGGAGATTGGTTATGAAAAAGCTGTTTATGTTGTTTGTGTTCGGATTGCTCTTCGTTTCAGCGAAAGCGTTCGCCTACAACGAAGCGGACGCCACGGCTTTCTACAGAGTAATGCCCTCGCTGGTGCAGTACTACTCGATTCCTGACGGAGGCAGCAAAATCGTCTTCGGGAACCTGAATGTACTCAATGGTAAAGCATGCGTCGGTGTGAAACAGTACGTTTTCCGCGACATGCTTTCCGGCAACCACATCTCTTTGAGCGCGAAGCTCGGAAGCCGCGTGGACGCGACGATTTACACGATGTCTCTGCAGGTGACGGGCGGTCCGACCGTGATTACACACACGACCGCGGTTGATTACCACGCGAACGGCGCGGGTATCGGCGTTTTGATGCCGCTGCAAAAAGGCGGTACGGTAAGAGTGACGGGTAGATATTCGCCGAAAGCTCTGACCAGTCTCACAGTTTTTTCCACGATGGACGTGAAAAAAAGCGCGAACGATTCGATTATCGGATTCTCCTATGCCGGCAAAAAATTGCCGTTGGTGGAAGTATCCCGGAGCAAGAATCATACGACGGATATCCGCATGACAGGGGCTATCGTAACCGACGGATTTATTTTCAACGTCGGACCGTATTTCCAGAAAAGGAAGGGCGATTCGTTGGAAACAGGTTTCATGGTCGGCGTGATCCCGACGAAATAGATTTAATTTTTTTAAATTTTAAAAAGCATCGGAGAAATCCGATGCTTTTTTATTTGACAAAAAGTTGTTGACAAAAATTGAGATTTGATATATACTTATCGCATAAAGAGAATTTCAGCCGTAGTTTATACACTACACTTTTGGGCGGAGATTCTTTTTTATTTGTCATCGTATGGGAATACCGAAACAAAAAATTTTTCATCGGTTTTCTTATCCTCCTTGACTTGTACACAAAATTTTTCATCATCCGGAGTGATTCCATAAAATCGATGTAAAATTTCAGACTTTTTATTTGGGTTATCTTTCGATTCTGGATTGAATTTTGTATTTTGCATTAGATCTATTGCGCATGGGAATAATTTTAGCCGTCTTTCTCTATCTCCCCATCCGACTTTTTGAAATAAATGCGGCCAGAATATTCCTAAAAATATTTTCTCCTTATTAAAATATATTGAGCGAATATAAGGTCTTCGTTTTGATTTACTTACTATTTTCTTATAAAAGGTTTGTGAATTTCTGTAAACTTCAGGGTATGTGCTACCAACTAATTTGTTTAATTTTGTTCTGTGGAATTTCATTTTATAATTTTTGTTTTCTTTTTATCATCTCATATTTCTGTTCGGTTCGCAAGCAAAAAGCGGATTATAAGTGAATAATGCAATATGATCGAGAATATTATACGAAAGGCTTGACAATGTTAAATAAAAATGATAATATTACGAGTGTAACATTTGTACCCTAACAATCAGTTCAACGCGAAGATTTTTTCGCTTATATAAATGTTTGGCCTCCTCCAGTTGGAGGATACAATTCTACTCATAGAGGTGAATGAGGTGAAAATGAATAAGTTTCCTATCGGAGCATTGATTGTCATTATCGCTTTTATTTTGATGATTCCGGCGATACCATTTATTGCGCATAGTAAAATTATGAACAGGATCACGCATAATGGTAATGATATCATTAGCACGGGCATGTTCGGCATAGGTTTTACGCCTGAACAGTCGCAGAAAATTGATGAATTATATAATACTACGAAAGAAATTAACGGAAAGGTAAAACAGATTAAGAATTCTCAAGATAAAAGCATTAAAATGTTGAGAAACTTGAGCAATAATGCAAAAAAGCCAGTGTCGATAGCGTACAGAGTAGAGCCATCTTGCAAGAATGCTTATATGCTTATGAAAAAGATAGACCTTTGCCTTAATTCCAAAGAAGAACCGACCTTCGACTTACTCGGTTCTGGTTGTGCAGCTACAATTTGCGAATCATCCTACAAAGTTGACACACGTTGCCTTAATACTAAGGGCAATAATGGTATCAAATTAATTAGAAAAGAATGCGACAAAATGATTGATGATCTTGAAAAATAAATTTATTTTTTTATCACGGTTCTTAGGTGGCTTGACGCCAAAACGTCAAGCCACTTTTAATTTTATAATTTACTTGCATTTATAGCCATTTTTTGCTAATATTTATGTATTCGGGAAAGCCCGTGCAATCTTAAAAAAGGAGACAATAATAATGAAAAGCAAATGGTTATTTGCAGTCCTTACAGTCATCGTGCTCATCACCACTTGCGCAACCAGCTCATCAGCGAAGCTTGAACGCAAACGCGACGGAAACGGTTTCTGGCAGCTGTTCGATGGCGCGAAACAAATAACTTTTATCAAGCCTTATACGCAATTTGTTGAAGAAACAGAAAAAGAAAGACTGAGTAGTTTTGGAGTAACGGACTTAAAGATTTCAGGGAGCAAAAACGCGCTTTTCGTCTTTCGCGAATCAGGGTCTCCCAGTTGGGACGATCAAATTAGCGTCTATTATCTCAACTATACCACCGGCAAGTATTCAAAAATAATCGGGGTTAATGTTGTGGGAAGGGCGCCATTTTTTCTCTCTAGCGGAGCTATAACTTTTTCCGCTTCCACCAAGGCTGAAATCAGAGGGGCAGATCATGCCGTAGTTTTTGACTCAAAATATGAGATCTATTTGATTATGGCCAATGCGGATCAGAGAGCAAAAACTTCCAACAGCGATTCCTTTTCGAGAGCTTACGCTTACGCGCGAAAGTCGGTCAGAGAGAAAGATTATGATTGCATTGTTTACATCAGAAATACCGACACAGTCGATGAGAATGATGGCTGGGATTATATTGTTGGAACTAAATATGTAACAAGCACAGCCCTTCTTATTAACACCGCTACTGCAAGAATAGTTTCTTCAGCCACAATTAACTCTGATGGGGTCGTCGGAGGAACCAGATTAAATAATTAAACTATAAAGTTTCAAAAACCCTCGTGGGATTACTACGAGGGTTTTTATATACTTGGCAATTGTTTTATTAATGCTTGCCGATCTTTTTCGCGTAAAACCACAATCCCCTCCTTCTCTATTTCACCAATAATCTTTGGATCTATTTTTTGCGACTCTTCAAATAATCTCATAATCCCTTTCTCATCGTCATCCCCCGCTATGCGGTTAATTGATATTTTACCGCAATTGGTACATTGATGAATAAACATCAGCTCGCCTTGGCGTTTTTTGCCATATTTATCAAAACCTTCATTTTTGAAAGTTAATCCGATTGGTTTCATTTTTCCAAAACAATCAGATCTGCGATCCCCGCTTTTATCGCGGTCAACATGACAGGAGCAAAAACAAAATGGACAGTGGTTGCGATGCGCCGTGCCGATGCTGTCGGCCAAGTTTACCCACTGTCCGCAGTTAATACATTTAAAACCACCAGCCCTATCTTCGGCAAGTAATTTTTTGTCAACCTCTTTTTTTTCTTTTTTATACATAGTATTTTTATGCAAAAATTATAATACCCAATTTCCAATGTCCAATGACCAATAAATATCCAATAATTTAATATCCAATGGGTATTGAGTATTATAAAATTGATTGAGTATTGCGTATTGGGTATTGGATATTTATTATACCTCCTCTGCGCTTTTTTTACAAAAACCTTCTTGTTAAGTCAAAAAATTAGTAGTATAATATGCAAGTCGCACTTGTTGCGCGTTATTTTAAAAACAGAAAGGGGTGATGCGTATGAAGCTATATTGTGTCGTATTCTTGATGTTACTCATCTTGAATAATGCGCCAGCCTTCGCGGCTGAAAACGACACGGAAAAAGCTGTGCCGGGAACCATTCTTTTTACACCGGTGCCGGCAACTGACGCAACGGGAACGCCAATTTTGGACGGCATTATCGAGCCACCCAAAAAAGCCGAAAAAGCTCTGCCTCCCGAAGTAGCCACTGCAACACCGGGCGGAATGCTTCTGGATGGCATTCGCATAGATATTTCCATAAAGGAGCAGAGACTGCGGGTCATTGAGAATTACCGGATTATCCACGAATTCAAAACTTCTACGGGAAGGTACAAAGGATCTACTCCAAAAGGTGTTTCAAGAGTTTATAATCATGCACCAAATCCTATCTCGAGAATGTATAAATGTCACTTATATCGATGGCTTGCGGTAACTCCGGACGGAAAAGTCGGTATCCATGGACTTTTCATGTCTGGGTATGAAAGATTACTCGGACGCCCCGCATCTCACGGATGCATTCGTCTCTCACGGCCGAATGCAGAAGTGGTTTATAACTGGGTTGTAGCGCTTCTCAAATCAGGGAAAAGCTATCCCCAAGTTTATATCTATTAAAAATCTTTACAACGAAACGGTTCCTTTAAAAAAGGAACCGTTTTTATTTTTACCAATTTTCTGATAAACTATACATATGGTTAAACTCAAAATTGAAAAATTAGTTGATGGCGGCCAGGGTATTGCGCATGAGAATGATTACACTTATTTTATTTGGAATGCTTTACCGGGAGAAGAAGTTGAAGCGGAAATTATTAACAAACGAAAAGGAATTTACGAATGTCTTGCGGTAAACTTTGTCAAACCTTCGCCCCATCGAATTAAACCAAATGAAGATCATTTTCTATCATGCTCTGCTTGGGCAATGATGGACATTGATTATGAAAACGAAATGAAGAAAGAAGCCGCGAACGAAACATACCGACGAATTGGAGGGATATCCGTAGGGGCAGGGCTTGCCCCTGCCAAAAAAGGGCAACCGCAAGGGTTGCCCCTACAGATCGAAACCAACAATGTTGAATCCGGTTATCGCAATAAAATGGAATTTTCTTTTGTTGAAGGGGTGGATGAAAAAATTTCACTTGCATTTTTCAAACGCGGACAAAAGGTTAGAATTCCTATCGAAAGTTGTGAGCTTGCAACAGACGCGATAAACGATACCGCAAAAAAGATATTGGATTGGGTTAACTCTACATCGCTAACCATGCGCAATATGAAGGCTTTGATCGTTCGTTCGAATATGAAGGGCGAAACTGTCGCAGGGTTATTTATAAAAGATAAACTTACTTTCGATAACTATCCTATGCTCGATAAAAAATTTATCGGATTTAATCTGTACTATTCGACACACAAGTCCCCTGCTTCTGTGATTACGGAAGTTTTATACCAGAAAGGACAAGATTTTCTAATAGAGGAAATCGCGGGCAAACAATTCAAATATGGGATAAATTCATTTTTCCAAGTAAATATTCCCGTTTTTGAAATGGCATTAAAAGACATTTCCGATTCAATTCGCGAAAATTCGCAAAATTCGAGTAATTCGCGTATTATCGATTTTTACTCCGGCGTTGGCGCTATTGGTTTATCCATAGGCGCGAACCAACTAGTTGAATCTAATATGGAGGCAGTTAGTTTTGCGCAAGAAAATATTGGATTAAATAAAATCGGTAATTGCGAAGCCACTCTATCCCCTGCTGAAAAAGCTCTTGATTATATTGAAAAAGATAAAACCATCATATTTGATCCGCCTCGAGCTGGACTCCATGATAAAGTATTAGATCGACTGATTGAAGTAACCCCCAAAAAAATAATTTATCTGTCATGCAATATCGCCACACAAGCCCGCGATATCAGTATTCTCAAAGATAAATACGATATAAAATTTATGAAGCTCTATAATTTTTTTCCCCGCACTCCGCATATTGAGGCTTTAGTAGTACTCGAGTTGACAAAATAGTTCTAACGTGATAATATCTCTTTAGTTAGCCAAAATCTAAAGAAAAGAGAGGTAAAGTTCTTTGAAAAAAATTTTTCTATTTGTCGTAATATTCATTGTGATTGCGTCGAACGTCAGAGCCGAAAAATTAAAACTCGTTTTTACGGGCGACAATCTGCTCGGCGCGCGGATGGCGGGTTACATAGCGAAAAACGGATATGATTTCCCGTACGAGTTCGCGAGCTTAACACTTCAGGATTCCGATATTTCTTTCGGGAACCTCGAATGTCCGCTGACTGAATACCCGCATGCAACGCTGGGAAAGTCAGCCGCATCGCTGCGGGCCGGAAGAAATTTTATTTTTAAAGCCCCGCCGAAATACGCTGAGATACTTCCCAACGCCAGATTCGATATAATGACACTGGCGAATAACCACATGATGGATTATCGTGCGCAGGGGCTGCTGGATACTATGGCAGCTCTGAAAGCGCACAAGATACTATATGTCGGAGCTGGGAAGAATGCCGCCGAAGCAGCTGCGCCTGCAATAATTACTGAGAAAGGCTACCGCGTCGGGTATCTCGGTTACACCATGGTAGTTCCGGGATATTCAAAGGCCGGTATAAATTCACCCGGTTTAAATACCGCGATGAAGGGCTTTTCCCCTGAAATGGCTGATGCGATAAAAAGCCTCAAAACGAAAGCAGATATAGTGGTCGTCACGCTTCACTGGGGCACGGAATGCATGTACTATCCAAATGCATATCATAAGGTGGTCGCTCACAAGCTTATCGACGCCGGGGCCGATATCGTCATCGGCCACCATCCACATCGGATTCAGGGAATTGAAATCTACAAAGGCAAGGTTATCGCCTATTCTCTCGGAAATTTCCTTTTTACCGGCAAGTCTTCGATTATTGAAAGTATGATTCTGCGCGTTGTATACGAAGATTATAAACTCAATAAGATTGAGATTATTCCGGCTTGGGATAAAAACGGCCGTCCGATTCCGGAATACGACCCAAGACTTATCAACCGAATCACATCAATCAGTAAGGGTTTCGGGACCAAGTTTGATTCTAATAAGTATTCACTGACAGTCAAACTTCCTTAAACACGGTTTATTTACAAACTTCAAAAGTTCCGCTCCAAAAGCGGAACTTTTTTTATACCGGGATTTAAGATATAATCGTCTTAGAGCTGTCATCCCAGAACCAGCCTACCGGCAGGCAGGCTCATAGATGTACTCATCAAAAAGTCTGGGAATGGGGATCCTTCGCAGATTATAGACTTAACTTCACATGACAAAAAAATAATTCGTAAATAAATTGACTAATTACTGAAATATAAGTTATAATATTAGCATGATAAAGCAAATTATTCAGAAAACCACTCAAATGTTTCCAAAGATAAAAAGACTTTTTGGTCGGGATAAAAAGTTCTATATACTTTTATCTATGTTTTCTCTAGCAGCGATATTGTTTATTGCTGCGGTGGTCATAGCTATTGCAGGTATGGCAAGCACAAAAAACAATACAAAAAAAGCCAATCAAGAAGCTGCCATGCTGCAGGATAAGAAAATGACTGTGGAAGTGGCAGTAAATAGTTTTTATAACTGGTATATTCATGGTAATACCGATGTATTTTCAGATGTTAGCTACAAAGATCGCGGCACATTGACTCCGGATTTAATTGCCAAAATCGAAAAAAACGTAGCTGAGCAAAAAGAGTCTGATAAAAAAATAGACCCCGTTATTTGCGGTGTTGGGATGCCAGACACAGTAGCTTTTGGTGATATTACTGTTAAAAATGATGCAGCTACAGTAGAAATGAATCTGAATTATATAAAATCCAGGAAAATAAAATTAGAGTTGATCCTTCAAGATAACCAATGGAAGATTAATGAGATTATTTGCCCATAAAAATAATAATTTTCCCATAATATCTAAATTATAATTTCTAATAAAAATCTTAATGACAAAAAATCAAAATATTTAGAATTTTTCTTTGGACATTTTATTAGATATTATAATTTATAATTTAGAAATTTTAAATTTATCACTATGAACCAAAACATTGCAGACTATGATAAAGCCGGGTATGACTATGAAAAATATTGGCAGGACGAAAAAGTAGCGCGTGGTTATGAAAATCGCATTGAGAGCTCAACGATCCGAAAGTTTCTGCCAAAAGAAACTACTGATGGCTGGTTCTGTGACCTTGGCGGTGGGTTTGGACGGCTCTATGATGTTTATAAGAACTCTTATACCAATACAATTATTGCCGATTATTCACTCGACAGTTTGAAAAAAGCGCATAATAGAATAATGAATCACGAGTTAGGAATTATGGATAAGGGCAATCCTAATCCGAATGTTTTTTTTATCGCGATGAATGCGTACCATACGCCTTTTAAATCCGATGTTTTGGACTATCTGCTTTCTATCCGTATGATGCACCACATGGAGGATGTGCCAAGCGTGATAAGTGAGATTTCAAGAGTTCTAAAGCCAAAAGGAAAATTACTGCTCGAATTTGCAAATAAAAAGCATTTCTTTGAAGTCATCCGCGCTTTATTTGGCAGATCGAAAATGAAGCCTTTTTCACTCGAACCTTCACAGCGGGGCGATCTTTTTTATGGTTTTCATCCAAAATTCATGCGAAATGAAGTTAAGAATAAAGAACTTCAAATCAACAAAGAGGTTTCGGTATCGAATTTAAGAAGTACTTTGGTTAAAAAAATTCTTCCAGTGCCTATAATGGTTGGCATTGATAAACTCTTTCAACCAATCTTTAGTTTATTGAAATTTGGGCCAAGTATTTATATTTTTGCCGAAAAGCATCCGAATATTCCGGAAGTAATTCCAACTGAGTTGACTATCCAAGATATTTTAAAATGCCCAAAGTGCGGTTGCCAAAATTTGATTTTTCTCAAACCCGAAGTACGATGTAAAGAATGCGAAAAAACTTATCCTATCGTTGACGGCGTGTATGATTTTAGAGTAGAATGATAAGGAAATTTTCAATTCTCAATTTTGCAATTTTCATTGTAGGTATCGCTTTGCGATAGCATTTAGAAATTGAATCATTGAGAATTGATTGGAAATTGAGAATTGTAAAATTGAAAATTAATTAATATTTATGGAAACTGAAAACAATTTACAAGAAGATGACGATGTAGAAGATAAACCAGAGAACTATGATGTTCCAAATATCGAAGGAGAGATCGATACAGTTGATGAGGAAATCGAATTCCTGGAAAAAAAGAAAAAGATTCCGGTTTGGATCTGGGCATTTCTAATTATTGTAGTTTCCTTTATTGCCTTCTACCTTGCATCAAATCAAAACCCGGCGCTTATAATTTCTCAATAATTTTTTGTTCTCAAAAGTCTGTTCTAAAAATAAGTTTTTGTAGTATAATACGATGGAATGACCAATATCCAACACCCAATACCCAATTGGATATTTAATTTATTGGTTATTGATTGGATATTGGATATTGAGTATTGGATATTTTTGTTAGCTGCGAAATAATTATTAAGTAAATATAGACCATGTCAACCAACTACAATCCTCACGAAATCGAAAAAAAATGGCAGGATATCTGGGAAAAGATTCCCGATCTATATCATGCGAAAGACTTTGATAAAAAACCAAAGTTCTATATGTTGTTTGAGTTCAATTATCCATCCGGAGATGGTCTGCATATGGGGCATCTTCGAGGTCAGACTACTTCTGATATTATTGCGCGCAAGAAAAGGCTCGAGGGTTACAACGTGATGCTTCCGGTTGGATGGGACGCTTTTGGTCTGCCCACTGAAAACTACGCAATAAAGCATAAAATCCACCCGTCGGTTGCTACCGCTCAAAACATTGCAAATTTTACGAAACAACAAAAAAGTCTTGGTTATTCTTTTGATTGGTCTCGCGAAATCGATACTACTGATCCGGCTTATTACGAATGGACACAGTGGTTTTTTCTAAAATTTTATGAAAATGGCCTTGCTTACAAAAAGAAAATGGCGATTAACTGGTGTCCAAGCTGCAAAATAGGGCTAGCCAATGAAGAAGTAATCGATGAAAAATGTGAAAGATGCGGAACTGCCGCAAGTAAAAAAGAACTTGATCAATGGATGTTGCGTATTACAGCTTATGCAGATAAGTTACTCGAAGGGCTAAAAAATGTTGATTATCCGGAAAGAGTAAAACTCATGCAGGAAAACTGGATAGGAAAATCTGAAGGAAGCGAAATAGAATTTAGAATAAAGAATTTAGAATCTAGTATAAAGGTTTTCACTACTAGGGTAGACACGTTGTTTGGTTGTACATATATTGTCTTGGCACCGGAATCGGGATACATAAAGAATTTAGAAGATAGAATCTCGAATTTAGAAGAGGTCAAGGAATACATTAATGAATCAAAGAAAAAGTCAAATATTGAAAGAATGGTTGAGGATAAGGAAAAGACGGGCGTAAAATTAGAAGGTATTACTGCTATAAACCCTATAAATGGACGCAAAGTAGAGGTCTGGGTTGCTGATTATGTGCTTGCAGATTATGGTACAGGCGCTATCATGGCAGTTCCCGCTCACGATACACGCGACTATGCTTTTGCCGTTAAATATGGAATTAAAATCGAAGAAGTAGTCGTACCAAATATTATTGATGAAAGAAACCCGCCAGTTGAGGGTAAAAAGACCGTTGAAAGAAAAAATATTCATGCCATAGTTCGCGATCCAAAAACTGGAAAATATCTTGGACTTAAATGGAAAAACTTTGATTGGACGACTTTTCCAATGGGTGGCATTGAAGAAGGCGAAGACGTGGTAACTGCTGCAAAAAGAGAAGTTGCCGAAGAAACTGGGTTTACAAACTTAAAATTAGACAGGGTTCTTTTCGGTCAAACGCGAACCGAGTATTTTGCTAATCACAAAGATTTAAATCGAATTTCTTATACCACTGCTGTGCTATTTGAATTAGTCGACCACACACAAGAAGATATTTCGCAAAAAGAAAAAGATGACCACGATGTGATTTGGCTTGATGAATCGCAATTGAATTATGCTAATATGACGCATGCCGAGGTTGGCATCTGGCAGGAAAAAATGAGCGCGAAAATCCCGGCGTATACCAGAGATGGTGTACTAATCAATTCGCAAGATTTTACCGGATTAAGCTCTGAGGAAGCTCGAAAAAAGATTACCCAAAAATTAAAAGATGAGAAGCTTGGTGATTTTATAACCACCTACCATCTGCGCGACTGGATATTTTCACGCCAACATTATTGGGGCGAGCCTATCCCAATTGTATATTGTCCTAATTGCGGTGAAGTTGCTGTACCGGAAGATCAATTGCCTGTGCTATTGCCTGAAGTGGAAAATTACGAACCAACCGAGGACGGGCAATCCCCTCTTGCAAAGATTACAGACTGGGTAAATACGACTTGCCCAAAGTGCAATGGACCTGCTGTAAGAGAGACAGATACTATGCCGAACTGGGCAGGTTCGTCATGGTATTTCTTGCGCTACATCGATCCTCATAATGACAAACAGTTCGCTGATTTTGAAAAGTTGAAATATTGGATGCCGGTGGATATTTACGAGGGCGGACCGGAACATACCACGCTTCATCTGCTTTATTCTAGATTTTGGAATATTTTCTTTCATGATCTTGGGCTTGTGCCAACTTCTGAGCCTTATGCCAAAAGAATTAATCATGGAATGATATTAGCAGAAGATGGGAAAAAGATGAGTAAATCCCTTGGAAATGTAGTAAACCCGAATGAAATTGTCGAAAAATACGGTGCTGATACCGCCCGCGCTTATGAAATGTTCATCGGTCCTTTCGAGCAAGATGCGGCATGGAGCAGCCAAGGAATAGAGGGTGTTTCGAGATTTCTAAATAAAGTCTGGAATCTTGGCCAAGAAATTGCGCCTCGGGTTGAAGAAAAAGATCCGGCAAAAATAATTACCGATTCTTTTGAAATTGGAGAAACGGAACTGGAAGTGATGACACATAAAACAATCAAGAAATTTAATGAAGATCTGGATCGCCTGCACTTAAACACTCTCGTATCGACATTAATGGAATTTACCAACTTTTTAATTAGCAAAAAAGATCTGTTATATAATTACCCGCAGCCATACATGGTTTTGATTCTGCTTCTATCTCCTATTTGCCCTCATATCGCGGAGGAAATCTGGCAACAATTCGGATTTGAAGAAAGTATTTTTAGCGGAAAATTTACTTGGCCAAAACACGACCCGGAAAAAATAAAAGAAGATATGATTGAAATAGTAATTCAAGAAAACGGCAAACACCGCGGTAATATTCTGATGCCTTTTGATGCGAGCGAGGAAGACGCATTGAAAGTCATTCAAGATACGGAGAAATTCAAGGAAATTTCAACAAACTATAAAAAAATAATTTACGTCAAAAATCGATTGGTAAATTTTGTGAGATAGTTCTCAATTGTTCTAATGTAAAAAGAAAACAAAAACAGAAGGTCAATACGAATAAAAGGTTATGATTATTCCGAACCCGGAGATTATTTTATTACAATATGTACACAAGATAGAGGGTGTTTGTTCGGAGAAATTGTTGATGGAGGGATGAGATTGAATGATATTGGGATAATAATTTTCCAAACGATAGAAGAAATCCCAAAGTATTATTCAAATATCGAGGTAGATATATTTTCTGTTATGCCAAATCATATACATTTGATTATCTGTATCGTAGGGGCGGACCCCTGTGTCCGCCCAATTAAAAACGGGCAAACACGGGGGTTTGCCCCTACAGAAAAACAACTGTCATTGCCGCAAATAATTCAACGTTTTAAATCACTAACAACGAAAAAATGCATTGATGGGGTTAAACAAAATATATTAATACCATTTGAAAATCGTATCTGGCAACGCAACTATTATGAACACATTATCCGCAATGAAAAATCTTACGATGAAATTTATTCTTATATAGAATCAAATCCATCAACGTGGGGTCGGGATATGAATAACCCTAAGAATATTGCAAAAAGAGCTTAGAAAACGTAAAATAGTTTTGAGAAAATTGGAATTAAAAACCCCAACCGCCCCAAAAGGCGGTTTTTTTACTAAAAGCGTAAAATACAAATGGATTCTAAGGGGTTTACTTAAGTTTTATTTTATTGTAAAATGTATTAGTTAACAGAATATTAATTTAATCAAGGAGAATAAGATCGCTGGAAATGTTTAACGCGATCCTGACGCTATGGCAGAACCCAAAAAACGTATGAGTAAGTCCCGTACTGCGAGTCGCAGAGGGCAGAATATCAAAGTAAAATTAGCAGGCGTTTCTATTTGTTCAAAATGTAAGTCACCAAAAATATCACACCAAGTGTGTAAAGTTTGCGGTACTTATAATGGCAGACAAATGAAGAAACCCGGTATTGCTAGCGGTAAAGTAAAAACAAAAACTAAATAATTAATAAAATGTCTCACCTATCTATTAGACATCAGTCAAGAATGGTTGTTTTACAATCTCTTTACGAGTGGGATTTTGATGAAGAAAGAGATATTGCTGAAATTTTAAAACGGAATATTGAAAATTCCGGTTTTAAGGTTGATGAGGAATTTTGCCGTAAGATTATAAAAGGAACGGTGGAAAAAATATCAGAGATCAATGACTTAATCAAAAAGACTGCTCCCGAATGGCCTCTTGAACAGATTGCCACTATTGACCGCTCTATATTGCGAATTGGTATTTATGAGTTGATTTATGATGCAGAAGTGCCTCCAAAAGCGGTTATTAATGAGGCTGTGGAGCTTGGTAAGGAATTTGGCGGAGAAAACAGTGGTAAGTTCATTAATGGTGTATTGGGAACAATTTACCGCGCAAGTAGTAAGTATGAAGAAGAAAACTTGATAATTAGCGCTGGTGGAATAATATACCGCGTAGAAAATGGGAAAAACTTTTTTATAATTGTCAAAAACCCTTATGATAAATGGACTTTTCCAAAAGGTAAAGTTGAAGAAGGAGAAACTTGGCAAGAAGCAGCTGTAAGAGAAATTCAAGAAGAAACAGGTATAACTGAGGCTGAAATTCTTGGTGAAGTTGGCGAAATTAAATTTACTGATAAAAGCGGCGAAGAGGTTATCAAAAAAAGCGTGCACTTCTATCTTATACGAACTACTCAGGTAAATACTATAATTAATCCGGAAGCTCATATTAAAGAAATTAAATGGGTGGAAGAAGGAGAGGTTTTGAATCACCTAGATTATCCAAACTTAGTAGATTTATTCAAAAAGGCAGTAGAAGATATCGGCAGACTAAAATAATAAAATTAATAGAAATTAAAAGAAATTGGAGAAATTAGATATTAGAATTTCCTCAATTTCTTAGAATTTCAGCAAAGCGAATTTCAAATGAGCAATTTAAATGAAATAGAAAAGAAAATAGGTATAAAATTTAAGAATCAAGATTTACTCCAGCAGGCTTTTGTACATAGATCCTATTTGAATGAAAATAAAGATTTCAAGCTTGATCATAATGAAAGGCTTGAATTTCTTGGCGATGCATGTATGGAATTAATTGTTACAGACTATTTATACAATAATTACCCAAATCCTGAAGGAGAATTGACAAACTGGCGCGCGGCATTGGTAAGAGGAACTATGATTTCAAAAATAGCAAAGGAACTTGGTTATGAAAGCCACCTACTCCTATCGCGCGGAGAATCAAGGTCTACTGGAAAAGCAAGAGAGTTAATACTTGCTAATACCTTTGAGGCAGTACTTGGCGCAATATATCTTGATCAAGGGTATGAGGCAGCGGGTAAATTTATTAAAAAGTATTTAATTCCCTATTTACCGGAGATTATTTCAAAGGAACTTTACTATGATCCAAAATCGAAGTTTCAGGAAATAGCCCAGGAAAAAGTAGGTATTACACCAATCTATAAGGTTGAAAAAGAATCGGGCCCAGACCATGCAAAAGTTTTTGTAATGGGTGTTTATCTTGAAGATAAAAAGATTGCCGATGGAACCGGGTCTTCAAAACAAGCTGCGGAACAGGAGGCAGCAAGGATTGCTCTTGACATTTGGCAAGAAAACCTGTAATATAAATTACATAACACAAATAAAACCAAAATGCTGGTTTTTTATTTTTTATTTGATGCTCATTTAAAAAAAACAAGGGGGGTATAATATCTATGAGAAAGAAAGGGATTTTGATTGTTGAACGAGAGGACTATTATCGAGCCCACTATGCAATCTCACTAAAGGAACATGATATCTTTTTCAAAAGAAGTAATAAGGATATAAGCGTTTTGGAAGAATTTAAGTATGACATTATCGTTTTGAAGTACACCTCAAAGGACGCTATTCGCGGATTTCGTTATAAAGAATTAGTTGAAAAAATCCGCGAAAAAAACCCTAAAGTAAGAATTATTATACCCACATCCTTTGAAAAGAAGGGGGGAGAACTACTTAAATTAGGATACTGTGACTATACTTGTACCAAAACTACACTCCCCGCGACAATAAAAGGAATACTGAAAAACTTGCGGAAAAACCTTATTCCCAAGTAATGTTTGCATCTACCCATTTTACAATTTCTTTGGTTTCACCGAACCTATCCATAGAACCAAGCACAACGGTTATGATTTCATGACCGTTTTTTGTTTTCGCAAAAGATAGAAGGCACTCCCCCGCTTCAGGTGTAGAACCGGTTTTCAAACCCAAAAATTCAAAGTCTTTATCAGCGAGCAATTCGTCGGTAGTTTTCAGGTAATGAGTGCTTGTTCCTTCAATATTCTTTACTCTCTTTTCTTGAGTTTTAACTGTTTTAGCAATAAATTCATTCTTTAAAGCATAATTTGCTAGATATACCAGGTCTTGTGGAGTTGAGTAGTTTTCGCCATTATCAAGTCCCATAGCGTTCGAAAAACGCGTATTACTCATCCCAATTTCAGCCGCTTTTGTATTCATCATTTGAATAAAAGACTTATAATTACCTTTCCCGATATAATATGCGAGAGCTTCAGCAGCATCATTTGAAGAAGAGATAAGCAAACCATTGAGAATATTCTCAACTGTAATTTTTTCTGTCACGTAAAGCCCCATTCTGCCATCCGGAGCGTCTTTAAATGTGCTGTTAATCGTAACCACATCATCCAGTTTTGAGTTTTCAACCGTGATAACGGCGGTCATCAATTTTGTGATACTGGCAATTTGGACCTTTTTTCCAGCATCTTTTTCAAGTAATGGCGTCATAGTCGCGCGATCAGCTGCAATATAAGTTTGCGCTTTTATAGCAACATGTTCATTTGCGCCCTCTTTTTGAAATGGTATTTCGACGCTATCGACAGACGATAGTTTTGTTTCGGAACCGTTTTCTTTCATAAAACTTTCACCATAAAAAATCTTGGCGGAAGCGCTGGAATAAGCTTTATCGCGTGAAAAAATACAAAAACCACCTACTATTAATAATGTTAATAGTAGCAGATATCTTTTTCTTATTCGAAATACTTTTTTGTGTCTTTTGGATTTATTTTTTGCCACATTCCCTCTTTTATATTTCCTAATAGTAATTTACCAATCCTTACTCTTTTCAGTGAAATCACGTCCAAACCTACAGTAGCGCACATGCGTCTAATTTGCCTATTCCAGCCTTGATGAAGTGTTATATTAAATGTTATTATATCGCCTTTCTGGCTTAAAACTTTTACATTATCTGCTTTCGCAACCCCTTCTTTCAATCTTATTCCCTTTAAAAATTTCCCCACAATTATTTTATCGTTCATAATCCCTGATTCATAATTCATAATTCTGCATTTAACCTCATAAGACTTTTCTTTTTCAAACTTTGGATGAGTTAGTCTATATGTTAGGTCGCCATCGTTTGTAAGAATCAGCAGACCACTGGAATCATAGTCAAGACGTCCTACGGGGTATACTTTTGGGTATTTCGGCACTAGATCAACTACCTTTTTTCTTCCTCTTGGGTCGCTCATAGTTGTGATATACCCAACAGGTTTATTGAGAATATAATAAACTTTATCGTCTTGAATTTTAATCTTTTTTCCGTCAATAAAAACACTGTCCTTTTCAGGATTAATCTTTATTCCCAGCTCTTTAATCTTTTCACCATTTACCGTAATTTTACCTTGTATTATCAGCTTATCAGCAGTTCTCCTTGAAATCAAACTATTCTTTGATAAAAATTTATTTAATCTAACCAAACCCGGATTACATTCATTCATATCCTTGTTTTATTGTTTTTTTTCTTTCTTGTTTAATTGTTCTTATTATAACAGAATCTACACAAAACAAAAAGAGTTCTTATAGAACTCTTTTTGTTATATTTCAATATAACTTGTTTTTCTAGATCTTAGAATACTTTCTTAAACCATTTACTGATTTTACTTGGTATGCTTCTTTTAGTATCAGCATCTCCAGATACATTTACTTTTATATACGCATAACTGGTTTTTGATAGATATGGATCAACCTTGCTAACTGCATAAATTTTTAGTGTCAGCGGCGCGTCTTGAACATTTGCGGAATATACTCGGAATTTTGCATCATAAGTTTTTGTATCTCTTGGATCGAGATCAAGCCCTTTTGGGTTATTAGTTATCTCAACTCTATAGTCATAGTTGGAACTCATATCTTTATAGCTACCATTCAAAACTCTTGCGTCAATCAAGATATCTCCTTTATAACCTACATTCACAACCATATTCTTTGCATAAGCAATGTTGTTTACTTGAACGGCAATTGTTTTTGGGGTTTTGTCATAACTATCCGTAAATTTTGAAACACCAAAATATCCACTATCTGAACCAATTAAACCACCTGAATTATATGCTTTAACGGTTACGATTATTTTGGCGTTTGTTCCAATATTGCTGGCATCAACGATCTTTAAAGTTGTATTACGAGAATTTGGGTTTGTAAAATTAAAAATTAATCTTCCATTGTATGACGCGTCTTGAGCAACCGCAGTCCATTTATAAGTAATGTTTCTGTCATCAGCTATCTTACCCGTTGAAAAGTTATAAACTCGCGCAGAAAGCGACTTTGAACTGTTCTTTGAAATTCCGCCAAGGTACCCGTAAGTACCTTTATTTAATATCCCGACCGTGAAAGTATCGCTTGGCAATATAGTTGCGGCTCCAGCATAACTTGGAAAAGTACCAAAAACAGTAAAAAGGACCGATATCGCAACCAGTAAAATAACGACTTTTTTTGTTATGTTGCTTCTTTTCATATTTATTCCTCCTATCCCCAAAATATATATTTAGGGTATTTATTTTTATACTTTAATTTTATCATAAATATTATAATATGTCAATACTTTTTTCATAAAAAAAAAGACTCAAAGCTGAGTATATTGAGCCTCTATTTATTGCTGGTTTTCGCTATTCCCAGATAACATTTAGGGATTTATCCCCTTTTGACCACTTAAAATGAGTTTTGCCATTATAAGAATGATCAAGTTCCTTTCCTATTCTCTCAGCCAAAAAAACACTCGCAGTATACACTTTCCAAAAGGTCTTGGATTTTCTAATTTTTACAACCCGATTCTTTGTATCTACATGCCTTTCTTTTTCCTCGATATCATTTATCATTTCCTCAATTTGCCAAGGGACTACTTGTAAAACCTTGTTTTTTAGGGTTATTTCACCTTCAATCCACTCATTTTCAATCGCTTCACAACCAGGGCATAGTACCTCGGTATGCTCTACCCGTTTACTTTCTTTTATCTCAGAATCCCAAAACCATCTTTTCTTCTCGCGGATAGCGCCACATTTAGGACAAACCGTAAGAAATTTTTGGCCTCTTTCTTCTTTCTCTTGTTTTACATAATCTGCAATCTTACCATAAATTGGTTTTGGGTTTCCTTTTGGAAAGAATTTTTGCATGCTCATTTGATTTGTTGTTTTATTGATTTTTTGTTTTCTTGATTTCATTGTATCATTTTTAAAAAATAAAAAAACTGCTTTTTATGAAAGCAGTTTTTTCTATATTCTTTTAAATCTTATTCGCTTTTTATCTCTTCTTGTGGTGCTTCAATAGTTTCGTGCTCAATCATTATACTCTCTTTTATCTCTTCTTTCTTTGGCTCTTCAACTACTTTCCCATCCTTTTTCTCTTCCTTCTCCGTCTTTTCTTCTTTGATTTCTTGATTCTTTGTTTTCTTGCTTAATTGATCCAATTCTTCAACACTATCAATCGTTTCAACTTTTTCTTTGCTGATTAAAAGATAAATTATTTCTAAAATTCCCAATGTGTTAACAAATAGTAATATCCAGAACCAAACGACTTGCCCTTTTCTTGCTGATCTCCAAAGAGCTAAACCCTTTAATAAAAGGATTATTACAAGCGCAATAATCAAGAGTACATTAAACGCGATAAAATACTGTTGTGGTAGCATAAGACTTTTTGCTAATTCATTCATGGCGTCTAAATTCACTACGTACTTTTCGCAAAATCTTCGTTAGAAGATTTCCCTACAAGTACTTCGTAAATTTCTCCTTTACAAAGAAATCCTACTATATATTTTATTGTATAGATTCCTTTGTTAGTTATTTTTAATTCTCGCCCTCCCTAAATTTTTAAATATAACTCAATTTTACCTTTTTTTCGCTTAGCTGTCAATCTTTTTTGGGGTCTGTTTTATTTTGATAGCAAAACGTCTATTCTGTTTAGGTCCCGAGGGAAAAGAGTAGCCATTTTAATATTATCTAAATTCAGTAATTTTGCCGTAAACCTTTCAAGCCCAAACCCAAGACCACCATGTGGAGGCATTCCATATTTGAAAGCTTCTAGATAGAAACTGAAATTATCTACTGGCATTCCCCTGCCCTCTAATGATCTTACCAAAGTATCATAATCGTGAATTCTTTGTGCCCCAGTAGTGATTTCAACTCCTCTAAATAGCAAGTCGAAACCCTTTGCATAACCGGGATCAGCGGAATCTTCCATCGTATAAAAAGGCCGTTTTGTTATCGGAAAATGAGTAATGAAAATAAAATCACTGCCAAATGTTTCGCGTGAATATTCGCATAGCCACCTTTCATGTTGAGGATCAAGATCGGGCGCCCTTAAGCAATCTTCTCCATATTTTTCTTTAATAATAGCTTGGGCTTCTCTTAATTTCATTTTTGGAATTTCAGTTGGAACAATCGGTATATCTGCGCCCAATAATTCAAATTCTTTCGCACATTCTTTTTTCAGAATATCAATAGTGTATGCCAAAAAATCATTTTCCATTTTCATTACATCTTCATGGGTTTCGATAAATCCCATCTCGAAATCCATACTCGTGTATTCATTAATATGACGCGAAGTACTGTGTTTCTCTGCTCGATACACATTGCCGGTCGCAAATACTCTTTCAAAAACCCCAACCATAATTTGTTTGTAAAGCTGTGGGCTTTGAGCCAGATGAACTGTGTGTCCGAAATATTCGACATTAAATGAGTTTGCTCCGCCTTCCGCATCATCACCGATTAATTTTGGCGCTTGAAATTCAGTAAAACCTTGAGAGTTCAGGAAGTCTCGGAATGCTTTTATCACGACTGATTGAACACGAAAAATAGCTTGGGCTTTTTCATCGCGTAAAGTAAATGGAAGATTGTCCAGATATGTATCAATCTGTAGGTTTGTTCCAAGCTCAAAAGGTATCTCTTTCGCTGTACCAATGATAGATATCTTTTTTGCCAATAGTTCAACCTTTCCGGATATAATCTTGTCGTTTATCATATTATCAGGCCGTGCGTTGACTTCGCCTTCAATTTCAACTACATATTCCGGGTGCAGACTCCCGCCAACCGCATATGCCTCTTTTTCACTTGGAACAAAAACGACTTGAGTAAGTCCATCTTTATCACGTAGATCAATAAAAATCAATTTGCCATGATCTCTGCGGGCATGAACCCAGCCACACATTTTTGCCGTTTTACCTGTGCTTTCAGAAATTTTTGATGATAAAATTCTTTCCATAATGTTATATGATTAATGATTTTAAATACCTTTGTCAGATTTCATTTTTCTTCTTTCTTCAAGACTAATAACATTCCCGGCCCTCTCAATAAAAGGAGTTTCACTTATTTTCTTACTTAATATTACTAAAATTGCAGTTATTTTATCAAACTTTGCATGAATATCCCTATATTTTCTTCCAGATCTATCTAATTCAGCCATTTTTAACCTTAGATTGTTGAGTTTGCTGTTAAGCGCGTTTTCTACTGCTAAAAGCTCCTTAGTATCATTGCTTTGATTAATAATATCTTTTATATTGCTTAAGTCAGTAATACTTTCATCTTCTATTGCTTTATTAATAGCTGATAAGATAAATAAAAAGCCATTGTCATAACCATCATTTTTATGTTCAGCCTTTTTAAATGGTAATATTTCCGCCATATATTTACCTCCTTAATTCTGCATTAAATTTGTTACTTAATATTTTTAAGACTTTATCAAATAGCTCATTCGCCTCTGTATCATTCAGCGTTCTATCTGATGCTTGAAAAGTGAGATGATAAGCTACGGATTTTTTTCCAGCGCCAAATTTGTCCGAAACATATTCATCGAATAATTCTGCACCGACAACTTTTTCGTCTGTGTTCTTTATTTCTTTGATTATATCAATAGTATTCGTACCCACATCAACTACCACGGCAATATCACGCTTGCTAACCTCAAAACGGGAGAATTCTTTATAAATCACCTCCGATGGTTCTTCGGCAAATCTGTTTTCAACGTCAAGCGCATCGTCAACAAAAGCTTCAAAATTGATCTCGGCTACGCAACATCTATTCTTCAGATCAAGGTTTTCAGACACAATTGGATGAACTTCAAATATGTTTCCAATCACTTCCTCTTTATATATTACCTTGGCGCATCTTCCGGGATGCATAAACTCCTTTGGTTTTGCATCGTTTTCGTATTGAAAATTTAATCCATAAGCACCAGCAAAATGATCGATATAGTTTTTAAGTATCAATATCCCATCTTCATTCTTTTCTCCGTAAACTAAGAGTGAAAGCATTCTATTCTCTCTAGATGGCGCCTCTTCTTTATCGGATGGCAAATAGATTTTTGATAATTCAAAAAAACTAAACCGTTCAAATTTCTTTGCGTTATTAGATGCAACAGCCAATAGCCCCGGAACGAGAGATGATCTCATAATATAATCATATTCGTTCATGGGGTTTGAAATCTCAAAATAGTGTCCCAGAATCTTCGATTTTTCCGCGGTTTCTGAAGATAGAATAGACAATGTATAAATCTCGGTTAAGCCAAGAGAAGCAAGATATTTCTTGGCGGATTGTTCAAAATATAAAGCTTTTTCAGTTTTTGGTTCTATTTGAATTGATAATTCGTGCTCTTTTGAACGATCGAGCCCATAAATTCTGCCGACCTCTTCTGCAATATCCTGCCAGATACCTACATCTTTTCTCCAAAGCGGCACTGAAATATCATTTCCATCAATTTCAAATCCAAGATTTTTTAGTATTTTTATAGATTCTTCTTTAGAAATATCCATTGAAAGATAGTTTCTAATTTTTTCATAGTCAAATTTAACGATTCTTTTTTCAAAAGAGAATGCTCCTGCCTTAACCGGTCCGCCAATCAATTCCCCACTGGCTAATTCAACAAGAAGCTCTGCAGCACGCTGCAGACATTGGAAAGCGAGATATGGCGAAAGGTCTTTCGCGAATCTGCTGGAAGCTTCCGTAGCAAGTCCAAGCTCTCTTTGAGATTTACGAATGTATTTCTGATTAAAATTAGCTGATTCTAAAATCACGATTGATGTGGTTTCGTCAATTTCAGAATTTTCCCCGCCCATTACGCCCGCTACCGCAATCGGTTTTTCATGGTCTGCAATTACCAAAAGCTCTTCCGGCAGCTCATGATCCTGCCCATCCAGCGTTCGGATCACTTCACCCTTTTTGCTAAGGCGAACAACTATTTGATGTTTTTTAGGATAATTGCCTTGTGTTTCTATGGTTGGAATTTTCTTCGCATCAAAAGCATGCAGAGGATTGCCATATTCTAACATCACATAATTCGTGATATCGACGACATTATTGATCGGTTTCATCCCGCAAGCCAGAAGTTTTTGCTGCATCCATGTTGGGGACGGGCCTATCTTAATCCCTTTAATGGCCTGGGCTGTATACAAAGGGCAGGCCTCTAGATTATTAATCTGAACATCCACAGGACCCGAATTCTCAATTTCCAATTTCCAATTTTCAATATTTTGAATTTCTTTAATTTCCTTTCCATATATCGCCCCGATTTCTCTTGCTAATTGCATATGGTTTTGTAAATCCCCTCTATTTGAAAGAATATTCCCATCCAAAACCCAATCACCATAGATTTCTGATAATTTTTTACCGAGAGGTAAATCAGGATCCAGGATCATTATGCCTGTATGATCGTTTCCGATTCCTAATTCATCTTGAGCGCAAAGCATTCCAAATGATTCAATATCGCGAATTTTAGCCTGTTTGATCTCACCCATAGGAAGCTTTGTACCGATTAGAGCAACCGGAACCTTTTGTCCAACGGCAATATTTGGGGCGCCACAGACAATTTGCAATGTTTGCGACCCTATATCTGTTTTGGTTATCTGCAGTTTATCCGCGTTTGGATGCTTATTAATCTCTAAAATCTGCCCAACCACAATAGTGTCCAAGAAATCCCCGCCAAATTTCTCAATATTTTCAATTTCTATTGATTTGCAACTTAAATCATCCGCCAATTCTTGCGGAGTCTTATTAAAGTCTACTAATTGTTTCAACCAGTTGTATGAAAATTTCATTCTATAATTAAATACTTCTAAATTTTGCTAAACATGCGTTTTTCTCATTATCATAGCGCCAGCGCAGGTTATTACATATACCATCCAGTTTTAGGTTTTCAAATTCAGCATTGGTTAAGACGCTGAAGCTTTCGCTCAAGCATTTACTATCATAACCATCGGGATTATACATTGGGTTTGTATTAAATCCATATTTTTTAAGATTTTTGCAAAGCTCGGGATTTTTAAGATATCTTGCGGCTCTCGTATAACAATTGTTCAACATATCATGGCTGCCTCCTCCTCTCCATTGCCATACAGTCTCACAAACTTGCGAACCATTTTTGAAAAGCTCGTTGTCAGTCAGTCTTATTAAACAAATACTTCTCATGCTATTTTCTGGCAGTATCAAACATTCACCCAGAGTGTTTTTACCTTCAAATGGCGCTTTTGACATCTCAATTTGGCGCAGAAAATATGTGTAAATCGTTGCGGTAACAAAGATGAAAGCAAAAAACCACGTAACCAGAAATGCCCGCCAGAAGACCCTCCTTATCTGCTTTTTTTTCTTTTTAATATATTTCTTCATTTTTTAAAACTGTTCCAGAAATCTGATATCGTTTTCATAAAGTAATTTTAACGAAGGGATTGCGTGTTTTACCATAACCATTCTCTCTACTCCTGTTCCAAATGCAAACCCGGAATATTTTTCGCTGTCTATTCCGCCAGCCTTCAAAACATCAGGATGAACCATTCCAGCTCCAAGCAATTCCAGCCAACCAGTGTTTTTACAGACATTGCATCCTGAACCTTTACAAATCGCACAAGTAACATCTACCTCTAGCCCCGGCTCAACAAAAGGAAAGTAACTACTTCGAAAACGAATCTTTGTATTTTCGCCAAGAAGCTTTTTCATCGCAATCATTAGTGTACTTTTCAAATCTCCCAAAGTGATACCTTCCCCTACTACCAAACCTTCAAATTGGTGAAACATCGGAGAATGTGTTGCATCATTATCTCTGCGGTAGGTTTTTCCAGGTATAATAATTTTTATTGGAAGCGGATGTTTTTTCATGTATCGAACCTGCATTGCGGAAGTTTGAGTTCGTAAAAGCAAGTCTTTTTTATCAGGATGTTCGAGATCTTTTATATAAAATGTGTCCTGTTCGTCACGTGCGGGATGGTCTAGATGTGTTCCAAGAGCAGTAAAATTATAGTAATCAGTCTCTATCTCGTAACCATCGACTACTTCATATTCCATTTCTTCAAAAACACGGTTAATTTTGAATAGGAAATTTGAAATAGGATGAATGTGGCCGAGGGTCGAAGGTGGAATCTGGAATCTAGAATCTGGAATAATACTATTAATATCTTGTTTTTCCTGTTCGCCTATCAACTCCCATTTCTTCATTCTAAATTCTAAATTTTTTATTCTAAATTCTTCTGCGATAAATTCTTTCAATTCATTCGCAGCTCCACCTATTCTCTTTTTTTCAACAATCGTTAAATCAGATAAGCCCTTTAAAACGGTTGTTAATTTACCTTTGCGCCCAAGAAATTCAACTTCAAGTTCGGCCAAATCCTTTTCAGACCCAACTTTCGAAAGTGCATCTATAAATTGTTGTTTGATTTCTTCTAAATCCATTGCGGTTATTTATTTTCACCTGACATAAAATTGCCTCTCGTCAAAAAGTATGCCTCAAAAAGCGCTATTGCCAAAACAAACATCACAGCGTCCCAAACTTTCAAAACCCTCAATCCTTGCATAAATAGTAACCCCGAAATAACAAGTGAAGTCATAAAGCCATGACGGAATGAATTTGAAAGCTTTCGGTTTAATGCATCCATTCCACGATATTTCGTAACTAATCGAAACTCGGTAATCGTCCAAGTACCGGCAAGCGCAATTAAAAGACTAATAAAAAATAGTATAAAAATCTCCGCTTTGGCATTATAGGGATTGATAAAAAATAAAATGGATAGAAAAACAACCCAAAATACACAGGTTAGTATTTCAAATATCCAAAGGAAGTTGTTTAATCGCATTTTGCCGCTAATTTATTAATATTTTTCTACCAAACTTTAACTGCACCAAAACATAAAATCCTAAATTCCAAACTCTAATTTCTAAATAATACTAAAATTCAAATTTATTTTTTGAATTTTGAGATTTGCGCTTGTTTAGTATTTAGAATTTAGATATTAGAAATTCTGTATTCATTTTACCCTCAAATCTATTTTTAAGCAATAAAAAAACCGTTTTTGAAAACGGTTGAAAATAAAACAGCAGGCCTCTCGGCCTGCTTGATTTGGATTTGATAGCGTTAACGTAAGCCATCTACGGTCTGTTTGTATACCGCGGTGACGACCGCGCTTTTTTGGTTTGTGCGTTATCTCGCCGAGACCACAACTTTCGTGGCATAGCCATATCCCTCTTATGGGACGTGGACTTTTAACCGGCGAATGCACATGACCCGGATAAGGGTCAGTTTTTCCTTTTTTCTCGGCGCTTGATCGAGGTTATGACCCATCGTGCCCTATCGGGCGGGTCTGCCTCTTTGTTTGCCGAGTTTAAATTAGAAGGATGCGACCGCGCTCACACCGTCGGTCTATCTTGCGGTGACAGCCTTTTCGGCTGCTTTGGTATTTTCGGACTGATAAAGAATTAACCTCATTTTTCACCTCGCCGAATTCACAGCAGCGGATCCCGGGAGAGAGCCCGCCGGCGTCGCTCGCTACCCTGACTATTAGCCAGGACGGCGGCGCCGAATCTTGCTCTCTCCCGCAGCTCAACTACTTCCGGTCCACTCGGGAACCGGTAATTTTACAGTGCCGCATGGGCTTCGCACTGTGTGCCGCGTGCGTCAAAGAAGCCGCCGCTGTTTGCGCGTGCGTTCGGTACGGGTAAGCCATTTGGCGCCCGTAGCGAGAACGGTGTTAGCGAGAAGCAATACTTTTATTTACGCCTTTGGAATCTCCTCGCGCAAGCCGTATAATAGCCCGTCCGCGTGCACCTTTAAATAGATTTATTGGACCCGTTTCGTCCGGTTACGTGGCCGCGATCGCGCCGGCGGTGCCGATGTGAGTCGTCATCAATATAGTGTGTTTGACTTTCGCCCCGATCGGGGGCCCCATTGTGCAGAACGTGCGCATAGGCAATTCCTCCTAAATTTATAATGTACCTCCTACAAAGTAGTGAGGCATACTTCTATTCAGTTTTAAAAGGGCTCCTTTCTACCCTGCGGTAAAATCACACGCAGGGGAATAAAAACAATATAACATAAATTTTAAATTGTGTCAAGTATCTTATTTTAAATAGTGTTCTACTCTTCTATTTTCTTAAATACTTCCTCTATTTCACTCGCATAAACTTCCGAAGTATCAACTTTAAAAGCGATCTTTGGGACAAATTTCAAGAATAATTTTCGATTTAAAAACTTTTGGAGATGGCCTATCTCTTTGTTTAAAGTTTCTAGAGAGCTCCCTGTCTTGCCTTCCGGAAAAATACTTATCCAAACTGTAGCGTTTTCCAGTGTATCGGAAGTGGAAACATGAGTTATAGTAACTAAAACTCCGGGTTCAAATTCAATATTTTCGAGAATTATTTTTCCTAATTCCTGCTGGATGAGTTCATTTACCTGTTCTATCCTAGTAGAAGACATAAATTAACGCTTAGAGAACTGTGGAGCTTTACGAGCACGTAGTAATCCCGGCTTCTTTCTTTCTTTAACTCTTGGATCACGGGTCAGAAATCCTCCTTTTCGAAGAGTTGATTTGAGAGTTTCATCTTTTGCCATAATAGCACGTGCTACACCAAGTAATATCGCATCGGCTTGAGAGCTAACTCCACCGCCGTTAACAACCGCTTTAATATCAAATTTTCCCAATTGACCAGTCAGGCTCAGCGGAGATTGAATTTTTGTAATTAGAGATTCGAGCCCGCCAAAATATCCTTTTTCGTCCTTATCGTTTATGGTAATTTTACCATTTCCACTATAAAGGCGAACTTTCGCAATGGCAGTTTTTCTGCGTCCTAAACCATAGAAATATTTCTCATCTTTCTTCGTCTCTTTAATCTCTTTTGTTGAAGTTTCTTTTTTTGGCATAGTTTTGTTGATTAAAATATTAAGAAAATATTTCGAAATATTTTAAAATATTTTTATAATATTTCTAAACGTCTAACTTTATATCACCATCTTTAACAGTATAATCATTTCCTACTATAATCGTCAGCTTTTTTATAAATCCATTCTGTAATTTATTCTTTGGTAACATTGATAAAACAGCTTTTTTAATAATCTGCGTAGGGTCTTTTTCCATTAAAGCTTTGTATGATATATCCCTTATTCCACCTGGGAATCCGGTGTGATGATAATAAATCTTCTTTTCTTCCTTGCCGCCTGTAACTTTGATCTTTTCGCAATTTATCACGACAACCTTATCACCTACATCCGCATTTGGTACGAAATATACTTTTCCTTTACCACGCAAAAGATCAGCTATCTTGGTAGCTAATCTACCAAGAATCTTATCTGTTGCATCAATAACATAGGTTTTTTGTTCTATCTTTTTCATATTTAAAAGTTTATACCAACTCAATTATCGCCATTTGCGCGTTATCACCCGGCCTTGGACCAGTCTTTACTATTCTAGTATACCCGCCATTTCTGGTTTTGTATTTTGGACCGATTTCTTTAACTAATTTATCAACTACCAAGTTATCAGCTAATGTTCTCATCAATATTCTGTATGAATGTAGATCATTATTTCTGCTTCTAGAAATCAATTTTTCTGCAAATGGACGAATTTCTTTTGCCTTTGCAAGGGTCGTCTCTATCTTTTCATGCAAAAACAAAGATTTAGCCAAGTTTTTCATCAAAGCTTTCTTTGGTCCCTGTTTTCTACCTAATGTTCGTCCTTTATTGAGGTGTTTCATTTGTTTTTTTGATTTCTTGTTTTATTGTTTTCTTATTCTAAGTATCCCAATTCTTTCATCTTCTCTTCAATTTCTTCTTGAGCTTTACTTCCCATACCTCTTAGACTGCCGATTTCTTCTCTGTTTAGTTTTGATAATTGACCGATAGTCTTGATATTATTCTTCAGCAACGCATTGATAGTTCGAGTAGAGAAATCTACTTCTTCGACGCTCAAGTCCTCATTCTTATCATCTTTTTTGATGCCAGTGATCTTCTTTTCTTTAATCTTGGTTGGTTCACGATTTCCAGCCAGCAGGCTAAACTGTTCAACCAATATATTCGCAGCATCAGTCATAGCTTGTTTTGGACTAATTGTCCCGTCTGTAACAATCTGCAACGTGATTTTATCAAAATTTGTTGCTTGTCCAACGCGAGTATTTTCAACTATATAAGACACTTTTTCAATTGGCGCGAATAGTGAATCAACAGTAATCTCGCCAATAGCTCTTTTCTCTTTTTTTTCTTCTGCAGGTACATAACCGCGTCCAACTTCAACCTCAATTTCCATTTCGATATTTGCTTTATCAGAATTTGTTGTGAATAGGTAAAGATCTTTGTTGATAATCTCAACATCAGCATCGCCCTTGATGTCAGCAGCTGTAACGGTTTTGCTGCCTTTTACATTCAAAGTTAATTTGTGCTTATCACCTTGGTGAATTTTTACCCGAAGCATCTTCAGATTCAAAATTATCGATAAAACATCTTCTTTCACTCCAGAAATTGTAGAAAACTCATGCGCAACACCTTCGATTTTAACAGAAGAAACAGACGCACCAATCAAAGATGAAAGCATGACGCGGCGTAATGAATTGCCGACTGTCATTCCATATCCAGGCCAAAGCGGTTCAATACTAAAAATTCCAAGGTTTTTCTCTTCTTTGATTGTTTTTATTTCAGGTAAGATTATTTCGTCAATTTGCATATTTTGTTCCCTCCCCCTTTAAATATACTTATTTATAAATTAATTTGATTTGTTGTTTTTTTGCTTTTTTGTTTAATTATTATCGTGAATAGTACTCGATAATCAATTTTTCATTAATATCCTCACCGATATCCTCTTTCTTTGGTAATGAAGTAATTTCCCCAGTTAAAGCTTCAACATCTACTTTTATCCAAGAAACCGGAGTGGTGCGTTTCAAGTTATCTTTTACATTTTTACTTAAATCCTTATTCTTTTCAGCTCCCTTTACAGCGACTTTATCGCCAAGTTTTAATTGTGCTGATGGAATAGATAATTTTCTACCATTAACTGTAAATTTTCCGTGTAAAACCATTTGTCTTGCAGCTCTTCGGGAAACTGCAAAGCCCATTCGGAAAATCACATTATCGATTCTTTTTTCTATTAGTGATAACATGGACTCCGTTCCGCCTTTTCTTTTCATCTGCTCATAATATCTGCGGAATTGTTTCTCTAAAATGCCATAAACTATCTTTGCCTTCTGTTTTTCCCTTAATTGGCTGGCATATTGTGAATTTCTGCTTCTACTATTTGCTCCGTGCATACCGGGAGCATAACTTCTACGTACAAAAGCGCATTTGGCACTAAAACAACGCTCTCCCTTTAGGAAAAGCTTTACTCCTTCTCTTCTACATTTTCTACAAATTGGTGATGTAATTCGCGCCATATACTATTTAATTTCTTACTTATTACTTACTTGCTTATAACTTATACCCTACGTGGTCTTGGCCTCTTGCAGCCATTATGTGGAAGCGGTGTAATATCTTTTATGGTTGTGATATTTAGCCCAGAAGATTGAAGAGCTCTGACAGCTGATTCACGTCCCGAACCAATACCATTTACATATACATTTATATCTCCCATGCCAAAGCCCTTAACTTTCGTAGCGACAGCATTTGAGATTAAACCAGCTACATATGGGGTGCTTTTCTTTGAACCTGAATAACCCATTGAACCAGCAGAACCGCTAGCCAAAACATTGCCCTGTAGGTCGGTAATTGTAACTATAGTATTATTAAAAGTAGCTTTTACATAAGCATTACCAACAGCGACGCTTTTCGCGCCCTTTTTCTTCCTCTTGGTCTTTTTTGCGCCTTCTTCAACCTTTTCTTCTGCTTTTTCATCAACAACAGCGTCAGACGTAGGTTTCTCAACCACTTCTTCCACTTTTTCGATTTTTTCTTCTTTTTTCACTTTTTTATCTTCTTTTACCATTTTTCTAACTTATTTGGTTATTATTTCTTCTCTGCTTTTGCTCTACCGCTACCCATTGTAACTCTCTTGCCTCTCTTGGTTCGAGCATTAGTTTTGGTTCGCTGTCCTCTTACAGGAAGGCTGAGCTTGTGTCTCAAGCCTCGATATGAGTTAATTTCTTTTAATCTTTTGATATCTTGAGATAAAGATCTGCGAAGGTCACCTTCTATTAACATTCCTTTTTCAACCTTATCTCGGATCGTATCCGCTTCTTTATCAGTTAAGTCTTTTGTTCTTTTATTTAGGTCGATCTTTAATTCATTTAAAAGCTTGGTTGAAGCGCTTTTGCCAACACCATAAATATAGGTGAGAGCAATCTCAATTCTTTTGTTATCCGGTAAATTTACACCAGCGATTCGTACCATGCGTCCAAACTTTCTCGGTGCTTTCCGCGAGCTCTTCCGGTGAAGATCTCTCTACAAGCACTTCGCAAGTTTCTCCTTTTAAGAATAAATCCGACTATATATTGTTGTGTAGATTTATTCTTCTATTTTAATTTCTTACTTACTACTTATTTACTTACAACTTACTACTTACTTTTGTCTCTGCTTATGCTTTGGATTCTCACATATAACTCTAATCCTGCCTCTTCGGCGGACTATTTTACATTTCATACAAATTTTCTTCACACTGGCCCTAACCTTCATAATTTTGATTTGTTGTTTTCTTGCTTTTTTGATTAATTGTCCATTTCCCAGACTAAAAATAAAACCGTCTTCCTTCCTAAACAAAGGAAACGCTTTTTTAATATCTATATTTTATATTAAAATCTCTAAAAAACCAAGTACTTTTTTTCTGAACAATTATTCAGTCGGTTCTTCACCTGGCCGAACCTGTCCAGCCTTGAGGCGATACGTGATTCTTCCTTTTGTTAAATCGTATGGTGTCATCTCAAGTGTAACTCTATCCCCAGGTAAAATCTTGATAAAATTCATGCGCATTTTACCGGACAGATGACCCAGGATCTCATGTCCGTTCTCTAATTTCACTTTGAATAAAGCATTTGGCAAAGTCTCAATAACCTCCCCATCCGCTTTTATAACATCTTTTTTTTCGTCGGATCCCATTATGTTTCTTATTATTCGCGACATTCGCGTGTCATTCGCGTAATTCGTGCCGCTTTTATTAATTTTAACAGATATACTGCTGTTAAGCAATAGGAAAATATTACTAACCCGTCAAAATCATTGAACCTTTATCGGTAACAACCACAGTGTGTTCCCAATGCGCGGAGTTACCCCCATCTTTGGTTTTCACGGTCCATTTATTATTTTTATCTACAAATACTCCCTCTTCACCAATTACCAACATTGGCTCAATAGCCAGAATCATTCCGGATTTAAGAATGTCTCCGCTATTCTTTTTGCCATAATTCGGGATCGATGGCGGTTCATGAACGCTATAACCTACCCCATGCCCGCAATATTCGCGCACAATCCCAAATCCATTATCAAAAGCATGCCTTTCAATAGCATAACCAATATCTCCGATAGTTGCCCCGGAACGAACCTGCTCAATTCCTTTCATAAGGGATTTATATGTCGCTTCAACTAAATCTGTATCGATTTTCGAACCTTTTCCAAGAATAAAGCTAATCGATGCATCAGTAAATAATTTTTCACAAATCACACCTAAATCGAGACTAACTATATCGCCTTCTTTAAGAATTCTACTGCCTGGCACTCCATGGACTACTTCGTCATTAACTGAGATACATAGCCCCGTTGGAAAACCAGCTGTTGGAAAAGCCGGCAAAACACCGTATTTCGCCATCAATTCATCGGATTTCGCATTTACATCTGCTGTTGTTAGATCACTATTTTGATAATTCTCCAGAACGAAGACCTTCAGCTCACGCAAAATAGAGGCGAGGATGGAACCACCGCGTTTAAGTTTAGTAATTTCTTCGGGTGATTTGATAGTAATCATAGCGAATTAGGGTATATGGTGTAGTAGAATATGGACTTAACTATACCTTGTACCCTAAACCCTTAACCTTGAATTATTTTTATTAATTCCTCTACTCTCTCCGGTTTTGGTATTGTTCCGTCGATTTCAAAGAATCGATTGCGTGATTTAAAATATTCTTCAATTATTTTGAATTGCATATCAAACAATTCAAATCGTTTTTCAATAGCTTCAGGCTTATCATCTTCTCTTTGAATTAATTTTCCACCACACTTTGGACATTTTTCAGCATTTTCCAATTCATAAACTTGAAAATTTTCTTTGCAGAGCGAACAGACTCTGCGAGTAGAGAGTCTATCGATTGCTTCTTGCTTCGATATTTTTACGTAAACTAATACAGGAAAATCAATTTGATTTTCTTTAAATATCCCATCTACTATATTGACTTGCCCAAGGCTTCTGGGGTATCCATCAAGAATAATTGATTTGCTTTTATCGACTTCACGCAAAGCTTTTTTTACTAACTCTGTAATAAAAAAATCATCGAGAAGATCTCCTTTTGCCATTGTTTCGCGTACTTTATTGCCAAGTTCTGAATCTTCCTTACTAATGTCACGTAAAATCATTCCAACACTTATCAAGGAATATGGCAAATTCTTCTCGGTTAATAACTCAACTAATGTGCTTTTGCCTGCGCCAGGTGAACCAAATAATATTATATTGCGCATTTTACAATCCTTTCTTTCAGTTTAATTTGTATTGTCTTATCTATCTTACCACATCAATATAAATAATTAAACAAAAAAACAATAAATGGCTCGAAAGAATCGCTTTTTTATTTAGATAATTCAAAGGGGCGATCCAACGGCTCGCCCCTAAAAATATCTACCTAAAAAGTTAATAGAGCTACAAGCTATCCTAATAATCTTCGTAGCTTCGCATAATCATCTGTGCTTGAAGCTGACGATAAGTTTCAAGAATTACACTGACGATAATTAGAATTGAAGTACCACCGATCAGCGTATCAACCGATTGGTGACCAGATTTAATTAAATCAACAATATTTGGTAAAACAGCGATGATACCAAGAAATAAAGCTCCTGAAAATGTTAAGCGTAAAATTATAAAACCAAGATATTTTGAAGTTTCATTTCCAGGTCGAATCCCTGGTACAAACCCGCCTTGTTTTTGAATATTCTCGGAAATTTCTTTTGGATTAAAAATAACTGATGTGTAGAAAAAAGTAAAAGCGACCACCAAAACGAAGTAAAGCAATGTATACCAGATAGTCGGTGGGCTAATACTAAAAGTTGAACCTACCCATTTTGCCGCATGCGCAAGCCAAGGAGTACGGGCGTTGGATAAAAACTGTGAAATCATATTTGGGAAAATCATAAAAGACAACGCAAAAATGATTGGAATCACTCCGGCAGTATTTAATTTCAGAGGTAATTGCGTATCGCCGCCGCCATAAAGCCGATTTCCTTGCACTCTTCTGGCGTAAGAAACGGGAATCAGACGATTTCCTTCATTTGTATAGATAATTGAAACTATTACGATAATTGATAATATAATTAGACCTGCGATTGAAATAATTCCGCTAACACCAGTCCCCTGATTTGCAACCCACAAGCTTTGAACGATTGAAGGCATACCCGCAATAATACCAAGCGCGATGATAAGCGAAATACCATTTCCAATCCCCTTTTCTGTGATCAGTTCTCCTAGCCACATTAGAAGTACTGTTCCGGTTGCTGTAATTAAAATGACTGAGAGGAATTGACCGATTCCAAGATCGCCAACTAACCCCTGACCTTGGCTTCGTAATAACATTATCATTCCATAAGATTGCAGAAATGCTAATGGTACAGATATCCATCTAGTCCACTGATTGATTTTCTTTCTTCCATCTTCTCCTTCTTTCTGTAATGCCTCAAGAGAAGGTACGACATGGGTCAGCAACTGCATAATAATAGACGCATTGATGTATGGACCAACACCCATCATGGCAATTGAAAAGTTTTTCATCGCGCCACCGGAAAAAATATCTAGCAATCCAAGCCCTTTGCTTCTAGTAAAAAATAATTGTAATTTATCAACATCAATTCCTGGAATTGGTATATGAGATAAAATACGAATCATTAATAAAAGTAAAATAGTAAATAAAATTCTATTTCTGAGATCCTTAATTTTAAAAGCCTGTACTATTTTGTTCCACATAATGAGTTATTCCCTAAATAATTTTTATTAACTGTATAATATCACAATTTCAAAAATATTTAAATTTCTAATTACTAAATTGCAATTTCTAATAAAATGTCTAAAAAAATAATATCTAATTAGAACTTATAATTTATAATTTAGAAATTAAAGAACTATTTTTTACTCTCTTCTTTTTTTCTTAACAACAGCTATTATTGCCTTGCCCCCTGCCTTCTCTATCTTTTCAATGGCGCTTTTCGTAAAAGCATCTGCCTCAATATTTAATTTTTCATTTAATTCTCCGTCTCCTAAGATTTTAAGATTAAATCCTTTTCTTAAAATGCCATTTTTTACCAAGATTTTTTTGGTTATTTCTCCGCTAACCGCATACTCCGCAATCTCACCAACATTAATAACTTTAAGATTTTTTGTGTTAACAACCTTAAAACCTTTTAGTTTTGGTATACGTGAAATAATCGGCATCTGACCACCTTCGTAACGAAGACGTGAGTTTGAGCCGGTTCTTGCTTTGTAACCTTTGTGTCCTCGTCCAGAAGTCTTTCCTTTGCCACTTCCCCCTCCTCTACCAACTCTTCTTTTGGAGGTTCCACTTTTAATAGATTTTAGTGATGATAATGTATTCATTTTATATATAAATTATTTTTTCTCTTTCTTTTCGACTGGTTTTACTGCCGTTTTCTCTGCTGGCTTTTCATCCTTTTTTTCGATAGCCTTCTTTACTTCCCCTTTAAATGTTCTGCGCTTTAAAAGATGTTTCAATCCGTCGATAGTTGCAATAACACTGTTAATCTTATTATTTGATCCGTAGGATTTTGCTACAATGTCGCTATATCCAGCCAATTCTAATACAGATCTCACTGCTCCACCAGCAATAATTCCGCGGTCTTTTTTGGCTGATTTTAATAATACTCTTGCAGTTCTTGATTTGCCAATAATATCATGCGGTATCGTACCATCGCCAAGTTCTACTGTAATCAGGTCTTTTTTGGCGCTAGAAACAGCTTTGGCAACAGCCATTTGTACTTCATTACCTTTTCCAAGACCATATCCAACCTTGCCTTTTTTGTCCCCTACTACAACCAATGCGCGGAATCTCATTCTGCGTCCACCTTTTACTACACGTGTAACTCGGTCAATTGTTATTACTTTTTCTTCGAAGCCGTCTTTATTCTCTTCTCTGCGCGGTCCTCGTCCACCCGGTCTTCTGCCGCCGCCTTTACCTCCGCCGGCTCCGCCACTAAAACGACCGCCCCTACCTCCGCCTGTTGGCACTGCGTCTGTTCGCGGAGGGACAATCTCTATTGGAGTGCTAACAATAGCCTCGGAGATATCAGCCTCTATTTCAGCTTCTTTCTCCGCCTCTATTTTTTCATCCTTGATGTCTTTCGTTGGTTTGTTTTCTGACATTTTTCTTATTTTAATCTTACTTTATAAACTTTGTAACTTTCTACTTTATAACTATTTATTTCCTATTTGCAATGTTACTGGAATGTTATAAAAAACTTTTTTCTCTTCATTCGTTAACTCCGTTGTTGAAGAAAAAATTATATAGTTTTTCTTATCAAATGGGATTGATATTTGAATGGCATAGTTTTTATCTTGGATGGCAATATTTCTTGATTCTGATATTCCAACGCTAACTGCAGTATCCGTACCATCATCTTTTTTGTGTAATATTAAAAAACTACTCTGCGGTCTTTCATATGGCGTATCAGTCAAGTCAGTAATGCTCCAGCCACTTTCTTTTTTTGGATATTTGAATGATATCCCGTATTTCTCACTTTTGAAAGTCTGCCAGTTATCCGTAAAATCTTTTTCGATCTGAACTTCTTTTGTTGTCTCAATCTTTGTTCTTTGTTTATAAAAAAGCAATCCTATTATGACAGCAGCCAAAATCAGTACTACCACCCAAACATACTTCTTGAATTTTCCTACTTGTCCTTTATCTTTTTTAACAGTTTCCTCTGCCATATTGCCTCCATGCCCCCTTTGTTACTTAAAATTCTAGCCCTCCTTCTCTTGCTCCATCTGCAATCAATTTAACTATACCATGATAATTATACTTATTTCTATCAAAAACTACTTTTTTAATTTTTTTCTCAATAGCTTTAGCCGCAATAATCTTTCCTAATTCTGAAGCTATATCGATTTTTTTCTTATCTTTTCCCTTCACATCTTTATCCGATGCGCTTACCAGTGTTACACCTTTTATATCATCAATAATCTGTAAAAATATATGCTTATTGGTTTTTGAAACACAAAAACGTGGTCGAGTAATTCCGCCGCGTTGAATCTTGGCTTTTACGCGATTTTTTCTAAGAATGTTTCTTTGATCTTGTGTTGATATTTTCTTCATTTGTTTTCTTGGTTTATTGTTTTCTTGTTTAATTGACTATTTGGCTGCTTTTCCGGCTTTACCTGCTTTTCTTCTTATATGCTCATCGATATATTTAATTCCTTTACCTTTATATGGTTCTGGAACTTTGAGTTTTCGGATATTTGCAGCTGCTTCACCTACTAATTGCTTATTGATCCCGGAAACGTGTATAAGATTTTTCTCAATATCTACAGTAACTCCCTCTGGAACCTTGAATAACACAGGATGAGAGAAACCAATATGAAATTCCACATCGTTTCCTTTTTTTGCTACGCGGTAACCAACACCGTTTAATTCAAGAGTTTTCTTGTATCCATTTGTAACGCCCTCAACCATGTTGGCAATAATCGCCCGGACAGTCCCTTGAAAAACATCCTGCTCTTGCGAATTATCTTTTTTCTCTGCGGTTATTTCACTGCCATTTAATATAATATTTGGAATCGGACCAAAATCTTGAGTTAGTTCACCCTTTGGTCCTTTTATTTTAACAATTCCGCCATTGATTTCGGCAGTTATTCCACTTGCTAATTGTATCGCTTTCTTACCTATTCTCGCCATAGTTTTGCTTTATTGTTTTATTGATTTCTTGTTTAATTGTCTAGTATATTTCACAAATTATCTCACCGCCGATATTTTCTTTTCTTGCGGATTTATCCGTCATTATTCCTTTACTTGTAGATACCACTAATATTCCCATACCTCTCAAAACATATGGTAATTTATCTTTTGTGCAATAAACCCTTCTACCTGATTTACTAATTCTTTTAATACTGGTAATTATTGAATTGTTATCATGATCATATGCTAATATAACACGAATATTTTTTCTGTCATTTTTTTCTTCAATCTTATAGTCTTTAATATATCCAGCACTCTTTATCGCTTTCAATATCTCTTCTTTAATTTTTGAATAGCGAACTAGGCAGGATTTTTGTCCTACTAGTAATGAGTTTCTAATTTGTGTTAGCATATTTGCTATTGGATCCATTCGTCTAAATTTCACTTTCACTTTCGAGAACAAAATTAGTAAATTTTATTCTCTCCAGCTTTCGTGAAATTTCTCCTCTTAAGAAAAAATCCGACTATATATCTTGGTGTAGATTTTTTCTTTGATTAATTGATTTATTGTTTTTTTAATTTATTTTTACCAGCTGTCTTTCTTTACTCCCGGTATTAAGCCTTTATGGGCCATTTGCCTAAAACAAATTCTACAAATACCAAACTTCCGCATGTAACCGCCATTTCTACCGCAAATTCCACATCGGTTATATACGCGAGTCTTATATTTCGCTTTCTTTTTTAGTCTGTTTGTACTTACAATCTGCGATGTTTTAGCCATAAATGTTTATTATTTTTTATCTTCTTTGAATGGGAAGCCGAATTTCTTTAATAATGCTGTGCCCATTTCTTTGTTCTTCTTGCTCAGTGATATATTTACCTGTAATCCATGAGTTATTTCATTACTTTCTTGTACAATCTCAGGGAAAACCATATATTCTTTGATTCCAATTGAGTAGTTTCCCTGTTGATCGAAACTGGTTGTTTTTAACCCTCGGAAATCACGGATTCTTGGCAAAGCAATATTTACCAACCTGTCTAGAAATTCATACATTCTTGGGCCACGAAGTGTTACTGAAACCCCTACTGGCATTGCCTCTCGAAGCTTGAAGCCAGCAATGGCTTTCTTCGCCTTTGTAACAACCGGGCGCTGACCAGTAATCTTACTGATATTATTTACAACCTGTTCTATTGCCTTACTATCAGCTACCACGATTTTACCAACGCCAACGTTAACTGATATTTTTTTTATAGCGGGAACCGCCATCCTATTTTTTATACCAAAATCAGCCATCATAGCCGGAATTATGGTTTCGTTGTAAAGTTTTTTTAGTCTTGGTGAATTGTCTTTGCTTTTCATATTATTTATTTCCTTAAATTTCTAAATCCTAAGCTCTAATTTCTAATCTGGATTTTTGATTTTAGATTTATTTAGATATTAGATATTATAATTTAGATATTTTATGATGTTTGACCTAATACTTCACTACATCTTCTGCATATTCTAACTTTTTTACCATCTCCCAAAAGTTTAAAACCTACTCTTGCCGGTTTTGCGCATTTATCGCAAACCAAAGCGAGATTTGATAAATCTATCGGAAGTGTAATATTAATTCTACCAACCTGTTTCACGCCTCTTTTTGGCTTTTGGTGTTTTATTGCCGTATTAATACCAGCAACAACCGCCTTACCTTTATCTGGGAAGACAGCTTCAATCTTACCCGTCTTTCCGCGGTCTTTTCCTGCTAATACTTTTACATTGTCGCCTTTTTTCAATTTCATTGTTTTTTTACTTTCTTGATAAATTGATTATAATACTTCTGGTGCTAATGAAACTATTTTCATAAAACCTTTATCTCTTAATTCTCTCGCAACCGGGCCAAAAATACGCGTTCCACGAGGATTCCCATCTTTATCAACGATTACTGCAGCATTTTCATCAAATCTTATTGTTGTTCCGTCTTTTCTTTTAATATCTTTCTTTTGTCTGACAATAACCGCTTTTACAACCTCTTTTTTCTTAACAACCCCGCCTGGTCTTGCATCTTTAACTGAACAAGTAGTAATGTCCCCAACACGCGCATAACGAGCTCCGGAACCGCCTAACACCTTAATACAGTACAATTCTTTTGCACCTGTGTTATCTGCTACTTTTAAACGTGTCTGATTTTGTATCATTTGATTTCTTGATTTATTGTTTAATTGTTTTCTTGTTCTTTTTCCTCTTCTACCGGTTCTTCTGCGCCTAATACTTCTTCACCAACTATCTTGTCTTCTTCAACCGATCCAACCGAACCAACATTTTCCACTACTTCAAACCTCTTTGTTTTGCTGATTGGCCGACATTCTTTAATTATCACAATATCACCTACTTTAAATTTATTCTCTTTATCATCCGCAAGATATTTTTTAATAACCTTGAAACTTTTCTTATAAATCGGGTGCGTCTTCATCAAAAAGGTCTCCACAACGGCTGTGCGGTTATCTAACTTTTTGATTATAATTCCCTGTTTGCTAACTTTCATGCGTTTAAATTATTATTCCTAAATATTATATCTAATTTCTTAATTTCTAAATGGTTTTGAAATTGAGAAATTGGGGATTAATTGAGAAATTATTATTTAATTGATTCCACTATCTTTGCGTATTCTTTCTCATGAATTACCGTCCAGTAGCGCGCCATTTTCTTTTTCAATTTCATTTTTTGGTTAAAATCCTTTACTTCACGATTTACTGTTTTAAATCTAATTTCTCTCAGTTCTTTTTCAAAAGAATTGATATCTTTATATAATTGTTCTAATGATTTTTCTCTAATTTCTTTAATTACTTCTGTCTTCATATTGATTTATTGTTTTCTTGATTTTTTGCTTAATTGCTTATTTGTGAATAAACTTAGTCTTTACAGACATTTTTTGAGCTGCTAGTCTTAATGCTTCTTTTGCTGTATCGAGCGGTATTCCATCAAGCTCAAATAGTATTCTACCTGCTTCTACATTTGCTACGAAATGATCTAGCGAACCCTTTCCTGAACCCATTGGCGCTTCTGCCGCATGCTTGGTTTTTGGTCTATCTGGGAATATTCGAATCCATAGTTTCCCGCCACGGGCGATAAATCTCGTTATTGCGCGTCTACCCGCCTCGATTTGTCGTGCCGTAATATAACCTTCTTCTTGTGATTTTAAACCGTATTTGCCAAATGAAAGAGTAGCTCCACGAGTCGTAACTGCTCTAATCTTTGGGCTGAACTGTCTTCTGTATTTTACTTTCTTCGGCATTAACATACGTCGTATTTATTGTTTAATAGCTTCTTTTCTTCTGTATATCCAAACTTTTATTCCAATTACTCCATATGTGGTGTTTGCTCCAACATGCGCGTAATCGATATTTTCTCGTAGTGATGATAAAGGAATTTTTCCCATTGAGAAAGGTTCGCTTCGGGCAATATCAGCACCATTCAATCTCCCACTTACTCTGACTCTAATACCTCTAATACCTGTCTTATACGTGTTCTCCAAAACATTCTTTACTGCGCGTCTATATGGGATTCTTTTCTCAATTTGATCCGCAATGTTTCTTGCAACCAATACTGCATGATCTTCCGGAAAATCTACTTCTTGAATTACTACACCCGTTTTCCTTTTAGTAAGTTTTTCAATTGCCTTTCTCAAATCTTCAATACCAGCGCCGCCTCTGCCAATCAAGACACCAGGTTTACTCGTATGAATAGTAACCTTTGCGTCATTTGCTGAACGGCTGATTTCAACTTCTGCAACTCCTGCTGCTTTGTATTTATCGGCGATCATCTTTCTGATTTTGTGATCTTCCAATAAAAACTTCGCATAGTCTTTTTCAGCAAACCATTTGCTAGACCAGTCTCTTGAAATACCTATTCTAATTATTTTTGGGTGTACTTTTTGTCCCACAGGTGTTTTTTTACTTGATAATTATTATTTAGCAGTTTTAACTTTTGTCTTTACTTTGCCAGTCTTTATCGCTTTTTCCTTTTTAACCGGCTTTACTGTCTTTTCCTCTGTTTTAACTTCTTTATTCTCAACAACCTTTTCTGTGCTTACTGGCTTTGCTTCTTTCTTCTTTTCATGCGCCTTTTCTTCTAATATTATACTTAAATGTACTGTTCTTTTCTTTATAGGTAATGCTGTGCCACGTGACCAAGGAATATGCCTCATAGTTGACGGCCCCATATCTGCTCGAATGCTTTTGATAAAAAGATATTTTGCATCCATATTCTTGTTTTTTGCATTTGCAATCGCGCTATCTAGTGTTTTTGAAATGAATTTTGCGGCTTTTTTTTGTGTCCGGATTAATATAGCTTTAGCAACAGCAACATCCTTACCACGAACCAAACTACAAGTACCCAGCATTTTTCGCTGACCTATTCTCAAATATCTAGATTTTGCAATTGCTTGTTTATTTTCCATTTTTTCTTAATTATTTCTTATCCTTGCTAGCTGCTACTGATGTACTTGCCACCGCAGCTTTTGCCTGATCTTTTGCCATCTTACCGCTATGCGCACGGAATTTTCTCGTTGGAGCAAATTCTCCAAGCCTGTGCCCTACCATATTTTCAGTAGCGTAAACTGGGATAAAATCCTTGCCATTATGCACTGCAAAATTAAAACCAACCATTTCTGGAGAAATAACGCAGTGTCGAAGCCATGTTTTGATGACTTTTTTGTCTCCGATACTCATTCCATCAAGTTTTTTTAACACCCTCGGGTCAACGAATGGCCCTTTCTTACTACTTCTGCTCATATGATTTATTATTTATTCTTACTTCTTCTATTTACTATAAACTGATTACTATATTTCTTCTTGCGTCGAGTCTTAACTCCCAATGCTTTCTTGCCCCATGGAGTCTTTGGACCCTTTTTGATACCTACTGGTGCTTTACCTTCACCACCACCGTGTGGGTGATCAACCGGGTTCATTACAGATCCTCTTACTGTTGGTCGGATACCTTTCCATCTATTTCTTCCCGCCTTACCAATAGATATCAGGTTATGTTCTGTATTGCTGACTGAACCAATTGTTGCAAAACAGTTTTTGTGGATTTTTCGTATTTCTGATGATGGCAGTTTTACAGTAACCCAATCGCCTTCTTTTGCCATTATTAATGCCTTACCGCCAGCGCTTCGAATGATCTGTCCGCCTTTACCAATACTTAATTCTATGTTAAAAATCGGAATTCCAGTTGGTATATGACCCAATTTTGCTCTATTTCCAGTTTTTATTGGAGCTTTTGGCGAAGAAACAACCTCATCACCTACTTTGATTCCTTCTGGCGCAAGCAAGTATCTCTTATCGCCATCTTTATAATTAACCAACATTATATATGCGGTTCTGCCTGGATCATACTCAAGCGCAGCAACGCGTCCCGAAACATTCATCTTATCTTGCTTCCAGTCTATTGTTCTGAGCTTTCTTTTTGCTCCGCCGCCGCGATGTCTTACCGTAATCTGACCACCATGACCGCGTCCGGCGTTTTGTTTTCTCTTTGATAATAGCGCTTTTTCTGGTTTTTTCTTTGTCAAATGCGAAAAATCAGCAATTATCATTTGCCTTCGTCCGGGGGTTGTAGGTTTTTGGTGTTTAACTGCCATATCGTTTTGACTTAAATTATTCTAACTGAACTATTATCTTTTGTTATTTAAACCGTTATAATACCCAATGACCAATTCTCAATTTCCAATCAATTTTCAATTCGCAATTCAATTGGGTATTTCTTCATATTGGGTATTGATTGAGTATTGGTTATTGAATATTGGATATTTACTCTTTTGTTTCTGCTTTTTCCTCTTTAACTTTCGTCTTCGCCTTCTTCTCTTCCTTCTTCTCTTCGCGTAATTTGATTGATTGACCTTTTTTCAAGGTTACTAACGCTTTTTTGAAACCGCCGACTGTCCCGAATATTCTACCTCTTCTTTTGGTCTTTGATCTTGTATTTATAATATTTACATCCGCTACCTTAACTCCAAATATCTTTTCAACCGCTTTTTTGACCTCAATCTTGTTTGAGTTTTTCTCAACTTTAAAAAAATACTTGCCCTTGCTTTCCGCAATAGCCGATTTCTCTGTAACCAATGGATGTATAATTAACTTATCAAATTTCATACGTCTATATTAAATTATTCTGCTTTTACTTCTTCTTTTTTTGCCGTTTTCTTTACTGGCTTTTTTACTTCAATTTCAACTTTCTCTATCACTTTATTATTCAGGTCTTCTACTGCTTTTTTTGTCATAATAAGCCATTTATGCTTCATTATCATAAATGAACTTGCTTTTTGTAGGGAAGTAATATGCAAAAAGCTAATATTTCTTCCGGCAACATAAACAAATGTGCTTTCGGGAGAATTTGAAAAAGCATCATCAATAACCAAAAGCGCACTATCGTTAATTCCCAAAGCAGATAAAAATCTTATCATTTCTTTGGTTTTTGGCTGTACAAGTTTGATTTCATCTACTATTTTAAGATTTCCACTTTCAGCTTTTTGATTAATTAAATGTAATAATACTGCTGTCTTTTGCTTTTTATTAACTCTTTTATAAAAATTACGGTTGCTCCTAGGACCAAATGTTGTTCCTCCACCAATCCATAAAGGTGATCTATTTGAACCAGCTCGAGCACGTCCTGTACCTTTTTGGCGATAAGGTTTCTTGCCGCCGCCTCTTACTTCGCCCTTTGTCTTGGTATGAGCAATAGCTGTTCTTTTATTTGAAAGGTTCGCCAAAACCGTAGCTGAAATCATAGCAGAAGATACCTTCTTGACTTTTTTTAAGCTAATCGAGTCTTTTGACTCTCCGCTGGTTGTTACTACATTTATATTATTCATAAATTTTCAATTATCAATTTTCAATTTCCAATCAATTTTACAATGTTATAATTCTCAATTAAATCCATCGCGAAGCGATACCTACAATGAAAATTGAAAACTGAAAATTGTAAAATTATTATCCCCTTATCTCCAACAGTCTTCCTTTTACTCCTGGGACTGAACCCTTAACTAATAAAAGATTGTTTTTTACATCTACATCGACAATCGTAAGCCCAAGAATAGTCTTGCGATCTGGGCCACATCTGCCTGGCATTTTTTTACCTTTGAATACATGTTGTGGGTATCCTGAACCAATTGAACCAACTCTGCGCTGCTGCGGATGACCATGACCGGCTGGATGACTCTTGAACCCCCATCTTTTTATTCCGCCTTGGAATCCTTTTGCTTTAATATTTCCGGCGATTTTTACCTTTTCTCCCTTTTCAAAGATTGAAACATCAACTATATCGCCTTCCTTCATTTCAATATCATCACCGATTCTGAACTCTTTTAATGTTTTGGAAGCTACCCCAGATTTCTTTGTATGACCAGTTAATGGTTTATTTGGCTTTTTTTCCGTACCAATACCAATCTGCAATGCTTTATAACCGTCTTTTTCAACTCCCTTTACTTGAGTAACTACACATGGACCAGCCTCTATAACAGTAACAGGAACGAGATTGCCGTCCTCGTTGATTATAGAAGTCATTCCAATTTTTTTCCCAAGTATAAATTTTGACATTGTTATCATTTAAATAAAATAACCGGCATAAATCCATTTCAACCAGTTTTGCCGGTTACCTATGAATTTATTTGTTTCCGCCAATCGTATTGACGGGCTTAAATAAATTAACTATATTTTAATCTTTATTGGGCTTATGCAATAAGCCCTTACATTACATTTTAATCTCGATATCAACTCCGGCCGGAAGATTTAAACTCATTAAAGAGTCGATTGTCTTCTGCGATGGTTCAAATATATCAATTAATCTCTTGTGAATTCTTAAAGCAAACTGCTCTTGTGCATTTTTGTGTACAAAAGTAGATTTCAAAACAGAAAATAGACTTCTTTCAGTTGGTAAGGGAATAGGACCTGCAAGCTTTGCTCCTGTTCTTTTCACGGTTTCTAGGATTTGAGCAGCGGACTGATCCAAAACCTTATGATCATAAGATTTTAGTTTTAGTCTGATTCTTTGCTTTTCCTCTTTCTTTACCGGCTTAGCAACTGTTGTTGATTTTTTAACTTCTGCTTTTGCTTTTGTTGGCATCTTTATTTGATAATTTTTGTTACGGTTCCAGCTCCTACAGTTCTGCCACCCTCACGGATAGCGAATCTCATTCCTTCTTCCATAGCTACTGGTACAATCAATTTTGTCTTCAAAGTTACTGTGTCCCCTGGCATTACCATCTCTGTACCTTCTGGGATTTCAACATCACCGGTCACATCTGTGGTTCGGATATAGAATTGTGGCTTGTATCCTTTGAAGAATGGAGTATGTCTTCCACCTTCTTCTTTGGTTAGAATATACACTTGTCCTTCGAATTCTGTATGTGGGGTAATTGAACCTGGTTTGCATAGAACTTGTCCTCTTTCAATATCTTCTTTTTCAATACCTCTTAAGAGTACTCCTACATTATCACCAGCCTGACCTTGATCTAGCATTTTTCGGAACATTTCCACTCCAGTAACAACGGTTTTCTTGGTTGGTTTGATACCAACTATTTCAACTTCTTCATTTACCTTTACAATACCGCGATCAATTCTACCGGTAGCCACCGTTCCTCTGCCTTTGATGGAGAAAACATCTTCTACTGCCATCAGAAATGGTTTGTCAATATCGCGAGTTGGCTCTGGAATATATGTGTCAAGCGCTGCAGTTAGCTCAAGGATTGGTCCACAAGCTGGACAATCGCTCTTACCACAACCGCATTCCAATGCCTTCAAAGCTGAACCTCTGATAATTGGCGTGTCTTTACCAGGGAATTCATATTTTGTTAAAAGATCTCTTACTTCTTCCTCTACCAAGTCAACTAATTCTGGATCAGATACTTGGTCAGTCTTGTTCAAGAATACTACTATATATGGTACGCCAACGTTTCGGGCAAGTACGATATGCTCTCTGGTCTGTGGCATCGGTCCATCAGATGCTGCAACTACTAGAACTGCGCCGTCCATTTGAGCCGCGCCAGTAATCATGTTCTTGATATAGTCAGCATGTCCTGGACAGTCAACGTGAGCATAGTGCCTGTCAGCTGTTTCATATTCTACGTGAGCAGTATTAATAGTAATACCACGAGCTTTTTCTTCCGGTGCATTATCAATAGCATCGTAGCCTTTTACTTCTACTTTTTGTCCTGAACCAGCTAAACATTTTGTAATAGCTGCGGTTAATGTTGTTTTACCGTGATCAACGTGACCGATTGTTCCCACATTTAAATGCGGTTTGGTTCTTTCAAATTTTTCTGCTGCCATTTTGTTTCCTCCCTGCCCAAAAGTTGTGGGCAAAAATTATTGTTTTATTTTACTATATTTATAATATATAAACTCGCTACAAAAAAGTAACGACTGTTTTTTACACAGCTGATATACATTCTATAATAGATTTAGAAATGATGCAAGAGGTTTTTTTAGAAATTTTCAATTTTGCAATTTACAATTTTCAATCAATGACACAATTATTAAATTTTCAAAATTGAATCATTGAAAATTCAATGGAAATTGAGAATTGAAAATTGAAAATTTGGTGTATAATATTCCCATGAAACAACGCGGCGCATTTATCGCCAACATCATCTTCTCCGCACCCGGCATAATCATTCATGAATTTTCTCATGAGCTTTTTTGCGTGTTATCAAATGTTAAAGTTTTTAAAGTAAAATATTTTCAGCTCAAAAATCCCGCCGGTTATGTCGAGCATGCCCAACCAAGAAATTTTATTCAAGCATTTTTTATTTCCGTCGGACCTTTTATATTTGGAACACTTCTGTCTTTTGGATTGTTTACATTTGTGTTAATGTTTATTCAAAAAATTTACTTTGGTTTTCTCCCTCTTTCTATTTACAATGCAATCCTTATACCTATCGCTCTTTGGTTTGGTTTTTCTATTAGTTTGGGTTGCTTCCCTTCAAATGGCGATGCGCATGTGCTACTGATGGAAGCCAATCGTCATCTTTTCCAACGTTTCAACCCATTTGCCATATTTTTATATCCCTTTGTCATAATAATTAAACTTGCTAATGGTTTACAAAAGTTTTATTTTGACTATATATATAGTATAATCATTTTAGGATTGGCCGTATATACAGTTTTATTCCTGCTAAAATAATCCGAAAGGAGTGATCCTCAACATGGTAGAATTCAGACATTTTGTTCCGAAAGATAAGAACGGAAAAATTTTGGAGATAGGACAGCGAGTAGTTGTTATTATGGGAGCTCCGGGCTGGAAAAGCACGGGGAGAGTAAGTGAGGTTCACAGCGGTTCATCAAGTTTTATTGATGATAATGGTTGCCCTTGCCAAAGGCCACATGATTTCGATCGAACAACACTTGGATATGATTGCAACTGAAGCTATCACACAGGATTCGCATCAATGCAATAAGTGCGGACTTACATTTTTACCAAATGAAGATGGATGCCCTCATTGCGGCACTAATGCACCGGTTTCACTTATTCCAGAATTACAAATAAAGCAGAATAAAAGGAACGCATAGCGTTCCTTTTTTATTTGTTTAATATCTATCATTTTTATTATTAATATTGACGCTATCGTTAATTTATATTATTATTAATATAGCACATTAACATATCGTGCAATTTATTGAAGGAGGAAAGAAATGAACACGAAATGGTACTATGCAATTATTTGCGTTTTTTGCATAACAACAGGTTTTGTGCTAAATTCGCAGAGACACACAATCGTAATACTGAGAGATAATGTGAAAGTCTACAAGCATGATTCCGATATAATTTATAATCGGCTTATAAAAAGCGAAAGAACCATGAAAGTTGTTGTTCAAACATGCCGCGAGAAATACGACTTTGAAAAATGCGGAAAAATGCTTGAAAAAGCCAAGTCTTATCTCGAAGAACGCAAGAATGAAGGTCGTTAAATCCACACAAGAATGATACTACTAGAAAGAAACGAAGGTGAAAGGTATGAAAAACGCTCCGAACTGGAAAACCATTATCACTATTACTTTAATATCATCTTGTATCATCATCTCACTTGCATTGCTGCCTGGCTGCATTCAGAATAAGGAAAAATCCTCGGTGCCAATAGTAGATGACTTTTCGCAAGCAGGAAATTTTACATCATTTTCTTTCTGCCATGCAGAAAGACGTTTACCAGAAGTAAGAATCAAGGAGGGCTGGCTGATTTGCGAAACACTCCGTAAAGCCCACAAAGTCAAAAATAACGATCATATTTTTATTATTATGGAGAGAAACAAAAAAGGAGTAGTGGTCACAACAATTATGGTTAAAAGAAAAACTGTAAGATACCCCCTCTACTATCTTGTTCTGAAATCAAGGGGTAAGGACAAGGAGTCTACAATATCGCTCGCTGATGCATTAGTAAAAGCGATATTACCCTGATAACTATTTACCATAAAATGATCTATAAATCTAAAAACTAAACCCCCGCAGTTTATGCGGGGTTTTTATTTTCAAGATTTATTTTATACCGATTTTCTTTGCCAATTTAATCTGAGTTAATTCTTCCGGTTTTATTCCTGCTAATGAATTGCCCTCATATTTTTGAATAGTTTTGATTCCTTCTATGTCAATATCTACTCGGCTGGTTGAAGCGAATATCAAACCCGGTTCTCTCACCTCACCTTTTGCAGGACCTTTGGTGATAAAACATTTCCTGGCATCCATTATAATCAGATCCGGATGAATCACGGTATTCAATTCCGCAACTTTCTCCTGCAGATGCCCCATATGGAGCCTAACTCTTTCTACTGGCTTCATAAATCCAACTGAAATTTTCAAAGCCCCGGTATAGCCCGCATACATATGCGTTTTGCAGCAAGGCAGCAGTATCAACTTATCAACTTTTTCGAGTGACTCCGGAACCGAAATGGTTTTCAGATATTTTCCGTTCTTGATTTTTTTGACATTCCATTTCCGCTCTTCAAAAACAATTATTCGAGGCGGATATTTCATGTTTTTATCGAGATCAAAAACTTTTTTCTCTTCCATTACTTTGCGAGTATTTAACATCATAGTTGATGAATCCCCAACTATAACCGCCTTTGCTCCAGCATCATAAACTAGTTCCACAACATGTCTTAGAAAATCAACATCTGTCGAAGCCGGCGGCGGATCGGCAGTATTAAAATTTGGTTTAATCAGAACCGCGTCGCCCTTTTTTATAAATTTTGAAAATCCCCCAATCTCATCAACTGCCGATTTAATATCTTTTTTAAGATTTTTTGTTGCTTTTATGCGGCTTACTTTTGACATTTTTATTTTTTATTTGTATTAAGAATATTATAACACGAACTCAAAGTTAAGTGATTAATAAATTTATTGACTTATTTAAGCCATTTTGGTATAATTTAGCTATACATATTTATAATTATTAAGACGCAATTAAGTTCAAAATCGACCCAGCAACACTGAGATTAAAAGGTGCTAAAGGATTTAGGATTGTATAATTTTTTAGACTGACGTTATTCTAAAACCGCTGACAACAGCGGTTTTATTATTTTTATTTAAAAGGGGCGAGCCAACGGCTCGCCCCTACAATTATTTATCTCCCTTCCGCCTTTGCCTTTGCCCTGATGCCAATAATCGTTTCCGCAACATTGCGAGGTACTTCGCCATAGTGATCAAATTCCATTACCGCGCTGGCTCGTCCTTGACTCATTGAACGAAGATTTGTCGTATAACCAAACATTTCTGATAGTGGTACATATGCATCGACAAATTTAATTTCGCCTTTGTCACCGGACTCAAGGATTTGACCGCGTTTCGCGTTCAAGTCCCCCATTACATCTCCCAAGAAGTCTTCCGGCACTAATACTTCTACTTTCATGATCGGCTCAAGTATTACGGGATCAGCTTTTTTCACACCATCTTGGAACGCCATAGAAGCTGCGATTTTGAACGCCATCTCAGAAGAGTCAACTTCGTGGAACGAACCGTCGTATAAAGTCGCTTTTACATCAATAACCGGATAGCCGGCGATAACACCGCGATCCATAGCTTCCTTGATACCCTTTTCACTTGGAGCGATATATTCTCTTGGAACCGTTCCACCAACGATTGCATTAACGAATTCAAAACCCTTTCCTCTTTCAAGAGGTTCAAGTTTTAGTAATACGTGACCATATTGTCCGCGACCACCTGATTGACGAATAAATTTACCTTCGCACTCAACAGCTTTGCGGATTGCTTCTTTATAAGCTACTTGTGGTTTGCCAACATTGGCTTCCACTTTGAATTCTCTTTTCATACGATCTACTAGAATTTCAAGGTGTAATTCTCCCATGCCTGAGATAATTGTCTCACCCGTATCTTCATCTGTATGAATTTTGAAAGTTGGATCTTCTTCACCTAATTTTGCAAGAGCTAATCCCAATTTTTCCTGGTCTGCTTTGGTCTTTGGCTCAATGGCAACTGAAATAACCGGTGTTGGAAATGTGATATTTTCCAAAATTATTGGATTAGCTTCATCGCAAAGTGTATCGCCCGTAAATGTTGATTTGAGCCCCACCGCAGCTGCGATTTCACCCGCAGTAACTTCAGCAACATCTTCACGTTGGGCGGCGTGCATTCGTACAATTCTTCCAATTCTTTCTCTCTCCCCCTTGGTAGAATTATATACATAAGAACCGGCAGCTAATTTTCCAGAGTAAACACGGAAGAAACAAAGTTTTCCCACAAATGGATCGGTAGCAATTTTGAATGCCAAAGCCGCAAATGGTTCTTTTTCGTCTGCATGCCTTTCTATTTCCTCGCCTGTTTTTGGATTAGTACCAGTTACTGGCGGTTTATCCAAAGGTGAAGGCAGATATGCTACAACAGCATCAAGCAATGGTTCTACAATTACCCCGCGTCCATCTCCTCCCATTACCGGTGAAAATCCTCCGGAAATAGTTGCTTTTCGGATCGCAGAAACCAATTCTTCTTCTGTTGGCTCTGTTCCGCCAAGATATTTTTCCATTAAAGCTTCATCATATTCAACCGCTTTTTCAACTAATTTACTGCGGTATTCTTTTGCTTTTTCCATCATATCAGCAGGAATTTCGCCTTCAACTAATGCTTTATCGGTATATTCTTTATATGTATACGCTTTCATTTTTACCAAGTCCACAATTCCATTGATGTCTTTTTCGAAACCGATAGGCAGCTGAATTGGTAAAGCATTTTTGCGAAGTCTTTTATTAATACTTTCGAGTGATCGGTAAAAATCTCCGCCAGTTTGATTGATTTTATTAATGAAACAAATTCTTGGAACATTGTATTTATCTGCTTGCCTCCAAACAGTTTCTGATTGCGGTTCTACTCCCATTTTCCCATCAAATATAACCACAGCTCCATCAAGAACGCGAAGTGATCTTTCTACTTCTACCGTAAAGTCCACGTGTCCGGGAGTGTCGATAATATTGAGCCGACAATCTTTCCAAAAAGCCGTGGTAGCAGCAGAAGTGATCGTGATACCGCGTTCTCTTTCTTGCTCCATCCAGTCCATCGTCGCTTCGCCTTCGTGCACAGCTCCGATTTTGTGTTTTTTTCCGGTAATATAAAGAATGCCTTCCGTTACAGTAGTTTTGCCCGCGTCAATATGCGCGATTGTTCCAAAGTTACGAACTTTGTCTAAGGGATACTTAATTTCGTCTGTCATATTTGTTTTTTACTCTTAATTATTATTAATCAAAAAAATAATTTACAATTTTCAATTCTCAATTTTCAATCAATGAACCAATGAATCAATTCACAATTTTGAAACATTGAAAAATTGAAAATTTATTGAAAACTGGAAATTGTAAATTGAAAATTCTATTAAACAAAAAGAAAAATAACACACTTTTTCGTGTTGCTAAATAATTATATATAATCCTGCCGACAACTGCAAGGACTTTATAAAATAAAAAACCCGGGGCGCAATGCCCCGGATGAAATTTTTTGATTCTTGATCGTCTGCAACCTACCCACTTATTTTCTGACAATGTTCGGGACAGGTACCTGCTGGAAATTTCTCGAAAGGCAGTTCGAGAAAAGAAATGTTGATAGGAACATCGAAAGGCCAACACTTCCGGTAAGAATTCGTAAAGGCAATAACACCCAGAACTTTGGTTCTATCGCAGCGAACTCTTTTAATCGCAGTATCCACCGATAAACCCGTATTAAGAAAATCTTCGATAATAAAGGCGTTGAACTTCCCGGGATCGAAATCCGGTATGTAATGGTTGGAATCGTATTCCATGGTCATTTCTCCACCTGAAACTACCCGATTCATCTTAATACTACCGAACTCCAAAAAAATGCCATATTGACCTAGGTAAAGAAGCAGTTGCTTTGCAAAAATATTTGCTCCTCCCATAGCGATCAATATATTCGGTTTGGCGCCAGTATTTTCGATTTTTTCCTTTATCCAAATCGTAAGTACCCGACAATAATAACGGAAATTCTCCCCCGACCTTTCGAGAGGTGTGAGGGAAAATCGGTAAGGGCGACAGATCTCTTTGTGATTCCGGTCATGAATAATCGTGTGGTCAGGAATAGTAATTTTTTGAGTAATCTTCTCTTTGCATTTAATCCAATTTTTTAGCGACTGGTCGCAGGAATAATCTGGATTATGATTTTTTATGTAATATTCAATAACACTAAAAACCTCTCCATCTTTTTTAGACATAAATGGCTCTCCTTTCGATGTTTTTGAAAGATCAAATATAAAATCTGCCCTTTGAGTAAGCAAGATACGTTTTTAATGAACGTGTCCAAACTTTCTCACTTTGGATCATTTCCCATTATATTCTTTATTTTTTAATTTTCAATGGAAATTTTAGGGGAATATTAAAAGGGCTCCGACATTACTCGGAGCTAACCTTTAAACAAATTCATTTTTGGGCGAAGACACTTCGCCCCTACGGATATCATATTAAAATTTCGCGTAGTGAGCGTATGCTCTGTTTGCCTCTGCCATTCTATGCGTATCTTCTTTTTTCTTCATTGCAGCACCTTGATTTTCAGCTGCTAACATCAGCTCTTCTGCCAATTCTTCAGGTGTAGATCTGCCTTTTTTCGCTCTGACAGCCTCAATTATCCATTTCGTAGCAAATACTATTTTCTGATCTTTTTTCACTTCCATCGGAATCTGGTAGTTTGCGCCACCGATTCTTCTGGAGCGAACCTTTAGAGTTGGCGAAACATTTGCGATAGCTTTATTGAAAATATCCAAACCTTTTTTACCGGTTTTTTTCTCTATTATATCAAAAGCATCATAGACTAATGATGTGGCTGTGGATTTCTTTCCAGCCCACATAAGATTGTTTATGAATTTACCAATAATCGCAGAACCGAATTTTGGATCTGGTTTTGGATCATGACGATGTACCTTGCGGTTACCTCTAGGCATATATTCTTAGAATTATTATTTTTAACTTTTCACTTTAAACTTTTAACTCTTTTTTGCGCCGTATCTACTTCTGCCTTGTTTCCTCTTATCTACTCCTCCGGCATCCAACATTCCGCGTACTATATGATATCGGACACCCGGTAAATCTTTTACTCTACCACCTCGGATGACAACTACTGAGTGTTCCTGAAGATTATGTCCGATTCCCGGAATATAAGCAGTTACTTCCATTCCATTTGATAATCTGACTCTGGCGATTTTTCGCAAAGCTGAGTTAGGTTTCTTTGGGGTCATTGTCGTAACTTTCGTACAAACTCCACGTTTCAGCGGTGAACCTTTTGGGTTATCAATAAGTTTGTTCTTTATGGAATTAAAATCCTTGAGCAAGGCAGGTACCTTACTCTTGTTTGGTTGTGTTCTTCTTCCTTTTCGTATTAATTGATTAATGGTAGGCACGGCGTTTTAACTTAAAATTTTATATTACTAAGACAGTTTATCACAAAAAAATAACTTTTACAACCCAAAAAACATAATTTCCAATTATCAATTCACAATTTTCATTGAATTTTCAATGATTCAATTTTCAAACATTAATACATTGTTTCATTGATTGAAAATTGAGAATTGTAAAATTGAAAATTCCCCCTTACTGTATCATCCCCCGAAACCCTGTTCCGGCTGGTATTAATTTACCAAGAATGGTATTTTCTTTTAATCCTCTCAGATAGTCAACCTTTCCTGTCGTAGCAGCATCAATCAAAACTGAAGTTGTCTCTTGGAAGCTGGCTGCTGATAAGAAAGAATCGGTATTGAGCGAAGATTTTGTAATACCAAGCAATAATTCCTCCCATACAATCGGCTTTTTCTTATTAGCTTTTGCATTTATATTATACTGCTGCGCTTGGGTTTTACTAATTATTTCTCCTTCAATAAATTCACTGTCGACAGAGTCAATAACTCTTACCTTTGAGAACATTTGGCGGATAATAATTTCAATGTGCTTATCATTAATTGACTGACCTTGGGAGTCGTAAATAGCCTGAATTTCTCGGACAATGTATTTTTTCACTGCCAATGAATCTCGTAGCGATAACAATTGATGCAAGTCAATATGACCCTCTGTAATTTGCTCACCAAGCGTAATTTCAGCCCCATCTTCAATCATTAATTCCATATCTGGATCAATCTGATAAACTTTTTCTTCTTTCTTATTATAAACTAAAACTACTTGATTATTCTCTTTATCAACCTGAATCATTCCCTTGCCATGAGCTTTCAGATTCTTTTGCTTGCCAACCTCAATTATTACTTGTCCTTCATCTACTTTGTCGCCATCTTTGACTAAAACCTTAAAATTTGGCTTCATTTTTATAAAATCTTTCTTTGGTTGATTAGAAATAATGCGAACCATTACACCTAGTTTTTCATCCTCAATGATCTGAACCTTACCCGCGATCTCAGCAATAATAGCCTTGCCTTTTGGAGTTCGCGCTTCAAGAAGCTCTTCCACACGAGGAAGACCCGATGTAATATCTTTCTTCGCAATACCACCGGCGTGGAAGGTTCTCATTGTCAACTGCGTTCCCGGTTCACCAATAGATTGAGCAGCGATAATACCTGCCGCTTCACCTAATTTTACCAATCTTCCGCGCGCGAGATCTCTTCCGTAACAAGCCTGACAGATTCCCCATGCGCTCTTACAATTTAGAGGTGACCTAACCTTTATATTTGTAACATCAGAAGCAAAAATCATTTCAATTTTAGTAGGAGTCAATTCTTCGCCGCGATTAATTAGGACTTTGCCTTTCTTGTCTTTGATATCATCAAGCAATATTCTACCATCAAGACGTCTTTGGATTGATTCTTTATTTGCTGTGAGCTCTGTTCTGGAGAATTCCATTCCTTCATCAGTACCACAATCAGGCTCAGATACTATAACTTCTTGCGCAACATCCACCATACGTCGCGTTAAATAACCTGAATCGGATGTTCTCAAAGCCGTATCAGTAAGTCCCTTACGTGCGCCATGGGAAGAAATAAAGTATTCTAAAACCGTCAAACCTTCTTTAAAGTTTGATTTCACTGGTAATTCAATGATGTTACCACCAGTATCCTGAAGCAGACCTCTCATTGCAACCACCTGCGAAACTTGGTCACGACTTCCTCTGGCCTTTGATGTAAACATCAAACTCAAAGGATTTTTCTCATCAAATCCTTTCAACATTTCTACTTCAATAGCTTCTTTGGTTGAAGTCCAAATCTCAATATTCTTCAGGTATTTTTCATTCGCAGTGATCAAACCTCTTTTATACTGACCGTCAATCTCGTCGACTTTCTTTTCTGCTTCTTCAATTAACATGGACTTAGCTTCCGGAATTTTCATATCAGAAATTGATAATGTAAGGCCTGACATTGTAACATATTGCATACCAATACGTTTTATATCATCTACAAAAACAGCTGTTTTTTCGATTCCTAATTCTTTAAAAGAACGGGAGATTACTTTTTCCAAGTTTTTCTTGTCCATATCTTGATTGAGAAATCCAAGCTCTTCCGGAACTATTTCATTAAAAATAATTCTACCGATCGTTGTTTCAATAACTTCGGAGTTAATCTTTAGTTTTACTTTTGCTCTGATGTGAATATTATCTCGATAAAATGCTAACATCGCTTCCGAGCTGTCTGAAAAATATTTACCTTCGCCTTTTACGCCATTTTCAAATGTTGTAATGTAATAACAACCCAGTACAATATCGAGCGAAGGTGTCACTGATGGAGAACCATCAGAAGGTTTTAGTAGGTTTTTTGAAGAAACCATAATATCGCGCGCTTCTTCTTGCGCCTGACGTGATAATGGTAAGTGAATAGCCATCTGATCACCGTCAAAATCAGCGTTAAATGGCGAACATACCAATGGATGAATCTGGATTGCTTTACCTTCGATCAAAACCACTTTGAAAGCTTGGATACCAAGTCTGTGCAGTGTTGGAGCACGGTTTAGAAGAACATAGTATTTTTTGGTAACATCTTCCAAAATATCCCATACTTCGGGAGAACTGCCATCAATCATTTTCGCAGCATTTTTGGCGCTATGTGTAAATCCTTTTGCGATTAATTCTGAAATTATAAATGGTTTAAATAACTCTAAAGCGATACTCTTTGGAACACCGCATTCGTCAAGTTTCAAATTGGGACCCACTACGATTACGGATCGACCTGAGTAGTCAACACGTTTTCCGAGAAGATTTTGACGGAAGCGTCCTTGTTTACCCTTTAGAGATTCAGATAATGATTTGTATTTCTTCTTACCGGCAGCAAGATTCGTCTTGCCGCGCTGGCTATCATTGCCAATCAAAGCATCAACTGCTTCCTGAAGCATTCGTTTTTCATTTCTTTGAATGATTTCCGGAGCGCGCAACTCTTGTAATTTCTTCAGTCTATTATTTCTATTAATTACTCTACGATATAGATCATTAATATCAGATGTCGCAAAACGTCCTCCATCAAGCTGAACCATTGGACGCAGATCTGGCGGCATTACAGCTATATGAGTCAAAACCATCCATGATGGATCAATTTCGGCTTTTTGGAAACCCTTGATAAATCTTAATCTTTTCAAAACCTTCTTTCTTCTTTGACCTACTGATTTGTCGCGTTCTTCTTCGAGTTCTTTTGCAAGGTCATTAAGGTTTATTTCTTTGATTAATTTCAATATTGCTTCCGCGCCTATCCCAGCTTCAAAGAAATCCCCGTATTTGCGAGATAGATCCATGTATTTTCCTTCAGAAATAACGCTATATTTCTTGATGGAATTAATATCAATCTTTGCTTCGTCGAATGCCGTAGCCATTTCTGATTTCTTTTCTTCCATCTCTTTCTGCCATTGTTTAAATTCGTTTTGTACTTTTCCTTCAGCAGTTTTTTTGTCCGTCCCTGGATTTGCTTTAATATATTCAGAAACCTCTTTTTCTAAGCCTTTTTTCTTTTTATCAAATTCTTTATCAATTTCTTTTTTAAATGTTTCGTATTCGTCTTTAATATTCTCCAAAATTTTTGTTCGAGCTTTTTCATTTACTGAACTAACGATAAAACCGGCAAAATAAACCACTTTTTCTAGATCCCTGACAGACAACCCAAGATAAAGACCGATTCTAGACGGGACAGAACGTAAGTACCAAATGTGAGTAACTGGAGCTGCTAATTTGATATGGCCCATTCTCTCGCGACGAACCAAAGATCGAGTTACTTGGACTCCACACTTGTCGCAAATAATGCCTTTGTATCTGATTTTCTTATATTTACCGCAATAACATTCCCAGTCTTTTGTAGGACCGAAAATTCTTTCGCAAAAAAGACCATCTTTCTCTGGTTTTTGCGTCCGATAGTTGATGGTTTCAGGCTTGGTTACCTCGCCATGAGACCACGACAATATATCTTCAGGACTTGCCAAAGAAATCTTTATCGCGTCAAAGTCTATCATCTTCTCATTTAAATTCTCATTCATAACAATATATTTTATTTTTTCTAAATGTTTATGAAATTTTCCTCAATTATTCCGCTATCCCCATCTCATCTTCAAATTCATTCAATCCTGCTTCGTCGAGCGGGACTTCGTCTTCACCTTCTACTCCTTCTTCAAGAATCTCCTCTTCGGTCGGGAAATCTTCTCCCTCGCCGATATCCAACCCTCCTTCCAATTCTTCATGCAAAGCAGCGCCAGTGATATCTTTTAACTCCTCTACAAGAGTTTCTTCATCGACAAAGGCATTTTCTTCTTGAATTTTTCTCATTTCCATATCAGAAGCCAACTCCGCGTCAACGATTTCCAATCCTCCACCCTCACTCTTGCGAATCAGATCAACTGATAATCCTAAAGCTTCTAATTCTTTTACTAATACATTAAATGATTCGGGAATTGAAGGCTTTCTTATCTCTTCATTTTTGATAATTGATTCATATGCTTTACGTCTGCCCCAAACATCGTCGGATTTAATAGTTAACATTTCCTGTAATGTATGCGCCGCGCCATAACCCTCGAGCGCCCACACTTCCATTTCTCCAAATCTCTGGCCGCCGAATTGCGCTCTACCTCCCAAAGGTTGCTGCGTTACCAATGAGTACGGACCAATAGATCGGGCGTGAATTTTATCATCAACTAAGTGATGTAATTTCATCATATACATGATACCGACTGTGGTTCTTTGTTGGAATGGCTCTCCTGTTCGCCCGTCAAATAATTGCTCTTTGCCATCTTCTGCTTTACCTGCCTTGATTAATTCCTGTCCGATTTGTTCTACCGTAACTCCCGAGAAAACTGGTGAAGCAACTTTATATCCTAAAATACTTGCTGCATAGCCCAGGTGAGTTTCAAGAAGCTGGCCCACATTCATACGCGAGATAATGCCTAAAGGATTTAAAACTATATCAATCGGCGTACCGTCAGCCAACATCGGCATATCTTCAACTGGCATAATTTTACTTACAATACCTTTGTTACCGTGACGTCCTGCCATTTTATCTCCAACTGAAATCTTGCGGAATTGCGCTACCGCAACTTGGATTCTTTTTATAACTCCCGTTGGCAATTCATCGCCATAGTCGCGACTAAATTCTTTGATACCAACTACCTTTCCGTATTCACCGTGAGGAAGCTTCAGCGATACGTCTTTAACATCTCTGGCTTTCTCGCCGAATATCGCACGAAGCAGTCTTTCTTCTGGAGTTAATTCTGTTTCACCTTTTGGAGTAATTTTACCAACAAGAATATCACCGGCTTTTATCTCAGCTCCGATTCGGATGATTCCTTCTCCGTCAAGATTTTTCAAAGCTTCGTCACCAACATTTGGAATATCGCGAGTGATTATTTCCGGTCCAAGTTTTGTGTCACGGACTTCTACTTCATGATGCTCAATGTGAATTGAAGAGAATCCGTCTCTGTGAATTAATTTTTCACTAATAATGATAGCATCCTCAAAGTTATAACCACCCCATGGCATAAATGCAATCAAAACGTTTTTGCCCAATGCGATTTCGCCGTTTTCAGTAGCATAACTATCAGATAATATCGTTCCTTTTTCAACCTTATCACCGACATCAACATTGATTCTCTGGTTAATGCAAGTCCCGGTTGTAGAGCGGATAAACTTCTTTAGGTGGTATGATTTATTTGTTCCATCTTTATAATTAACAATCACTTCATTGCTATTTGCTGAAGAAACTTTTCCTTCACCTTCAGCAACCAACATTTCGCCCGAATTTGCCGCAACTACTCCTTCCATACCAGTTCCCACGATTGGCGAGTCCGGCTTCACGAGAGGTACGGCTTGACGTAACATGTTTGATCCCATCAACGCTCTTTTTAACTCGTCGTGCTCGATAAATGGAATTAGGGCTGTAGCAACAGAAACAACTTGGCGTGGAGAAACGTCCATATAGTCAATTTTTTCTTCCGATACTACGTCCGGTTCGCCGCGATTTCGGGCAGCAATTCTTTTTTCTGTAAAATATCCTCGTTCATCAACTTTTGCGTTTGCCTGCGCGATAACTGTTGTCTCTTCTTCACCAGCGTCAAGATAAACGACTTCACCGGTTACGCGAGGCTTAATTCTGATTTTATCTTGTGGTAATTTCTTTAATTTTTCAGCCAATTCTTTGGTAATCTTTTCACCGTCTTTGGCAACTATCTTTCCTTTTTCATCCGTTATATCAGTACGAATATAGTGGCCAATAGTTTCTTTACCGTCGTTTTTTGCCTTTCTTTGTATCCAAATGTAAGGCGTTTCAATAAAATTATATTCATTTACTCGCGCAAATGTTGAAAAATAGGAAATCAAACCAATACTTGGTCCCTCTGGAGACTCAATAGGGCAAAGTCTGCCATAGTGAGACACATGTACATCACGAACTTCAAATCCTGCTCTTTCACGCGTTAACCCTCCAGGACCGGTAGCGGTTAATTTTCTCTTATGTTCCAGCTCGCTTAGTGGATTTACTTGATCCATGAATTGAGATAATTGTGAGCTGGCAAAAAATTCCTGTAATGAAGCTGTAATAGGCCGTACGTTAATCAACTGCGCAGGAGTCGCGCTATTAATATCAACCACACTCATTCTATCCTTAATGTTTCTTTCTACTCTTAAGAACCCTACGCGTACTTTTTTGGCAACTAATTCGCCCACCGCCCGAACGCGTCTGTTTTTCAAGTTATCAATATCATCCGCTACAGCATTTGGATCATTATTGAGCCTCATTATTTCTTTTAAAATCGCGATTACGTCTTCTCTCTGTAGTACTCGATGCTCTATATCGTTTGGTGTTTCAAGTTTCAACCTCTTATTAATTTTGTATCTCCCAATCTTACTCATGTCATATCTGCGGAAATTAAAAAATGTATTATCAATTAAAGTTTTCGCATTCTCTACTGTTGCTAAATCTCCTGGTCTAATCCTTTTATATACTTCAAGAATACCCGTATCAACTGAGTTTGCTGGATCCTTTTCCAGTGATGCTTTGACATAATTTCTATCTGGGTCTGTATTGACATCAGCAAATAGCGAATAAATTTCTTCATTCTTGCCAAAGCCAAATGATCGCAGGAGCGTTGTAAAAGGAATTTTTCTTTTGCGATCGATCTTTACATATATAACGTTCTTGGCGCTGGTCTCAAATTCAAGCCAGGCGCCTCTTTCTGGAATAATCTTTGCGCCAAAATAATCAAATCCGGCAGTATTGTCGGAAGTGAATAATACACCGGGAGCTCTTACAAGCTGAGAAACAACAACTCTTTCAACACCATTAATAATAAAAGTACCCTGAGATGTCATTAAAGGAAAATCACCAAGGAAAATATTTTGTTCTTTTATCTCGCCGGTATTTTTATTTACCAATTGAACCTTGCATCGCACAGGAGCGCGATAAGTAAGGTTTCTCTGTCGTACAGCTTCTTCGGAATATTTTGGAGCCTCTACATTATAGTCGAGAAAGTTTAGCTCTAAGTTTTTACCGATGAAGTCTTCGACTGGGTTTAATTCCGCAAAGATTTCTTTGAGCCCCTCGCGCAAAAACCAATCATAAGAATCAGTTTGCACTTCAATCAAATTAGGAGGCGTTATAGCCTCATTAATTGGTTGGAAATATTTTCTTTTTAAAACAGTTTTAGAGCTCATAAAAAAATCTTCCACCATCATGAAAAAAACAAATGGGGTAAGTGGTTATTACCTTAATTTTGGATTAGTTCGAACAAATTGTTCACACAACTAATATAGCATATATAAAAAGGGTGTCAATAACCTTTTTTCCACAGGAGCATTTCGATCTGCAATAAATGCTCTCATCTAAAATAATCATCAAAATTTATTATTTATTTTAGATGAAAATAGTTTATAATGACCAATATCCAATGATCAATGCCCAATCGATTTTTTAATCCCCAATACCCAATTAAATATTAATTAACCGACCAACATCGTGAGAGACAACACATGGTTAACTGAAAAATTAATTTTCATCCATCAGACATATTTTTCGGATATTATCGATGGTAATGAGATCGAGGTAAAGTTCGGACGAGCGAATCGTACCCGTCTGGGCTCTATTGCTATTCGCGAAAAAGCGAATAAACGTATGCAGCTAGACCGGCGCAAAATGAAGTTTTTAAACGCCGATGAAGTGGTTAGTATTATTACAATCAACGGTTATTTCGCGCGTGAAGATATTCCAGAAACAGTCGTGGAAGGAATTCTGGCTCATGAATTTTGCCATTTTGTTCATGGATTTAATTCCATGCGACCAAAAAGTTTCCGCAATCCCCATGCTGGTGGCATCATTGATCAAGAGCTGAAAGACCGCGGATTTGGAGATATTCTGAAGTTTCAGAAAAGATGGATCAGAAAAAATTGGAGAGAGTATATAAAAACGCATCAATAAAAAATTTAAACCCGCTCATAAGAGCGGGTTCTTTTAATTATTCCATCCAATTTAAATTGAAACGGTTCTGAAACGTTAAGTTGAAAATAGTTTTGGCCTGGCGCTAGGACTAAGCTCTTTGGCTTTTACTTTGATGTATGGCGCGTATTCATTGTCGATGTCTTTGATTTTGAACGCGGGATCCCCATCTTCATCGAAATCATCAGGGCATAGTATCACGCAGTGAATCATTTTTCCATTCGGGTCGATCCATGTCGCGTACTTGCCAGATACCGGATGAAATTTTTCCGCACCAACGTTTTGATTCATCCGCTTTTCTCCTTTTCATTATATTTTTGTGATTAAAATCAAACAAGCTATTAAGGAACTGCTTTGGCCAAAATATATTAGCATAACAATCATTTTTTTGCAAGAAAATTTTCCATTGTATTTTGAGTCTTTTAATATATAATGAAAATCAAATGGAAAGAATTTCCTGCATAATTCCTGCATACAATGAAGAGTTAACCATCAAACAAGTGATCAATTCGGCCAAGGAAAGTGATATTTTTCACGAGATAATTGTGGTTAATGATGGCTCAATAGATGGAACTTACGAAATCCTTCGGAATGAGAAAGGTATTATTTTTGTTGACTTGGAACACAATGTCGGAAAAGGAGGGGCTGTCTGGCATGGTTTACAGCATGCAACTGGAGATATTATTGTAATGTTAGATGCGGATCTGGTTGGAATCGAAAAACCCCACATCGAGAAACTTCTTATGCCAATAATCGAAAAACAATCGGATGTGTGTATCGGAATAATCGCGCATAAAAAAAGATGGTGGATGACTTTCATTCAAGTTACGGGTTCAAATCTCTCCGGACAACAGGCTTTCTGGAAGTATCTAATCGAAGACGCCAATATAAAAAATAGCCGGTTTGGAGTTGAAATCGCTCTGAAAAATCATTTTAAGAAAAAAGGCGCGAAATCAATGAAGGTTTTCCTTCCCGGAGTAGGGCACCTCATGAAAGAGCAAAAAATGGGAATTGAAAAAGGACTTAAACATAGAGGGAAAATGTATAAAGAAGTTGGAAAAGAAATCGGGGTTGGGATAAAGAGAAAGTTGAAAATGAAAGAGAAAGAATCAATATAATATAAAAGAACCACTAGTGTAACTAGTGGTTCTTTATAAATCTTGTTTATTTCTTAATTATTTTCTTTGTTAGTTCTATGGCCTTAGGCAAGAATAATTTAAAATCACCTTCTTTATCCCAAATCTTTTTTAATTTTTTTCGAAAATCTTTATGTTGCGGGTAACCACGATCGGGTAAAAGAGTTATTGCTTGAAAATCTTTTTCATTGAGCTGAAATGTTAAAGCTTCTTTAAGGTTTTGAATCTGATTTTCAGACAAACCTGATTCCTCAAGAGTCTTGCGATAGACTGATAGAAATTGCATATGATGCATTTCATGAAAAATTATATTAATTTGACTAGAGATATTGCCCCAAGTACTAATATAGAAATAACCTTCTTCGACATTGGAACGACATAATGTAAAAGTTGATAAATAAGATATAAAACCACCGCGATAAAGTGGTGCTTTTAGTATTTTACTCAAAATATCAAAATAGTCGCCTTGAATTGTCTTCCAAATTTTTTCTAATGTTTTAATATTTTCATGAATTGCTAAAAATTTTATTTCAGAATTTTTTGGTGATTTAATTTTTTGAATCATAAACGCCAAAGCTTCTTTTTTATCTTTGGCTTTTTTTAATCCTTCAAGAATATTTTCCGTATAGTACGAATGAGTATCTTCTACTGATATAAACCCTTTTTCAGTACCAATAATTTTATAAATCCAGTTTTCTGCGTCTTTTTCTAACGAATATTTAAAAGATATTTTTGGTTTCATAAATTTATTATTTATTGTTACTGTCTATTATACAATAAAAAACCCTATTTGCGAACAAATAGGGTTTTTATTTGAATTTCTGAAATATTCGCCCGGTTTTTCTTAGTCGTCGGCGTCAGTGCAGTCGCAATCGCAATCTACGGGGGATGTACACTCATCGAGACACTGAGTGGTCATCCCTGCATTTGAGCTACTTGAAAAAATCCCGAGTTCTGCTGCCATAACGATTCACCTCCTTTCATTTGGAATTTTTGTTAATTATCTGAAGCCCGTGAATACGTAACAGCCTTGGAATCATTTCTTTAAACACTTCACAAAAAGGTGATCTTGCACTAAAGCTACCATTTTTTAATGTAGTGAGTAGCGGACAACCACCCGTACAGACATACCTCCATATGCAAGAATTGCATTCCGTGTTTTTATCAACCGAATATGAGCCTATTTTATATTCGCTCTGGTTTCTTACGAGTGTTAAAGGGTCACCGCTAAAGACCGTTCCAACTGGATGATCCAACAGAGCTTGGCAAATAGCTATTTGCCCATTATGCCCAACAACTACTCCATTACTACCAATCCCGCAGTTCCGCATCCTTTTTCTTGTAATATCGATATCACAAAGTTTATGAAATTGCGGTAGTTCTTTTTTAGGAAGCATGGTTTCGATAATGTCGTAACATTGATGAAGCGTTGTTATGACTCTATGGTTAAAATTGTCATCGCTTTTGATGGGGCTATCATTTCGAACCTCCAGCTCCCTAAATAAACTAAATCGGAAGGGTAGTCCTCTATCCAAGAGGTATTCTGTCAGCGCAGGTAACCCCATTAGACTTAACTCCGAAACTGTCACCAAAATACTTGGAATAACCTCATTATCTTGCAACACTGTTATGCCCCTTTCAACTCTTGAAAAACCGCCTCTTTGACAGTTATGGTATTCCCCAATGCCATCCAACGAAACAGAAACTGACATTTCCTCAGATTTAATATATTCTGAGATATCTTTCGATATAAGAGTACCATTTGTAATAATATTAAAGATGAAATCAACACCCTTCGTATCTCCTGCCCAACGCGCGTAAGAAACAATCCTTTTGATCAAGGGGAACTCAAGAAGCGGCTCACCTCCTGCAAATTTTACTCGAATCGAAGTTTTTCCATATAATACAGCGCTAGCGATCAAACTATCAATCGCCTTTTTTGCGGTCTCAAAACTCATCGATTCATTAGTCCTATTAATGTAACAATATTTACATGCTAAATTACAATTGTTCGTTATATGAAACCAAGAATCGAGTTGTTTTTTTAAATGTTTTTTTGAAAATGATGCGATAGATGTATCACCTATCCTAATAATTCCCTTTTCATACAGCGCATTTACCACAGCGCTTGTATAATTGATATCTTCTTCACATTGAAACGATATTTCAGCAATTGACTTCAATCCGCAACAAAGGTTAAAAATTTTTGTTGTTCGATTATCAAGAACATGGATACCGTTCATATCAAGAGGGTTGCAAACCAATAAAAAACCATTTACGTCATCCTGATAAATTCCCTCAATCTTCGAAGGTACACTGATAGCGCCTATTGAATTCATTTTATTCCTCCTTTATTAAATTTTTAAGTTACAACTGGTATTCACTTTTAAATTAAAATTAAAAAAAATCGGCGCTTGTAGACGCCGATGCTAACTTACCTTATTTTTAAGTGATAAAATCATGAGAGAAAATTTTTCCTCTTGGCAGAAAAACTGGTTTTGCAGAATTAGGTTTTCTGACATATTTTTTATTGTTGATACAGTGACTTTATTCACTTTCGCACATTTTATCACACAATAAATATTATGTCAAGTATAATATAAATAATATGGCTTTTTTACCATTCAATTTTCTTTTCCCCTATCCACACTACATCGCCTAGATTTATTCCTTGCTTCTCCATGGCTTTTGCAATTCCAAGTTTCTTCATAACATCTCGAAGTCTTTCAACCGCTTCATCGTTGTCAAAATTGGTTCGGGTAGCGATATAATCCAGTTTTTTACAATATACGCGGAAACCGGATTTAACTTTTCTTACCTCAAAGAAGTTCGGATCGATATCCTCAAAGGTGAATACTTTTTCCTGATCGACTTCATATTTTGGAACAGGAGTTTTTGAAGCAATTTCAAATACATCATCAAATAATTCTTTGACTCCCTCGCCGCTCACCGCTGAAATAAGATAAATCTTTTTTAATTTTAATTTCTTGATTTTCTTTAATTTCTCCTTAATTTCTTCTTTGCTAATCGCATCGATTTTATTTATCGCAACGAGCTCTTTTTTATCCAAAATCGTTTTATCGAATTGTCCAAGCTCCTTCTTTATCTCTTTGTATCTGGCCGCCCAATCATCTTCCAATCCATCTATGATGTGAACGATCAAGCGCGTTCTTTTTATATGGCGTAGAAATTCGTGTCCCAATCCTTTACCCTGGCTGGCACCTTCGATCAAACCTGGAATATCAGCTAATACGAGTGATGATTTACCGCGCACAACCACGCCAAGATTTGGAACAATAGTAGTAAATGGATAATTCGCAATCTTTGGTCTGGCTGAAGTAACACGAGCAAGTAATGTTGATTTCCCGCAATTGGGAAATCCTACTAGTCCCACATCTGCGATTAATTGCAATTCAAGCCTGATCGCAAATTCCTCTCCCGGGCTGCCAAGCTCGGCGAATTTTGGCGATTGGCGAGTCGAAGAAGTAAAATGCGCGTTTCCGAATCCCCCTTTACCGCCTTTGGCTAATAGAACTTTGACGCCCGCTTTATTTAAGTCAAAAAGAAAAACTTCTTTATCGTCCAATAATTTGAAAACCACCGTTCCGACAGGAACCTTCAGAATTATATCATCGCCTTCTTTACCATGACATCTTTGCTTGCTCCCGGGCTCACCGTTCGGCGCTTCAAATTCTTTTTGATGAATATAGTCAGAAAGCGTATTTTCGCTATTTGTTGACTCAAGATAAATATCCCCGCCATTTCCGCCGTCTCCTCCATCCGGTCCTCCATGAGTAATACCTTTTGTACGGAAAAACGAGACAACACCGTTGCCTCCATCTCCCGCTTTAATTTTTATTTTCGCTTCATCGTAAAACATCGTGTTTGAATTATGAATCTAGAATTTAGAATTATGAATTTATTATATCATATTTTTTGGATTATTCCTATCCCGATCCCAGGTTTGAGAATTAGACTCTATGTAAGAATAAATTTCATCGTAAGATTGTTCGTTGCGAACGATGTGTTCGTAATAGTTGCGTTGCCAAACAGGATTACCAGATGTATTTTTCATTTTATTTATTTTTCTTGCAGAGAATGTTTTGAACCCACGAATTATCTCGAACAATTGATATCGCTTCCCCGTAGGGGCGGGTTTCAAACCCGCCCCTACAATATGATCATCGCACAATATTGTTAATATAAAATGAATATGGTTCGGCATGATTGTAAATATATCCAAATAAATTCCCGGGTAATGATTTTCTAAATCATTCCAACAATCATTAACTATTAATCCCATTTCATTTAAAATCATCTTACCGTCTACAATCTCCCCAAACAAACATTCTCGATTCTGTGTGCAAATTGTAACAAAATAATCTCCTGGTTCAGAATAATCATATTCTTTTAAACGGATTGATTTTCTATTTTTATTTTCGTTTTGCATTTTATAAGATAAATGAAATTTACAGCGGGCTTTTTATATTGCGTACCGCCGGGTTTGTCACTTTTGTATAAATTTGAGTCGTTCGAATATTTTGATGTCCAAGCAATTCTTGAATGTAACGAATGTCTGTACCGTTTTCAAGCAGATGTGTAGCGAACGAATGGCGAAGCGAGTGGAATGTCGCTTCTTTTTTGATTCCCGCTCTCCTCAACCCATTGTTGAAAATGACCTGTGCAGTCCGATCGGTCAATCCCCCGCCTCTCTCGCTTTCAAAAACCAGATCATCAATATCCTTGCCCGCAACCGCATTGCGCAAAGAATTAACTAATTTTACCGGCAAAACCGTAATTCTGTCCTTTTTCCCCTTCGCATTTTTTAGGTGAATCGTTAAGCTATCCAAATCCAAGTCTTTAACTTTTAAACTTATGATTTCGCTCACTCTCAACCCTGCGCCATAGCTCAGCGAAATAATGAGCCGATGCTTTGAATTTTTTGTTACTTCAATAATTCTTTCAATCTCATCATGCGAGAGGACTACCGGCAGCTTATTTGATTTCTTGGCAAATCTAATATCGATACTTTGTGGTGATTTCATGATTTCCCGATAAAAAAACTTTATCGCATTGAGATAAAGATTGATCGTTTGTGATGAGGACCCTTTGTTATGTTTATCAAGAAGAAATGATTTGAGAATATCCTGATCACCATCTTCAATTCTTGCGCCATTTCTTTCCACAAAATAAAAATAATATTTCACGCACGTCAGGTAACTTTCGACCGTGCTGTTACTATAATTTCTTAATCGTAATTCCTGCGACAATCTATCTAAGTATTGTTGCATATAATAAAAAATGATAATATTAAATCGATAATATCAAAGATGTTGAAGAATGTACACAATAACCGCATAAACTACCGTAACTCGTTTTTATCTGAAATATATTCAGATAAAAACGAGTTATGTGAAATGCATGTTTTACTTTTGGGCTATCGCCCAGCTCTAAAAAAGAATTTAAATTTTGTTTTTTATTAATTAGAAAGGGGTATAAGGTGTTTTCTCCGCTCCGCTACGAAAACGATTTATTTTTAAATGGAAAAATGTAATAATAAAAATATGACTACTACTGCATCAAGACAAATGACAACTGGAAAATCTTTTGAATATGCTTTACTTGTTCAATTTGAAGAAAAATTGAAAGATAAAACAAATCTTGAAGTTATCAAAAATTCTTCTTTTGAAATTGCAAAAGGATGTTTTGAAAATGTGAGCGAAACAGAAAAAAGTGATTATTTACTCACCGCTAGTTTTGCGGTTAATTTTCTAATGGATATAGAGCCACGCCTCACAAATGATGTTGGTAAAGATGATATTCTGCAACTTGAAATTTTATCCGATCAACATGGAAAATCAGGCGATGTTAGAGATGTTTTAGCAATTCGTTTGTTGCAAAAATGGGAAATTGGAGTATCGGCCAAAAACAATCATCATGCAGTAAAGCATTCCCGACTATCTTCAAATATTGATTTTGGTGAAAAGTGGCTTGGAATAAAAACATCAAAAGAATATTTTGAAACAGTAACACCTATTTTTAACAATTTAGAGAAAATTAGAAAAGAAAGCGGTGCAAAGAAAAAGTGGAGTGAGCTTGGTGATTATCATTCATCAATCTATATTCCAATTTTAAAAGCCTTTATTAAAGAACTGAAAAATCTATACAAAAAAGATTCTAAAAAAGTAGCGTCTAATCTAGTTGCATACCTCGTTGGAAATAAAGATTTTTACAAAGTTATTAAAGGCAAAAATAGTGTAGAAATACACGCATACAATTTGAATGGAACATTAAATTTGCCTTTTAACGACATTCTTCCAAAATACAAAACACCAAAAGTTCCATTGCCAACAGAAATTGTTGATATTTGTTTCAAAACCGATAGCCAAACAACGGCAATAGTAACCATGAATAATGATTGGACTCTTTCTTTTCGTATTCATAATGCAAGTTCTAGGGTTGAATCGTCTTTGAAATTTGATATAAATCTTTTGAAATCGCCGAAAAAATTATTTAAAAACACACTAAATATTAGTCACGAATAATTATGAAAATAGCTTCATTGTTTACAGGTGCAGGAGGACTTGATTTAGGCTTTGAAAAAGCTGGTTTTCATGTCGTCTGGGCAAATGAATATGACCCCACAATTTGGGAAACTTTTGAACACAATTTTCCAAAAACAAAACTTGATAAAAGAAGTATTGTCGACGTCCCTGCTTCTGAAATTCCCGATGTTGACGGAATCATTGGCGGACCACCTTGTCAAAGTTGGAGCGAGGCTGGGGCTGGACGTGGAATAAATGATAAAAGAGGAAAATTATTTTATGATTACATTCGTTTATTAAAGGAAAAACAACCAAAATTTTTTCTTGCAGAAAATGTATCGGGTATTCTTCACCCTAAACACAAAGAGGCTTTTTCAAATATAATAAAAGAATTTGAAAATGCTGGATATGAAATTTCCTGCAAATTATTAAATGCAAATGATTATGATGTTCCTGAAGATAGATTGCGTGTCATTATTGTTGGATATAATAAAAAACTAAAGAAAAAATTTGAATTTCCAGAACCGCAAAAATATAAACCAGTATTGAAAGACGCTATTTATGATTTGCGTTTAGCAAAACCTGCGTTAGATAAAAATAAGACAAATGGCGATGTGTTAAAAATTCCAAATCACGAATACATGAATGGCGGTTTTTCTTCAATTTATATGTCGCGAAATCGTGTTCGCTCATGGGATGAACCTTCTTTTACCATTCAAGCCGGTGGTCGCCATGCTCCAATTCATCCCCAAGCTCCGAAAATGAAATTTATCAGTCAAAATAAAAGAATTTTTGTTCCCGGAAAAGAACATTTATATCGTCGCTTGTCTGTTCGTGAATGTGCAAGGATTCAAACATTCCCTGATAATTTTATTTTTAAATATCGTGATATTGCCGACGGATATAAAATGATTGGAAATGCTGTCGCAGTAAATTTTGCCCACCATTTAGCAAAAAAAATAATGGCTGATTTGAAATAAACATGAATACCGATATAATTGCAAAAATAAATGAAAGAGACCATATTTTTGGGAAATTATGTTTCGAGGCACAAAATTCTTATGAACAAGAAAATTACTTTTCTGCGCTTGCTTGTCTATTTGTTTTGTCAGAACAGATTATAAAATTTTCTGTCAATAAAATTGACGGCAATTTTCATAGAATAATTACAGAAGCTAAAGAAAAGGATTTAATTGATGACGCGGAACTTAAATTTTTAGAATCTTTAAGAGAAATAAGAAATAAATTATTTCACGAGAGTCATTATCCTACTGGTTTAGAAATTAATGGTAAATTTTGGTCATTTGGTGAGGACGAGACGAGAGAGTTAATTTATAAAGATTTTTCACCAAAAATATTTAGCTTAGTGTTTAAATTATTAGCAGAATAAGGAGTTTTGGATTTTGGGCATTCACCCCTAACCCCTCTGCCCAAAATCCAAAACAAAAAAACAAAATTAAAATTCTTTTTTAGAGCAATCCCGATTGCTATCAGGATTAAAGTAAAACATGCACATCACATAACACGGCATATCTGGTTACGGCTTTTATACAAAAGCCTCCACCCATATTTGCCTTCGCTACGCTACGGCAAACATCAGATATGCCGAAACGTTAGGCGAAATTTCAAAAAACAAACTTTTTTATATTTTAATTAGAGCTCTTTTGGGATTTTTAGGGAAGAAAAAAGCGCCGTACCCGTAGGTCGTGCGCTCAATTAGCAGGACTTGCTGTCGATTCTTAGGCAACAGCATTGAAATGCGAAGCTCCGCCGGTGATCAGCTCACCATCGCTTCTGCGTGCCACGACGATACCGTCGAACGCAGCAACAACTTCACCCCGATGTTCCTCTCCGCCCTTGATGATGACGGATACACCTTGGTGTTTAGAGAAGTTTTTGCCTCGAGACTCCCGAGGAATGGCAATCGCTGATGGATAGACGACCATGATTTGGCCTACCTCGTCTTCTGTAAATTTCCCGTTGTGCTGGAATGGTGCGAGCAAGGTACTCATGACTTCGAGTACGCCATCCTCAATACCGATGACAGCCGCCTGAACTTCCGGAAGCGGAACAGCCTCTGTTTGAAACGCAACAAAGTCGCCTGTTTCCAATTGTAAGTTCTTAAAGATCATCGATTTTACTCCTTTCTATTGGATTATATATCCGCAAAAACCGATAATTAATCTTATCATATTTCCCAAAAAATGTCAATAGGTAGCCAAAAAATCCCAAAAGAGCTCTTAAATAGAGGTGAAGTTTGTTTTTTGAAACTCAAGGGGGCGCTGCGCTTTCATTTCCTTTTTATATTTAATCTAATAATGAAGGGGAAATGAACCCTCGCCTAACACATAGTATCTGGTTCGGGGCTCGGCTCGCCCCTCAACCCATATTGCTGATTTTTCTTCTGTATAATATAATCAAGGTAGAAATAATCAGCAACATCAGATACTATGAGACATTACCCAACATGTATCTTTCTTTTTTACTTCTAAACGCTTGTACTGAGCTTAACGAAATTCAAAACAGAATTCTTTATATTTAAGAGGGGCGTAGCAAAGCTACGAGTTGAAGGACTATTTAATAGTAAAAAATAAATCTATGACAGACCCAAAATGGCCAAACCCAAATACAGAACCACCTAAGCCAAAAATTGAAGTTGAAAACACTGTAGAAAAAGAATCAGAAGAAAGTATTTTAAGACCAGTTGAAGAGCTAGTTCCCGGAATCAAAGAAAAAGAACAGAACACTGATATTGGTAAAGAATTTAAAAAAACTGGATACGATCTTCCACAATCTTTTTCTGATAGTGCATTCAGATGGATGATTAATCCTTTGAAATTTTTTGTTAATTTAAAAAATGCAAATCCGGATTTGACAGAGGGAGAGCTTATTGAAAAATTTAAAAATCGTAATGCAGGAGTAAACGAACAAAACACAACCTTTGCGACTACGCTGGAACATCTCAAAAACCAAATAGTAATTGACCTAGGAGCCGGTATGAGCGGTAGAGATGCGTACTACATCCTTGACATATTGGGAGCAAAATCATATGTCGGTGTAGATAAATTTTTCTCTTCCCAACTTAGTGAGACATTAGACAAAAGTAAATCAGAATTAAAGAACTCACTATCAGAACTGATCAATACGAATAGCAACTATACACAAGGGAAGATAGAATATTTTCACGGGATTCCTGCCTCAGTAGCTGATGAAGATATGCTTTCCTTTTTAAGAAGACTTCCTGATGACTCGGTTAGTATTTACGCTTCAGGTATAGACGATTGTGTAATGCACGATGCAGACCCAGAATATGTTAAGGCTATAAATAAAGAAATTGATAGAGTACTAAGCCCAGAAGGATGCATTATACTTCATCAATCTCTTGATCTATCTGGTTATAAAACACATCATGAAGGTATTTTTGGTGTTGCTGGTCCAAATGCAGTGCATTTATTTACAAAAAAGAAGGATTAAATTATCAAGGTTTTGGGCTTCAGTCATTCACCCCTGCCCCTCTGACCTCGCCCAAAAATTGAATAATTCTGTTTTGAATCTCTTCTAAGTATTAAATCTAATAACAATGAACAGAAAGATACACGCTTCGCCCTTGAGGGGCTTGCCCCGTTGCACTCTCGCCCTTCTTTGCATATAATAAATAAGGTATCAGGGCTCGGGTCGGGTAACACAGTATATCTGACTCGCTCGTGCCCTCGCTCGGTCCATATTTCTGCTCTTTCTCTATCAAGTGAATAAGGTGGCGAGCTGAAACATCAGATATACTGAAACATTACCCAGACATGTATCTTTCTTTTTTTCTTCTAAATGTTTATGCTGAACCTGAATAAAATCAAAACAGAATTCTTATATTTAAAAGGGGCGTAGCAAAGCTACGAGTTGAAGGACTATTTATTAATAAAAAATAAACTTATGACAGATCCAATAAAATGGCCGACAGGCGACAACACTAACCCACTAAAAGAAGAACAACCCAAAGTTGATAATATTAATGTGGTCGAAAAAAGAGCAGAAAAAAGTGAATTTATAGAGAAAACCATAAAAAATATAGAAAAATTTTTAGAAAAATATAAAAATGAATTTAGTGATGAGAAAATAGGTGAAAAGATTGACGAATTAACAAGGATGCTTCCACCAATAGATGTTATAATAAAGAATCCTACCTTTAACATATCCCCTTCTAAAGACATTAGATTTATAAAAGTAACGGAATTTCCAAAACTAAGAGAAGAATTAGAAGGTAAGTGGCGCGAGGCTAAAAATTACTTTGTTAAAAATGTTGAACCAATTATTAATGATGCGATTTTAATAATTGATAAAAATCGTGATCCCAAGAATGAATCAGATGCGAATTTTAGAAAAAAAATTTACGATAGAATTGCAAATGATGCAAAAGGCGTGGAGGATTGCTTTCAATTTCTATCAAGACCATTTAATCCGGAATATTTTGATGACTATCAACAAAAGTTAAGAATCAAAATGGGAAATGCTTTTTATTTTCTACAAGAATTCTTGCATTGTTTGAACGCGATGGTTGATAATATTGAAAAAATATTTTTAGATAATCAAGGAGATGTTGCCTATGGAGAAAAATCTTTTCGCCATACAACCTTTTCGAATATTTATAGAAATTTTTTGTACACAGATTCTAAAAGCGATTTATGGGAGGGTTTAGAAATGGCAAAAAAAGAAAAAGAATCGTGGGAAATAGAATGTAACAAATTAGCCGAAGTAGGGATGGTGCCACAATATTTTAAATAAGGTTTTGGGCTTCGGTCATTCACCCCTGCCCCTCTGACCTCGCCCAAAAATGGAATAATTCTGTTTTGTTCTCTTTTAAGTGTTAATTCTAATATCAATAGTCAGAAAGATACACGCTTCGCCCCGTTGCACTCTCGCATTCTTTTACATATAATAAAGATGAAAGAAATGCTCGGGTCGGGTAACACAGTATATCTGACTCGCTCGTGCCCTCGCTCGGTCCATATTTCTGCTCTTCTTTTATCAACTAATTTGGTATCGAGCGAAACATCAGATATACTGAGACATTCTACGACATACATTTTCTTTTCTTATATTTTGCTGGCAAGGTTTGTGATGACTGAATATTTATTCTTTTCTAACAAAGGGAAAATTTTGCTTTTTTATTTGATTATAGAGGGGGCACGGCAAAGCCGTGAGATGAAGGACTATTTAATTTGGTTTTTTAGCTCTGTTGTGCCAAAAAGCCATTGACAAATCCAAACATTTGTGGTATTATTGAAATACCTTAACATATCAAAAAAACCAAAGGAAGCGAGGAATCTGAATTATGAAAAAAACTGCCCTCAGCACAGAAGAACAAAAGGGATATCCCTTTCTTGTTATCGAAGTCCTCCCCCACAGTGTCAGAGTTTCTCTCGGAGATGCAAAAGGCAAAAGACATCCCATTTTATTTAACAGAGATTTCTTGAGAGAAGTGGATGCTGATGTTGTCGGCACAAGTGGGACGATGTTTTTCACGGAAAAAACCAAAGGATTTGAAGTTCCGGTGAGAATCGAGATTGAAACCCACGGCAAAAAGTCCTTACCAAAAAAATCCAAGCTTCGCAAAACCCTGAAAGACTTCGAAGATTTTTTTGATCAAGAGCACAAATGAAACCTTGTGCTCTCCGTTCTGTAAACGATCCCGCGCCCGGCGGTAATCCGGGCATATTTTTTTGTCCAAAATTCATTAAGGGATTTTGGGCTCAGGTCATTCACCCCTTTAATTCCCCTCTGACCTTCGCCCAAAAAATGGAGAAGCAAAATTTTCATTTAATAACTAATACTCTGAGTGGTTACAGCCAGCAATAAATAATAATGAAAAAGAAAATGTACGGCTGACGCCCGCGTTGCACTCTCACCCCGATTTTACATATAATAAATATTGAATATCGGGCTTCGGGTCGTAGAACAGCGTATATCTGACTCGCTCCGGCTGTCGCTCGTCCATATTTTTGACTTTTTTCTATATTTAATTTAACATTGAAGCAAGTCAAAAACATCAGATATACGCATACATTACCCAGACATGTATCTTTCTTTTTTGTTTCTAAATGTTTGTGCTGAGCCTGAACAAAATTAAAACAGAATTTTTATATTTAAGAGGGGCGTAGCAAAGCTACGAGTTGAAGGACTATTTATTAATAAAAATAATTATATGACAGAAAAAAATTGGCCAGAGAATAAAAACGATTCAACCCCAGCGCATGAACAAATTGAAAAAAATAAACCGATTACTGAATATGTTTCAAATGTTGATAATTGGGAAAATTGGGAAAAAGAATATCGTTATGGACTCATTTTAATCATGCCGCCTGAACCGGTGCTTTCATTGGTCAATTCCCTTCGCTCGAAGTATGATCCTAAATCGCAGGCTAGTTGTGATACACATATTAGTATTTCGGTGCCCGTACCCAAACCATTAACCGAAGAAGATTGGCAGGAATTGCAGAACATTGCTTCTGAAATTAAACCTTTCGAAATTAATTATGGCAAACCCAAGGATTACCCACCATACCCAGGAGTTGCTTTCCCTTTGGAAAATCAAACCGAACTAAACGCAGTACGAGAAAAAATTGAAAGCGCTTCATTATTTTCAGAAGCTGTTCCAAGAAGATTTCCGTTCAACCCGCACATGACGATTGCAGAATTCATTTCGAAAGAAGAAACCGCAGATTTATTGAAAGAATTGGAAGATAAAACAAGCGCAGGAGAATTTTTATGCGATGGTCTTGTTTATATTGTTCCTGACGAAAGTATGCATTTCAATGTAATTCGCAAACTTAACTTCGGACAGAAAAAATAAAATTCATTTAAGGTTTTGGGCTTCGGTCATTCACCCCTGCCCCTCTGACCTCGCCCAAAAATGGAATAATTCTGTTTTGAATCTCTTTTAAGTGTTCAATCTAATAACAATGAGCGAAAGATACACGCTGCGCCCTTGGGGGGGCTTGCCCCGTTGCACTCTCGCATTCTTTTACATATAATAAAGATGAAAGAAATGCTCGGGTCGGGTAACACAGTATATCTGACTCGCTCGTGCCCTCGCTCGGTCCATATTTCTGCTCTTCTTTTATCAACTAATTTGGTATCGAGCTGAAACATCAGATATACCGAAACATTAGGCGAAATTTCAAAAAACAAACTTTTTTATATTTTAATTAGAGCTCTTTTGGGATTTTTGGGAAAGAAAAAAACTCCGTGGCCGATTTGTTCCGAAGAACATTTCAGCGCGGAGTTTTATTGCTGTACCGCAGACGTGTACAGTGTGAACTAAAGAGCAACCGTTTCGGGATCGAACCCGAGTTTCGTGGCTATCTCTGGCTTGACTTTTACCAGCTTGCCAAGAAAATAGTGCAACATACCGAAACCTTCAAACTTTGAGTCGCGGTACTTCTTGAAGTCCAGCCAGAGATGTTCGCCGCTGGGAATGTTATCGCACAGCAGTGCGAATTCCTCATCACTTACCAGCGAAGCAAACTGCACCAGACCTGTCATAGCGCCGAACACACCGTCGCTTTTCTCTTCGATTAACTCTTTCTTTGTTTTCAATGTCCTTTCCTCCTTATATGCCACTCGGGCATTAAATTTTTTACATAATCATTGTATCACATATTTGTGGCTCTGTCAAGCTTTTTTTGGTCAATTCGCCAGAGCCAAAAAATCCCAAAAGAGCTCTTAGATAGAGGTGACGTTTGTTTTTTGAAACTCAAGGGGGCGCTGCGCTTTCATTCCCCCTTTTATATTTAATCTAATAATGAAGGGGAAATGAACCCTCGCCTAACACCGAGTATCTGGTTCGGGGCTCGGCTCGCCCCTCAACCCATATTGCTGATTTTTCTTTTATATAATAAAATAAAGGTAGAAATAATCAGCAACATCAGATACTCGGAAACATTGGGCGACATACATTTTCTTTTCTTATATTTTGCTGGCAAGGTTTGTGATGACTGAATATTTATTTTCTTCTAACAAAGGGAAAATTTTGCTTTTTTATTTTATTTATAGGGGGCACAGCAAAGCTGTGAGATGAAGGACTATTTAAGGGGAAAATAAAAAGTGGCTTCGTCATTTATGACAGGGTGCCACTATACCCTTAATCGTTTGAATTTTTGTTCTTTCCGAACATACAGCGTCGGACTCCACGGACGATACAGAAAGACAGAACCAAAACTGACGGCCTTCGCACCAAAATTTCTGACTTTTTCGAGGTCGTCGAAGTCCCAAACGCTCGGTCCGATTACCGGAATACTTGTTAATTCGGTAATTTTTTTGACCAAGCCCCACGTGAACGGTTGGGCAACTTTACCTGATACGCCACCGTTTCCGAGATTTTCGAGAGGGCTTCTGCGATTTGGAAAAGCCATTGACCAAGGAACGCTATTGATCGAAATTGCGTCAATGAGACCCTCGACCTCTTTCGTGATTCGTGGAACATCGTGAGTAACTGATACTTTCAGAATCAGTGGTAGGCGTGAATTGGTTTTGACCGCTTCGCAACTTGCAATTACTCTCGTAGTATCTTGCAGAATGCAAGTTTCAGTGTTCGGACATGATGCATTGATTTCCAGTCCGACCAAGTCAAAACCGTCCAGCATTCTTGCCATTTCTACTAATTCCTCTGGTTCCCCAAAAATTGAAGCGACCAAAGGAATTTTTTTGGAAGTGACTGATGGACCAATCTTATTGCACCACCAATCAACGCCATGATTTGACAAACCAACTGCATTGACGACCCCACCGCTGACGAACCGCAAACATCGGAGCGGATTATACCACCGCAGATTTCCTTCCCTTGGTTGAAGCGTCAATGTTTTGGTTACCGAAGTAAAGAGTGTCGGGTCAAAAAGTCCGAGCCAGTGCCACGGTTTTTCCCATGGCCAACCTTTTCCGTCGAAACCCAACGCACCACTTGCTGTCATGTATTCAAAGGCATGACCATTGGAAAACTTTATCACAACCACCACCTCCTTTTTTCGTTTTTTAGGGTACAACTTATTGTTCAACAAATATTATACCTTAAATAACATTTTTTTGAAAACATTTATGATTTTGGGCTTCGGTCATTCACCCCTGAATCCCCTCTGACCTCGCCCAAAAATGGAGAAGCAAAATTTTCTTATAATTACTAATACTATGAGTGGTTACAGCCAGCAATAAATAAAGGAAAAAGAAAATGGACGTTTGCACCGCGTTGCACTCTCACTCGCTTTTTACATTTAATAAAGTGAATAGCTCGTTCGGGTCGCCCAACACCGAGTATCTGGTTCGCTCCTGCCGTCGCTCAACCCATATCTTTGCTTTCCTTTTATATTTAATGTAATATTGAAGGAAATCAAAGACATCAGATACTCGGAGACATTATGTGACATAATAAAAAATTCTTTTTTGCGTAGCTCACGCAAAATTAATCAGGGCAGATTTATTTTTTTATGATATAATAAAATACATATATTTATGACAAAATGGGATTTTTGGGGAGAAAAACAATTCGCAGAAGTATATGAGAATATATATATCAGAGCCTTAACCGAAGACTGGTTCGGTATTGTATTTGGTATAGTTAAAGAGATAAAAGGTGGAAAGATTTTAGATATTGGATGTGGCGAAGGTCATACTACAAAACAGATATTAGACAGATTGGAGTATGATTATTCATGCGATCTATTGGAACCGAACAAAAAAGCTCTGTCGTACGCGAAAACATTTTTATCGCCCGAGAATAATATAGGAAAGCTATTCACTGCACCCCTATCCAAACTAAAAACCGATGAAAAATATGATTATATTTTTACCTCTCACACGAATTATTACTGGGCATCCGATGAAAAGAGTTATCAAGAGCAGTTGTTAAAACTGACTGACTTGTTGAAGAAAAAAGGTAAGCTTTTGATATTAACCTTACCTGAAGAAAGTGACCACTATAACATTGCTATAAAACAAGTGTATCCAAAGTTTAATTATTCGGAATATATTTCGGATTTTTATAAAAAACAGGGCTTTTCTGTAAAAACAAAGCGCTACAAAATGCGAATGTATGTGGGCGATATATTGAGCGGGAAAATAAACTTTGATTTGAAGAACTACTATAGGTTTATACATAACACTAACACCCTCCCAACTGCAACAGAAGTAAAGAAGTTTTTAGCCAACATCATAAAACATCAAAGGAATAATTACTTAGATTTTAAGGACGACTTAATCATAATAACCAAGAAATAAAAAAATAAATCTGCCCTGATTAAAATTCGACTAAAATCGTCGAATTAAGAATTTTTCATGACGTCACATAACACGGTATATCTGGCTACGGTTCGCTAAGTCGCAAACCTGCGCCCATATCTATGCTCTTCCTACATCAACTTAATTGGGTAGCGAGCCTAGACATCAGATATACCGAAACATTAGGCGAAATTTCAAAAACAAACTTTTTTATATTTTAATTAGAGCTCTTTTGGGATTTTTGGGAAAGAAAAAAAGCCGACCTCAGCGGCCAGCTTCGACATTGTGTGTAATGAATTGCGTGTGAAAACTTATTCGTATCGAGTTTTCGTTCTGACTCCCGTCTTCAGCTTGAACTCCGTAAGGCTTCCCTTCACATCAACCACCAAAAACCCGGTCGGCCCGCCCTCGAAGAATCCTTCTTTGCTCATTTCTATGAGCGCTATTGAAACATCATCTTCGCTCGCCGAAACCGACACCATCTGGTTGCCACCTGTTACGATGAGGGTTTTTAAGCGTTCGCTGATTTCTTTGGCTATAACATCCATGCCATTATTTGTGAAATCACTGGCGTCCGTGAACTTGTTATACATATCCGCAAGTTCGCGAAGATGATCCTTTATTATCTTCTGAAGGTCTTTTTGGGAGATTCTTCTCTCCGTTCTGTTTGCCCAGACAACTGCTGTCATATTATCCATTGTTAAGGTCACGCTCCTTTCTTTTTTTCTTTCCACATTTTATCATATTTGACATTAACTGTAAAATTAATCCTTGTTTAACAATTAAAATAAAAATCCCAAAAGAGCTCTTAAATAAAGGAGAAGTTTGTTTTTTGAAACTCAAGGGGGCGCTGCGCTCTTGATTACTTTTTATATATATTCAATAATGTAAGTAAATCAATCCCTCGCCTAACACAGTATATCTGACTCACCCCTCGGCTCGGGGTTCGTCCATATTTCTGCTCTTCTATTTTCAACTAATTTGGTATCGAGCGAAACATCAGATATACTGAGACATTATACGCAATTCAATAAATATTTTTCTTATAATAAGGAATATTGATAGGCTTTTTTATATAGGGGAAAACGAATTTGATTTTTTATATTATAGAGGGGGCACGGCAAAGCCGTGAGATGAATGACTATCTAAGGACTTAATACAATATTTTGTATTAACTTGACTTATTATTTAATCACTGATATACTTAGCTAGAGAAATAATAATAACTCAAAAAATATGATAAGAAAGGTAAAGTTTAGTAATTTTTATTCCTTCAACAAGGAGCAAGAAATTAGTTTTCTAGCGAAAAAGAAAAAAACTTACGACTATTATCAGTCGAAGACTGACGACCAAATAACAAAGATTGCTGGTTTTATTGGTGGCAATGCATCGGGTAAAACAAATGTCATGAGATTCTTTAGTTTTCTAAAGTTTTTTGTATGCAGAAATATAAATGATGAATTCCCTCTTATGCCAGGCATTGCCTTCAAAACCTTTTTTGGTAATGATAAGTTATCAAATTTTTATGTTGAATTCGAGCATAATAATAATGTGTTTTTTTATGACTTCTCAATAAAAAAAGACATTATCACAAAAGAATCCCTATACATAAAAGCAATCCAAGCGGGTTCAAAAAAAATAAAAATATTCTCGCGCCAATTAAGCACTATAGATTCGTTAAATGAAAATTATTTTAAGAATATTTCTATAAGTGCTCTTCCAAAAATAAGAGAGGATGTTTCTTTTATAGCCTTTATAAAGAAATCTACTTATAGCGTTGATATCATAAACAGTGTTTATGATTATTTCTTAGGATTTAAAACCAACATTAATGAAAGAGGCGAAATAAATCATGTTATGCATCAAATTGATGCACTTAAGGTTTATTTAAGTGATTCTGAACTAAAAAAAGAAGTAGAAAATTTTATTCGCCATTTTGATATTGGGTTAAATAGTTTTGAAATCAAAGAAGATGTCAGAGAAAAGGGATTCTCTATAACCGTACAAGGCGTTCACTCTACTAAAACAGAAAATAACAAACTGGATTTTGGATATGAATCGAGAGGCACTAAATCATTATTCTTTGTAATGGCAAATATCCTAAGTGCATTGAAAAATAATAATGTTGTTATTATTGACGAGCTTGAAACTGGTTTTCATCCGGAAGCTTTAAATAAACTTATTGGTTATTTTATTGATGAAGATAAAAATAAAAAGGCTCAATTAATATTCTCGTCACATTCACTTGGATTTATGAATAAACTGGACATGCACCAAATTTATTTAGTTGAAAAAAACAATAAGTGTGAAAGTTCTGTATTTCGCTTAAACCAAGTTGAGGGCATAAGACCAGATGAAAACTTCCTGTCAAAATATATGACAGGATCCTACGGAGCCTTTCCAAAAATAAAAGTATAAATTCATGAAATATTCTTGTTTAACATTTGGCGAAGGTGGAAAAGATAAAGAATTTTTAATGGCCTTGATTCCCCTACTTGAAGAATATCATGCAAAAAAGTGGGTCTTTAATTATGATAACGCATCAGGGTCTTCTCCTGAAATAATCCTAAAACAATGTCAAAAATCAATTTTGGGCAAAGCATACGATCTGATACTTTGTTTTATCGACCAAGATGCATTAAAACATGATTATCCAAGCGACTGGAAGGAGCAAAAGTTGAAATTGGAAGCAAAACATTCATCCGTAACCATTATCTGGCAAGTGGACAACGCTGAAGATGAATACAGGCGAGTATTGGGCGAACAATACTATAGTAAACACAAACTAAACAAAATGGCTAAGCAAAGAATAAAAGAATTCAAAAATTCTGAGCTTTGGCATAAAATATTGAAGCCAATAAAAGACAAGGAAGAAAAACTCGAAAAGCTAAAAATAACCAATTAAGCGATTGCTCTATAAACAATTTTTGGGTAAAAAAAGGCGGCCATATTTCAGGTCGCCTTTTGAGTTGGTATTTACCTAACAGACATTATTCAGCGATAGGAGATTCTATCCTCCTAAATTCAGGGATAAAATCATTATTGAAGTCAGGATCATCTTTGAATGCTTTCGTGAGAGCATAAATTATTATCTCTCTCATCTGCATTCTGTCAAGTACGCGATGTGAAGAAGCCTTATCAGCGCCTCCAACATTACACCCATTGGCCATGAGATTCGGTATATATTTTTCCAAATCCAGCCTTTGGTTAATGTTCTCGAAAGAGGTGCAATAGGTCATCATCTGCGCATAGAAGAAGTCATGAGGAGAAGGGTCAACAGTCATGGCCTTCTCAACATTTGGCAGAATTGGCATTATGCCGGTTATGTGAAGAAGCATAGCGACAACCCCTGCGTTTTCCCCTCTGTCCTCATCAAATATATCAATCTCGGACAAGAACAGTGTTTCTTTGTGACCTTTTTTGTATTCAGGCAGTGTTGAGGGGTTTGCCACTTGGGGCTTCTTTACCCAGCGAGCAGCTTTTCCTTTGATTGCCTTTTCCATACATGACATGAATACCTCAATCAAACTTGTTGGAACATAAACCTTTGCCATCATAACGACACATCCTTCCGAGGCACAGCCTCTCAAAGTTTTTTCTGCCACAGGCAGATTTGTAAGGAACTATTGATAGTATACCAAAAAAATACTCACTTGTCAAATATTGTGAGCAAACAAGCCATTTTTTAGATCCAAAAATACCGGAAAGGAGTTCTGAATTCGTCGCATTCACCCCTTAATCCCCTCTGCTCCTCGCCAGCACCAAAAAATCAAATTCATTCTTATAATAAGGTAAGCCTATCAATTCTTTTATTCAATTGAAAAATATTTATTGAACTCACTCCGCTATCGCTCCGTGCCCCGTTGCACTCTCCTCATCATTTCTATATCTAATAATAATGAAATGATTCGTCGGGGCGTATAACACGCAGTATCTGGTTCGCTTCGCGCCCTCGCTCTCCCATATCTTTGATTTCTTTCTACATTTAATGTAATATTGAATAGAAATCAAAGACATCAGATACTACGATACATTACCCAAAATCAATTTTTCTTTTCTATATCTTGCTGGCTGGGTTTAACCAATACTCGATGTTTATTCTGAAAAACAATCAGAAAATCTTGCTTATTTTATATTATAGAGGGTCGCGGAGTACCGCGAATTTGAAGGATATTTAATAAAAACTGCTTGACAAAGCCGTTTTTTTATGGTATCATGGTTATGTATAAGAATCCGAAGTTTTTTTACAATATACAACCCGAGCGGTTTCGGTGAACAAATCGCAAAATTCAATTTGGAGGCATAGCCATGTCTTTATTAGACGGAGCTGAAGGACTTTTTAACAGTGCAATTCAGGAAGCCGTCGAGGAGTGTCCTGAACTTTCCGCGCATGAAAAAGAAGTGATGGCGCGACTGACGGTGGACGATGTAACTGTTGTTTCCTGCGAAAATGAATTTCGCGGCCCGATCAAATGCAAAGTTGAAAAGGGCGGCGATTCCGTCGTAATCATTGAGGGATATATCCGGTTGAACCGAGGAGACCCCGATGTTTGCCCGGAAATTTGCATCGAAACGGTTTGGATATTCCCCGAAACCGAACCGAAGCACATCTACTACCGCACGCAGTGAAATCCCCACCGTTTTTTCTCCGACCAGTATCCTACGCCCGAGCCATCTCGGGCAGTTTTTTTGCCCAAAATTCTATTAAGGATTTGGCTCGTCGCATTCACCCTGCCCTCTGCTCCTCGCCAAAAAGGAATAAGCAAGATTTTTCTTTTAAGAACTG